>CAZUVC010000071.1:312-1536 GCA_964623745.1 uncultured Thiobacillus sp. | reverse complement strand
ACGCGCCGCATGAGGGCCGCCCTGGGCGCCGGCCGGTCTTCTCGAATGCGGCGATTCAGTTCTGCCTGTCGATCAAGGTGCTGTTCAAGTTGGTTGCCATTGGAGCGCCATTGGTCCGAGCGACAATGGCAACGCGGCAGACTGCCGGGATGGTCGCCAGCCTCCTGCGCCTGGCCGGGCTGAACTGGCCTGTTCCAGACTACTCCACGCTGTGTCGCAGGCAAAAGACCCTGAAGGTGCAGATCCCGTATCGCCGTGCCGGCGGACCGCTGAACCTGCTGGTGGACAGCACAGGTATCAAGTTCCTCGGCGACGGCGAATGGCAGGCCCGCAAGCACGGCGTCCAGGGCCGGCGCCAATGGCGCAAGGTCCATCTGGCCATAGACACCGCCCCATCCGACATCCGTGCCGTCGAGTTCACCCCCAGCCGGGAAGGCGACAGCCCCGTGCTGCCTGACCTTCTGGAGCAGATCCCGGACGACGAAGACATCGGCACCGTGACCGCAGACGGCGCCTACGACACCCGCCGATGCCACAGCGCCATCATCGCACGCGGCGGCACGGCGATCATCCCGATCCGCAAGAACGGCCGGCCGTGGAAAGAGGATTGCCCAGCTGCGCGGGCACGGAACGAAACCCTGCGCGCCACGCGCCACTACGGCCGCGCGTTCTGGAAACGGTGGACCGGATACCACGCCCGCAGCCGAGCCGAAGCCAGGATGCGATGTCTCAAGTCCTTCGGCGAGCGCATCGCTGCGAGAGACCCCGACCGTCAGACCGCCGAAATCCACATCCGCGTCGCAATCATGAACCGCTTCAACGCCCTCGGCACCGCCGAGATCGTCCGCGTCGCCTGAAGCCGGTGGGGAACGGGGCAGTCACGCCTCAGGGGGCCTTTCTGCAACAATGCCCCTCCAACGGCGCTTTTCGCCACTGATTTGCCCTGTGCACTGACTTGCCCTGTGCCGGGCAAGATCTTCTCGGGGTGGAGTGTATTTCCGTGACAGCGGTGAAAGTGGAGGCGACGATCATCGGTTGGGAGGAAGTGCCTGAGGTGTGCGATGACATACCGTCTTTTCGGATTACTCGCGCGGTACGCCATGCCGCTGGCGAGAAGTGCCTGATCTGAAAGGCGCAGCCTACGCAGATCCGCTGGCCGATCCTTGATCCAGCGCAACCTGATCGGGGAGCGGGTGCGCCGGGCGTCGGCGACAGAAGCGCATG
>CAZUVC010000071.1:0-302 GCA_964623745.1 uncultured Thiobacillus sp. | reverse complement strand
GGCCAGGCAGATGTTCCTGAGGCGGCGTGCCCGATCAAGATAGACATCGGTTTCGATCGAACCATCGGCGCGGCGGAGGATCGGAACCTCGGACTGCATTGGGCGGTCTGGGTCTTGGCATGTTGAAGACCTCCAGCGGCGGTTGACGCGAACGACCTCAAGATGATGCCTCACAGCCAATGCGGTGTCCTGAAACGCATCCGAAAAGTTCCGAAACTTCGCGTCGAGTGCTAAACTGCGCCGTGGCAGCGCGGGAATTCACCTTCGGCGCGTTCGTCTTTCACTCGGAGACAGGAACCCTG
>CAZUVC010000070.1:0-1587 GCA_964623745.1 uncultured Thiobacillus sp. | reverse complement strand
GACGGCGCCGGAGGCCTGGCGGGCGATTACGCCGGTTTCCAGGGTGACCTGATGACGGCCGAAGGTAAACGTTTTCTTGAAGGCGCTCACACGAATTCCTTTCAAACAAAAACGCCCCGCTTCAGGCGGGGCGCAAAAAGCTCAGGGGCGCAGCCCCTGGGCCAGATTTTCGACGATGATGCGACAGCGGCTCACCGATTTCGATGCGCTTACTTGCGCAGACCGAGGCGATCGATCAGGGTTTTGTAGCCTTCGAGGTTGGTGCGCTTCAGGTAGTCCAGCAGCTTGCGGCGGCGGCTCACCATCTTCAGCAGGCCGCGGCGGGAATGGTGATCCTTGATGTTGGCCTTGAAGTGGCCGGTCAGGTCGTTGATGCGTGCTGTCAGCAGGGCAACCTGCACTTCGGGCGAGCCGGTGTCGGCGGCGGCGCGTTGGTAAGTCTGGACGATCTCTGCCTTTTGGGCGACGGTAACAGCCATGGTGTACTCCTTCTAAATCGCGTGGCCTGCGGCTGAGCGGGACACGTTCGGGGGAAACCGCGAATTTTACGCCAATTCGGGGCCTGAACTCAAGCCTGCTGGGTGGCCACCAGCCGGCGCGGCGTCAGGCTGGCGCCATCGCTGTCGGCCAGGCCGATGAAGGCGCCGGATGCGTCATACACCCGGTTGAGCCCCGGCGGTGCGGTGGCATGCGCGAGGCTGCGGCCCTGGCACAGCGCCGCAGCGCCGGCCGCATCGAGCGCAAGCGCGGGCAGGTGTGCCACCAGGCAATCGGCAGGCAGCAGCAGGGTGGGGCGCAGCGGGGCGTCGAGCGCCTCCAGTTCGGCCAGCGTATGCGCCTGATCCAGGCTGAATCCGCCCGCCGCGGTGCGTTTCAACGCGGTGAGATGAGCGCCACAGCCGAGCGCGGCGCCGATGTCCTGCGCCAGCGTGCGGATGTAGGTGCCGGCGCTGCACTGCACGTCCAGCACCACGCGTGGCGGATCGCATTCGATCAGTTCCAGGGCGCGTATCGTCACCTGGCGCGGCGGTCGGTCGATCTCGATGCCGGCGCGCGCGTATTCGTAGAGCGGGCGCCCCTGGTGCTTGAGTGCCGAATGCATCGGCGGGATCTGCTCGATTTCGCCGCTGAAGCGCGGCAGCAGAGCCTCGATCTCAGCGCAGCTGGCATGGACCTCGCGGGTGGCGAGGATCTCGCCTTCCGGATCGCCAGTCGTGGTGGTGACGCCGAGCTGCAGCACCGCGCGGTAGTGCTTGTCGGCTTCGAGCAGGTAGGCGGAAAACTTGGTGGCTTCGCCAAAACACAGTGGCAACAGACCATCGGCGAACGGGTCGAGCGTGCCGGTGTGGCCCGCTTTTTTGGCGTTGAGCAGCCACTTGGCTTTCTGCAGCGCGGCGTTGGAGGTGATGCCGACCGGCTTGTTCAGCAGCAGCACGCCGTCAATCGGCTGACGGGCAGGCTTCACTCGTCTTTCGGATGTTTGGCGTCTTCGGCGACGGCCGTTTCGATCAGCTGGCTGAGCTCGATGCCGCGCTCGACCGAGCGGTCGTAGACGAAGGTGAGCTTGGGCACCACGCGCAGCTGCAT
>CAZUVC010000069.1:1134-1685 GCA_964623745.1 uncultured Thiobacillus sp. | reverse complement strand
TGTCCTCCCCGGAACAGTTAGGTGTCAAACCCCCATACTACGTATGGGAGGGCCACCCCACAGGGTTGGCCACTCCTCCCATACGTCCGGGCCAGCCGCGCGCGCCGCCGTGACGGGCTGTTGTGCTTCCCGATCCGACGACGGCGGCCCCGTACCGCCAAGCACCAGACCGCCGTCGTCTTCCACCACCACAGGCCACCGGCAAATGAGACCCATCAAGGCTCAGCCGACTCTGCTCCCGAATTGCGACGGCGCAAGGTTTGAATCGCTGCCGCTCGACACCCCCCGCAACCGCTGTGTTCTCGCCCTCGACCTCGGCACCTCAACCGGCTGGGCGATCCGCGGCCATGACGGCCTGATCACCAGCGGCACCATCTCGCTGCGCCCGGGCCGCTTCGACGGCGGCGGCATGCGCTACCTGCGCTTCAAGGCCTGGCTCGACCAGATCGAAGCCCAAGCGCGCGGGATCTCCGCGGTCCATTTCGAAGAGGTGCGTCGGCACGCCGGGACCGATGCCGCCCACATCTACGGCGGCTTCCTCGCCACCCTGA
>CAZUVC010000069.1:0-1124 GCA_964623745.1 uncultured Thiobacillus sp. | reverse complement strand
GGATGTCCGGCCCCATCGCCGCGATCTGGTTCGAGGAAGTCCGCCGCCACGCGGGCACCGACGCGAGCCACATCTACGGCGGGCTCATGGCCACGCTGACCGCATGGGCCGAGCTGCGCGGCGTGCCATACGAGGGCGTCCCGGTCGGCACGATCAAGCGCCATGCCTCGGGCAAGGGCAACGCCGACAAGGCCGCCATGGTCGCAGCCGTCCGCGCCCGCGGCTTCAGTCCGGCCGACGACAACGAGGCCGACGCCATCGCCATCCTGCTCTGGGCGATCGAGACGAAGGGAGGTGTCGCATGAGATGGCACCCCCACGGCTACGGCGGTCGGCGCCGCGATCCCGAGCAGGTCAAGCGCGAGGGTTGGCAGGAACAGGGCGTCCTCGCGGTCTCCGCCGATGACGACCGCCTCACATGGCCCGAGCGTGAACTGGTCCGCCAGCTCGGCGAGAAGCTCTACGGCCCGCGCCCTTCCGACAGGGAGGCGCGCCATGGCTGATCGCGAATGGACCGCCGACTGCGTCGCCGATCATTTCGAGGAGGCGTTCCGCACCCTGCGCAAGCTGCCGCCGGTGAAGGCGCAGGGCTACTTCAACACCTGGCCCGACATCGTGCGGACCAGCCGCGAGATCGCGGCGATGGAACCGCAGCCGATGCGGGTCTGGCCCTCGGCCGCCGCGATCACCCGGCTCGAGCAGACCTTCGACTGGGTGCTCTGGATCGAGGAGGCGGAGCGCAAGCTGGTCTGGTCCCGCGCGGCCCGGGTGCCGTGGAAGCAGATCAGCGGCGAGCTGGGGTGCGACCGCACGACGGCATGGCGTCGCTGGCAGCTGGCGCTGACCAAGATCGCTGCGCGGCTGAATGCGCAGTGACTCCAATGTGTTGCAACACTTTTCCTTTCGACATCTGCAACAGATCCATGCTATTCCGAAGGCAAGATGGGGAGAGTGCGCTGGAAAGCTCGCTCTCCCCTTTGCGTTGACGAGGGCCTTCTGGACCCCGGTATCCAGCGAGGGTCCGGCCGGGGTCCACCCCGAGGGAGTTTCCGGTTCCTTCCGGGCCGAAATCGTATGCTGGCGGGCGAAGCGCGGGACATCGCCAGCGACAGGGCCGGGTTTTTG
>CAZUVC010000068.1:0-1695 GCA_964623745.1 uncultured Thiobacillus sp. | reverse complement strand
GTCGACCAGGTCGTTCATGCGGTTGAAGCAGCGCAGCAGGGTCGACTTGCCGCAGCCGCTGGGGCCGATGAAGGCGGTGACGCGGTTTTTCGGCAGCTTCATGCTGACGTTTTTCAGTGCCTGCGCGTCACCGTAGTAGAGGTCGAGATTCTCGACGTGGATCGCCACTTCGTCCGTGTCTTCGGTCTGCATGCGTCCCAGGTCGGCGAGTTTGATCGCGTGGGTTTTCGGGCTGGCTTCGCTCATTTAAAAATCCTTCGGGTCTATCGTTTGTAAGGGGCGATCAAACGCCTTCGAGGCCGCGCATTTTCTCGCGCAGGCGGTTGCGCAGCCGGATCGCGAACAGGTTGAGCACGACGATGATGATCACCAGCAGCAGCGCGGTGGCGTACACCAGCGGCCGCGCCGCCTCGACGTTTGGGCTCTGGAAGCCGACGTCGTAGATGTGGAAGCCCAGGTGCATGAACTTTCGCTCCAGATGCAGGAAGGGGAAGTTGCCGTCGAGCGGCAGGCTGGGCGCGAGCTTCACCACGCCGACCAGCATCAGTGGCGCCACTTCGCCCGCGGCGCGCGCAATCGCCAGGATGAGGCCGGTCATCATCGCCGGGCTGGCGATCGGCAGCACCGTGCGCCACAGCGTCTCGGCCTTGGTCGCGCCGAGCGCGAGGCTGCCCTCGCGGATGGTGCGCGGCACCCGCGACAGGCCCTCTTCAGTGGCGACGATCACCACCGGCAGGGTCAGGATCGCCAGCGTCAGCGAGGCCCACAGAATGCCGGGGCTGCCGAAGGTCGGCGCCGGCAGGGCTGCCGCGAAGAACAGTTCGTCGAGCGAACCGCCCAGCACATAGACGAAGAAGCCGAGACCGAACACGCCGTAGACGATCGAAGGCACGCCGGCGAGGTTGTTGACCGAAATGCGGATCGCGCGGATGACCGGGCCCGGCTTGGCGTATTCGCGCATGTAGACCGCCGCCATGATGCCGAGCGGGGTCACCATCACCGACATCAGCAGCACCATCATCACCGTGCCGAAGATCGCAGGGAAGATGCCGCCCTCGGTGTTGGCCTCGCGCGGGTCATCGCTGACGAACTCGGTGAACTTGTGGACGTAGAAGCCGATCTTCTGCCACACGCTCATCGCGTTCGGCATGTACATGTCGGCCACCTTGGCCAGCGGAATGTCGACAATCTGGCCATCGCTGGTTTCGACGCTGACGCTGTCGCGCTCGATGTCGACGCGAATCTGGTCCATCTTCTGCTGCAAGGCCAGAAAATCGGCTTCGCGCGCTTCACGCTCGCGGGCGAATTGCGCCTTGGCAGCCTCGGTCAGCGTGTTGTCGATTTCCAGCCCGCGCTCGCGCAGCCGGATCTTTTCCAGCGCATAGTTGACCTTGCCGATGTCGCCTTTCTCGATGCGCAGCGCTTCCCGGAACAACGCGTTGGAACGTTCCAGCCGTTTCTGCGCTTCGTCCCAGGCCGCGGGTCCTTCGGCCACGACAACGCCGGCTTCCTTGACCGCTTTCAGATGGCCGTAGAAGTTGCCCCATTCACGCCGCTCGATCGCCAGCAGATCCTTGGGGTAGGTGAACTCGCCCAGCATCGGTGCGGGAAACCATTTGAAATCGACGCCGGTGAGGTCCTTGTTGCCGAGCTTGATCAGGTAGCGGTCGGCAAACAGATGCTTGCTGTCGATGT
>CAZUVC010000067.1:260-2515 GCA_964623745.1 uncultured Thiobacillus sp. | reverse complement strand
GGTTCATGTGCAGCTCCATCAGCAAAAGGGGATGATAAGTTTATCACCACCGACTTTTTGCAACAGTGCCGCCCGCCGCGTATCTTGAAATTGAGCTGACCGAATCGGTTGCGTTCGGTGATCCGGCGATCTTCCCCGCCCTGGAAGCTTTGCGACAGATCGGTGTGCGCTTCGCCGCCGACGACTTCGGCACCGGCTATTCCTGCCTGCAACACCTGAAATGCTGCCCCATCAGCACGCTCAAGATCGACCAATCGTTTGTCGCCGGACTCGCCAACGACCACCGCGACCAGACCATCGTGCGCACCGTGATTCAGCTTGCGCATGGGCTTGGCATGGAAGTAGTGGCCGAAGGCGTGGAAACATCGGCGAGTCTTGATTTGTTGCGACAAGCGGACTGCGACACAGGACAAGGCTTCCTGTTCGCCAAGCCGATGCCGGCGGCGGCATTCGCCGTCTTCGTCAGTCAATGGAGGGGTGCCACCATGAATGCAAATGATCCGACTGCCACCAGTTGCTGCGTGTGCTGCAAGGAAATCCCGCTCGATGCCGCCTTCACCCCGGAAGGCGCGGAATACGTCGAGCACTTCTGCGGGCTGGAGTGCTATCAGCGCTTCCAGGCGCGCGCCAAGACCGGGAGCGAAACCGATGCCGATCCGAACGCCTGCGACTCATCACTGTCAGACTGAGGCATACCCTAATCTGGCGTCAATGATTGCTCCCGAAATCCGTCAGGATAGAGTGAGTTTTGATATTTGTTGACACGATCAACAAAGGGTCATAGATTCTTTTCTGACATTTTGCACGGGAGAGCATCTTGAAGGGACAACGGATCGGGTACGTCCGGGTCAGCAGCTTCGATCAGAACCCGGAACGCCAGCTTGAGCAGACACAGGTGGACAAGGTGTTCACCGACAAGGCATCGGGCAAGGACATCCAGCGCCCAGAACTGGAAGCCCTGCTGGCCTTCGCCCGCGAGGGCGACACGGTGGTGGTGCATAGCATGGATCGTCTGGCGCGCAACCTCGATGACCTACGCCGTATGGTGCAGACGCTCACCAAGCGCGGGGTACGGATCGAATTCGTCAAGGAGTGCTTGACCTTCACCGGCGAGGACTCGCCGATGGCGAATCTGATGTTGTCGGTGATGGGCGCGTTCGCCGAGTTCGAGCGCGCCTTAATCCGTGAGCGGCAACGCGAGGGCATTGCGTTGGCCAAGCAGCGGGGCGCGTATCGTGGACGCAAGAAAGCACTGTCCCCTGAGCGCGCCTCCGAATTGCGTCATCGCGCCGAGGCTGGCGAACAGAAATCGAAGCTGGCCCGTGAGTTCGGCGTCAGTCGGGAAACCCTGTACCAATACCTGAAAGATGCCTGACGATGCCCCGCCGATCGATCCTGTCCGCCGCCGAGCGCGAAAGCCTGTTGGCGTTGCCGGACACCAAGGACGACCTGATCCGACATTACACATTCAGCGATACCGACTTCGCCATCATCCGGCAGCGGCGCGGCCCGGCCAACCGCCTGGGCTTCGCCGTGCAGCTTTGCTACCTGCGCTTTCCTGGCGTCATTCTTGGTGTCGATGAGGCGCCGTTTCCGCCCTTGCTGAAACTGGTCGCCGACCAGCTCAAGGTCGGCATTGAAAGCTGGGGCGAGTACGGGCAGCGGGAGCAGACCCGGCGCGAGCATCTGGTCGAACTGCAAACGGTATTCGGCTTCCAGCCCTTCACCATGAGCCACTACCGGCAGGCCGTCCACACGCTGACCGAGCTGGCCATGCAAACCGACAAGGGTATTGTGCTGGCCAGCGCCTTGGTCGAACATCTACGGCGGCAGTCGATCATTCTGCCCGCGCTCAACGCTATCGAGCGGGCGAGCGCCGAGGCGATCACCCGCGCCAACCGGCGCATCTACGATTCCTTGGCCGAACCGCTGTCGGACGCACATCGCCGCCGTCTCGACGACTTGCTCAAGCGCCGGGACAACGGCAAGACGACCTGGCTGGCCTGGCTACGCCAGTCACCGGTCAAGCCGAACTCGCGGCACATGCTCGAACACATCGAACGCCTCAAGGCGTGGCAGGCGCTCGATCTGCCTTCCGGCATCGAACGGTCGGTGCACCAGAACCGGCTGCTCAAGATCGCCCGCGAGGGCGGCCAGATGACGCCCGCTGACCTGGCCAAGTTCGAGCCGCAACGGCGCTCCGCGACCCTGGTGGCGCTCGCCATCGAGGGCATGGCCACCGTCACCGACGAAAT
>CAZUVC010000067.1:0-250 GCA_964623745.1 uncultured Thiobacillus sp. | reverse complement strand
TGCCGCCAAGAACAAGCATCAGCAGCAGTTCCAGGCATCCGGCAAGGCGATCAACGCCAAGGTGCGGCTGTTCGGGCGCATCGGCCAGGCCCTGATCGAAGCCAAGCAAGCTGGCCGCGATCCGTTCGCCGCCATCGAGGCCGTCATGTCCTGGGACGCCTTCGCCGAGAGCGTCACCGAGGCGCAGAAACTCGCCCAACCCGAGGACTTCGATTTCCTGCACCGCATCGGCGAGAGCTACGCCACGCTG
>CAZUVC010000066.1:0-2756 GCA_964623745.1 uncultured Thiobacillus sp. | reverse complement strand
ACATGCTTTCCGCAATGCGCTGGTGTCCGTCATCACCATCATCGGCCTCGAGTTCGGTGCGCTGATATCCGGGGCGATCATCGTCGAGACAGTGTTCTCGTGGCCGGGGATCCCGGAGTTCGACACCTCCGGGCGGGTTTTGAGTTCCGTGCGCTTGGCCGCTAACGAAATTTCAATGACTTAGGCGCGGCGATGGGGTGGTTTTCTGGAATTTCTGTAGTCACACGAGGAATCGATATTAGCCGTTGATTGTATGATCGAAGAGGTGATATCTTCGCTACACGATGTATACGCGCATCACCAAGACCGGTGGCCGCCAGTATCTGCAACTGGTCGAGTCCTTCCGCAACGACCGCGGCCAAGTCCGCGTGCGCGTCATCGCCAATCTCGGGCGCCTCGACAAGCTTGCCCCGGAAAAGTTGGACCCGCTGATCAACGGCCTCAACCGGGCAGTCGGGCGCGCAGAGAATACTGCCTCGGAGGTCATCCAGGAGCCCGGCCTGGCACACGGAAATGTCTTTGCCCTCCATGAACTCTGGCGGGAGTTGGGGTTCCACAAGGCCCTGAGCCGCGCCCTGCGGTCCGCCCGTCGGGAATTCGATGCCGAGGCGCTGATCCGGGCGATGGTGTTCAACCGCCTTTGCGAACCGGACTCGAAGCTGGGCTGCCTGCGCTGGCTGGAAACCGTGGCAATGCCCAAGATGCCCGATAGCGTGACGCACCAGCAGCTTCTGCGCGCGATGGATGCCCTCATGGATCATGTCGGGGCTGTCGAAGAGGCGCTGGCGCGGCAGATCCGGCCGCTGGTCGACCGCGACCTGGCGGTGGTTTTCTATGACCTGACCACCGTGCGCATCCACGGCGAGGGGGCGGTCGAGGACGACATCCGCGCCTTCGGGATGAACAAGGAGATCGGCGGCATCGCCCGGCAATTCGTGCTCGGCGTGGTGCAGACCGCAGATGGCTTGCCGCTCATGCACACGGTCCATCCCGGCAACGTCGCCGAGACGAAGACCCTTCAGGGCATGCTCTCGAGCGTCCTGCAACGCTTCCCCATCCAGCGCGTCATCCTGGTGGCCGACCGGGGCCTTCTGAGTCTCGAGAACATCGGCGAGTTGACGGCCGTCGCCGAGCAGACCGCAGGCGGACGCACGCTTGAGTTCATCCTCGCCGTGCCCGCCCGGCGCTATGCGGAACTGGTCGAGACCTTCCGCGGTCTCGCCTTCGACGAGGCGGGGCTGACTGAGAGCACCTTCGCCGGCCATCGCCTGATCGTCGCTCATGATCCCCTGCGCGCCGAAGAGCAATCCACCCGCCGCCGCGCCCGCATCACCGCACTCGAGGACATGGCCGACAAGATGGTCGCCAGGCTGGACGCCCAGGATGAAGGCCAGACCGCCCGCGGCCGCCGCGCCTCCGACCGCGGCGCCTACAGCCGCTTCACCCGCGCCGTCGCCGAGGCCGAGATGACCCGCTTCCTCAAGGCCGACTACACCGCCGACCGTTTCAGCTGGAGCGTGGACGAGACAGCCATCGCCGAAGCCGAACTCTTCGACGGCAAGCTCGCGCTTCTCACCAACGCCCCGGACCTCACCGCCGCCGACGCCGTCGCGCGCTACAAGGCGTTGGCCGACATCGAGCGCGGCTTCCGCGTCCTCAAGTCCGACATCGAGATCGCGCCCGTCCATCATCGCCTGCCCGACCGCATCCGCGCGCATGCGCTGATCTGCTTTCTCGCTCTCGTCCTCTGGCGGGTCATGCGCATGCGTCTCAAGGCAAGAGGCCACAGCGCCAGCCCGCGAACCACCCTCGACCTGCTCGCGCGCATCCAGAAGCACACCGCCCATATCGGCGGCCGGACCTTCAACGGCACCAGCAAGACAACTCCGGAGCAACTCGAACTCTTTGATGCCCTAAGCCTGCCAAAACCGGCCTGACGCCCCCGTGTAGTCACAAAAACGCAATTCGCGCGTCTGAAATATCAATCACTTACTCGATTAACTGTCGAACTCCGGGGAACCCCGCCACGCCGGCCCGCTCCGCGGCCTCGCGCACGTCGTCGGGCGCCGTCGGCATCCAGCAGGCCCCGTTGTCGGGATCCATGAACCAGGTCTTGTGCCGCTCCTCGATCGACTCTTCGCAGGCCTCGCAGACATAGGCCGCGCTTTCGGGCCGGCCCTTGTCCCAGCGCAGGCGCTCGAACTTCAGCCATTGCAGCACCCCGCAATGGGGGCAGGGGACGTGATAGCGCCGCTGGTCCGACAACTCCCACTCCCGCTCGATCCGGCTCAACCCCGCCAGCTTCGGGGTCGAGGCGAGAAACAGCTTGGCCCGATGGCCGAAACTGATCGTGCGCGCCTCGGCCAGCCTGACCGGGTCGCCTTCCTCGTCCAGGTCCCCCGGATAGCTGTCGACCTCGTCCAGAAACACGTTGCGCGCGGCCATCGACCGCAGCCCGACCGCGCTGTTGGCGCCGGTCAGCACCAGCACGCCGCCGGGAAACTTCTTCGACAGCACCGTGTTGCCCGAATCCCGCGACCGGCTGGGCGGTATCAGGTCGCGCAGGACCGGGCTTTCCTCGATCAGGGGCTCGATCTTCTGCTGCGACAAGCGCTTCGCCATATCGACCGAGGGCTGCACCAGCAGAAACGGCCCCGGTGCCGCGTGGATCGTGTATCCCAACCAGTTATTGCCGGCCTCTGTCGCGCCCACCTGCGCCGACTTCATGAAGACGACCCGCCGCGTCGGACTGGTCG
>CAZUVC010000065.1:0-3083 GCA_964623745.1 uncultured Thiobacillus sp. | reverse complement strand
CATCAGTCCTGAGCACGGCATCACCGGAACCGCGTCCCGTGGGGACCTCGAAGGCTCGCGATCAGCCGGGCAGCATTCTGGAACCTGTATTTTCAGCCGGCATGAAGCCCGCAGATTTCGAAGCGGAAGTCGGTGTCATCCTTCCACATGCGGTGCAGGATCGTAAGCCTACGGTGAGTACCGTGGCTATGCGGCCTTGATGGTACTTTCCGTTTTGTCTGCCGGTTTCCAGTTCCACGGGAGCAGTTCGTGCAGGCGTGAGACCGGCATGTCGGAGATGCGGGCGATGGCATCGGCGAGCCAGAGCTGCGGGTCGATGTCGTTGAGCTTTGCCGTGCCGATCAGCGTGTAGATGGCGGCGGCGCGTTGCCCGCCACGCTCGGAGCCCGCGAAGAGCCAGGCCTTCCGGCCAAGTGCCACCCCGCGCAGGGAGCGTTCGGCGGCATTGTTCGAGAGGCAGATCCGCGCGTCCTCAAGGAACCGGGTGAAGCCCGGCCAGTGGGCCGGCGACAGCAGGTAGTCGATGGCCTTGGCCACCTTGGCATGCTTCGACAGGAGCGCGCGCTCGCCGCGAAGCCAGTGCTCGAGGTCCGCGACCAGCGGGGCCGATTGGCGCTGCCGCATCGCCAGCCGCGCCTCTGGAGACTGGCCGTTGACCATGCGCTCGATCTCAAACAGCGCGTCGATGCGCTTCACCGCCTCGACGGCGATGGGAGAGATCTCCTTGGGCGACTTGCCCTTGCGGATGTTGGTCTGTACGTCGGCGAGCTCGAAGAACTTGCGCCGCGCGTGCGACCAACACAGCGCCAAGTTCACCGGCCCGGGCTGTCGGGTAGCGTCGTAGAGCTGGTTGTACCCGGCATAGGCGTCGGCCTGAAGGATGCCTTGCCAGCCTGCCAGATGTTCTGTCGGGTGCCCGCCCGCACGATCGCGGGAGAAGCGGAACACGACCGCTGGCGGCGCGGTCCCGTCGAAGGGTCGATCATCGCGCACATAGGTCCAGAGCCGCGCCGTCTTCGTGCCCCCGCGGGCCAGGAGCGGCACGGTCGTGTCGTCACCGTGCAGCCGGGCCGCGGCGAAGACATGTGCCTCGATCAGGCTATTCAGCGGCTTCAGCAACTCGGCCACCGCGCCGACCTGGTCGGCGAGCGTGGAGAGGCTGAGGTCCACGCCCTCGCGGGCATAGCGTTCAGCCTGACGGTTGAGGGGCTGATGCTGGCCGTATTTTTCAAAGACGATCATCGCCAGCAGGCTGGGGCCTGCCCACCCCCGCGGGATCGGGTGGAAGGGCGCCGGGGGCTGGCTGATCTTCTCGCAGGCCCGGCAGGTGAACTTCTCCCGGACCGTCTGGATCACCTTCCACTGGCGGGGGATGACCTCGAGGGTCTCGGTGACGTCCTCGCCCATTTTCACGATGCGATCGGAGCCGCAGCATGAACAGGTTCTGGGCGCCTCGACCACCACGCGCTCGCGCGGCAGATGTTCGGGGAAGGCTTTCTTCACCGGCTGGCGCCGCTCGAAGGCGCCGACCTTGGTCGTCTTCCGTTCGGCCTGCACCCGGTCCTCGGCGGCATCTGCAACCAGCTCTTCAAGCTGCAATTCCAGCTGGTCGAGCAACTTGACGCTGCGTTCCGCGCTGCGGCCATACTTGTCGCGCTTGAGCAGCGCGATCTCGAGCTTGAGGCCTGCGATCATCGCCTCCGAGGTTGAGACCACCGCACGCGCCCGTGCCAGATCGGCTTCGGCCGTGGCCGCACGCCCCTCGGCAGCCGCCGCGCGCCGCTCGGAGGCGGCGAGCGCGGCGCGCAATTCTTCGAGTTCGGAGCGGCCCTCTGACATGGCAAACGTCTACCATGGCAGAGGGCCAAAGCCCAGCAAAACAATGGCTATAAGGGCGATTTATCCAACCTTCGCAGGACGTTGCGTCCAGCGCGGGTTGCGCCAGTCAATCCCCTCCAGCAGATAACCCATCTGGGCCGCAGAGATAGCAACAGCCTGTCCGGACTGGCTCACCGGCCAGATGAACTTCCCCGCCTCGAGCCGCTTTGCATAGAGCGACATGCCGACGCCATCATGCCAGAGCAGTTTCACGAGATCGCCCCGGCGCCCGCGGAAGCAGAAGATCTCGCCGGCATGCGGGTCGCGCCCGAGACCCTCCTGAACCTTCAACGCCAGGCTGTTCATCCCGCAGCGCATATCGGTGACGCCGCCCGCGATCCACACGCGCACCCCCGCCGGGAAAGCGATCATGACGGATCCAATGCCTGCACAAGGCGCCCCAGCACCACCGGGTCAATCGTGACGGCCACGGACAGGCGGCGGCCATTCACCAGGGTGATTTCGGCCATCTCGAGCTGAGCTGTCGCAGGCGTCGGGGCCAACGGCGCATCGGGGCCCTCGGGCGCATCGGACGCGGCAAGGGCCAGCGATGTGAATCGTGGGCGCGCTTCGTCGGCCGTGACGAGCCTGCCTTCGCGGTATTCGCGACGCCAGCGCACCAGAAGGGTGCGACCGATATCATGACGCCGGGCTGTCTCGGCGACACGGCCGCGACCGCCAAGGCTCTCTTCCACGATCCGCACCTTTTCCTCATCCGTCCAGCGCCGACGGCGACCGGTATCGGTGACAGAAAGGATCTCTACTTGCGGTCTGTATCTATGGTCGGACATAGCGCCGGATCTACGACCCGAGCCTCAAACCAGAAAGACGGCCCTCCCCGTAGGCTTACCGTGAACGGTCGGTATCTGGTGGCGTTGCTGTATGTTCCGATCCATGTTTCGAGGAAATTGAGTGAACCCGCGATCACAATGTCGGCCTCCAACACATAGGTCTTCCCCGGCACGAGCAGCTTTCGTGCTGCGAGATCGACGCGGATAGTCGGGTGGCTGCTGGTCTTGTTTCCGATCAGCGCGCCGACAGTCGGCTCGTACTCCGGCAAGCCGGGGTCGGAGTCCACGGGAAGGGTGTCGTCCACCTCGTAATCGGGGCTCAGTCGGATACTGGCACCAGCGGTAGTGATGCTGTTCCAAACCTCGAACCATTGAAGCTGAAACCCGGACGTAAAGTCGCCATCGAAGTGGACC
>CAZUVC010000064.1:0-3275 GCA_964623745.1 uncultured Thiobacillus sp. | reverse complement strand
CCGCCGCAGCCGAAGTGGCGGCGCTGGATGCACGCATGCGCGCATGCTCGGCGCATTGACGGCTGACGGCCTGCTAGGATAAAAACAATTCAACCCGGAGACACGCCATGATGCGCATGCTCTTGTCCGTCCTCGCCTGCTGCAGCCTTGCTCAGCCGGCCTTCGCGTCCGATTCGCAGCCGGGCCCGTCCGATACGCCGGCCGCCATGCAGGGCTGGCTCGACATCACTCCGACGCCCTACGGTCCCGTGCTCGTCCAGCAGGGCATGCCGCCACCCTACCGCGACTACCAGATGAGCCGCGTCCTCTCGCCCGAGGAAAGGCAGCGCTGGCTGCAGATGACCATGCCGGTGGTCGGCAACATGATGCAGGTCGACGCGCGCGAGGCGATGAACCATTTCGCGATCAAGTACCAGGCGAAGGCCGGGCTCAGCTTCGACGACGTGGTGCAGTCGATGATGCTGCGTGCCAACAAGGTCAACCTCAAGTTCGTCGGCAACAATGCCATGTGGCGGGATTTCCAGGCCGTGCTCGGCGACATGGACGCGCCGCGCGTCGAAATCCTCAGCTTCTGCGACATCGCCATCGGCCGCGAGCTGCTGAAAGTCCTGCCCGAGATGATCGTGTTCTTTCCCTGCCGCATCGCCGTGATGGAAGACGCCGACAAGAACATCTGGGTGCTGATGCTGGACTGGGACATCACCTGGCTCAACCTCGCCGGCAAGCAGCTCGGCATGACGCCGGAACTGCGCAGCGGTTTCCTGTCGATCCGTGAAAAGATGGACAGCGTAATGCGCGCCGGCGCCAACGGCGAGCTATAAACAACGCCGCACGCGGCCCAAAAAACCTGAATGCCCGCCGTAGCGGCGGGGTGGCACCATACGGAATTCTTCACCGTCGTGGCCCGCCGCATGCCTCCGTTCACCTCACACGCTGCACTGCAACAGCGCTTTGCCGACGGGCTCGCCGCCATGCTGCATACCCATCGCAGCCTCGGCGTCTACATCCTGGTGCTGGCCAATGCCGCCTACGATGCCCGGCTGTGGGCGCAGCTCGCGCCTGCCCTGACGGCGCGCCATGCCGAGCTGGCCGAGCGCATCACGGCCGCGCTCAGGGCCGGCCACACGCTCGACGAGCCGGACGACGACGTGCTCGTTTTTCAGAAGCTGCTCGCCATCGGCCTTGAGCACCTGGCGCCGCTGGAAAACCGCCGCGCCGGCCCCTGGGAACTGATGTTCAATCCCCTCCGCGCGCTGCGTCCGCCGCGCATCAGCGGCCAGACATTCGAAGGCCTGCTGCACCCCTTCGACCCCGCCGGCTTCCATTTCAACAAATCCTTCCTCGCCAAGGAGGTGCTGTGGGAGGACGCGCTCGCCGGCAAGCCGGCGCGCCTACTGTACAACAAGTTTCCCTTCGCCCGCCTGCACGGCCTCTTGGTACCCGAACCCCTGCGCGAGCTGCCGCAAATGCTGAGCCCCGAACTGCACGGCTGGGCCTGGCACCTGTGCGCACACGCCGGCATGCGCGGCCTCTGCCTCGGCTACAACAGCTTTGGCGCCGGCGCCTCGGTCAACCACCTGCATTTTCAGAGCTTCGTGCAGACCGATCCGCTGCCGGTGCAGGACCCGCGCTTCGCCCACAATGGCGGCAGCGCCGCATATCCCCTACCCTGCCGACGCTTTACCGAACCCGCTGACGCCTGGATCGAGATCGATCGCCTGCACACGCAGAACACCCCCTACAACCTGATCTACAGCAAGGACTGCCTGCACCTCGTCGCCCGCGTCCCGCAGGACAGCGGCAAGTTGAATGCGCAGAGCCGCGGCTACGGCTGGAGCGAAATGGCAGGCGCGGTGACGCTGTTCAGTCGGGAGACCTACGATGGCCTGGAGGCCTCGGCTTTCGAATCGGAACTGGTGCGGTTTGCACCGTAACGCATTTCGAATCTGCGACACGCAGAATCCCGTTCCCCGTTTCCCTTCCAGTAGAATGCCCCCATGTTCTACCTGGATCTATTTGCCGCGCTCAACCGCAAGGTCGATTACGTATTGATTGGCGGTCTGGCGATTGCCCTGCATGGAATCGAGCGGGCAACAATGGACATTGACGTGACCGTAGCGATGACGTCCGACAACCTCGCCTCGCTGGTGGGCACAGCGCGCGAACTGGGCATGACACCTGTGCTGCCGGTCCCGCTGGACGCTTTGTCCGATCTCGACCAATTGGCCCAATGGCATCGCGAACGTAATCTCGAAGCCTTTGCATTGCGCGCCCCCGGCCTGGCCGGGGTCACGCTGGATGTACTGCTTTACCCTCCGGTCGACTACAAAGACATGCGCAGCCGGGCCGTGCGGTTTCAAGCAGGCAATGTCCCGGTGGTGGTTGCCTCCATCGACGACCTGATTTCCATGAAGCAGGCCGTCGGCCGCCCGATCGATCTTGCCGACATCGAACATCTCAAGCGATTGAAGGAATCGTGAGCATGGCTTTCGACCCCGGCGACCGGACCTACTGCCTCAGCGATGCGCGTCTGCATGCTTTTCGCGCGCTGCCGGCCGAGGACAAACTACGCTGGGTGGAGGAACTCGCCGCCTTTCTGCGTATGACCCGGTCCGCCGAAAAAAACGAACACTGGCCCGCGCAGAGCGCCGCATCAATCGCCGTGGACAGCGGCACGTGACGAAATCCAAGTGGCAAAAGGCCTAGCCGCCGACTTCCTTCCGCGGTCGCCCCACCCCCTTCGAAACCGTGCGCCGCTGCGTCAGGCGCTCAATCTCCTCCTTGAACCGCTCGCTCCCCAGTGCCCAGCCCTTGTGCGTGCATTCGCGGATCGCTTTCAAAGCGTCGTTCGATGCCGCCGCGCGGAACAGCAGCAGATAGGCCGCCTGCCGGTCCGCTATTATTAAGCAGTGGTGCGCTTGGCACTAGAAACCACCCCACCTGTTGGTTTCCATTTGTTGGTTTATTTTCCATGGCGTGTTTGTTTTTTTATTTTTGTTTTGCATCTTGCTTATTGCATTTGTTTGAATAAGGGTTGGTCTCCCCAACTCAAATCGTAACGTGGGTCAGGTGTTTAGCGTATAGCCCGATCCCCTTTTAGAATTACCGCTTTCGGATTTGCTATTCCCTTCCACCCCGGTAAAACATGCCCATCAGGATAAATTGCAATTTCAAGATGACCATGACCCGGCCCCCCTCTTGTTCTTGCATACTCATCTGAATATATCCATAGTTGATCGCCCACTCGATGCCTAACCTCCCATACATAATCTGCG
>CAZUVC010000063.1:0-4428 GCA_964623745.1 uncultured Thiobacillus sp. | reverse complement strand
CCTCGTCGGCTTCGGACGACCCGGCGTCGATACTGGCAAGGTCGATCTCGATTTTCGCGCGGGCGGCTTCAGGCTTGGCCGGATCGAATGCCAGGTCGGTGGCAAAGCGCTTGAAGTGCCCCTTGACCGGCACACCCATCTGGCGGAATTCGAACTGGACCGCGCTCTGCTTCGGCAACACCGTGCGGTATTCCACCGCGTGCGCCGACGGGGCGACCAGTGCAGCCAGCACGATCAATGCGTTCAATTTCATGTGCGCTCCTTTCTGTGCCAGCCCATACGTTGCAGGAAGGGCTGGCGTTCGATGAAATGGTGCTTGAGTGCCGCGCCCACGTGCAGGATGACCAGACCCAGCAAGCTAAAGTTCAGCGCCTTGTGCACCCCGCCAAGCAGGTCGCCCAGCTCGCGATTCTTGTCGATCAGATCAGGCAACGGCAGCACGCCGAACCACACGGTCTGGAAGCCCTTGGCCGAACTCATCAGCCAGCCCGACAGCGGGATCGCGAGGATCAGCACATATAAAAGAGCGTGCACGACCGTGCTCGCGCGCCGCTGCCAGACCGCAATGCCGGCGGGAAGCGGCGGCGGCGTGTGCGTCAGCCGCCAGCTCAGCCGGATGGCCGCCAGCATCAGCACCGTGATGCCGATCCACTTGTGGTAGCTATAGAGCTTCAGCTTGTCGGGTGACAGCGGCAGGTCGACCATGTAAAGGCCAAGTGGAAATCCGGCAAAGATCAGCAAGGCCACCAGCCAGTGCAGCAGCACCGCCAGGCTCGAATAACGCGCGCCACTCATGCCTGCTCCTTTCTGAAAGTCTGTTCCAGCGTACGCAATGCGGCTTGCCAGCGCTTGTGTTCGGCCGCGCTCGTCCCGGCAAAACACGTTTCCAGATGCGCCATATGCGCGGGAAACGCCCTGGCAAACAGCGCCGTGCCGGATTTCGTCAGGCGAATGATCTGGCAGCGGCGGTCGCTGCCATGCGCAACGCGCTCGACCCAGCCGCGGTCGGCCAGGCGATCGACCACGCCGGTCAGCGTGCCCTTGGTGATCAGCGTCTTCTCGCCCAGTTCGGTCGCGGTCATGCCCGGCGTGTTGCCGAGCGTGGCAATGATGTCGAACTGCGGCGGCGTCAGCCCCAGCGCGCGGATATGCGGGGCGGAACAGGCTTCAAACGCCTGGTAGCACTGCACCAGGGCTTGCATGGTCGGCAGGAAGTCTGCTGGCTGGCTCATCACGTTCTCATTTGGTTCTAACGCGAACTAAATATAGTTCGTGCTAGAACCATTGTCAAGCGCGTTGCGAATGAACCCAATCCCGTTCCGACGACTCGAACAGGCATCTTCGTCCGTGTGCCACATTCCTCATGAATACAGAAATCCCGCCCCTGCTCACCGTGTATTACGACGGCGGCTGCCCGGTCTGCACGCGCGAGATCGGCTTCTACCAGCGCCGGCGCGGCGCCGGACGCGTCCACTGGGTCAACCTGGCGCACTGCACCGATGCGGATCTGGGAACGGATTTGAGCCGCGCGGCAGCCACGGCCCGCCTGCACGCACGCAAGCCGGATGGCCAGCTGGTGTCAGGCGCGCGTGCGTTCGCCGCGCTGTGGCAGGCGATGCCGGCGTTTCGCCTCGTGGGCCGCGTGGCTGCGCTGCCGGGGGTCGTGCACGGACTGGACTGGGGCTACCGCGGGTTTCTGAAAGTGCGCCGGCTATGGCGACGGGAGACTGAAGCGTGTGCGCTGCCGGACAGCAGCAAGCGCTGAATCAGGGTGCGTCCCAGCGCGCTGCCGCCGCGTCGTCGCTCGCGCGCGCTTCGACCCAGCGCGCGCCGTCCGCGGTCTCTTCCTTCTTCCAGAACGGCGCCTGGGTCTTGAGGAAATCCATGATGAATTCGCAGGCGGCGAAGGCTTCGCCGCGGTGCAGGCTCGCCACCGCCACCAGCACGATGGGGTCGCCCGGCAGCAGGCGGCCGATGCGGTGGATCACGGTGACATCGAGCAAGGCCCAGCGTGCGTTGGCGTCGTCGACCAGCCGGGCAAGCGCCTTCTCGGTCATGCCCGGATAGTGCTCCAGCGTCATCGCCGCCACCCCGCTACCGACGTTCATGTCGCGCGCGAGGCCTATGAAGCTGGCGATGGCGCCGATGTCGGTACGGCCGGCACGCATCGCGTCGACTTCGGCGCCGAGATCGAAGGTTTCGGACTGGACGAGGATTTTCATCGCGCTAGCCCCCAGTCACCGGCGGAAAGATTGCGACTTCGGCGCCGTCCAGCAGGGCCGCGTCGAGCGCGACGATGTCTTGGTTGACTGCGACCCGGAACGCGCGCCCCGCCGCCAGCTCTTCCGCCCACGCGCCACCGCGCGCCTGCAATGTAGCGAGCAGATCGGCGACGGTCGTACCGGTAAAGCCCACGGTTTCCTCGCCCACGCCGAAGCGCTCGCGCAAACGGGCGAAATACAAAACGCGCAGCTTCATGACAGCAATTCGGAGAAAGGAATGAAGCGCACCCAGTCGCCCGGCTGGATGGTCTGGCCGATTTCGAGATCGACCAGGCCGTCGGCCCAGGCACACGAGGTCAGCACCCCCGAACTCTGGTTCGGGAACAGCGCCAGCTTGCCGTTGGCCTGCAACTGCGCGCGCAGGAATTCGCGCCGCGCGCCGGGTTTCTTCCAGGTGAAATCCGCCTGCACGGCGAACGCGCGGTAGAGCACGTTGGCCGCGCCCATGCGCTTCAGCAGGAAGGGCCGTACGAACAGGCAGAAGGTGACGAAGGCCGATACCGGGTTACCGGGCAGCCCGATGAAGTCGGCCTTCTTCACGCGCCCGTAGACGAGCGGCTTGCCGGGTTTCATCGCGACCTTCCACATCTCGACGCGGCCGAGTTTCTCGACGGCCGCCTTCACATAATCCGCCTCGCCCACCGACACGCCGCCGCTGGTCACGATGACATCGGCCAGACTGGCGGCGCGCAGCAGCGCGGACTCGGTGGCTTCGAGCGTATCCGGCACGATACCCAGATCGATCAGCTCGCAGCCCAGGGCGTTGACCAGCCCGGTCAGCGTGTAGCGGTTGGAATTGTAGATCTGGCCGGGCGCGAGCGGCGCGCCCGGCGTCACCAGTTCGTCGCCGGTGAAGAAGCAGGCGACCTTGAGTTTCTTGTATACCGGCAATTCGGCCAGCCCGACCGAGGCCGCCAGTCCCATCTCCGCTGCGCCGATGCGGGTGCCGGCGGCGAGGATCTGCGCGCCGGCCTGGATGTCTTCTCCGGCGCGGCGGATGTTCTCGCCGGGGTGCGGCTGCGCGTGGATCACGACCTCGTCGCCTTCGAGACCGCAGTATTCCTGCATCAAGACCGCATCGGCACCCGACGGCACCGGCGCGCCGGTGAAGATGCGGGCGGCGGTGCCGGCTTGCAGCGGCGTGCCCACAGCGCCGGCCTGGATGCGCTGCGACACCGGCAGGCGCACGCCGGCCACCGCCACGTCGGCCACCCGCACGGCGTAGCCATCCATCGCACTGTTGTCGAGCGGCGGCACGGTAAGGGCGGACGTCTGCGGCGCGGCAAGCACGCGTCCGAGCGCATCGGTGACCGACACGGTTTCGCTTGCCGTCGCGCCGCGGGCGCGTTCGAGCAGGGCATCAAGCAGTTGGCTGGCGGTGAGCATGGTCGACGATAAAGTCCGTGAGTTGGGAAAGCGCATCGAGGTCGATGCGGGGAATCGGCTGCGGCGGCTCGACGTCGGACGCCACTGCCAGAATAGACGGATCATCCGGGAACAGCCAGGGCTTGCCGGTTTCGGCGCGGTGCACTTCCAGCTTGGGGATGGCACAGCGCTTGTAGCCTTCGACCAGCACCAGGTCGCACGGCGGCAGCTGGGCCAGGAGCGCGCTCAATTCCGGCGGCGCATCGCGGTGCTCGGTCAGCAGCGCCGTGCGATGGTCGGACGCCAGCAGCACCGCCGTCGCGCCCGCCTCACGCGCACGCCAGCTGTCCTTGCCGGGACGGTCGATGTCGAAGTCGTGGTGGGTGTGCTTGATCACCGCCACCCGAAGCCCACGCGCGATCAGCAACGGCAGCACGCGTTCGATCAGCGTGGTCTTGCCGCTGCCGCTGTAGCCTGCGATGCCGAAGACTTTCATAGAAAGGCGAGCTTGCTGCCGGCAATCGCCAGCACCAGCGCGAGCGCTTTGCGGATCCAGGCCGGCGGGATGCGGCGGCTGCCGATTGCGGCGCCGAGCCAGCCGCCCGCCGCCACCGCCAGCGCCCACAACGGCAGGGCTTCGGTTTGCGGCAGCGCGCCCCGCCCCAGAAAACCGGCCAGACCTGCGATCGAATTCAGCAGGATGAAGGCCGCCGCGACGCCCGAGGTCACGCGCGTGCTGGCCCAGCCCAAAAGCAGCACCAGCGGACTGAGGAAGATGCCG
>CAZUVC010000062.1:0-6095 GCA_964623745.1 uncultured Thiobacillus sp. | reverse complement strand
TTCAACGCCGACTTCGACGGCGACCAGATGGCCGTCCACGTGCCGCTGTCGCTGGAAGCGCAGACTGAAGCGCGCACCCTGATGCTGGCGTCGAACAACGTGCTGTCGCCCGCCAACGGCGAGCCGATCATCGTGCCGTCGCAGGATATCGTGCTGGGCCTGTATTACATGTCGCGCGAGAAGATCAACGCCAAGGGCGAAGGCATGCTGTTTGCCGACGTCGCCGAAGCGCGTCGCGCCTATGACAACCACGAGGCGGAACTGCACGCCCGCGTCACGGTGCGGATCAAGGAAGTGACGCTGGACGCGGACAAGAACCGCGTCGAGACCGTCAAGCGGGTGGAAACCACGCTGGGCCGTGCGCTGTTGTCCGAAATCCTGCCGCCGGGGCTGCCGTTCAGCTTCGTCGACAAGGCGCTGAAGAAGAAGGAAATCTCCAAGCTGATCAACGCCAGCTTCCGTCGCTGCGGGCTGCGCGAGACGGTGATTTTCGCCGACAAGCTGATGTATACCGGCTTCACCTTCGCGACCCGCGCCGGCATGTCGATTGCCATCAAGGACATGCTGATTCCGAAAGAAAAGGGGCAGATCCTGGGCGCGGCCGAAGCCGAGGTGAAAGAAATCGAATCGCAGTACACCTCGGGTCTGGTGACCCAGGGCGAGCGCTACAACAAGGTGGTCGACATCTGGGGTCGCGCCGGTGATGCGGTCGCCAAGGCGATGATGGGCCAGCTGGGCGGCGAGAAAGTCATCGACCGCCACGGCAAGGAAGTCACCCAGGAGTCGTTCAACGCGATTTACATGATGGCCGACTCGGGCGCCCGCGGTTCCGCCGCGCAGATTCGTCAGCTGGCCGGCATGCGCGGCCTGATGGCGAAGCCGGACGGCTCCATCATCGAGACGCCGATCACCGCGAACTTCCGCGAAGGCCTGAACATGCTTCAGTACTTCATCTCGACCCACGGTGCCCGTAAGGGTCTGGCCGACACCGCGCTGAAAACCGCGAACTCGGGTTACCTGACACGTCGCCTGGTCGACGTCACGCAGGACCTGGTCGTGGTCGAGGACGACTGCGGCACCAAGAACGGCCTGGTGGTGAAGGCGCTGGTCGAAGGCGGCGAAGTGGTCGAAGCGCTGCGCGAGCGGATCCTTGGTCGCGTGGCAGCCAGCGACATCATCAACCCGGAAACCCAGGAAACCATGTACGAAGCCGGCACGCTGCTGGTCGAGGACGTGGTCGAGACCATCGAGTCGCTGGGCATCGACGAAGTCAAGGTGCGCACCCCGCTGACCTGCGAGACGCGCTATGGCCTGTGCGGCAAGTGCTACGGCCGCGACCTCGGCCGCGGCTACATGGTCAACGTCGGCGAAGCCGTCGGCGTGATCGCCGCGCAGTCGATCGGCGAGCCGGGCACCCAGCTCACCATGCGGACCTTCCACATCGGCGGTGCGGCCTCGCGTGCCGCAGCAGCGAGCCAGCTCGAGGCCAAGTCCAACGGCACCGTGCAGTACACCGCCACCATGCGCTACGTGACCAACGCCCGCAAGGAGCTGGTGGCGATTTCGCGCAGCGGCGAAATCATCATTGCCGACGATGCCGGCCGCGAGCGCGAGCGTCAGAAAGTGCCGTACGGCGCGACCCTGATGGTCACCGATGGCGCCAAGATCAAGGCCGGCGCTGTGCTGGCAACCTGGGATCCGCACACCCGCCCGATCATCACCGAGTACGCCGGCCGCATCCGCTTCGAGAACATCGAGGAGGGCGTCACCGTGGCCAAGCAGCTCGACGACGTCACCGGCCTGTCGACGCTGGTGGTCATCGATCCCAAGCGCAAGGCCAGCAGCGCCGGCAAGGGCCTGCGTCCGCAGGTCAAGCTGCTGGACGAGGCTGGCAACGAGCTCAAGCTGGCGGGGACCGATACGCTGGTCAACATCACCTTCCAGATCGGCTCCATCATCACGGTGAAGGACAGCCAGGACGTGGCGGTGGGCGACGTGATCGCACGGATTCCGCAGGAAACCTCGAAGACCCGCGACATTACCGGTGGTCTGCCGCGTGTGGCCGAGCTGTTCGAAGCACGTTCCCCGAAAGATGCCGGCGTGTTGGCAGAAGTTACGGGTACGGTGTCGTTCGGCAAGGACACCAAGGGCAAGCAGCGTCTGGTCATCACCGACCTCGACGGCGTCGCGCACGAGTACCTGATCACCAAGGAAAAGCACGTCACCGCACACGACGGCCAGATCGTCCAGAAGGGCGAAATGATCGTCGACGGTCCGGTCGACCCGCATGACATCCTGCGCCTGCAGGGCGTCGAGGCACTGGCGCGCTACATCACCGACGAAGTGCAGGACGTGTACCGTCTGCAGGGCGTGAAGATCAACGACAAGCACATCGAAGTCATCGTGCGGCAGATGCTGCGCCGCGTCACGGTGGTGGATCCGGGTGACACCGGCCTCATCCCCGGC
Source organism: uncultured Thiobacillus sp. (assembly GCA_964623745.1). Lineage (GTDB taxonomy): Bacteria > Pseudomonadota > Gammaproteobacteria > Burkholderiales > Thiobacillaceae > Thiobacillus. The sequence goes on along the minus strand of CAZUVC010000062.1, from coordinate 3,629 downwards.
GAAGGCGTCGAGCGCTCGGAAGTGCTGCAGATCAACGACGAAATGGAAGCCGCCGGCAAGCAGCCCGCCGTCTACGACCCCATTTTGCTGGGCATCACCAAGGCGTCGCTGTCGACCGATTCCTTCATTTCCGCGGCATCCTTCCAGGAAACCACGCGCGTGCTGACCGAAGCGGCCATCATGGGCAAGCGGGACGAACTGCGCGGCCTGAAGGAAAACGTGATCGTCGGTCGCCTGATCCCGGCGGGCAGCGGTCTGGCCTACCACAACACCCGTCGCCGCCAGGCTGCCGGGGAGGACTTGGGTGCCGGGCATCTGATCATCGGCGAGGACGCAAACCCCGCAGAGAATCAGGAAGTGGCTTGACAGGGGGGTGGCTCTCCCCTAGAATCACGCGTCTTTTTCCGGCCATACGTGTGCCGGGAAGCGCAGGACTGTAGCCCGGGACGGCGCATGCCGTCCCGCTTGTTTTAGAAACGATACGCTCACCTTAATTTTTCGGAATTTTTGACATGCCAACGATTAACCAGCTGATCCGCAAGCCGCGCCAGGCGCCGGTGGAAAAGAGCAAGGTTCCGGCCCTGAAGGCCTGCCCGCAACGCCGCGGCGTGTGCACCCGCGTGTACACCACGACGCCCAAGAAACCGAACTCCGCCTTGCGCAAGGTCTGCAAGGTCAAGCTCACCAGCGGCTTCGAGGTCATCAGCTACATCGGCGGCGAAGGCCACAACCTGCAGGAGCACTCGGTGGTGCTGGTGCGCGGCGGCCGGGTCAAGGACTTGCCGGGTGTGCGTTACCACACCGTCCGTGGCAGCCTGGATACCGCAGGCGTCAAAGATCGTAAGCAGTCGCGCTCGAAGTACGGTGCCAAGCGCCCAAAGAAAGCCTGATTGAACTCGGCGCCCGAAAAAAGCTTAACTAGATAGAGAGACAGGAATATGCCCCGTCGTCGCGAAGTCCCCAAACGTGAAATCCTGCCTGATCCGAAATTCGGCAATCAGGAAGTTTCCAAATTCATGAACGTCGTCATGTCCAGCGGCAAGAAGTCTGTCGCTGAGCGCATCGTCTACGGCGCATTCGAGCAGATCGTCCAGAAGTCCGGCAAGGACCCGCTGGAAGTGTTCGGTGTTGCGCTGAACAACGCGCGTCCCCTGGTCGAAGTGAAGAGCCGCCGCGTCGGTGGCGCCAACTACCAGGTGCCGGTCGAAGTGCGTTCCAGTCGTCGTACCGCACTGGCGATGCGCTGGCTGAAGGATGCTGCACGCAAGCGCGGCGAAAAGTCCATGGGTGCCCGTCTGGCGGGCGAATTGCTGGATGCGGCCGAAGGCCGTGGCGGCGCTGTGAAGAAGCGTGAGGAAGTGCACCGTATGGCTGAAGCCAACAAGGCCTTCTCGCATTTCCGTTTCTAAGAACACTAACGCATTGATTGGCAGGTAATTAACGTGGCACGCAATACTCCTATCGAGCGCTATCGCAATATCGGCATTTCGGCCCATATCGACGCTGGCAAGACCACCACCACCGAGCGCGTCCTGTTTTACACGGGCGTGTCGCACAAGATCGGCGAAGTGCATGATGGCGCGGCCACCATGGACTGGATGGAGCAGGAGCAGGAGCGCGGCATTACGATTACCTCCGCTGCGACCACGTGTTTCTGGAAGGGGATGGACGGCAAGTTCCCCGAGCACCGCATCAACATCATTGACACCCCGGGTCACGTCGACTTCACCATTGAGGTGGAGCGTTCCATGCGGGTGCTGGACGGCGCCTGCATGGTGTACTGCGCGGTGGGTGGTGTGCAGCCGCAGTCCGAGACCGTGTGGCGTCAGGCCAACAAGTACCGCGTGCCGCGTCTGGCTTTCGTCAACAAGATGGACCGCAACGGGGCAGATTTCTTCAAGGTCTATGATCAGATGCGCTTGCGCCTGAAGGCCAACCCGGTGCCGATCCAGGTGCCGATCGGTGCGGAAGAGAAGTTCGAGGGTGTGGTCGACCTCGTCAGGATGAAGGCGATCTACTGGGATGAGGCCAGCCAGGGCATGAAGTTCGACCTGCGCGACATCCCCGCGGAGCTGGTCGATACCTGCAAAAAGTGGCGCGAAGCCATGCTGGAGGCGGCTGCGGAGTCGTCCGAAGAAATGATGAACAAGTACCTGGAAGAGGGCGACCTCTCCGAGGCCGACATCATCCAGGGTCTGCGTGCGCGCACCATTGCCAGTGAAATTGTGCCGATGATGTGCGGCAGCGCGTTCAAGAACAAGGGTGTGCAGGCCATGCTCGACAAAGTGGTCGAGCTGATGCCGGCGCCGACCGACGTGCCCGCGGTCAAGGGCGAACTGGATGATGGCAGCGAGGGTGAGCGCCTGCCGTCCGACGACGAAAAGTTTTCTGCCCTGGCATTCAAGGTTGCGACCGACCCCTATGTGGGCCAGTTGATCTTCTTCCGCGTGTATTCCGGCGTGGTCAAATCGGGCGATACGATTTACAACCCGGTCAAGGGCCGCAAGGAGCGTCTGGGCCGCATTCTGCAAATGCACGCCAACCAGCGTGAAGAAATCAAGGAAGTGCGCGCGGGTGACATCGCTGCGGCGGTCGGTCTTAAGGATGTCACCACCGGCGACACGCTGTGCGACGTGGCAGCCCCGATCACGCTCGAGCGCATGGTGTTCCCGGAGCCCGTGATCCACGTCGCGGTCGAGCCGAAGACCAAGGCCGACCAGGAAAAAATGGGTATCGCGCTGGGCCGCTTGGCGCAGGAAGACCCGTCTTTCCGCGTGCGTACCGACGAGGAATCCGGCCAGACCATCATGTCCGGCATGGGTGAATTGCATCTTGAGATTCTGGTTGACCGCATGCGCCGCGAATTCGGCGTCGAAGCCAACGTCGGCGCCCCGCAGGTGGCCTATCGCGAAGCGATCAAGAAGGAAGTCGAGCAGGAAGGCAAGCATGCCAAGCAGTCGGGCGGCAAGGGTCAATACGGTCACGTGTGGATCAAGATGGGGCCGAACGAGCCGGGCAAGGGCTTTGAGTTCATCGACGCCATCAAGGGCGGTACCGTGCCGCGCGAATACATTCCCGCGGTCGAAAAGGGCTTGAAAGAAGCCCTGTCCAATGGCGTGCTGGCAGGCTTCCCGGTGGTGGACGTCAAAGTCACGCTGTTCGACGGTTCCTACCACGATGTCGACTCGTCCGAACTGGCGTTCAAGCTGGCAGCGATCCTGGCGTTCAAGGACGGCATGCGCAAGGCCAGCCCGATCCTGCTGGAGCCGATGATGGCGGTGGAAGTGGAAACGCCGGAAGACTACATGGGTGATGTGATGGGCGACCTCAACCGTCGTCGCGGCATCATCCAGGGTATGGAAGATGCGGCCGGCGTGAAGCTGGTCAAGGCAGAAGTGCCGCTGGCCGAGATGTTTGGCTACTCGACCGATCTGCGCTCCATGTCGCAGGGCCGCGCGACCTACTCGATGGAATTCAAGCATTACACCGAAGCGCCCAAGAGCGTTGCGGAAGCCGTGATTGCGAAAAAGTAAGCGGCCGCCAAGAAATAATTTTGATCTTATAGGGTACTGAAAAATGGCTAAGGAAAAATTCGAGCGGACCAAACCGCACGTAAACGTTGGCACCAT
>CAZUVC010000061.1:0-6444 GCA_964623745.1 uncultured Thiobacillus sp. | reverse complement strand
AATGAGTGTTAACACGCCCTAATGTCCCATCAGATTATCGACAGCCGCCGGTTTGTCGTGGACCGCGAAGCGGTCGACGATGGTGGCGCTGGCTTCGTTCAGCCCGATGACCTCGACCGCGGTGCCTTCGCGGCGGAACTTCAGCACCACCTTGTCGAGCGCGCTGACCGAGGTGATGTCCCAGAAATGCGCCTGGCACAGATCGATCGTCACCTTGTCGACCGCCTCCTTGAAGTCGAAGGCCTCGACGAACTTGTCGGCCGAGGCGAAGAACACCTGCCCCACCACGGTGTAGGTACGGGTCAGGCCGTCCTCGCTCAGGGTCGAGCTGACGTACTTGTACTGCGCAACCTTGTTGGCGAAGAACATCGCCGCCAGCAGCACACCGACGAAGACGCCAATCGCGAGGTTGTGGGTGGCAACGACGACGATCACCGTGGCCAGCATGACGACGCTGCTGCTCACGGGCTGCTTCTTCAGACCGACGATCGAGCTCCAGCTGAAGGTGCCGATCGACACCATGATCATCACCGCCACCAGCGCCGCCATCGGGATCTGCGCCACCCACTCGCCGAGGAACACGATCAGCAACAGCAGGAACACGCCGGCCGCGAGGGTGGACAGCCGGGTGCGGCCGCCGGATTTCACGTTGATCACCGACTGGCCGATCATCGCGCAGCCCGCCATGCCGCCGATCATGCCGGAGGCGATGTTGGCGACGCCCTGGCCCTTGCATTCGCGGTTCTTGTCGCTGGTCGTGTCGGTGAGGTCGTCGACGATGGTCGCGGTCATCAGCGATTCGAGCAGGCCGACCACCGCGAGCGAAACCGAATAGGGAAAGATGATCGCCAGCGTCTCGAAATTGAGCGGCACCTCGGGCCACAGGAAGACCGGCAGCGTGTCCGGCAATTCGCCCATGTCGCCGACGGTGCGGATATCCATATTCATAAACATCGCGAGCCCGGTCAGCACCACGATGGTCACCAGGGGCGAAGGAATCGAGCGGGTCACATAAGGAAAGCCATAAATGATCGCGAGGCCCGCGGCGGTCATCGCGTAGACGTGCCAGGTCACGTTGGTCAGCTCGGGCAGCTGCGCCAGAAAGATCAGGATCGCCAGCGCGTTGACGAAGCCGGTGACCACCGAGCGCGAGACGAAGCGCATCAGCGAGCCCAGCTTGAGATAGCCCATGATGATCTGCAGCACGCCGGTCAGCAGCGTGGCGGCCAGCAGGTATTCGAGGCCGTGCTCCTTCACCAGGGTGATCATCAGCACCGCCATCGCGGCGGTGGCGGCGGAAATCATGCCGGGACGGCCGCCGACGAAGGCGGTCACCACCGCGATGCAGAACGAAGCATAGAGGCCGACCTTGGGGTCGACCCCGGCGATGATCGAGAAAGCGATCGCTTCGGGGATCAGGGCGAGCGCGACCACCATGCCGGCCAGCAGGTCGCCGCGGATGTTGGAGAACCAGTTTTGTCGAAGAGAATGCATCATTGAAAACCCAATAGGTCATGCGGGCCCACTCCAGCCGAGGCGGAGCAAACCGGAATCAAGCACTTGAAAACAGGACGCGCGCACGCAGCTCTGTGAGGCATCGGGTGCGGCGGGACGGCGGAAGGAACTGCCGGGAAATTACATGGGACCGTTCTGAATGGGGCGTTGCAAAGCCTGGAATTATCCCTGCATAGCTCGTCTGCTGTCCAGAAACGGCCACCCTGCTCCGGTCAGGCGAGAGAAAGCGGACGACGGTGTGGAAACGCGCGGAGGGTGATAGTCTGGATTCAGCCCGATCCCAGGAATTTCCCATGCGCACCGAAACCCCGAACACGATCCATCTCAAGGACTACCTGCCCCCCGCCTGGTGGGTCGATACCGTCGATCTGCAGGTCGCGATCCATCCGGACCACGCCGAAGTCCGCGCCCGGCTGGCGTGCCGGCGCAATCCGCAATGGGCCGACAGCGCGTTGGTGCTGAATGGCGAGGACCTCGCCTTGCAGGCGGCGAGCCTCGACGGCGCCGCGCTCGACCCCGCGCGTTATACCGTTGCCGACGACACGCTGCGCATCGCCGGTCCGCTGCCGGACGCCTTCGTGCTCGAAACCGTGGTGCGCATCGAGCCGGACAGCAACATGCAACTCTCCGGCCTTTACCGCTCGCAGGACGGCTACTTCACCCAATGTGAGGCCGAGGGCTTCCGCCGCATCACCTACTTTCCCGACCGCCCCGACGTGATGGCGCGCTACACCTGCACCCTCGAGGCCGAGTGCGAGCGCTTCCCGCAACTGCTGTCGAACGGCAACCGGGTCGCGTCCGGCATCAGCGAGCAGGATGCCTCGCGCCACTGGGCGCGCTGGGAAGACCCGTTCCCCAAGCCCTGCTACCTGTTCGCGCTGGTCGCCGCCAAGCTGGACCTGCTGGAGGATGAATTCGTCACCGGGTCGGGCCGCACTGTCCGCCTCGGGGTATATGTCGAGCCCGGCAAGCTCGACCAGTGCGGCCACGCGATGGCGGCGCTGAAGAAATCGATGCGCTGGGACGAAGAGCGCTTCGGCCTCGAAATGGACCTCGACCACTACATGATCGTCGCGGTGGGCGACTTCAACATGGGGGCGATGGAGAACAAGAGCCTCAACATCTTCAACACCAAGTACGTGCTGGCCCGCCCCGACACCGCGACCGATGGCGACTACCAGGCCATCGACCGCGTCGTGGGCCACGAGTATTTCCACAACTGGACCGGCAACCGGGTCACCTGCCGCGACTGGTTCCAGCTGTCACTGAAGGAAGGCCTCACCGTCTTCCGCGACCAGGAATTCGGCGCCGACATGCATTCGCGCGCGGTCACTCGCATCCAGGACGTGCGCGCCCTGCGCGTCGGCCAGTTTCCCGAGGACGCCGGCCCGATGGCACATCCGGTGCGCCCGGCGTCCTATGCCGAGATCAACAACTTCTACACCGCCACCGTCTACAACAAGGGCGCCGAAGTCGTGCGCATGATCCACACGCTGCTCGGGCGCGCGGGGTTTCGCGCCGGCATGGATCTGTACTTCCAGCGCCACGACGGCCAGGCCGTCACCTGCGAGGATTTCGTCGCCGCCATGCAGGACGCTTCCGGCGTCGACCTCACCCAGTTCCGCCGCTGGTACGCCCGCGCCGGCACGCCGCACCTCAAGGCCGAGGCGACATGGGACGCCGCGACCCGGCGCTACACGCTGACGCTCACGCAAAGCCTTGCACCCACCGCCTACGAACAGCGCTTGAAAGAAGCAAGCTTGCCGATAATCGAAGGCCCGCTGCACATTCCAGTCGCGCTCGGTCTGGTGCTGCCCGACGGCAGCGATGCGCCACTGCGCCTGGCGGGCGAGACCTCGCCGCACAGCACCACGCGCGTGCTGTCGCTCACCGAGGCCACACAAACCTTCGTCTTCGAGGACATCGCTGCGGCGCCGGTCGCCTCGCTGCTGCGCGACTTTTCCGCGCCGGTGCAGCTGGATTTCGAACAGACCGACGCCGAGCTCGCGCACCTGATGGCGCACGATGCCGATGCGTTCAACCGCTGGGAGGCGGGCCAGCGTCTTGCCACCCGCGTGCTGCTCGCCGGCATCGCAGTCGGCGGCGAAGGCACCAACTGGATCCCCGAGGCCTTCGTCGCTGCCTGTGGCCGCGTGCTCGACGCCGGCCTCGTTCTCGACCCCGCGCTGGCCGCCGAAGCCCTGGTGCTGCCGGCCGAGCAGGTGCTGGCCGAGGCGATGGCCGGCCGCGGCGAAATCATCGACCCCGAGGCGATCCACCGTGTCCGCGTCAGCCTGCGGCGCCACCTCGCCACCCAACTGCGCGAGCGTCTCGAAACCGTGTGGACCGCGCTCGCCCCGTCCGAACCCTACGCCCCGGACGGCGCCCAGGTCGGCCGCCGTGCCTTGCGCAACCTTTGTCTGGGCTATCTGGCCGAAAGCGACGACACCTATTTGCGCGACGCCGTGTTGCTGCGCCTGCTGGCCCAGTTCGAGCAGGGCGGCAACATGACCGACGTCATTGCCGCGCTGGGCACGCTGGCCAACCTCGACCTGCCCGCGCGCGAAACCGCGCTGGCGGCGTTCTACGCGCGCTGGCAGGACGAGGCACTGGTGGTCGACAAATGGCTGCAGGTGCAAGCGATCTCGCGCCTGCCCGGCACCGCGGCGCGGGTGCGCGAACTGATGCAGTCCCCGGCCTTCGACCTGAAGAATCCGAACAAGGTGTACGCCCTGGTGCGCAGCTTCTGCGCCGCCAACCCGCGCCATTTCCACGCCGCCGACGGCAGCGGCTACGCGCTCGCGGCCGACGTCATCATCGAACTACAGGCGCTCAACCCGCAGGTGGCGTCGCGTCTGGCGCGCAGCTTCGACCGCTGGCGCCAGTTCGATGCCGTGCGGCAGGACCACGCGCGGACTGCGCTGGAGCGGATCGCGCGCTGCGAGAACCTGGCCAAAGACGTTGCCGAGGTCGTCGGCAATGCCCTGAAGTGAACGGGGCGATGCGCTGCCCGGTCTGCGAAGCCGCGTCCGCACGATTCTTTTTCCACGTCGACGCGCGCGACTACTGGCGCTGCGACGACTGCGAGGCGACTTTTCTCGACCCCGCCCAGCGCCCGGACGCCGCCGCCGAAGCGGCGCAATACCGCCTGCATCGCAACGAACCGGATGACGCGGTGTATCGCGACATGCTCGGCCATCTGGCCAGGCCGCTGCTCGACCGCCTGCCCGCCGCGCAGCACGGGCTGGACTACGGCTGCGGACCGGGGCCGGCACTGGCGGCCATGCTGCGTGAGGCGGGCCACACCGTGGCTCTCTACGACCCGCTGTTTTTCGACGATGCGGCCGTGCTTGCCCAGGCCTACGATTTCATCACCTGCACCGAAGTGGCCGAGCATTTTCACCATCCCGCCCCTGAATTCAGGCGGCTCGATCAACTGCTGAAGCCCGGCGGCGTGCTGGCTGTGATGACATCCTTCCTGACCGATGACACGCGCTTTGCCCATTGGCATTACCGGCGCGACCCGACCCATGTGGTGTTCTATCGGCCCGCGACCTTCCATCATCTGGCCTGGCAGCACCGCTGGGCATGCGAAATCCCCTGCCCGAATGTCGCCCTGCTGTTCAAGCGGGCAGGCTAAGCCGCAGCCGGTCAGGGCTTGCGCCACAAAGCCTGCCAGCCGGACTTCCCCAGGTGCTGCAGGGTTTCGATATTGCGCTGATAAATCGTTTCGGCCTCGGGGAAGGCCGCGACTGCACGCGCGATGCTGGCCTCGCGCAACAGATGCAGCGTGGGAAACGGCGCGCGGTTGGTGTAGTTACCGAGGTCGTCGGGCGCGGTGTCCTCGAACTGGAAGTTCGGGTGAAAGCTGGCGATCTGGATCACGCCGTCCAGCCCGTGCTCGTCGACGGCAGCCTCGGCCAGCTGCATGAAATCGTTGAAATCGAGAAAATCCGGCAACAGCGTGGGGTGGATTAGCAGCGTGGTGTCGATTTCATCCGGATCGGCGGCAGCGAGTAAATCGAGTTCGCGGTCGAGGTCTTCCAGCAGGCCGTCCAGATGCCGGGCCGTGCTGACCACCAGGCGCACCTGGTTCTTGACATACACCGCCTTGGCGAACGGGCACAAGTTGAGCCCGATCACCGCTTTTTCGATCCATTCCCGCATTGCGGCGACGACGTCTGCTTCGTCCATTTTCACCATCCTGACCGCCTGTAAGGCCGGAACTTTAACGGATACAATGCCTTATTGTCCGTCGTCCACGCACAGCCCCCTTAAAAATGAAAAGCAGCGCCATCCGCCAGAGCTTCCTCGAATTCTTCGCCTCCAAGGGCCACACCATTGTGCCCTCCAGCCCGCTGGTGCCGGGCAACGACCCGACGCTGCTGTTCACCAACGCCGGCATGGTGCAGTTCAAGGACGTGTTCACCGGCCAGGACACACGTCCCTACACCCGCGCGGTATCGTCGCAGCGCTGCGTGCGCGCCGGCGGCAAGCACAACGACCTGGAGAACGTCGGCTACACGGCGCGCCACCACACCTTCTTCGAGATGCTGGGCAACTTCAGCTTCGGCGATTATTTCAAGCAGGACGCCATCAAATACGCGTGGGAATTCCTCACCCAGGTCCTGAAGCTGCCGACCGAAAAGCTGTGGGTCACGGTGTACGCCGAAGACGACGAGGCCTACGACATCTGGCATAACGACATCGGCGTGCCGAAGGATCGCATCGTCCGGATTGGCGACAACAAGGGCGCGCGCTACGCCTCCGACAACTTCTGGGCGATGGGCGACACCGGCCCCTGCGGCCCCTGCACCGAGATCTTCTACGACCACGGCGAGGGCATCTTCGGCGGCCCACCCGGCTCGCCCGACGAAGACGGCGACCGCTACATCGAGATCTGGAACAACGTGTTCATGCAGTTCAACC
>CAZUVC010000060.1:0-7074 GCA_964623745.1 uncultured Thiobacillus sp. | reverse complement strand
AAGGCCTTTGAATAAGACAAAAGGCTGCCTCATCGCTAACTTTGCAACAGTGCCTGTTCTCGGACTTACGTCGCAACTCGTTTCTTTTCGCAAGTTGAGCCACCTCCGCGCTTCATCAGAAAACTGAAGGAACCTCCATTGAATCGAACTAATATTTTTTTTGGTGAATCGCATTCTGACTGGTTGCCTGTCAGAGGCGGAGAATCTGGTGATTTTGTTTTTCGACGTGGTGACGGGCATGCCTTCGCGAAAATCGCACCTGCTTCCCGCCGCGGTGAGCTCGCTGGAGAGCGTGACCGCCTCATTTGGCTCAAAGGTCGAGGTGTGGCTTGCCCCGAGGTCATCAACTGGCAGGAGGAACAGGAGGGTGCATGCTTGGTGATAACGGCAATTCCGGGAGTACCGGCGGCTGATCTGTCTGGAGCGGATTTGCTCAAAGCGTGGCCGTCAATGGGGCAGCAACTTGGCGCTGTTCACAGCCTATCGGTTGATCAATGTCCGTTTGAGCGCAGGCTGTCGCGAATGTTCGGACGCGCCGTTGATGTGGTGTCCCGCAATGCCGTCAATCCCGACTTCTTACCGGACGAGGACAAGAGTACGCCGCAGCTCGATCTTTTGGCTCGTGTCGAACGAGAGCTACCGGTGCGGCTCGACCAAGAGCGCACCGATATGGTTGTTTGCCATGGTGATCCCTGCATGCCGAACTTCATGGTGGACCCTAAAACTCTTCAATGCACGGGTCTGATCGACCTTGGGCGGCTCGGAACAGCAGATCGCTATGCCGATTTGGCACTCATGATTGCTAACGCCGAAGAGAACTGGGCAGCGCCAGATGAAGCAGAGCGCGCCTTCGCTGTCCTATTCAATGTATTGGGGATCGAAGCCCCCGACCGCGAACGCCTTGCCTTCTATCTGCGATTGGACCCTCTGACTTGGGGTTGATGTTCATGCCGCCTGTTTTTCCTGCTCATTGGCACGTTTCGCAACCTGTTCTCATTGCGGACACCTTTTCCAGCCTCGTTTGGAAAGTTTCATTGCCAGACGGGACTCCTGCAATCGTCAAGGGATTGAAACCTATAGAAGACATTGCTGATGAACTGCGCGGGGCCGACTATCTGGTATGGCGCAATGGGAGGGGAGCAGTCCGGTTGCTCGGTCGTGAGAACAATCTGATGTTGCTCGAATATGCCGGGGAGCGAATGCTCTCTCACATCGTTGCCGAGCACGGCGACTACCAGGCGACCGAAATTGCAGCGGAACTAATGGCGAAGCTGTATGCCGCATCTGAGGAACCCCTGCCTTCTGCCCTTCTCCCGATCCGGGATCGCTTTGCAGCTTTGTTTCAGCGGGCGCGCGATGATCAAAACGCAGGTTGTCAAACTGACTACGTCCACGCGGCGATTATAGCCGATCAAATGATGAGCAATGCCTCGGAACTGCGTGGGCTACATGGCGATCTGCATCATGAAAACATCATGTTCTCCAGTCGCGGCTGGCTGGTGATAGATCCCGTCGGTCTGGTCGGTGAAGTGGGCTTTGGCGCCGCCAATATGTTCTACGATCCGGCTGACAGAGACGACCTTTGTCTCGATCCTAGACGCATTGCACAGATGGCGGACGCATTCTCTCGTGCGCTGGACGTCGATCCGCGTCGCCTGCTCGACCAGGCGTACGCTTATGGGTGCCTTTCCGCAGCTTGGAACGCGGATGGAGAAGAGGAGCAACGCGATCTAGCTATCGCGGCCGCGATCAAGCAGGTGCGACAGACGTCATACTAGATATCAAGCGACTTCTCCTATCCCCTGGGAACACATCAATCTCACCGGAGAATATCGCTGGCCAAAGCCTTAGCGTAGGATTCCGCCCCTTCCCGCAAACGACCCCAGCTCGGCCGTGAGGTCATGGGCATCGTGCAAAGCGGATCGGTGTCGTGGCAGTTGGGGCGGCAAAGGGGCATAAGCCTCTAATCTGTTGTAGATGAACGCAGCCGCTCGAAACCAGCGATGAGGCTGTCGAGTCCGAAGTTGAACGCAGCATCCATGCCGTCTGTTTCCAACTCGTGAAACAGATCGTGCAGGAAGGACGACGGTGCTTGCTCGGACACATCTGGCCTGTCCGGAACTCTCTCATCGGCATCAGATGCCTGCTGCTCGAGAACGGAACCGACCACATAGTGACTGACCGCCCGGAGCGCCCAAACGGCGCGCTTCGGACAAAAGCCCTCCGCGCAGAGAAAGCGTATTTGCGTCTCGGCGGTGCCAAAATTCGGTTCTGTCGGTCGAGTGCCGGCATGGATACGCGCGCCGTCCCGATAAGAGAGCAACGCCGTTCTGAAGCTCAGGGCATTCTCTTTCAGGAACACCCGCCAGTCCTCATTCTCTTCGGGTAGCGAGCGGGTATGGCGTTCCGCCAGCATCGCCTCGGCGAGCGCATCAAGCAGCGCTCGCTTGTTCTGGAAATGCCAGTAAAGCGCAGGCTGCTGAACCTTGAGGCGTTCAGCGAGCTTCCGCGTCGTCAGGCTGTCCATGCCAACCTCGTTCAACAGCTCTAGCGCCGCCGCGATCACGGTGCCCTTGTCCAGTTTGGTCATTCACGTTCCTTCGCCAGTGCTTGACAATTTATCACCGATAAGTTATATTTCCATCTCCTTATCGTTGATAAAGTCGCTCCATTGAGCGGCGCTGGAGTTTCAGGTGCGCAGCTCTGCCATTATTGCCCTGCTGATCGTGGGTCTTGACGCCATGGGTCTCGGCCTCATCATGCCCGTCCTTCCGACGCTTCTGCGTGAGCTTGTGCCAGCAGAGCAGGTCGCTGGACACTATGGTGCCTTGCTGTCGCTCTATGCATTGATGCAGGTCGTCTTCGCGCCCATGCTTGGACAGCTTTCGGATTCTTACGGTCGGCGTCCGGTACTTCTGGCTTCTCTTGCAGGAGCCGCAGTCGATTACACGATTATGGCATCAGCGCCGGTCTTATGGGTGCTCTATATCGGCCGACTCGTGTCCGGCGTCACGGGCGCAACCGGAGCTGTAGCAGCCTCAACCATTGCCGATTCGACGGGGGAAGGTTCTCGCGCACGCTGGTTCGGCTACATGGGGGCCTGTTATGGAGCAGGCATGATTGCCGGGCCAGCACTTGGTGGCATGCTCGGTGGTATTTCTGCCCATGCTCCGTTTATCGCCGCTGCCCTTCTCAACGGCTTCGCGTTCCTGCTTGCCTGCATTTTTCTCAAGGAGACTCATCACAGCCATGGCGGGACCGGAAAGCCGGTTCGCATCAAACCATTCGTTCTGTTCCGGCTGGATGATGCATTGCGCGGGCTAGGTGCGCTTTTCGCAGTTTTCTTCATTATTCAACTGATCGGCCAAGTGCCTGCAGCCCTATGGGTCATATATGGCGAGGACCGTTTTCAGTGGAACACCGCGACCGTTGGTTTGTCGCTCGCGGCGTTTGGGGCAACACATGCGATCTTCCAAGCGTTTGTTACCGGCCCGCTTTCAAGCCGGCTTGGAGAGCGGCGCACGCTGCTGTTTGGCATGGCTGCGGATGCGACTGGCTTCGTTCTTCTGGCTTTTGCCACGCAGGGATGGATGGTGTTCCCGATTCTGTTGCTGCTTGCCGCCGGGGGTGTTGGCATGCCGGCCTTGCAGGCAATGCTCTCAAACAATGTCAGCAGTAACAAGCAAGGGGCTTTGCAAGGAACGCTAACGAGCCTCACCAATCTAAGCTCTATCGCAGGACCGCTTGGCTTCACAGCACTCTATTCTGCCACCGCCGGGGCATGGAACGGTTGGGTTTGGATTGTCGGCGCGATCCTCTATTTAATATGTCTGCCAATACTACGCAGACCATTCGCAACTTCATTGTGATTTAGTCATGGCGATTTGGCATGCGTAGACTTAGGAGAAATGACGGATTAAATCTGTTGAGCAATCATCTCCTTTCGGGGCGAGTGCCAATGATGACCTTAGTTCACACTCTCGCTGTCGCCGAATATCTCAACTTCCGTCACGCCGCCAACGCGCTCGGCGTTGCACAGTCCAGCGTCAGCGCCCGCGTGAAGGCACTGGAAGAAGACCTCGGCATCCTCTTGTTCGAGCGTCATGCGCGCGGCGTTCGGCTGACCGAGGCCGGACGCCATTTCGTCGAGCGGATAGCCGTAGGTATTGACCAACTCGACCATGCGGTGAAAACCGCCGGCATGGCGGCAGCCGGAGAAAGCGGCCGGCTTCGTATCGGTATCCATGCCCTGATTCCGCATAGCTTCCTCGCAAAGCTGATCGGCCAATACCGCAAGGATTACCCCGATGTTGAAGTCGAGATCGCCGAAGGCCCGGCCCGTGAAGCGGTGGTGCAGCTTCGCGCCGGCAGGTTGGACGTGGCGTTCGTCGCGGGCACGCCCCAACCACCCGACTGCCATTCCCGTCGCACATGGACCGAACCGCTCTTGGCGGTGCTACCGGAACGGCATCCGCTCGCCAAGCGGTCAGCCGTCACATGGCCCGATTTGGCAGGCGAGACGTTCCTTGCGTATAGGAAGTTCAAACGCCCTTTTCGGGCAGTCTGCTGGGTAGGCGGCGGTCGCGCAAGCCCCGTTTTGGGCACGGATCGGACGTCTGTGAGTGGGATTTCGGCATCGCGGGGCCACGCAGCGGCGTTGTCAGCAGCCATGCTTCGCTGATTCCCGACAGCGGGCCGAGCGCCGCCCTGCGGATCGTGGCCGCATCGGCTCGGATTCCGGTTTCGCCGTCGGCTGTGCAGCCGGCAGATCGTCACGCGGCTTGCACTGGCGGCGCGCGCGCTGCGGGCCTGTAGTGCGCTTCTTCCCGCGCGCCGTGCTTCTCGAAGTGGGCGAGGATGGCGCGGATGGCGGTGGGTTCCTCGATGCTGGCGACGATCCGCACGGTGCCACCGCAGTGGACGCAGGCGGTGACGTCGATGGAAAAGACCCGCTTGAGCCGTTGCGCCCAGCTCATCGCACGGCGCTTCTCCTCGGGGCTGCGCGGCTCGTCGTGGGCGCTGACGTCCACTGGCGCCGCATCGCCCGCAGGCCGCTTGCCGGGGCGAATACGCCGTGGAAGCGGGTGAGATGCGCGCGAGGTGGCGGGACCAGCGCCGCCAGCTTGGCGATGAAATCCACCGGATCCCATTCCACATGCGTGGTGCCATTGCGCCACGGGGTCTTGAGCTGGTAACGCACCCTGCCCTGGAGCGCTATCGACAGCCGCTTCTCGCTGATCGCCGGGCGCGTGATGTAGCGGCACAGCTTTTCCAGCTTGTGGCTTTCGTGTGCTTCGGCCGCCACGCCGGCATGCAGTGAGAAGCCGCCGACCTTGCCGGCTTCGCCCTCCAGCGAACCGGCGTCACCGGGCAGCGTTTGCAGCGTGACGACCTTGCAGCCAGCGTCGCGGCCGGTGGCGATGCGGTAGGTGATCGAACTCATCCGCAGCCCATCCATGCTGTCGTCGCCTGCAGCGCTGTCTGCCAGGAAGGCCGATTCGCCCTCCCCTTCGAGCCAGCCTTTGCGCGTCAGGTGCCGACACACCCGGTGCGCGATGGTAGCTGCCAGCTGGGTCAACTGCGCGGTGGTGGGCGCACGGGCGCGGTGCAGGCGCAGTTCGCGCCGCGGCAGCTCGGTGGCTTCCACGTACACGCCGTCGAGCCACAGCATGTGGAAGTGGATGTTCAGGTTCAGCGCGCTGCCGAAACGCTGGATCAGCGTCACCGCGCCGCACTGGGCGCTGGCGCGGTCGATGCCGGCTTGATCGGCCAACCAGCCGGCGATCACGCGCTGCACGATGCCCAGCACCGGGCCAATGGCTTCTGGCTTGCTGGCGAACAGGAAACGCAAGGGGTACGGAAAGCTCAGCACCCATTGCCGCACAGGCCGCGGGCCGAACACCTCCTCGACCAGGTGCCGCGCACTCTCGGCCATGCGTCGCGCGCCGCAACTCGGGCAGAACCCGCGCTTCTTGCAGGAGAAGGCCACCAGCCTCTCTGCACGGCAGTGCTCGCACACCACCCGCAGGAAGCCGTGCTCGAGTACGCCGCAACGCAGGTAGGCATCGAACGCCTCGCGGACATACCCGGGCAGCGAGCGGCCCTCCGCTTCGATCCGTGCAATGAAGTCCGGGTAGTGCGCCTCTACCAACGCGTACAGCAGCGTGCGCTCGGGCGCGTGGCGCGCGTACCGCGAACCGGTGTGGGCGGACGGCAGTGGCGCGCATCCCGCGGCTTGCCGCCGGGATGTGGCGAGGCGCGGCACGCAGCGCTCCGGTGCGGGGACGGCTGCTCAGTGTTGCGCCTGTGTTCGCACGTTCGTATCGGTGCGTTCTGATCTTCGCGTCAGACATTGCCGCGGCGCGGGCACAACAAAAAGCCCGGCATCGCTGCCGGGCTCCGGCCCCGTCCTTGGGGCCTTGATGTCGGGTCGTTGCCGGGATCGGACCGCGCTGGCGCGGTCCGGTTCCCTGACGACCGGGCCAACCGGATCAGAAATCCATGCCGCCCATGCCGCCCATACCGCCAGCACCCGGCATGGCCGGCTCTTCCTTCTTCGGCACTTCGGCCACGACCACTTCGGTCGTGATCGCAAGGCCGGCGACGGAAGCGGCGTGCTGCAGGGCCGAGCGGGTCACCTTGGTCGGGTCCAGGATGCCCATGGCGATCATGTCGCCGAACTCGCCGGTGGCGGCGTTGTAGCCGTAGCTGCCTTCGCCGGCCTTGACGTTGGCCACGATCACGCTCGGTTCTTCACCGGCGTTGGCCACGATGGCGCGCAGCGGGGCTTCCAGCGCACGGCGGGTGATGGCGATGCCCAGGTTCTGGTCTTCGTTGATGCCCTGCCAGGGCAGATCCGTGCACAGCACCTTGCCGTAGAAGAACAGCAAGGCCGCCAATGCCTGACGATGCGTGGAGACCGAAACCTTGCGCTCGTTCGCCAGCCAGGACAGAAATGCCTCGACTTCGCTGCTGCCCAAGGTTGCCGGGTGACGCACACCGTGGAAACGGATGAAGGCACGAACCCAGTGGACATAAGCCTGTTCGGTTCGTAAGCTGTAATGCAAGTAGCGT
>CAZUVC010000059.1:0-7728 GCA_964623745.1 uncultured Thiobacillus sp. | reverse complement strand
TCGAGTGCGCGCCCGAGATGCGTCACCTGGATGAGCGTATGCTCGGACAGGTAGGCGGTCGCCAGCGCGGCGCGGAAGGGGTCCTTTTCGGCGCGCAGGTGGCCGATCACCAGCACCTCGAAACTGCGCGGCGAGGCACGCAGCCGGGCCACGTCGGGCGACGACTGGTAGACCACCCGTGTCCGTGCCACCAGGTGGGCCGGCAATTCGTCGGCGCCGCGATCCTGCAGCACGATCAGCAAATGCGCGAGCTCCAGCGCCTGCTGGGCGTCGCGGTTTTCGTGAATGTCGCGATAGAGGTCGGTGCCGGTCAGCGCCAGCAGCAGCGGCCGGCTCGGGTAGCGCTCGGCAAACGCACGGATCGAGGCGAAGCTGCGCCGCGCATGCAGCGCCAGCATCAGGTCGGCGCTGCGGCCGTCCCATTCCACCTGCGCCCGCACCGTGTGGCCGGCTTCGCGCAGAAAGCGCGCCCAGCGCGCAGCCGTGTGCCAGTTGCCGTTGCGATGTTCGCGGCCGTAGGGGGTGATCAGGGCGATGCGCATAGCCTGAAGTGTAGCCTCGATGGCGAATCGCGGATAATCGGCGGATGACCGAAACCGCCATCACCTCGCGCGACAACCCGATTTTCAAGCGGCTGAAAAAGCTTGGCGAGTCGTCGCGCGCGCGCCGCGAGGCGCGCATGACGCTGCTCGACGGCGAGCATCTGCTGGCTGCGTATCTCGATGCGGGCGGGCAGCCGCATACGCTGGTGCGAGCGGAGTCGTTTGATGCCGGCCGATTCGAACACTGGGCTGCGCGCTGCCCGGATGCCAAGGCGATTGTCCTGCCGGATGCCTTGTTCGTTGAAATCACGCCTGTTTCCACCCCCACCGGCCTGCTCGCCGAGTCGGCCTGGCTGTCGCCCATTGCACCTGAAGACACACCGCTCATCATCGTGCTGGATGACATTCAGGACCCCGGCAACCTCGGTTCCATGTTGCGCACCGGTGCGGCGGCGGGCGCTACCCTGGCGGTGCTGTCGAAGGGCTGCCACGACCCGTGGTCGCCCAAGGCCCTGCGCGGCGGGCAGGGCGCGCAGTTTGTGTTGCCGATGGCGCGCGGTGTGGATGTGCCTGCCTGGTGCGTGCAATTCCAGGGACAAAGCCTTGCCCTTGCGCTGGCAGAAGACCGCAGTGTGTTTTCAAGTGAGCTGACGGGCCCGCTTGCCTTCATTGTGGGCAACGAAGGTGCCGGGCTGTCGGACGCTGTACGTGCCGCGGCAACGGCAACGGTTCAGATTCCCATGCCGGGAAAAATGGAATCACTGAATGCCTCGGCAGCATTGGCGATTGCCGTGTTCGAAGCCGTGCGGCAGCGCCGGGTCTGATTGCCGGGTTTCAGCGCGGGTGCATCAGGCCGGTTTTTGCATGGCCCGCTCGCCGCTGCGGCGGTCCAGTTTGGTTTTCAGCTGGTTGGTTTTGGCAAACGCCATGACGTGATCATAGGCGTCGCGATCGCTGGATTCCAGCCAGGTTGCCACCACCAGGCAAATTTCGCCGTCGACAACGTTGGGCTGGACGCCGTGTGAATAACGTAAGCGCGGGTCAGCCAGGAAACTGGCCAGGATTGAGACAAGGTTTTCGATCCAGACCGTTGGCTCGAAGTTGGCGTCACTTTCCATCATGCGGGTAAGACCCTGATTTTCTTCGGACATCAAGCATGTTCCTTTTGCGGGGTGGCACTTATTGTTGTTTCGGCAGATTCGGGCAAATCTGAAGCCCAGGAGCGCAATGGCTTTCGGGGTGCATCGCCGGGGGCCGGAGTGAACGTGCTGGTTGGCCAGCTTGAAATGCCGAGCGCGTTAGACGGCAGTGTGATTGGGTTGCATCTGCTATGCAGGGCCTAGAGTCTGCAGCCAGTTTTTGCCCAGGAGCGCGTGGATGGCATCCGCCGGAACCGGCCGGCTGATGAAATAGCCCTGCACGACCTGGCAGCCGAGTTTGCGCAGCGATTCGAGCTGTTCGCGGTTCTCGATCCCTTCGGCGACGATGCCGAGGTTGAGCCCCTTGCACAGCGCGAGGATGGAGCTGACGAGGGCTTCGCTGGCCGGCGCGTGATGGACGTCCTTGACGAAATAACGGTCGATTTTCAGCACATCGAGCGGAAAGCGCTTCAGGTGCGCCAGCGACGAATAGCCGGTGCCGAAATCGTCGACCGCAACCGAGATGCCCAGCGCCTTCAGCGCCTGGACCTTGCCTTCCGCCGCGTCGACGTCATCCATGAAAATGCCTTCGGTCAGCTCGATCTGCAGTGCCGACGGCGGCAGGCCGGATTGCGTCAGCGCGTTGCGAATGCTGTCGACCAGACCGCTGTGCCAGAACTCCTTGCCGGAGACGTTGACGGCGACGCCGAGGTCGGTGAATCCGGCGGCATGCCAGGTCGCGGTCTGGCGGCAGGCGACCTGCAGCAGCTTGCGGCCGACGCTGACGATGTCGCCGGTTTCGTCCAGCATGTCGAGGAAGTTGGCCGGCGACAGCAGTCCTTTCTTCGGATGCTGCCAGCGGATCAGCGCCTCGACCGCGTGGATGCGCCCGGTTTTCAGATTGAGCTGCGGCTGGTAATGAAAGACGAATTCATTGCGTTCCAGCGCGTAGTGCAGCTCGGTTTCGAGCTGCAGCCGCTCCTCCGCCATCGCGTTCATCGCCGCGTCGTAGAGCTGGAAACGGTTTCTGCCGCTGTTCTTGGCGTGATACATCGCGGTGTCGGCATTCTTCAGCAGGTTGCTGGCGCTGGTGCCGTCATGCGGATAGATGCTGATGCCGATGCTGCAGCTGCAGAAGATTTCGCGCCCGTCGAGCTGGTAGGGCACGGTCACGGTCGCGAGCATTTTTTCGACCACCTGCAGGATGGAGCTGAGCGTGACCACGTCGCTGATGGCCACGACAAACTCGTCGCCGCCCAGCCGCGCGACAATGTCGTCGGCGCGCACCGTCTCGCGCAGCCGCCGTGCGACTTCGCGAATCAGCTGGTCGCCGCTGGCATGGCCCAGGGTATCGTTGACGCGCTTGAAACGGTCGAGATCGATGAACATCACGCCAATCTGGGTGTTGTAGCGTTTGGCGCGGATCAGCGACTGGTCCAGCCGGTCCATGAACAGCATGCGGTTGGGCAGGCCGGTCAGGGTGTCGAGGCTCACCAGCTGTTCGCGTTCGCGGCTGATCCGTGCCGCGAAGTAGAACACCACCGCGGCCACCAGCAGGCCCACCAGCAGCGCAGCACCGGACAGCAGATACATCCAGAAGCGCGCAGCCGCATGCTCCTTGCGTGCCTTTTCGCTGGCCGCGGTGGATAGCGCCTGGGTTTCGGCTTCGAGCAGCGACAGCGTCGACATCACCTCGTTCTGCATTGGAATGGCCTGATCGAGAACCAGGTCGGTGGCCTCGTCGATGAAATCGGCATTGATCAGGTCGATGACTCGCACCTGGATCGGCTGGGCGGCGCCGGTCACCTGGCCCTGGCGGGAGAGCAGCGTCGCTTCCTTCTCGCTTAAGGGCATGCCCAGCAGGGCCAGGCGCGCAGTGGCAAAGTCCGCGCCCTGCTCGCCGAACTTCATCAGCATCGAATCCCGCTCGAACGGATCCCGCAGCTGGGGCAGGATCAGCAGCGTCACCGTGCGTTCACGCGCGGCGACCACCATCCGCTTGATGTAGTTTTGCTTGCGCATGTGCACGTCGACCACCTGCTGGAGGTTGCGTGTGGTCACCCCCAGCTGCTGGAGGCCGATTGCGGTGACAAACACGATCAGCATCAACTGCGTGACAAAACCTGCCAGCAGGGCCAGTTTCCAGGCCGTGGGGCGCGCGATGCGGCGCGCGGCCTGCATACGCAGGAGGGTGGCGGCTTCAGTAGGCATGCGCACAAGCCGGGGCAGCCTTGGTGGCGCCGTGCAGGGCCCGGGTCGCATCACGCTGTGCGGGGTCGGCGGGGTTCATCGATGGAGGCAGCGTGGTTGAGTGGATTCCAGAAAGGTTTACGGACAAAACCCCGAAAAATGAAGCCGCAGCAGGGTGGCCGCCAGGCAGCAGCTTACGGGCGGCTGCGCAGGCGCGCCGCGATTTCCTCCACCGACATGCGGGTGGCGTCGAGCACCGGCACCGCATGCTGCTGGAACAGCCGCGCGGCGGCGGCGAGTTCCTCGCGGCATTGCGCGAGGCTGGCGTAGCGGCTATCTGGATAGCGTACCTGGCGGATGGCGGCGAGCCGCTCGCCCGACAGGGTCAGGGCGCGCAGCCGCGGCAGGTGGGCGAGCAGGACAGCGGGCAGGCTGCCGCGTTCGAGGTCGTCCGGCGTGAGCGGATAGTTGGCGACGCGCAGGCCGTATTGCAGCGCGAGATAGAGCGCGGTGGGCGTCTTGCCGACGCGCGAGACGCCGATCAGGATCAGGTCGGCCTGGTCGAGCCGCTGCGGCTGCAGGCCGTCGTCCAGCGCCAGGCTGAAATTGACCGCGTCCATGCGCGATTCGTAATCGCCGGTCATGCCGTGGGTATGTCCGCCGCTGGGCGTGGCGGGCTGGCCCAGCGCCGCTTCCACGGCCGGTACGACGAGGTCGAAGACGTCGAACGGGAGGACGCCGCCTTCGCGCAGCGCGGCGCGCAGCACCGGGTCGGTCAGGGTGGAAAACGCCAGTGCGTCCGGCGTGGCGGCAATGCGTGCCGTAGCCTCGCGCGCCTTTTCCGGGCTGTCGATGAAAGGCAGCACAATCAGGCTACACTCAAGCGCAGGAAACTGCGCCAGCACGCTCTTGGCCACCGCTTCGACGGTGACCCCGGTGTGGTCGGATACGCAGTATGCGATGCGTTTTGTCATGGAGTGGATTATGCCGGTCTCGGATGACTATATCGTTCCCCTGGACAGCCTGTCGATGGCCGATGTGCCGCGCGTCGGCGGCAAGAACGCCTCACTCGGCGAAATGATTGCCAACCTGTCCAGTGCAGGCGTCAAGGTGCCGGGCGGATTCGCCACCACGGCGCAGGCGTTCTGGGAGTTTCTCGATCACAACGATTTGCGTGGGCGCATCGATGCGCGACTGACGCCGCTCGACGTCGCCGACGTGACTGCGCTGGCCGCGGCCGGGGCGGAAATTCGCGCCTGGGTCGAGGCGGCCGCCTTGCCGGCCGCGCTGGAAACCGGCCTGCGTGCCGCCTATGCCGCGCTCGGCGACAACGTGTCGGTGGCGGTGCGCTCGTCGGCCACCGCCGAAGACCTGCCCGACGCCTCGTTCGCCGGCCAGCAGGAAACCTACCTGCATGTGCAGGGGGCCGACGACTTGCTGCGCTTTGTGAGGAAGGTCTTCGCCTCGCTCTACAACGACCGCGCCATCGCCTATCGCGTGCATCACGGTTTTGCGCACGCCGACGTCGCTTTGTCGGCCGGCGTACAGCGCATGGTGCGCTCCGACATTGCCTGCTCGGGCGTGCTGTTCACGCTGGATACCGAATCGGGCTTTCGCGACGTGGTGTTCATCACCGCCGCCTGGGGGCTGGGCGAAACCGTGGTGCAGGGCTCGGTCAACCCGGACGAGTTCTACGTCCACAAGCCGCGCCTGGCCGAGGGCTTTCCCGCCGTGGTGCGGCGTGAGCTGGGGAGCAAGGCCATTCGCATGGTGTGGCGTGATGGCAAGACCGTGATCGAAGACACGCCGCCCGCGCAGCGCCGGCAGTTTTCGCTGAACGACGCCGAGGTGCTGGAGCTGGCGCGCCAGGCGATGGCGATCGAGGCGCACTACCAGCGCCCGATGGACGTCGAGTGGGCGAAGGACGGCGATACCGGCGAGCTCTTCATCGTGCAGGCCCGCCCGGAAACGGTGAAGGCGCGCGCCGGCGGCGGCGAACGCTATGTGCTGGAAGCGCCCGGCGAGGTGCGCATCGCCGGGCGCGCCATCGGCCAGAAAATCGGCGCCGGCGCCGTGCGGCTGATCGCCAGCCCGGCCGAAATGAACCGGGTGCAGCCGGGCGACATCCTGGTCACCGACATGACCGACCCCGACTGGGAGCCGGTGATGAAACGCGCGGCGGCGATCGTCACCAACCGCGGCGGCCGCACCTGCCATGCCGCGATCGTCGCGCGCGAACTGGGCATCCCCGCCGTGGTGGGTACCGGCGAGGCGACCACGGTGCTGAAGGACGGCGAGACGGTGACGGTGTCGTGCGCCGAGGGCGACACCGGCTTTGTCTACGCGGGCACGCTGCGGTTCTCGGTGGAAACGCTGTCCAGCGAAACCCTGGCCGCGCCGCCAGTGAAACTGATGATGAACGTCGGCAATCCCGAGCGCGCCTTCGAGTTCGCCCAGATTCCCAATCACGGCGTCGGCCTCGCACGGCTCGAATTCATCATCGCGCGCATGATCGGCGTGCACCCGCTGGCGCTGCTCGACTATGCCGGCCAATCCCCCGAGGTGCGCGCCGAGATCGATGCGCGCACTGCCGGCTATGCCGATCCGGTGGCGTTTTACGTCGACAAGCTGGCCGAGGGCATGGCCACGCTGGCCGCCGCGTTCTGGCCGCAGCCGGTGATCGTGCGACTCTCCGACTTCAAATCCAACGAATACGCCAATCTGGTGGGCGGCGAGCGCTACGAGCCGAAGGAGGAAAACCCGATGCTGGGCCTGCGCGGTGCTGCGCGCTACGTGTCGACGCTGTTCCGCCCGGCGTTCGAGCTGGAGTGCCGGGCACTGAAAAAGGTGCGCGAGACGCTGGGATTTTCCAACGTCGAGGTGATGATCCCCTTTGTGCGCACCGTTGAGGAATGCGCGGCGGTGGTGAAGCTGCTGGAAACCAACGGCCTCACGCGCGGCGAAAACGGGCTGCGGCTGATCATGATGTGCGAAATCCCGTCCAACGTGCTGCTGGCCGA
The DNA here is from genome assembly GCA_964623745.1 of uncultured Thiobacillus sp. Lineage (GTDB taxonomy): Bacteria > Pseudomonadota > Gammaproteobacteria > Burkholderiales > Thiobacillaceae > Thiobacillus. The sequence goes on along the minus strand of CAZUVC010000059.1, from coordinate 837 downwards.
CGATTTTCTGCAGCACGTCGACGGCTTTTCCATCGGCAGCAACGACCTGACGCAACTGACCCTGGGCATCGACCGCGATTCCGGCCTGGTGGCCGAAAGTTTCGACGAGCGCAACCCGGCGGTGAAAAAGCTGCTGGCCGAAGCCATCGCCGCCTGCAACCGCCACGGCAAATACATCGGCATCTGCGGCCAGGGACCGAGCGACCACCCCGACCTGGCGGAATGGCTGGTGGAACAGGGAATCGGCTCGATTTCACTGAATCCGGACACCGTGGTGGCGACCTGGCGCCGGCTGGTGCGTCATTGAGCCCTCATCGGCGATGGAGTAGAATCCGTCATCACCCGCCCCCGCTTATAAAATGCCGAAGTATGTGTTTGTCACTGGTGGGGTGGTTTCTTCCCTCGGGAAAGGGATCGCCTCGGCCTCTCTTGCTGCGCTGCTCGAATCGCGCGGTATCCGTGTCACCCTGTTAAAGCTCGATCCGTACATCAACGTCGACCCCGGCACGATGAGCCCGTTTCAGCACGGCGAGGTGTTCGTCACCGACGACGGCGCGGAAACCGACCTCGATCTGGGCCATTACGAGCGCTTTTCACGCGCGCGGATGAGCAAGCGCAACAACTTCACCACCGGCCAGATCTACAAGTCGGTGATCGACAAGGAACGGCGCGGCGACTACCTCGGCGGCACGGTGCAGGTCATTCCGCACATCACCGACGAGATCAAGCGCCATATCCGCGACGGCGCGGGCGACGCCGACGTGGCGCTGGTGGAAATCGGCGGCACGGTGGGCGACATCGAATCGCTGCCGTTCCTGGAAGCGATCCGCCAGATGG
>CAZUVC010000058.1:0-9385 GCA_964623745.1 uncultured Thiobacillus sp. | reverse complement strand
CCAGCGACAGCGGCACGTGGACGGCCATCTGGTCGCCGTCGAAGTCGGCGTTGAACGCCGCGCACACCAACGGGTGCAGCTGGATCGCCTTGCCTTCGATCAGCACCGGCTCGAACGCCTGGATGCCCAGGCGGTGCAGAGTCGGCGCGCGGTTCAGCATCACCGGATGCTCGCGGATAACCTCTTCCAGCAGATCCCACACGATCGGTTCTTCGTCTTCCACCATCTTCTTGGCGGCCTTGATCGTGGTCGCCAGCCCCAGCACTTCGAGGCGGTTGAAGATGAAGGGCTTGAACAGCTCCAGCGCCATCTTCTTCGGCAAGCCGCACTGGTGCAATTTGAGCGCCGGTCCGACCACGATGACCGAACGGCCGGAGTAGTCGACGCGCTTGCCCAGCAAGTTCTGACGGAAACGGCCGCTCTTGCCCTTGATCATGTCGGCCAGCGACTTCAGCGGGCGCTTGTTGGCACCGGTCATCGCCTTGCCGCGACGGCCGTTGTCGAGCAGCGAGTCGACCGCTTCCTGCAGCATGCGCTTTTCGTTGCGCACGATGATTTCAGGGGCCTTCAGTTCGAGCAGACGCTTCAAGCGGTTGTTGCGGTTGATCACGCGGCGATACAGGTCGTTCAGGTCCGAGGTCGCGAAACGACCGCCGTCCAGCGGCACCAGCGGACGCAGCTCGGGCGGCAGCACTGGCAGCACTTCGAGGATCATCCACTCCGGCTTGATGCCGGACTTCTGGAAGCCTTCGAGGATCTTCAGGCGCTTCGACAGCTTCTTCAGCTTGGTGTCGGAACCGGTCTTGCCGATTTCCGAATGCAGCGTCTCCACTTCGGTGTGCAGGTCGAGCGTACGCAGCAGTTCGCGCACCGCTTCCGCGCCCATCAGCGCCTTGAACTCATCGCCGTACTCTTCCAGCTTGCCGAGGTAGTCTTCCTCGGTCAGCAACTGGCCACGGTTGAGCGGCGTCATGCCCGGCTCGACCACCATGAAACCTTCGAAGTAGAGCACGCGCTCGATGTCGCGCAGCGTCATGTCGAGCACCATGCCCAGACGGCTCGGCAGCGACTTCAGAAACCAGATGTGCGCGACCGGCGAGGCCAGCTCGATATGGCCCATGCGCTCGCGGCGCACCTTGGACAGCGTCACTTCGACGCCGCATTTTTCGCAGATCACGCCGCGGTGCTTCAGGCGCTTGTACTTGCCGCACAAGCACTCGTAGTCCTTGACCGGGCCGAAGATCTTGGCGCAGAAGAGGCCATCGCGCTCCGGCTTGAAGGTGCGGTAGTTGATGGTCTCCGGCTTCTTCACTTCGCCGTACGACCAGGAGCGGATTTTCTCCGGCGACGCCAGGCCAATCTTGATGGCGTCGAACTCTTCCTCGTGGGTGGCCTGCTTGAATAGATCTAACAGTGCTTTCATGGCTGTGTCCTCACCCCTAAATTAATAACGTTCCAGATCGATGTCGATGCCGAGCGAACGGATTTCCTTCACCAGCACGTTGAAGGATTCCGGCATGCCCGCCTCGATCTTGTGGTCGCCCTTGACGATGTTCTCGTAGACCTTGGTCCGGCCGTTCACATCGTCGGACTTCACCGTCAGCATTTCCTGCAGCACGTAGGACGCGCCGTAGGCTTCCAGCGCCCACACTTCCATTTCACCGAAGCGCTGACCGCCGAATTGCGCCTTGCCGCCCAGCGGCTGCTGGGTAACGAGGCTGTAAGGTCCGGTGGAACGCGCGTGCATCTTGTCGTCGACCAGGTGGTGCAGTTTCAGCACGTGCTTGTAGCCGACGGTGACCTGGCGATCGAAGGCTTCGCCGGTACGGCCGTCGTACAGCGTGACCTGGCCGCCTTCCGGCAGGCCGGCCAGCTTCAGCATCTGGCGGATTTCGTCTTCGTTGGCGCCGTCGAATACCGGCGAAGCGAACGGCACGCCTTTCTGGAGGTTGCGTCCCAGTTCGATGATTTCATCGTCAGTGAAGCCGTCGAGGTCTTCCATCTTGCCCGACTGGTTGTAGATCTGCTTCAGGAACGCACGCAGGTCCTTCACCAGCGTCTTGGTCTGCGCCGCCAGCATTTCGCCGATGCGCTCGCCCAGGCCCTTGGCGGCCCAACCGAGGTGGGTCTCCAGGATCTGGCCGATGTTCATCCGCGACGGCACGCCGAGCGGGTTCAGCACGATGTCGACCGGGCGGCCGTCGGCCATGAAGGGCATGTCCTCGACCGGAACGATCTTGGACACCACACCTTTGTTACCGTGGCGGCCGGCCATCTTGTCGCCGGGCTGCAGGCGGCGCTTGACCGCCAGGTAGACCTTGACCATCTTCTGCACACCGGGCGGCAGTTCGTCGCCGGCGGTGAGCTTTTTCTTCTTCTCTTCGAACATCGCATCGAATTCGATGCGCTTCTGCGTCAGGCTGTCCTTCAGCGATTCGACCTGGCGGCTGGCTTCGTCATCGGCCAGGCGGATGTCGAACCAGTCGTGACGGTTCACCGACTCCAGATAATCCTTGGTGACCTTGCTGCCCTTGGCGAGCTTCTTCGGGCCGCCGTTGGCGACTTTCAGGTGCAGCAGCTTTTCCAGACGCGCAAAGGTGTCGTCCTCGACGATCCGCATGCGGTCGGTCACATCCTTCTTGTATTCAATCAGCTGGGTATCGATGATCGACTGCGCGCGCTTATCTCTTTCGATGCCCTCGCGGGTGAACACATGCACGTCGATGACGACACCCGACATGCCAGACGGCACTTTCAGCGACGTATCCTTCACGTCGGACGCCTTCTCGCCGAAAATCGCGCGCAACAGCTTCTCTTCCGGCGTCAACTGGGTTTCGCCCTTCGGCGTGACCTTGCCGACCAGCACGTCGCCTGACTCGACTTCGGCGCCGATCGCGATGATGCCGGAATCGTCCAGACGCCCCAGCTGGCGCTCGGCCAGGTTGGAGATGTCGCGGGTGATTTCTTCCGGCCCGAGCTTGGTGTCGCGCGCCACCACCGACAACTCCTCGATGTGGATCGAGGTGTAGCGGTCTTCGGCGACAACCTTCTCGTTGATCAGGATCGAGTCCTCGAAGTTGTAGCCGTTCCAGGGCATGAACGCGACCAGCATGTTCTGCCCCAGCGCCAGCTCGCCCATGTCGGTCGACGCGCCATCGGCGATCACGTCGCCGCGGGCGATCACGTCGCCCACTTTCACCAGCGGACGCTGGTTGATGTTGGTGTTCTGGTTGGAGCGCGTGTACTTGATCAGCGAGTAGATATCCACGCCGACCTCGCCTTCGCGCGCCTCGTCGTCATGCACGCGAATCACGATGCGGCTGGCGTCGATATAGTCGACGATGCCGCCGCGATACGCGGTCACCACCGTGCCGGAGTCGACCGCAGCGGTGCGCTCGATGCCGGTGCCGACAAAGGGCTTCTCGGGACGCAGACAGGGTACCGCCTGGCGCTGCATGTTGGAACCCATCAGCGCGCGGTTGGCGTCGTCGTGCTCGAGGAAGGGAATCAGCGATGCCGCCACCGAGACGATCTGCGCCGGTGCCACGTCCATGTATTCGATCTTGTCGGGCGCCGACAGCGTGAATTCGTTTTTGAAGCGGCACGACACCAGCTCGTCCTTGAACTTGCTCTTGGCATCGAGTTCGGCGTTGGCCTGCGCGATCACGAACTTGCTCTCCTCGATCGCCGACAGATATTCGATCTCGTCGGTGACCTTGTGGTTGACCACCTTGCGGTACGGCGTTTCGATGAAGCCATACCAGTTGGTGCGCGCAAACAGCGCGAGCGAGTTGATCAGGCCGATGTTCGGGCCTTCCGGCGTTTCGATCGGGCAGACGCGACCGTAATGGGTCGGGTGCACGTCGCGCACCTCGAAACCGGCACGCTCGCGGGTCAGACCGCCCGGGCCGAGTGCCGAAACGCGTCGCTTGTGGGTGATCTCCGACAGCGGGTTGGTCTGGTCCATGAATTGGCTCAGCTGCGACGAACCGAAGAACTCCTTGATCGCTGCCGACACCGGCTTGGCGTTGATCAGATCGTGCGGCATCAGGTTGTCCGACTCGGCCTGCGACAGGCGCTCGCGCACCGCACGCTCGACCCGCACCAGACCGGCACGGAACTGGTTCTCGGCCAGCTCGCCGACCGAACGCACACGGCGGTTGCCGAGGTGGTCGATGTCGTCGATCTCGCCGCGGCCATTGCGCAGCTCGACCAGGATCTTGATCACGGCGACGATGTCTTCGGTCGACAGCGTACCGGTACCGGTCAGCTCATCACGGCCGATGCGGCGGTTGAACTTCATGCGACCCACGGCCGACAGATCGTAGCGGTCTTCGCTGAAGAACAGGTTGCCGAACAGCGTATTCACCGCATCCTCGGTGGGCGGCTCGCCCGGGCGCATCATGCGGTAGATCGCCACCTTGGCGCCGTATTCGTCGGCGGCGTCGTCAGCACGCAGCGTCTGCGAAATGAAGGCACCGTGATCGAGGTCATTGGTGTAGAGCGTGTTGAACTTGTCGACCTTGGCCGCAGCCAGGGCGGTCAGCAGTTCTTCGGTGATCTCGTCGTTGGCGCGCGCCACCAGCTCACCCGTGTTCTTGTCGACCACATCGTGCGACAGCACGCGGCCCACCACGAACTCGGCCGGTACTGCCCACTTCTTGACGCCGGCGGCGTCGAGTTCGCGGATATGCTTGGCGGTGATGCGCTTGTCCTTCGGCACGATGACATGGTCATCCTTGCCGCAGATGTCAAAGCGGGCGATCTCGCCGCGCAGGCGCTCGGGCACCAGCTCGAACTGCACGCCCTGGGTGTTGACGTAGAAGGTGTCCTTGGCGAAGAAATCGTCGAGGATGGTCGCCGGCGTGTAGCCCAGCGCCTTCAGCAGGATGGTGACCGGCATCTTGCGGCGGCGGTCGACGCGGAAGAACAGGATGTCCTTGGCGTCGAACTCGAAGTCGAGCCACGAGCCGCGGTAGGGAATCACGCGGGCCGAGAACAGGAGCTTGCCGGAGCTGTGGGTCTTGCCGCGGTCGTGCTCGAAGAACACGCCCGGGGAACGGTGCAGCTGCGACACGATGACGCGTTCAGTGCCGTTGATGACGAAGGAGCCGGTCGGGGTCATCAGCGGGATTTCGCCCATATAGACTTCCTGCTCCTTGACTTCCTTGATCGTCGGCTTGGACGCTTCCTTGTCCATGATCACCAGGCGCACCTTGGCACGCAGCGGCGCGCAGTAGGTCAGGCCGCGCTGCTGGCATTCCTTGATGTCGAACACCGGCTCGCCCAGCACATAGCTGACATATTCCAGCCGCGCATTTTTGGAGTGGCTCTCGATCGGAAAAATCGACGTGAACGCGGCCTGCAGGCCTTCGTTCAGCCGCTCGGCAACGGTCCGCCCCTCCTGCAGAAAAGCCCGATAGGACTCAAGCTGGGTCGCCAGAAGAAACGGTACCGGAAGCGTGTTGGTGCGACTGGCAAAGCTCTTGCGCAGACGTTTTTTCTCGGTAAAGGTATAAGCAGCCATGGGTTCTCCTTGACGATCAGGGGCAAGCGGGCACGTCGGCTACGGCCAGCGCTTTGTGGGGTCTACGAGCTTTCACAGGCTTGAGCCCATGAAAAATCGGAGTCCCTTTAGGGGCACACGCAAAAAGCAAACGACCCGGAAGCCGATTCCGGGTTCCGGGTATTTGCTGCTTGCGTCTGCCGCGGGTTTCCCCGCAACACACGATCGAATTAAATTCGTCACCGGTAGGAGGCGACGCGCTTGCGCGCACCGCCCTGTTGTCCGTTGACTTATTTGACTTCGACTGCTGCGCCAGCGTCTTCCAACTGCTTTTTCAGCGCGTCGGCATCGGCCTTGGTCACGCCTTCCTTGACCGCCTTGGGGGCGCCGTCGACCAGGTCCTTGGCTTCTTTCAGGCCCAGGCCGGTTGCAGCACGCACCACCTTGATGACTTCCACTTTCTTTTCGCCAGCGGAATTCAGCATCACGGTGAACTCGGTCTGCTCTTCAGCAGCAGCGGCACCACCGCCGGCGGCGGGGGCGGCCACGGCAACTGCAGCGGCAGCGGCGGACACGCCAAACTTTTCTTCCATCTCTTTGATCAGCTCGGACAGATCCAGCACCGTCATGCCGGCGATCGCGTCGAGAATTTCAACTTTAGAAACAGCCATTTGTATTACTCCTGTCAATGCTTCAGATTAAAAACAATATCGTCGATTCGGATGTCGGCAGGCCGCGCCACTCTAATTGAGTGTTTAGGCAGCCTGCTTGTCGCGCACAGCAGCCAGTCCGCGAACGAACTTGGTCGGCACTTCGTTGAGCGTACGAACGAATTGCGCGATCGGGGCCTGCATGGTGCCCAAGAGCTTGGACAACAGTTCATCACGGCTGGGCATGCTGGCCAGATTCCCCACGTCCTTGGCGGACATGACGAAGTTGGGCATGGCACCGGCCTTGATCACGAACTTGTCGTTGGTCTTGGCAAACTCGTGCATCACCTTGGCGGCGGCGACCGGGTCCTTGGACACCCCGTAGGCGAGCGGCCCGACCAGCTGGTCGGAAATGCCCGCAAACGGCGTATCGGCAAGCGCCCGACGCACCAGCGTGTTCTTCAACACGCGCAGATAGACGCCTTCCTTGCGCGCCTTCGCGCGCAGCTGGGTCATATCTTCCACTGCAATGCCACGATACTCGGCGACGACAACCGTCTGGGCGGCCGCAACCTGCGCGGACACCTCAGCAACGACGGCTTTCTTTTCTTCAAGATTCAGACTCAAGGTCTTACCTCCTTCTCAGTTACGAAGCGTTGCCCGCTCCGGCTGGCGACCTTGACAGGAAAATCCTGCTGGGGAACGCCATCTGCGTAGGCGCCGAAAACCGGCAGACAGAGGACAGCGGAGTCAAACCCGCCCTCACCCATCGACCGCTCACCGACATTAAATCCATGCGGATGCCTACGGTCTTTGACAACCCGTCAGCCAAGCTGCGGCTGACGGCCCAAAGTTCATTTCGGACACGCCTTTCGGCATGCCCACTCATTCTTTACGCGGCGACGCTGGTCTGGTCGACCCGCACGCCCACGCCCATGGTGGACGACACCGACAGACGCTTGAAATAGATCCCCTTGGAAGCTGCTGGCTTGGCGCGCTGAAGCGCATCCAGCAGGGCTGCCAGGTTTTCCTTCAGGTCTTCCACGCTGAACGACGCGCGGCCGATGGTGCAGTGCACAATGCCGCCCTTGTCGGTGCGGTACTGCACCTGGCCGGCCTTGGCGTTCTTCACCGCGCCGACCACGTCCGGCGAGACGGTGCCGACCTTGGGGTTCGGCATCAGGCCGCGCGGGCCCAGGATCTGACCGAGCTGGCCCACCACGCGCATCGCGTCGGGGGTGGCGATCACCACGTCGAAATCCATCTTGCCGGCCTTGATCTCGGCAGCCAGGTCGTCGAAGCCGACGATATCGGCACCGGCGTCGCGCGCTTTCTGCGCGTTGTCGCCCTGTGCGAACACGGCGACGCGAACGGTCTTGCCGATGCCTTTCGGCAGCACGACCGCGCCACGAACCATCTGGTCGGATTTGCGAGCATCCACGCCGAGATTCACAGCCACGTCAACCGACTCGTCGAACTTGGCGGTCGCGGTTTCCTTGACCAGTTGCAGGGCGTCGATCACCGGGTAGTTGCGGTTACGGTCGATTTTTTCCTTGAGTGCGCGCAAGCGCTTGGAAGCATTAGCCATCTCAGACGCCCTCCACATTGATGCCCATGGAACGGGCAGTACCAGCAATCGTGCGCACCGCGGCGTCCATGTCGGCCGCGGTCAGATCGGGTTCCTTGGTCTTGGCGATCTCTTCCAGCTGGGCGCGGGTAATGGTGCCCACCTTGTCCAGGTGCGGCCGCGCGCTGCCCTTGTCGAGCTTGATCGCCTTCTTGATCAACACCGTTGCAGGCGGCGTCTTCATGATGAAGGTGAAGCTCTTGTCCGCGAATGCAGTGATCACCACCGGAATCGGCAGACCCGGCTCCATGGCCTGGGTCTTGGCGTTGAACGCCTTGCAGAACTCCATGATGTTGAGGCCGCGCTGACCCAGCGCGGGACCGATGGGGGGCGACGGGTTGGCTTTACCCGCCGGCACTTGCAGCTTGATATAGCCGACAATCTTCTTTGCCATGATGGCTCCTTAAAGTGAGTACCAACGCGCTTTCGGCTGCCCTACTCGCGCTCCTCTCCGGATATCCGGATATGTCACTGCCGCCGGGAAATACCGGCTTCAGCTTTTTTCGACCTGGCCGAAGCCCAGCTCGACGGGCGTTGCACGCCCGAAAATCATCACCGACACACGCAGCTTGCTCTTGTCGTAATTCACTTCTTCCACATTGCCGTTGAAGTCGGTGAACGGGCCATCGATGACCCGCACCAGTTCGCCCACCTCGAACAGCACCTTGGGCTTGGGCTTTTCCACGCCCTCGCGCATCTGGTCCATGATGGACTGAACTTCCTTCTCGGAAATCGGCGCCGGCTTGGTGGCCGTGCCGCCAACGAATCCGGTGACCTTGGGCGTGCTCTTCACCAGGTGCCAGGTATCGTCGTCCATTTCCATCTGCACCAGCACATAGCCGGGGAAGAACTTGCGCTCGGCGGTCTTCTTCTGACCGCCTTTCATTTCCACCACTTCTTCGACCGGCACCAGGATTTCGCCGAAGCGATCCTTCATGCCGGCACGCTCGATCCGCTCGGCCAGGTTGCGCGCGACGCTTTTCTCGAAGCCGGAGTAGGCATGAACCACGTACCACCGCATACTCAACCCCCCTGTCCCATGGCCAGTTTCACCAGCCAGGTCAAAATGCTGTCCACCGCCCACAAAAAGAGCCCCATCACAACGACAAAGGCCATGACCACGCCAGTCATCTGGATGGTTTCCTTGCGGGTGGGCCAGACAACCTTCTTGGCCTCGTCACGTGCATCCAGCGCAAAGCTGAAAAACTGCTTGCCGGGACCCGACATGCCGGCAACCACGCCCGCCAGCACCAGACCCCCGATCACCGACAGCACACGCACCACAGTCGGCGCATCTGCAAAATAATAAAAGCCGGCCACCCCTGCGATGACCAGCAACACTGCGACCAGCAGCTTGATTTTGTCAGCCATGAATGCTGTACGCCTCGCGGCTTATCCTGTGGCAGGCCAAGAGGGTCTCGAACCCCCAACCTTCGGTTTTGGAGACCGACGCTCTACCAATTGAGCTATTGGCCTGTATTCTTGAAGGCCGGCATCCGGTGCGCATCTGCCGCACCGAACCCGACCTCAGTCTTGACCGCCCGCCTTTACTCTTCGATCTTCGCCACGACGCCGGCACCGACGGTGCGGCCGCCTTCGCGG
>CAZUVC010000057.1:6884-11167 GCA_964623745.1 uncultured Thiobacillus sp. | reverse complement strand
GGATTTCATGGCCGTCGAGGCCGTAGCGGCGCTGCTTGAAGATGATGGGGCCGGGCGAGGACAGCTTGACGCCGGCGGCCAGGATGAGCAGCAGCGGCCAGATCATCAGCAGGATGAGGCCGGCGATAACGAGGTCGCTGATACGCTTGCCGATGCCGGACACGCCAAGAGTGGGCGTTTCGGTGAGCGCCACCACGGGCATGCCGTGGATGTGGTCGACCCGGGCCTGGATCAGGTCGGAGACGAAGATATCCGGCACAAAATAGACCGAGGTGGTGGTGTCGCGCAGGGCGTCGAGCAGGTTCAGGGTGCGCGGCTGGGCGGCCATGGGCAGCGTGATGTAGACGAGGTCGATGCCGTTGCTGTTCACATAGCTCGGGATGTCGTCGAGCTTGCCGAGCAGTTTTTTGGGGTCGACCAGTTCGGTGCGGTCCATACTGCGGTCGTCAAAGAAGCCGATCACGTCGACGCCGAGCGAGCTGTCGTTGGCAAAGCGGCCGCGCAGCTCGGTGCCCAACTGCCCTGCCCCGACAATGATGGCGCGGCGCCGCCCGCCTTCCAGCAGCAGCAGGCGCGGCAGCAGCCGGCGCACCACACGGTGGGCAATGTACATGGCCACCGGCGTGGCCAGCACCCAGGCCAGCACCAGATCGGGCGGAAACCAGTCGAGATAGCCGGAGGAATAGCCGAACAGCAGGATCAGCCCGGCCAGAAAGACCCAGGGCATGATGACCTCGTTCCAGAAGGCGCGCAGCGTTACTTCGGGCCATTTTCCGGGGAAGGTCAGCGTAAAGACGATCAGCGCCAGGATGGGGTACGGCCCGCGAAACGGCTCGCCAAATACCACGGTGCAGGCGATCAGAACCAGCACGGCCACAAAGGGGTCGAGCAGGATCTTGGTCAACGACACAACAGAGAGTTGCTGCCGGAATAGCCACTGATTGTGGTTTGTCATTGCTCCTGACGCACCGCGGAGATGCGTTTCTTATTCATTATCGGGACAGGCTGCCCGCCGTTTGTTTGCCTGGTTGCCCGGCCTGATGGACCATTATGCTACATCCATACCACTTCTTCGCAACTTATATACCAACCTTTATGGTGGCCACAATACGCGTGTCTCAGAGGCGCAAAAAAACGGCCCCGGATGGGGCCGCGATACCCACGGAGACAAAGTTCAGGCCAGCAAACGCGTGCGGCGCCGAACCATGAAGCCAACCAGCCCCAGGCCCACCAGCATCATGGCGTAGGTTTCGGCTTCGGGGACCGCCAGCGTGGCATAGCCATCGGCGGCGTACAGGAAATTGCCCGCAACCCCGATTCCCTGCACCGAATTTATCCCGCTGAGGAAAGACCCGTCACCCGGGTTACCCAGACGCAGGGTAAAAATCCCCCCCGCCGCCGCAATGGTGTCCGGTTCATACACTGCAGCATCGAAACCCGTGACGGCAATCGTGATGTCCGTCGCGCCGAAGACCAGGCCACCCAGCGTGGTCGCCGCGCCAATGCCACCCAGGATGGTGCCTGTCATAATGAGACCGCCATCGGTGAAGCCGCTATCGGTTGTGAAGTCGCGGTTCGGGTTCGTGTCACGGTAAAGGCTGAATGTGCCACCGGAATTGACCGTAATTTCGGTGGTCTGGGCGTTAATCGCTGTCACGTCCTGAGTGAAATTGGCGACGACGGTCAGCTCGTAGGTGTCGTCAAGCAGCGGCGCAGCAACCGGAACGCCCGCCAGTTCGTGCTTGGTGACAAAGGACTGGTAATAGCCATTGAAACTGGTGGTGGCCCCCACGGAGCCTGTCTGCTCCAGCAGCACCACGCCCGAGCCAAAATCGTAGGTGCTGAATGGGCCCACCACTTCCTCATCGCCCCCCGCGCCAGTCCCAACGGTATAGTCGGCCGTACCCTGCCAGTCCGTGGCCGCGTAGGCGGATGGAACGCCCCAGACGGACGCCGTCAACAGCGAGACGAGCAAAACGTTCTTTCGATTCATCACCCCTCCTTCACACACACGTTTTATGCCATTTCCGAGCATGCCTAGAAATGGAAGTGGCCCTGTACAGATACCGGCTTATCAGGCAAAGACGGGCTAAGCAATTAACGTACTAGCTGCAGTAGATATTTCATACCAGCTTGATTATTTGAAAAAACTTATCGTTTATTCGCTCATCGATAAATTCCATCCATCACGAGTGTAAAAAAAACCGACAGCCAGAGGGCTGCCGGTATTCAGGTCCCGTGTGCGGCATCACGGAACAGCCAATCAAGCATGCACCAATGCAAACGGCTCCCGATGGGAGCCGTTTGCATTGAGTTGTCTATTGCTCAGGCGATTGCACGGCTTCGGCGCCGAACCATGAAACCGACCAGCCCCAGGCCCACCAGCATCATGGCGTAGGTTTCGGCTTCGGGGACCGGCGTGGTCACGACCACCACGCTGATCGCGTCCTTCCAGATTTCGCCGGCACCAAAGGCAAAGAGCTGGTTGTCGATGGTGAGCGTGACGCTGGTGACGAGGCCGTCGAGGCCGCCCCAGCCGCTAGCCGGAATGGCGAGCGACGCGCCGCCCGTCCAGGCGAGGTTGGTACCCGTCGTGGTGAACGCGGGGCCCGTGATGCTGGAAGACACTACATTGCCGGTCGTTCCCTCGATGTCCAGCGCCTCGAAGACGCCGCCAAGATAGACCTCGTCCCCGCTCGTGGGCAGGGTGTAGCCGCCTGTTTCGATCAGCTGGAAACCGGACAGAAAATAGCCGGCATTGGCCGTGACGGTGACGGTGATCATCGGATAGGCCGGCGCGTTCTCGGTAGCGAGGAAGGCGCTCGGGGCAAAGTTCAGGCTGTTGCCGGATACCGTGGGCGTGCCAAACATGCTGAAGCCCGCTTGCGAACTATCGAACGTATAGGTGACTTCGTTGGCCGATGCGGCGCCCACGAGCAAAAAACCGGCGAAACCGAGTGCCGCGACGGCGGCTTTGGTGGGGGTTCTCATTGTGTGCTGCGCTCCTCTTTATATGTATGTTTTATGTATGTAGCGGGTCGGCCGAAGCCAAGCATTATGCCGCCGGCTGACGTCGACGCCGGGCCCACAGCGCCGCGCCGGCACCCGCCAGCAGAAGCGCCAGCGCGGAGGGCTCGGGCACCGCAACCGGCGCGGCCATGATACCGAAGCCGGCGTAGTTCTTGCGGATGAAGCCGATGCCGCTGGTCGGATCGGCGATGAGCGTGTCGTCGAGCCTGACGGTGAAGACTTGCGCCGTGCTGACAGGCGCGGCCAGCAGGCCGGACATCTCCCAGGTGATGCTGGTGCGGCCGACCTGGTTGAACGACTGCGCGGGCGCCAGATTCAGGACTGTCGCACCGAGCCCATCGTTGGCGGTGACGCCGAGGATGGCGGACGCGTCCACCAACCCGCCGTTGTTCAGGGTGTAGTTGCCGCGCTCGGTCAGCACGATGCCGTTGAGCCGGTAGCCCGCGTCGATGGTGAGCGTGAATTCCAGCGAGGAAGACGTGGAGACTACCGGACCGTTAGAGACGGCAGCGAAGCTGGTGGGTTGGAAATACAAGGTGTCGAGCGATCCGGACAGGGCGCCCGTGCCGAAAAGGCCGGTCTGGGCGGTGTCATAGGTCACGCTGAAGCCATTGCCGTACAGGGTGAGGGGGGCGGCCGAGGAAGCGTGTGCAAACGCCAGCAGTCCCAAGCCTATCCATATTTTTCTTGTTGACAGCATGTTATTGAGATTCACAGAGTTATTCGTCACGGACAAGTAAGCAAGATGCACGCCTGACTGAAGAGACTTTTGTACCATCATGATTGCAAAAAGAATTTAGATTTTCACGCTGATTTGCGGGACCGGATTCAACGCCGAAAGTAAAGAATCCCGACAACCACACACACATAGGGACGAGGCCTCGGCATGCCGGCGGGCTTACGGGCCATTGCGCATTTCCATTTTGCCGGTAAGCACGCAGCGTTGATGCGCCGCCTTCGATTCGCCGTCACCCCCTAAAACCAGACGGCCTGTGCTGGCCGGTTCGCGCGACGACCCCGCCCATCCGGCCGGGGTATCGACACCACCGCATCACAAAAAAACGGCCCGCGATTGAGCGGGCCTAGATGCGCGTGAACGCATTCGATCGAACCTTCTCCCGACTGTGCGTATGCGAGCAGTACGCCGTTTCGGGGAGGCTCTTGTCTGGTGGGCAGTTCAGGCTGCCCTTTTGTTTTCCTGATGGCTACACGATCGATTTCAGTGCTGCGCGGCGGCGCATCGCCGCGAATCC
>CAZUVC010000057.1:0-6784 GCA_964623745.1 uncultured Thiobacillus sp. | reverse complement strand
GACCAGACCCAGGCCCGCCAGCATCATGGCGTAGGTTTCCGCCTCGGGTACCGGCTGCGCGAAGTAGCCCGATGCGCTCATCAGTTGAACGCCTGCAGGCAACATCAGGCTGTCACCCAGCGAACTGAGGCTGAAGTCCGCGATCCCCCCGCTGGCGCCGCCGACATTGAGCGTGGCCGTCAATTGAAAGGGTTTGTCGTAGGCGAAAGTAAATTCGCCCTCGATCTGCTGCGACAGTGTCGTTGTGCCCTTGCCCGACAGACTCGATGTCTGGCTGAACAGCGTCTGGTTCAGGTCAGACAGGCCGCAGCTGCCGTAGCCATCAAAACAGGTGAAATAAGGATCGATTGAATAGCCAATATTTAGGCTGTAACTGGCCGTTCCGTTCTTGCTCGAACTCATCATCCCGTCCAGCGAGGACACGAAGCTCGCCATACCCTCGCCGGTTCCGCCAGAGATCACAAACCACTCGCTCCAGCTGGAGCTGGCTGCGGCGGAACTGCTGCCATAGTTGCTGCCGTAGTTATAACCGTTGCCATTGCTCGAATTCCACTTGGTTGCGGCGCGCGCCTGGAGCAGGCCGACATCGGCCGAAGACGCGGCCTGGTAGGCGTAGCCTTTTTTCTCCAGGCCGATTTCAAGCGCCGCCCCAACGTTGCTGGAGTCGATTTCACTGAAACTCCCGGCGTTTGAACCCACCTGGTAGTGCATGGCGCCGCTCACGGAGGACGACGCGGCGGGCGCATTCCATGTGAAGTCTTGTGTGTAGACGGGCGGCATGTCCACTAGGAAATAATTCGACCCGCTGTAGTGGGTGAGCGTCACACTCGCCTGAGCGCCCGCACTGACCAGCACGAGGCCAGCCATGAGCAGTGATTGACGAACACCTGCTGGATTTGCTGCATTCACGCATTTCATGTTTATCCTTTTATATCGAGTGAAACGCGCGGGTCTTGGCGTTTCCCGAACAAGACCCGCGCGTCCATTACTCAGCACCATTTTTCAATGATCTAAGCTGCGCGGCGGCGCATCGCCGCGAATCCGACCAGACCCAGGCCCGCCAGCATCATGGCGTAGGTTTCCGCCTCGGGTACCGGCGCCGTGACCACGGTCAGGCCGACGAATTTTTTCTCCACGAATGCCAGAGAAGGTGAGACGCCGGTGGATGCCAAAAGCAGGTTTTCGATGGTCACGTTAAGCGCCTGGGCGGTATTCCATGCAGACAGGTCGGTCGACAGCTGGGCGTCCCAGTTGTGGGTTGGCAAACCCATCTGGGTAAGCGGACTGCTGGACACAATGCTGGTGGTGATGTCGACCAGTGGGGCCGCGACATCGAAGACCCGCATCTGGCCCGCGACATCGGCCGTGCTGCCCGAACCCAGCAACAGGTAATCACCCTTTTCCACGAGACCGATGCTGGAGAACAGCGAGCCGGAATGCGCCGACACCTTGATGTTGATGGTGTCGTTGGTGAGCGCGAAACCGGCTCCATTGAGCGACTTGGCTTCAAAATCGGTCGGGGTGAAGTAGAGGCTGTTGCCAGACACATTGGCGGGGCCGAACAGCCCGAGCATGGCGTCGTCGAAGGTGAAGTCGACGGTCGTGCCCGACAGGGTGACAGAGGCTGCGAAAGCGGCCCCGGATAATGCCTGGCTCAACAGGAAGAGTCCTGTAGTCAGTGTTTTCATGCGCTTCATCGATTGCTCCTTTGGAATGATGTTGGGTTAAGGCCGGATATGCGATCCAGGCAAATCTCCGCTTTAAGTTGTCAAACCGTTCAGCCTTGCGGCCGCCTCCCAAAACCGCTTCGCTGGGCGCACGGGCACCCGGGGCAAACAAGCCCAGCGCACGCCGGCAAGGAGCAAAAAAAAACGCAGCGCCTTACCGGCGTGCGCGTGAGGCATCGCTGGGCTTTCGCCCAGCGAAACAGAAGCGGCGGGGCATGGGACATGCCCCTCCTGGCGTCACGTTACCGAAGACGCCTACTGCTATTCACGCGCACTGCCTGTTGCTATTTTTGTTGTGTGCAGCTTGTGGGGCCGAATAGGGCGGATCTGTCGTCCGCCTTGCCGTGCCGGCCCGGCTGCTTTTCTGGTTACAGCTTGTAATTCATGTCAGCTTCGTTTCAGCCTGCCTCGTCCCGCCCGAGTCCAAACGTGCCGGAACCGGGGCGCACACGCACGGCAAGACGGAATCTGCAATAGGAAATGCGGCGCAGCACCGTCCTGGCGTGCGCATGAGATGCCGTTGAGCGAACTCAACGATCACAGGATGCGGCAAGGTCCGAATCGAACCTGCCCGGACATCAGTACTGCCGATGTCCACTGCTTTTCACGCGCACTGTTTGTTGCTTTTTTTGTAAAGCTTGTTTTTTATGGGTCGGCTTTCGAATCTGTTGTCCGAATAACCTGCGTGACTTGTAGCAGGACCCATGCCACCTACTCTCTTCAGTTAATAAGGACTTGTATTGGTGGGTGTTTTATACCACTCCCGGGTTGCAGCACTGGGGGGCCGCGTGCCCACTGTAAAAAATTCCGACACACGAAAGCGGCACCCCCGATGCCGCTCCTCGCGTGCCGCACGCTGCCAGGCCGCGCGCGGCCATGCTATGCTGGGCGCCCTTCTGGAGGCGATGGCGTGATCAAGATTCTGGTACTGCTGGTGATCGGGTTTGTGGTGTGGGGCATTGTCCGCGCCTATCAGCGTTCGCTGGCCAAACCGCCCGCGACCAAGGCCCCGGTCGTCGAGGACATGGTGAAATGCGCGCATTGCGGGGTGAACCTGCCGCGTAGTGAGGCCATTTACTCCGGCGGCGAGCTGTTCTGCACACCCGAACACAAGCAACTCGGCAAAAAATGAGCACGGCGGCAGCCCCCCTGCCGCGCCTTGCCTCGCAGGGTTATTTCGCGTCGCACTGGCGCAGTCTCGACTATTTCAACCTGTACCGTCTGACACTGACGCTGGCCCTGGTGTTCACCGGCCTGCTGTTCGACGCGTCCGATCTGTTTCGCCCCGACGCCGCCCCCCGCTTCCAGGCTTTTGCCTACGCCTACCTGGTGACCACGGCCCTGTTCGTGCTGGGCATCCGCGCGCGCTGGCCGGATTTTCAGGTCCAGCTCACCGCGCACATCATCGCGGACATCCTGTTTGTCGTGCTGCTGATGGGCACCAGCGAACGCCTGTCCACGGGCCTGGGGCTGCTGCTGGTGATTTCGATCGCGTCGGGCGGACTGATCGGCAGCGGCCGTCTCAGCCTGCTGTACGCGGCAATGGCGTCGATTGCGGTGCTGCTGCAGCACGGGTTCAGCATTCTCAACGCCACCCAGCAGACCGACAGCTTTTTCCAGGTGGGCATCCTGTGCCTGGGCTATTTCGCCATCGGCTGGGTGGCGCATGCGCTGACCCAGCGCGCGCTGCAGTCGGAAAAGCTGGCGCAGCGGCAGGCGGATGAACTGGCGCTGCTCAACCGCATCAATGCGCTGGCCATCGAGAATTCTCCCGACGGGCTGCTGGCCGTGCGCGGCGACGGCGTCGTGCGCCACGCCAGTCCGCGCGCATTGACGCTGCTCGGCGCCACCCGGGCGATCCTGCCCGGCATCACCCGCCTCGAAGCGTTGTCGCCCGAACTGGCACGGCTGTCGCAGCTGATCGGCCCCGGCGCCACGCCCACGCTCAACACGGCGGCCGCGCGCCTGCGGGTGCGCTGCATTCCGCTGACCACCGCCGACAACAGCCGGGTGCTGGTGCTGGAGGATCAAAGCCAGGCCGAGCAGGTCGCGCAGCGGCTGAAACTGGCCGCACTGGGCCGCCTGACCGCCAACATCGCGCACGAAATCCGCAACCCGCTGTCGGCCATCAGCCATGCCGCGCAACTGCTGCGCGAGGAAACCCACGACCCTGCACTGACCAAGCTGACCGGCATCATCGAAAACAACGCGAACAGGCTCGACCGGCTGGTGGAAGAAGTGCTGACGCTCAACCGCCGCGACCGCCTCAACCCGGTCAACTTCGATACGACCATGCTGACCACCCTGGTCGACGAACTGCGCCAGACTGAAGAAATCCCGGCTGCGGCCGTCATAGTCACCATGCCCGACGCGCTTCACTTCCAGTTCGACGCCGACCACCTGCGCCAGATCCTGTGGAACCTGATGCGCAACGCCTGGCGTTACAGCCGTAAACAGGCCGGCAGCCTGCGCATCCGCGCCCAGGTCGTGGGTGACAGCGCCCGGATCGAGATCGAGGACGACGGTCCCGGCGTCGCCGCCGAATTCGAAAGCAAGCTGTTCGAACCCTTCAGCACCACCGACGCGCAGGGCACCGGCCTCGGGCTGTTTCTCGCGCGCGAACTGGCCGAGGCCAATCATGCGAGCCTGACCCACCTCCCCGCACCGGGCGGCGCTTGCTTCCGCCTGAGCCTGCGCGGCAGCGAGTGAGCATGGCTGCCGTGCCGCGCATTCTGCTGGTGGATGACGAGCCCGACCTGCTCGACCTGATGGAACTCACGCTGGCCAAGATGGGCCTGGAAACCGACCGTGCCGCCAGCGTGGCGGAGGCGCAGTTGCGGCTCGCGCAAACCCGTTACGACCTGTGCCTCACCGACATGCGGCTGGGGGACGGCGAAGGGCTCGAGGTGATTGCCACCGCCAGTGCACTCAAGCTGCCGGTGCCGGTCGCGGTCATCACCGCCTACGGCAATGCCGGCAACGCGGTGGCCGCGCTGAAAGCCGGCGCATTCGATTACCTGTCCAAGCCGGTGGCGCTCGACCAGTTGCGCGCGCTGGTCAAATCCGCGCTGAAAATTCCCGAGGCCGCGCAGGCCCAGTCGCCCTCGCGCGAACTGATCGGCCAGTCCGCCGCCATGCAGGACATCCGCGAGCGCATCGCCAAGCTCGCGCGCACCCAGGCGCCGGTGCACATCTCGGGCGAATCGGGCAGCGGCAAGGAGCTCGCGGCGCGCCTGATTCACCGCCTCGGCAGCCGGGCCGACAAGCCCTTCGTCGCGGTCAACTGCGGCGCGATTCCGGAAACCCTGATGGAAAGCGAATTTTTCGGCTATCGCAAAGGCGCATTCACCGGTGCCGAGGCCGACCGCAACGGATTTTTCCAGGCGGCCGACGGCGGCACCCTGTTCCTGGATGAGGTGGCCGACCTGCCGCTGTCGATGCAGGTCAAGCTGCTGCGCGTGCTGCAGGAAAAAAAAGTGCGCAAGGTCGGCGCCACCGCGGAAGAATCCGTCGACGTGCGCATCATCAGCGCCACCCACCAGAACCTCGCCGCGCTGGTGGAGGCCGGGCGCTTCCGCCAGGACCTCTACTACCGCCTCAACGTCATCGACCTCGTCATGCCCAGCCTGCGCGACCGCGCCGCAGACATTCCCGAGATGGCGCGCTTTCTGCTCAACAAGCTGGGCGGCGGCGACGTCAAGCTCGAACGCAACGCCGAAAAGGCGCTCTGCGCCTATGCCTTCCCCGGCAACGTGCGCGAACTGGAAAACACGCTGGAGCGCGCCCTGGCGCTGTGCGATAACAAGCGCATCACCCCTGACGAACTCAACCTGGCCCCGCTCCAGACCTCGACCGGCGCCACGCCCGGCAGCAAGTACCCGCTGCAGGATTATCTCGACCAGATGGAACGCGCCGCCATCCTCGAAGCGCTGGAACAGACACGCTTCAACAAGACCGCCGCCGCCCGCGTGCTGGGCGTCACCTTCCGCAGCCTGCGCTACCGGCTGGAGCGGCTAGGGATCGACTAAGCCGCTGCTTGCCCGCATCGCACGTAAAAAAGCCGCACCCGGTATCGGATGCGGCTTTTTTACGTGCGTGTGAGTGGGGTGCCTGCTGATCGACTAACCCACACCCATTTCCCTGATTCTATTCAGGTGGCGGTTTTTCTATCCAGCCGATCTCGCGTCAGCTTCACCGTCGCCGTAAAACCTATCGCCTGGGCGTATCGTGACAGCGTACGCAACGACGGCAGCGATCGGCCGCTTTCCATTCGGGCGATGACTGATTGCTTGGTGCCCATGCGCTCAGCGACTTCGATCTGTGTCAGCCCGGCTTTCAGGCGGGCGGCGATGAGTTCATGCGAGATGGAAAATTCGTCTTCCAGCGCTGCATAAGATTCGCGGGTAGCCTTGTCCTTCAACAGACCGGCTTTGACGTCCGACAGGGTTTTCATGGTTCCAACTCCTTCAAGCGCGCCAGCGCGGTTTCAATCGCCCGCCGGGGTGTGGCCTGAGTTTTCTTCGCAAACACATGCAGCACCACCAGCCGCTGCCCTTTTGCCGCCACATACACAGCCCGCGCGATACCATCCTTGCCGCTCATGCGCATTTCCCACAGCTTGCTCTCCAGCGGGCGAACATGGGGCAGCCCTACCTTTTGCGGGCCGAATGCTTCCAGCAGTTCGGCCACGCGCAGGAAACGCGCCTTCAAGTCCGCAGGCAGCAACGCCAGTTCCCTTTCAGCTGCTTCGATCAGGTGAACTTGCCAAGCCATGATTATATCTTTTTTGCTATATGTCAAGCTGTGAGGCCGGGATGGGTATCACTTCCCTGCCCGCTTAAAGTTCGTCGCAGGTATTTGCCCATTGCTGCATCATCTGGCGCCGTTCTGGCAGATCGCGGTATCAGTCAGCATAAAGTCCCCTGGGTGACGGTAGTTGGCGCCTAGTATTGCAAACTACCGCCAAGCCTACCGTCGATTCGTCGGTATTTGCATGCTAATGCGATGTTACGTGAAGGCACAACAAAAAACCCGCAATCCATTTACAGATGCGGGTT
>CAZUVC010000056.1:0-13153 GCA_964623745.1 uncultured Thiobacillus sp. | reverse complement strand
CACGGCGCCTGCACCGGCAGCGCCTTTCAGTACGTTTCTACGAAGTGCATTCATTCACTATCTCCTGATAAAAAATGCGATGGATTACTTATTGATTAGAGGCCGTAAACGAAGTCGGTCACTTTGTCGATTTCCGCTTCCGACAGCACGCCATGCTTGCCGTAGGGGATCATGGAGCTGGCGGGGTTGGCCTTGGTGGCATCCCAGATCTGGGCGCGCAGTTTGGCCTTGTCGGGGAAGCGTGCGCTCATGGCGATCAGGGGCGGACCATACATGCCAGGCGACTCGGCGTCAGGCAGGGTGGGCATGGCATGGCAGGCCAGACAGTTGCCCTTGGAACGGTTGAACGCGATGTCCTTACCGGTCTCCTCTTTCTTGGGGGCAGTGGCTCCAGCCGGGGCCTGTGCCAGCACTGTACCCGACAGCATGATGGCGCTGATCGCACAGGCTGCTGCTACTTGATGCAACTTTCGCATAGTCATCCTCCTAATTTTTGACGTGGTGGTGAAGCGCTTGCCACTTGGGCGGGCCCTGCAGTGAGCGCGCTATCCAGTGTATGGATGACACGAAGCATAGTGGAATAGGTTTTTGCGGCGCAAGGCCGGGCACGATTTTTTACTGGAAAATCGCGGGGTAAATTCCTACCAGCAGCCCGTAATATGGTGGATTGCGGGCTGTTTACGGGTTTTTACGGAGGGCTTTTTCAGCAGCCTGCCACTCGCGTTGTCGCGCTTCGGCCGCAGAAAGTTCCTGAAAGTTGCCATCGCCCGCTTTGAGACCGAGACCGATTTGCTCGATTGCGGCGATCAGGTTGCCGCTCAGCGCTGCGGCTTCGGCCTGGGCGCGATGGCTCAGCAGCCGGTGACCCAGTTGGGCATGGGTCTGGGCGGCCAGCCGCCATAGGCGGCGGTCGAGCGGGTAGAGCGCCAGTTGCCGATCGACCCGGGCGAGCGCGTCGTGAGAGCGTCCGGCCGCCAGCAGCGCGCTGATATAGCCGTATTGCAGTGGCTGATAGCCCGGATGGACCGTGCTGCCCGACTGATAGCGCTGCAGGGCGAGCGCAGGGTTGCCGGCGGCGAGCGCGCTGCGGGCAGCCAGCTGCTGGATCATCGGGTGGGGCGTCTGGCCGGCCAGCAGTTTTTTCACCTCGGCTTCAGCCTCGGCAAATTGGCGCGCGCGGACCAACGCGGTCACCAGCCCGTAGCGGGCGGCGATTTCGTTACTGTAGCGCTTGTCCTTCAGTGCGGCGCGGGCGGCCTGTACGGCGTCCTGGGGGCTGTCTGCCTGGGCGCGCAGGCGCGCACGCACCAGCTGGAAGTCGAGGCTGTCGGCCACCTGCTGGTAGGGCGTGTCCTCGCTGCGCGCCGCCATGTCGGCGATGCGGTCGGTGGTGAGTGGGTGGGTGCGCAGGTAGGCGGGCGCGCTGCTGTCGTAAAAGCGGTTGGCGCGCTCCAGGCGATTGAAAAATCCGCTCATGCCGCGCGGATCGAAGCCGCCCCGGGTCAGCATGTCATAGCCCAGGCGGTCGGCTTCACGCTCGTAGTCGCGGCTGAAATTGAGCTGGTTCTGGATCGAGTAGGCCTGGGTGGTGGCGATGGCGGCGCCCGCCACATTGGGATTGGAGCGCGCCGCTAGCAGCGCCAGCGCCAGCGCGGCCATGGTCGGCCAGTAGCTCTGGCTTTGCGAGGCGACCATCCGCGCGATGTGGTCCTGGGTGACATGGGCGATTTCGTGCGCGACTACGCTCGCCAGCTCGGATTCGTTTTGTGCGGCCAGCAACAGCCCGGTGTGGATGCCGATATTGCCGCCGGGCATCGCAAAGGCGTTGATGCTGGGGTCGTCGACGACGAAGAAGATGAATTCGCGCTGGTTGCGCGTGCTGACCGACACCAGCTTGTAGCCGAGCTGGTTGAGGTAGGTCTCGATTTCGGGATCGTCCAGATAGCGCGGATCGGCATAGACGTCGCGCATGATGATGCGCCCCAGTGCCTGTTCTTCCTGATCGGAAAAATATTGCCGCGATACCTCGCCCAGATCGGGCAGGTCGGCCGCCGCAACGGGCTGGAGGGCCAGACTCAGGGCAAGCAGGGTGCGCAGCATGGAACGAGCGGGAGGAAGAGGCGTGTCATTTCGTTTACGATGCGCGGACTGCCGACAAGGTTCCTCCGTTTATTCATTGAGATCGAGCCCAACATGAGCGAATTCACCCATTTTGACGCGCGCGGCCGCGCGGTCATGGTCGATGTGGCCGGCAAGGACGACACCCGGCGCGTTGCCGTGGCGAGCGGCCGGATCCGCATGTTACCCGATACCCTGGCGCGCATCGTAGGCGGGCAGGCCGACAAGGGCGACGTGCTCGGCATCGCCCGCATCGCCGCGATCCAGGCCACCAAACGCACCGCCGAACTGATTCCCTTGTGCCACCCGATTGCCTTGACCCGGGTGGGCGTTGAATTCAGCCCGGACGAGACCGATGCTTCGATTGACTGCACCGTGACCGCCGAAACCGTCGGCAAGACCGGCGTTGAAATGGAGGCGCTGACCGGTCTCAGCGTCGCGCTGCTGACGATCTACGACATGTGCAAGGCGGTCGACCGTGGCATGACGATGAGCGATATCCGGCTGCTGGAAAAGCAGGGCGGTCGATCCGGGCACTGGCGTGCCGGGTAAAAAGTACCGCTTGCCGTACGGCTGCGCCATGGCAGGATGGCGGTTTTTTGGGAACACGATACGGATGCGTTTATTGCGAGGGTTGATGCTGGGTCTGGCGCTGTGTGCGTCCGCCGCGCAGGCCGACCTGCCGGATTACCAGGCCTTTCCGGCAGACGGCGAGCGACTGCTGCTGTGGGCGGCGGCCGAGCGCGGTCGCGCCGAGCCGGAGCTGCAGGCGGCGCGCCTGCTGGCCGGGCGCGGGATGTCGGTGTGGTCGCTCGATGCCGTGAGTGCCTACTTCCTGCCGCAGCTGCCGAGCAGCATGGATGCGCTGCCGGCGCAGGACATGGCGGACTGGCTGCGCGCGGCGCTGGGCAGTAGCAAGCAGGTCGCCGTGTATGCGGTGTCGCGCGCCGCGGTGCCGGTACTGCGCGGGGCCGCCCTGCTGCAACCGGCCGAGCGGCAGCGGCTGTGCATGCTGTTGATGTATCCGAACCTCTACACCGTGGCGGAGGCCTTGTCCGAGCCCGATTATCTGAACCTGGGCGATCTGTCGGGCTTGCGGGTGCGGGTGCTGCAGCCGCGCCGCTCGGCCGCCACGCCCTGGCTGCCCGGGCAGCTCGACCATCTGGCGCGGCTGGGGGCGACCCCGAGCCACGTGATCCTGGAAAACCTGCGCGAAGGCTACTGGGTGCGCGAAACGCCGACCGAATTTGAAATTTCCGAAAGCCGCCGCATGGACGCGATGCTGCTGCGGGAGCTGGATGCCTGGGGATGCCAATGAAACGATTGCTGATGCTGTGTGCGCTGGGACTGGGACTGGCGGGCGCCGCGCAGGCAGCCGGGTTCGAGACCCGGCCGGCAACCCCGGCGCCGGCACTGAAGGCGCTGGACCTGAGGGGTACGACCCGCACGCTGGCCGACTATCGCGGCAAGGTGGTGGTGCTCAATTTCTGGGCGTCATGGTGCCCGCCCTGTCTGCGTGAAATGCCGTCGATGGAACGGCTGCGGTTGAAAATGGCCGGGCGGCCGCTGGCCGTCGTTGCGCTCGACAGTGCCGAAACCCGGGAAGAGGTGGATGCCTTCCTGGCTAAAATGACACTCGGTTTCCCGATTCTGCTCGATCCGGACGGCAGCAACACCAAACGCTGGAAAGTGTTCGCGCTGCCCACGACTTTTTTGCTGGATGCCGAAGGGCGCGTGCGCCATGTGCTGACGGGGCCGACTGAATGGGACGAGGGTGAGGCCCTGGCCATCATCGAGTCCCTGCTGGCCGAAGTACGCACGCCGTAAATCCAGTCTTTGCGGTGTGGTTAACAAGGCCTGTTATTAGGCTATCTTATAGGTGCATCAGGCTTTTTGCTTGCCATGGGGATGGCAGTAAGTGCAAAATAACAATATATTCGGAAACATTAATATATAGCCGCCCCCCGAAGCATCCAGTCGATGCGCTGGCACTGCTTGCAGCTTGACCCAGTATGGAATATCCAGGCAGGACAATTGCGCGGTTTCACCCGAAACCGCCGGGGGCAATTTTGAACCTAGAGGCCGCATGAACGCCAAGATCAAACTCGAAAATCACGACGCCCAGGAAATCAAGTACACCACCTGCTACATGTGTGCCTGTCGCTGCGGCATCAAGGTGACGCTGGAGGACAACAAGGTCCGCTTCATTCAGGGCAACCGCAATCACCCGACCAACCAGGGCGTGCTGTGCGCCAAGGGCTCGGCCGGGATCATGAAGCAGTATTCCACGGCCAAGCTGACCCAGCCCTTGATGAGGAAGCCGGGCACCGAGCGTGGCGAAGGCATCTACGAGCCGATTTCCTGGGAGCAGGCACTCGATGTGCTGACCGACCGTCTGGAAGAAATCCGCGCAACCGACCCCTCGAAGCTGGCCTACTTCACCGGCCGCGACCAGATGCAGGCGCTGACCGGCCTGTGGGCGCAGCAATTCGGCACGCCCAACTGGGCGGCGCACGGCGGTTTTTGTTCGGTGAACATGGCGGCGGCCGGCCTCTATTCGATCGGTTTCTCGTTCTGGGAATTCGGCGCGCCCGACTGGGATTACGCCAAGTACTTCATCATGTGGGGCGTGGCGGAAGACCACTCTTCAAACCCGATCAAGATCGGTCTGGAAAAGCTCAAGCGCAAGGGCGGTAAGTTCGTCACCGTCAATCCGGTGCGCACCGGCTACTCGGCGATTGCCGACGAATGGCTGCCGGTCAAGCCTGGCATGGACGGCCTGCTGGCCATGTCGATGGTGCACGTGCTGCTGAAGCACGAGCAGTTCGACTACGAATTCCTGGTGCGCTACACCAACGCCTCCTGGCTGGTGGTGCAGACCCCGGGGCAGAAGGGCGACGGTCTCTTCCTGCGTGACGAAAACGACCACCCGCTGATCTGGGACATCGACAAGGAAGCCTTCAGGAACGGTATCGATGGCGACATCGCGCCGGCGCTGTTCGGCGAGTTCGTGGCGCCCGACGGCCGCCGCGTCAAGACCGTGATGTCGATGATGGTCGAGCGCTATCTCGACCCGCGCTACGCACCGGAAAACGTCGCGCTGGAATGCGGCCTGCCGGCCGAAAGCATCGAGCGCATCGCGCTGGAAATGGCGCACGTCGCGTTCAAGGAAACAGTCGAATTGCCGATCGAATGGACCGACGTGTGGGGCCGCAAACACGACAAAGTCGTCGGCCGCCCGGTGGCGATGTACGCGATGCGGGGCATCGCGGCGCATTCCAACGGTTTCCATTCCTGCCGTGCGATCCACATGATCCAGATGCTGCTGGGCGCGCTTGACGCGCCGGGCAACTTCCGCGCCCGCGCGCCGTACCCGAAGCCTATCCCGCCGCACCAGCTGCCGGAAAACAACATCGACATCATCAACGCGCCGAACACGCCGCTGTCGCGTCCGCCGCTCGGCTTCCCGACGCGTCCGGAAGACCTGGTGATCGACGAGTTCGGCAACCCGCTGCGTATCGACAAGGCCTTCTCGTGGGAGATCCCGCTGTCCTCGCACGGCATGATGCACATGGTCATCACCAATGCGGTCAACCACGACCCCTACGCGATCGACACGCTGATCCTGTTCATGGCCAACATGGCGTGGAACTCGACCATGAACACGGCCAATGTGCAGGACATGCTGCGCGCCAAGGACCCGGACGAGCCCGGCTTGTACAAGATCCCATTCCTGGTGGTGATCGACGCGTTCCACTCGGAGATGACCAACTTTGCCGACCTGATCCTGCCGGACACGACCTACCTCGAGCGTTACGACACCATCTCGTTGCTCGACCGTCCGATTTCCGAGCCGGATGCGGCCGCCGACGCGATCCGTCATCCGCTGGTGACGCCCGACCGCGATGTGCGGCCATGGCAGGAAGTCATGGTCGAACTGGCATCGCGGCTGAAATTCCCCGCTTTCACCAAGCCGGACGGCACCCGCAAATTCAGCGGTTACAAGGACTTCATCGTCAACTTCGAACGCTCGCCCGGCATCGGTTTCCTCGCAGGCTGGCGCGGCAAGGACGGCAGCAAATCGCTGAAAGGCGAGCCCAATCCGAACCAGTGGGAAAAGTACATCGAGAACGAAAGTTTCTTTGCCCACCACTGGCCCGATAACCAGAAGTACATGCGCTTTGCCAACAAGGATTACCTCGATGTGGCGGCGGACGTTGGCTTCGTCGGCAAGGTCGAACCGATCATCATGCAGTTCTATTCCGAGCCGCTGCAGAAATTCCGCCTGGCGGGCCAGGGCCTGTACGACGGCCCGCAGCCCAACAACCAGGTCGACCGTGAGCGTCTGGTGAAATACTTCGACCCGCTGCCGATGTGGTACGAGCCGCTTGAGCAGCAGCGCGTCGACGCCGACGAATATCCGTTCTTCGCGCTGACCCAGCGCCCGATGTTCATGTACCACTCGTGGGATTCGCAGAACGTGTGGCTGCGTCAGATCATGGCGCAAAACTACATGTACATGAATGCGCGCAAGGCGGCCGAAATGGGCATCAAGGACTTCGACTGGATCTGGGTCGAGTCGCACAACGGCAAGATCCGCTGCCAGGTCAAGACCATGGAAGGCACCCAGGAAAACACCATCTGGACCTGGAACGCGATCGGCAAGCAGAAGGGCGCGTGGGGTCTGAAGGACAACGCCTCGGAAGCGACCAAGGGCTTCCTGCTCAACCACCTGATCTCCGAGCTGCTGCCGGAGAAGGCCGGCGAGCGCCGCGTCACCAACTCCGACCCGGTGACCGGCCAGGCAGCGTGGTTCGACCTGCGTGTGAAACTGTGGAAGGCAGCGCCTGGCGAGACCGGCTCGTGGCCGCAGTTCGACGCCCTGAAGAAGCTGCCGGGCGACGAATACGATCGTCCCGACGTGCTGCGCTACGACGCGCGTACCCACGAAAAAAACTAAAAGCCGTACAGAAGCGAATTTAAGCGAGAGAGAACTATGAGACTTGGATTGGTCATCGACCTCGACGTGTGCGTGGGCTGCCATGCCTGCGCCATCGCCTGCAAGGAGTGGAACGCCTCCGGCACCATCGGCCCGTTGTCCGACTACCAGCCCTACGGCGCCGAGCCGTCGGGCGTGTGGTTCAACCGGATTCGCCATTATGAAATGGACGAATACCCGAACAACAAGACCATCAACTTCCCGATGTCCTGCATGCACTGCGAGGACGCCGACTGCGTCACCGTGTGCCCGACTGGCGCGTCCTACAAGCGTCCCGAAGATGGCATCGTGCTGATCGACCAGGACAAGTGCATGGGCTGCAACTACTGCTCGTGGGCCTGCCCATACGGCGCGCGCGAGCTCGACCGCTCCAGCGGCACGATGAAGAAGTGCACGCTGTGCGTCGACCGCATCTACGACCAGAACCTGCCGGTCGAAGAGCGCCAGCCTTCGTGCGTGCTGACCTGCCCGGCGCACGCCCGCATGTTCGGCGACTTCGACGATCCTGATTCGGCGGTGTCGCGCACGGTGCGCGAGCGCGGCGGTTATCCGCTGATGCCCGAGCTCAACTACAACCCGACCAACCAGTACCTGCCGCCGCGCCGCAAGCCGGTGATTCCGGTCGACACCCAGCCCAAGGGCGGCCTGAAGGAAAGCATCAAGCAGTTTGCCAACAAGCTGGTGCGCCGCTAAGCACCCCAATTTGCGCCAGGAGAATCCATGCATCCCGCCTTCTCAGTCATTTTCTTCACCGTGGCATCGGGCGCCGGCTTCGGCCTGATCTCGCTGCTGTTCATTGCCGATTTCTTCAAGCTCGGCGGCGGCTTCAACCAGGACCAACTCGTTGCGGGTGGGCTCATGGCGATGGCGCTGGTCGTGTTCGGCCTGTTGTCCTCAACTTTCCACCTCGCCAACCCGAAAAATGCCTGGCGCGCGTTCAGCCGTTTCCGCACTTCGTGGCTGTCACGCGAAGGCGTATTCGCCGTGATATTCATGCCGCTGGCGCTGATCTATCTCGTCAGCATCATCTTTGACGCACCACAGTGGCTGCGTGTCAGCAGCGGTTTTTTGACCGCCGTGATGGCATGGATCACCGTGTTCTCCACCGGCATGATCTACGCCTGCCTGAAGACCATCCGCCAGTGGAACACCCCGCTGGTGCCGGCCAACTACCTTGCGCTCGGCTACGCCAGCGGCAGCCTGCTGCTGCTGCTGGGCGCCGTCGTCGCCGGGCTTGACACCACGCCGTATATCGCGATGTCGGCGCTGATCATGTCGATCGCCGCGGTGCTGAAGGCGATCTATTACTTCTGGATCCGCAGCCCCGGCCTGTCGCCGACCATCAACACCGCCACCGGTCTGACCCGCGCCAAGGTCAAGCTGCTCGACACCGGCCATACCCACGGCACCTTCCTCACCCAGGAATTCGGTTTTCAGATTGCGCGCCAGCAGGCCAGCCTGCTGAAGATCGTCGTCTTCGTGCTCGGTTTCATCGTGCCGGGCCTGATGCTGGTGTGGGTGTTCAACCAGGAAAGTGTCCAGACCGCCGCCATCGTGGCGGTCCTGGCCGGCATCGTCGGCGCGGCCGTGGAACGCTGGCTGTTCTTCGCCGAAGCGCGCCATGTGGTCAACCTCTATCACGGCGCCCAGCGGTGCTGAGCGCCGGACTTGGCGGACGCCCGGGTTTGCGGTATATTAGGAAACTCTAATTAGTCCGTGACAGGAGAATGACCGCTATGTTTGGACTGTCAGGTTTCAAGGAAGTCGATCCCGGCTACGTGGCCGAAATTGCTGCCAAGGGCGCGCATCTGATCGATGTGCGCACCGAGGCCGAAGTCGCCCAGGGCGTGATCGATGGCGCCATCCACATCCCGCTGCATTTGCTGCCGCTGCGCGCGGCCGACATTCCCCAGGACACGCCGGTGGTGATCTACTGCCGCTCGGGTGCGCGCTCTGCCCAGGCGTGCGCGTTCATGGCCTCCAAAGGCTACGACAACATGCACAACCTGGCGGGCGGGATCATGGCGTGGGCACGCTCCGGCAATCTTCTCAGTCAGCCGCGCTGACGCGAGGCCTGTACGCGCCGCAACACACTTGAAATTCCCCCGTCCCGCAGCGATTTCGATTGCAATGGGGGAACTTCTGGTTTAAGGTACCGCAGCGTTTTTTACTACATACCGATTTAACTGATTTAGTGTAAGGAGAACCCAATGAATTTCGATAAAGAACTCGACGCACGTGGCCTGAACTGTCCGCTGCCCATCCTGCGTGCCAAAAAGGCCCTGGCGGAAGTTACCAGCGGTCAGGTGCTGAAGATCCTCTCCACCGACCCGGGTTCGGTCAAGGATTTCGCGGCTTTCGCCAAGCAGACCGGTAACGAGCTGCTGTCCACCGCCGAAGCGGGTGGCGAATTCACTTTTTTCATGAAGAAAAAGTAACCCCCCCACCCCAAAACCAGCGCCCTCGTTCCTGGAGCACTTAGCCAAGAACCTGCGGCGCTGTTTTTTTATTGCAAGAGGAGAGAGTAAGCATGGATACCAAAAAAATGGCCATCATCGCCACCAAGGGCACGCTGGACTGGGCTTACCCCCCGTTCATCCTGGCTTCCACGGCGGCCGCGCTGGGTTATGAAACACAGATCTTCTTCACCTTCTACGGCCTGCAACTCGTCCGCAAGGACCTGTCCGTGCTCAAGGTCAGTCCCTTGGGCAACCCCGGCATGCCGATGAAAATGCCGTTTGGCCCGAAGTGGTTCAAGAGCATCAACTGGAACATGCCCAACGCCATTCAGGCCATCGTCCCCGGCTATGAAAGCGTGGCCACTGCCCTGATGAAGCAGACCATCTCCAACAACGGCGTGGCGACCATCCCCGACCTGCGCAGCCTGTGCCAGGAAGCCGAAGTCAAGTTCATCGCCTGCCAGATGACCGTCGAACTGTTCGGCTTCGAGCATTCCGACTTCATCGACGGCCTCGAATACGGCGGCGCTGCCACCTTCTTCGAATTCGCCGGCGAGACCGACATCTGCCTGTTCATTTAAGCGACAGTCAGCGGCGCATGACCGCACCATGAAAAACGGGCCGAATGATTTCGGCCCGTTTTTCATCTGTGTCATTTGTACCACATCTGTGCGCGATTATCCGGCCCGCAGCCTGTCCTGGCTTGTCTAGGTGCCCATCGAGCGCGTACGCTTCGGACAAGCTGACCAACAAGCTTACCCACGTGGTTACTTTTCCCCAGGAGGATATCAATGAAGTTCACTCGCGTATTCGCATTCATGGCATTGGCCGGTCTGGCTGGCAGCGCCTTCGCCACCAACGGTTATTTTTCGCACGGCTACGGCATGAAGGCCAAAGGCATGGGCGGTGCAGCCACCGCGACCCATGACGATGCCTTCTTTGGCGCGAACAACCCTGCTGCAGCGGCGTTCGCCGGCAACCGTATTGATCTGGGCATGGATCTGTTCAGCCCGATCCGCGAGTACACCCGTGCAGGTGGTGCCTTGCCTGGGAGTGCAGAGAGTGAATCCAACTACTTCCTGGTTCCCGAGTTCGGCTACAACCGTATGGTTAACAGCAACCTAGCTCTGGGCGTGACGGTTTATGGCAACGGTGGCATGAATACCGATTACCCGGCATCCGATAGCAACTTGACTTGCGCCAGTGGCCCTAACAAAAACATGCTGTGCGGCTCGGGCTCCTTGGGCGTGGACTTGATGCAACTGATCATTGCCCCGACGGCAGCTTTCAAAGTGAATGCTAGCCATTCGATCGGCATCTCGCCGTTGCTGGGTTATCAGCGCTTCAAGGCAGAAGGTCTGGATGCCTTCGCGCAAATTTCCACGGATCCGGGCAGCCTTACCAACCAAGGCTATGACGACAGCTTTGGTTACGGTGTTCGCGTGGGCTACATGGGCAAGATCACGCCGACCGTGACCATTGGCGCGGCGTATGCCAGCAAGATGAATTTCGAGGAGTTCGACAAGTACAAGGGCCTGTTCGCTGAACAAGGTGATTTCGATATTCCTTCGAACTGGAACCTTGGCGTGGCTTGGCAGGCGACCCCCGCCGTCAAGCTGGCGCTGGATTATCAACGCATCAATTATTCTGACGTTGCCTCCGTAAGCAACACCAGCCAGCCGGCAGGATGTGTGCCTAACCCGCCCGCGGGCCCGGCGGCTTCGGCTACCTGTCTCGGTGGCGCCAGCGGGATTGGCTTTGGCTGGCAGGATATCGACGTCTGGAAACTGGGTGTCGAGTACAAGTACAGTCAGAATCTGATGCTGCGCGCGGGCTTTAACCACGGTGACAATCCTATCGGCGCAAATGATGTGGTGTTTAACTCGATTGCCCCCGGTGTTATTGAAAATCACGTTACCTTGGGCTTCACCTACACGCTGGCTACTGGCAATGAGCTCACCATGAGCTACATGCACGGCTTTGCCAACGATGTGGTGGGCGCAGACAATGCGTACTTCCCGACGGGCAGCACGAACAATAAAATCGAAATGTATCAAAACGCGATCGGTATCCAGTACAGCTGGAAGATGTGATTTTCAGAAGCACTTTGGCTGATCGAAAACCGGGATCTACGGATCCCGGTTTTTTTACGTGAAAAATTGGTATAGCGTTTTCTCCAGTAAAACCGGGACAACAAAAAAGCGCGGAAGAGTCCGCGCTTTTTTGTTGTCATTGCTATTGGCTATCAGGCCAGCCGGGCGTGCTGTGCCTCCAACTTCTGCAGCATGACGCCGAAGTCGGCAAGCCGGGCCATTTCCTGCTCGACTACGGCGGCAGGCGCGCGGTCGACGAAGCTGGAATTGGCGAGCTTGGCTTCGGCCTTCTGGATTTCACCGCGAATGCGGGTGATTTCCTTGGCGAGGCGGGCGCGCTCGGCGTCCTTGTCGATTTCCACCACCAGCATCATCCGCAGATCGCCGACCAGCGCGACCGGGGCATCGGCGTCCGGTAGTGCGGGCACGGCGCTGACTTCGCTGAGTTTGCCGAGCGCGGCGATGTAGGGTGTCAGTGCGCTGATCACGCCGGCGTCGCCTTCGATCACCAGCGGCACGCGCTGGGCAGGCGACAGGCTCATTTCGCCGCGCAGGGTGCGGCAGGCGTTGACCAGTTCCTTCAACAACTGGATCCGCGCGACGCTGTCGGGGTGGCGCTGTGCTTCGTCGACCTGCGGATAGGCGGCGAGCATGATGCTGTCGCCGCCATCGCCGGAGGGCGATGCCATAGAAACAGCGCCGGCCAGCGGCGCGACCTTCTGCCACAGCTCCTCGGTGATGAAGGGAATGATGGGGTGGGCCAGCCGCAGCGTGGCTTCGAGCACGGTGGCCAGCGTGCGGCGGGTGGCGCGCTGTTGTTCGGGCGTGCCGCCATTCAACTGGACCTTGGCGAGTTCCAGGTACCAGTCGCAGTACTCGTCCCACACGAATTCGTAGACGGCGCGCGCGGCCTGGTCGAAGCGGTAGGCGGCGAAGGCTTCGTGCACCTCGCCGACGGCCTGTTGCAGGCG
The DNA here is from genome assembly GCA_964623745.1 of uncultured Thiobacillus sp. Lineage (GTDB taxonomy): Bacteria > Pseudomonadota > Gammaproteobacteria > Burkholderiales > Thiobacillaceae > Thiobacillus. The sequence continues at coordinate 513 of CAZUVC010000056.1, read as the reverse complement.
CGCGGTGATCCAGCGATCCGCATCCGAGAAATCCTGCGGCTGGCTGGCGTCCGGGCCGCAGTCTTGGCCTTCCAGGTTCATCAGCGCGAAGCGCGTGGCATTCCACAATTTATTGCAGAAGTTGCGGTAGCCCTCGGCGCGCTGCAGGTCGAACTTGATGTCGCGGCCATGCGTGGCGAGGCTGGCGAAGGTGAATCTCAACGCATCCGTGCCGTAGGCGGCGATGCCTTCGGGGAATTCGCGACGGGTACGCTTCTCGATGCTCGGTGCTTTCCTGGGGTCCATCAATCCGGTGGTGCGCTTGGCGACCAGGTCGTCGACCGCGATGCCGTCGATGAGGTCGATCGGGTCGAGCACGTTGCCTTTGGACTTGCTCATCTTCTGGCCTTCGGAATCGCGCACCAGACCGGTCACATAGACCTCGCGGAACGGCACCTTGCCGGTCAGGTGCTTCGACATCATCACCATGCGGGCGACCCAGAAGAAGATGATGTCGAAGCCGGTGACCAGCAC
>CAZUVC010000055.1:0-13600 GCA_964623745.1 uncultured Thiobacillus sp. | reverse complement strand
AGCTGGGTCGACAACAAGGGCGACAAGAACAGCGCCGAAGCCACCATCGGCTAAGACGGCAGTAAACGGGCGGGGCGCGACGCCCCGCTCCCGCTTTATTCATCAGGTTTCTGGAGGACGGCATGAAACAACAAATGATTACGAAACTGCTGACGGGAATGGTGGGTCTGGGCATCGCCCTGGGCGCTGCCACGGCATACGCTTCGCCGGAGAAGGACCGTCAGGAAATGGTCAAGTACTACACGGACAAGTATCCCAACATCAAGCTTGAGGATTATGTCTACGGCGCGCTGGCGTTCGAACCCGACGCCAAGGCTCAGTACGACGCCATCATGGAGTTCCCGCCTTTCGACTCGCAGGTCGAGGCTGGCCGCAAACTGTGGGAAGCCAAGTTCAAGAACGGCAAGACCTACGCTGACTGCATGCCGAACGGCGGCAAGATGATCGCAGGCAACTACCCGATGTTCGACGAAGCCAAGGGCAAGGTCGTCACGCTGATCGACGCCCTCAACGACTGCCGCGTCGCCAATGGCGAAGAGGCGTACAAGGTGGGCGACACGAAGACCATGGGCTACCTGACGGCCTATATGCGCACCCTGTCCGACGGCATGCTGATGAACATCAAGGTCGAAGGCCCCAAGGCCATGGCAGCGTATAACGACGGCAAGAAGAGCTTCTACGCGCGCAAGGGCCAGCTCAACTTCGCCTGCGCCAACTGCCACGTGCAGAACGGCGGCGTCAAGCTGCGTTCCGAGCTGATCTCACCCGCCGTTGGCCATGCAGTTCACTGGCCGGTGTTCCGCGGCGGCGACAACCTGGTGCTGCTGCAACAGCGCTATGTGGGTTGCTACCGTTCGGTTCGCGCAGTTTCCCCGGGCCAGGGCAGCACCATGATGAACAACCTGGAGTACTTCCACTCCGCGTTGTCCAACGGTCTGCCGATGAAAGCCTCGGTGTTCCGCAAGTAAGCGGTCGCCCAGCAGAAAAAGCCCGGGCGACCGGGCTTTTTCTTTTTGGTTCGCACTCTAATTAACCCGGATTGCTGAGCTGGAGCTACTATTTACGGGTATACCGCCAGCACCGACAATACATAAAATCACTTCATTCGTTTTCAGGAGACCCCCCCATGCATATGAACCGTCGCGAATTTCTGCAATTGCTGGCCGTCGCCGCTGCGTCCGGCATGGCAATTGACAGCAAGTCCGCCTTGGCGGGCAAGGCCCCGGCCAACTTCTACGATGTGCCCCGTCATGGCAATGTCTCGTTCATGCATTTCACCGACTGCCACGCCCAGCTGCTGCCGGTGTGGTTCCGCGAGCCCAACGTCAACCTGGGCGTCGGTGACGCACTCGGCAAGGTGCCGCACCTCGTGGGCCAGAGTCTACTGAAACATTACGGCATCAAGCCGGGCACCGCTGAAGCGCATGCCTTCACCTACCTTGACTTCACCGAGGCCGCCAAGGTCTACGGCAAGGTCGGCGGCTTCGCCCACCTGAAAACCCTGGTCGACAAGATTCGCGCGCAGCGCCCCGGCGCACTGCTGCTGGACGGCGGCGACACCTGGCAGGGCTCGGCCACCTCGCTGTGGACCGATGCGCAGGACATGGTCGATGCCTGCATCCAGCTGGGTGTCAACATCATGACGCCGCACTGGGAATCGACCTTTGGCGCCGACCGCGTGATGGAGATCGTCAACAAGGATTTCAAGAAGGCTGGCGTCGATTTCGTCGCGCAGAACATCATCACCAACGATTTCGGCGACCAGGTGTTCAAGCCCTACACGATGAAGGAACAGAATGGCGTCAAGATCGCCATCGTCGGCCAGGCCTTCCCTTACACACCGATCGCCAACCCGCGCTGGATGGTGCCGGACTGGAGCTTCGGCATCCGCGACGACAACATGCAGAAATGGGTCGATGACGCACGCGCGAAGGGCGCCAAGGTGGTCGTGGTGCTGTCGCACAACGGCATGGACGTCGACCTCAAGATGGCCAGCCGCGTCACCGGCATCGACGCCATCTTCGGTGGCCACACCCACGACGGCGTACCGCAGCCGGTCAAGGTCAAGAACGCCAAGGGTGTCACGCTGGTTACCAACGCAGGCTCCAACGGCAAGTTCCTCGGCGTGATGGACTTCGACGTGCGCGGCGGCAAGGTGCAAAGCTTCAAATACCGTCTGCTGCCGGTGTTCTCCAACCTGCTGCCGGCCGATCCGGCGATGGACGCCTACATCAAGAAAGTGCGCGCGCCCTACGAGAAGAAACTCAACGAGACGCTCGCCGTTACCGACGACTTCCTCTACCGCCGCGGCAACTTCAACGGCACCTGGGACCAGCTTCTGGTCGACGCGATGATGGACGTCAAGGGTGCGGACGCCGCGTTCTCGCCGGGCTTCCGCTGGGGCACCACGCTGCTGCCGGGCGACCCCATCACGATGGAACGGCTGATGGACCAGACCGCGATCACCTATCCGCAGACCACGCTTACCAACATGAGCGGCGAAATGATCAAGGTCATCATGGAAGACGTCGCCGACAACCTGTTCAATGCCGACCCCTACTACCAGCAAGGCGGCGACATGGTGCGGGTGGGCGGCATCGAGTACACCATGGCACCCAACGCCAAGATGGGCAGCCGGATCACCCGCATGACCATCAAGGGCAAGCCGGTGGTGGCCAACAAGAACTACAAGGTTGCAGGCTGGGCGCCGGTGGGTGAAGGCGCAGACGGCGAGCCGATCTGGGAAGTCGTCGCCACCTACCTGCGCGACAAGAAAGTGATCAAGGGCCTGAAGCTGAATGAACCCACGATCGTCGGAGTCGGCAAGTCCAACCCCGGCATCGCCGACTACAAGGGCGGCGTGTCCTGAACTGAAACGGCAGCACAAGAAAAGGGGCCTCGCGCCCCTTTTTTTGCGTCTGCTGTTTAGCGGGCAGCCGCGTCAGGCTGGCGGCGCGGCCGCACCCGCGCCAGCGTGTCGACGAACGCCTGCCGCAGCGCGGGCAGATCGCCGTGCGCAAGACCGAACTGCTGTTGCTCCAGCCGGCGCACCGCGTCCGCCGCGGCCAGGTCGCCCGTTTCCTGCTGCAGGCGATCCAGCCAGGCGCCCAGGCTCGGTGCGGGCGCATCGCCGAGCAGGGAAAACCGGCGCACCGCCTGCATCAGCTGCGCGGCGTCCTGTGCCTGACGAATGGCCTGCAGACCGCGCCGCCGCGACAAGCGCCACCGCAATGCCCGCCAAAGCAGCCGGCCCAGCACCCCAAGCAGCGCCAGACCGACAAGCCCGGCGCCAACGCGGCCCGCGGTCTGCAGGCGCGGATCGAATACCGTGATCGACTGCGCCGGCACCGCGCGGTGGTCGAGTCGTTCGCGCACCGGGTCGTACCACGGCAGATTCAGCGCCGGCAGTTCCAGTTCGCCTCGGGCGCGGGGCTGCAGCGTCAGGGTGACGCGGTGGCGGATGCGCGTCGAGGCGGGATCGGCCGGCGCCAGGGCTTCGATCAGCGGCGGGTAGATGCCGAGTTCGGGCGTCTCGCGCAACTGCATCGCCAGCAGGGACTTGAGGCCGTCCGCGCTGTATGCCCCTTCGATGTCGATCTGCCAGGTCAGCGGCCGCTGCAGCGGCCAGCGCGCGGGCAAGGGCGCGGCCTGCACGCGCGGCGCCACCGGCGGAATGTTCTCTGGCAGCCAGGCCGGCAGGGCGCCGGCCACATAGTCCAGCGTGGGTGCCGGATAGCGCAGGCGCTGGCCGAACAGACTGGCGTCGAGCATGGGCATGACGACGCGCGCCGCGCCGCCGCGGGTGGGGAGCAGCGTCCAGTGAAAACGCGTGCGGGTGCAGCGTTCGCCGGCCACCTCGTCGGGCCCCTCGTCCTCGTTCAACGCGCGCAGCTCACGGCCACTCTCGGTCGGCAAGGCCGGGCGCTGCCAGCGCAGGCCGTCGTTGTCGCAGACCGACAGACTCAGACGTGCCGGCTCGCCGACCCACGGTGCCGCAGGCGTCATCTGCAACTGGATGGCGACCGGAGACCGGTCCTCGCGCCGGGTTGCCACGCTGAGCGGCAAGGCGGCGGTACGCTGCGCGCCCAGCTGCAACGGCGGGATGCGCAGCGCGCCGCTCGCGCGCGGATACAGCGTCAGCACCAGGGTTTCGCTGGCCGAGGCACGGCTCAGCGTGCGCGCAAAAATCTCGAATTCGGCTTCCAGCGGCGCCAGATCGAGCGCGTCGAGGTCGACATCCTGTTCGAGTCCGCGCGCCTCGATCGTCAGGCTGACCGCCTCGCCCAGCAGCGATGCGGAACGGTCCAGCCGCGCCTCGAGCGCGGCCGCAAGCACACCGCTGCTCCACGCCGCGGCCAGCAGCAGGGGCAGGACTCGTCGTGTCTTGGTCGGCCTCACCATGGCGGCCTCGGCGTGTCATCGTGACGAGCGTCCTGCTTCAGCAGATTCTTCAGCAGGGTCGCCGGACGGTCTTCCAGGCCATCGAGTTTTTTCAGGCCGGATGCGGCCAGCCGCGGGTCGAGGCGGGCGCGGGTGCGCGCCAGTGGCGCGCCCGCCGTCTGGGCGCCGCCATCACCCGGTGCAGCGCGATCGAGCTGCATGCCCGGCGCGTCGGATTCCGGGTCCTGCAGCGCCTCCGATTCGCGATCCAACGCGACGATGCCCTCGGCCAGATAGCCGCGGCGTCCACGCAGGTCGCTCGCTGGAGCCACATCGACCCGGCGGTGGCGGATCTGCCGCTGCGCCTGGTCCAGGTTGGCGCGCGCGCGGGTGTCGCGGGGACGCAGGCGCAGCACGGTCTCGAAGGCCTCGGCCGCGGCCTGCGGGTTGCCGTTGCCGTAGTGCGCGTTGCCGAGGTTGTACAGCGCATCGGTACGCGCGCCTTCATCGCCGGCCTGCAGCAGGGCCGCGCCGAAGTGCCGGACCGCCGCCGCGTAATCGGCCTGCCGCCAGGCGGCGGCGCCGGCGCCCATCTGGCCGGCATAGCCGCCGATCTGCGCATAGCGGGCTTGCGCAACGGCGTATTGTTGTTGCTGCCAGGCCTGCCAGGCGGCGGCCTCGTCGGCCCTCGCAGAGAGCGGCGCCAGCGCCACGCCCAGCAGCAGCAGCGCGGCGCTGGCGACCGCGCGGCGCGGCAGCGAGACGGCCATCAGCAGCGCCAGCGCAGGCGCCAGCAACCAAGGGTAGTGTTCGCGCCAGGCGGGCGCATCGCCGGGCGCGACCGGATCGCCCGGCAGGCGCGCGATGCCGCCGTCGTAGAGCTGCGCCCAGTCGGCATCGCCATCGCTGACGGCGGCAAAGCGGCCGCCACTGGCATCGGCCCACTGGCGATACGTTGCGCTGTCCATTCGGCTCAGGAGCGGCACGCCATCGCGCGCGGCCATGCCGCCGTCCGGCAGCGGCACCGGGGCGCCGTCCGCGCTGCTCACGCCCAGCACGAACAGCGGCAGCCGCGCCTGGCGCAGGGCCGCGACCGCGGCGTGGGCCGCCGCGTCGACGCTGTCGGTTTCGGCATCGCTCACCAGCAGCACGGCTTTCGCCTGGCCCGGCGCGGCTTCGAGCTGCACCCGCGCAAGGTCGAGCGCCGCGGCGAGGTTGCTGCCCTGCGCCTCGATCAGGCGCGGGTCGAGCTGGTCGAGTGCACGTTCGACGAGCGCCGTGTCGTCGGTCGGCGGCAGCAGCACGCCGGCCTCGCCGGCATAGACGATCAGCGCCAGCCGTTCGCCATGCAGCCGCGGCAACAGATCGAGCAGCTCGATGCGCGCGCGACTCAGGCGGTCCGGTGCAGACGATTTTTCAGCGGCGTCGGCGCGCAGAAAAGCGGCGTCTCCTTGGGCGGCAAGGTCGGTCGCGCGCATCGAGGCCGAGAGGTCGACCACCACCGCCAGCGTCAGCAGGTGGCGCGGTACGACCTCGCCCTCGCGCACGTCGATCGGCTGGCGCGGGCCGGCTGCCGCCAGCGCCAGCAGCAACCACGCCAGCGCATGAAACCCCGTGCGCACGCGATGGCCCGCGCGTGCCGAGGACGCGCTCGCTGCCCACGGCAACAAATCGGCATCGGCATAGCGCAGCAGGCGCGCACGACGCTGCCCGCGCCACCAGCCGAACAGCAGCGGCACTGCTGCCAGCCCCAGCCAAAACGGTTCGCGCCAGTGCAACTGCAGCACAAAGTCCATCATGCGGTCTGCCTCAGCGTCAGCCAGCGCGCCCACGCCAGCACGGCGGCGGCCAGCGCCAGCAGCGCCCAGTACCACTCGCGCACCTGGCGGTGCTGCGCCGGGCGCGACAGGGTCGGCTCGAGCTGATCGATCGCGCGGATCACGCGCACGGCGTCGTCGGCGCTGGCGATCGCAAAATGCTGGCCGCGGCTGAATTGCGCCAGGTCAATGAGGTCGGGCTGCGGATCCGCCACCGCGGCATTGCCGCCGCGCGCGGCGCGGCCGGCGGCATAGGGGTCGCTGCCGAACTGCAGGGTATGGATCGCGACCCCGGCCTGGCGCGCCACCGCCACCGCCTCGGCGGGTGTCAGCGTGCCGGCGTTGCTGTCGGCGCCGTCGCTGACCAGGATCACCGCCGGACGCAGGCGGCGCGTCGTCACCTGCTTGAGCGCCATGCCGAGCGCGTCGCCCAGCGCGGTGTCGCCGCCCAGCATGCCGACCTGGATGCGCTGGATCTGCGCGATGGCGTGCCGGCGGTCGAAGGTCGGCGGGGTCAGCGTCGCCACCTCGCTGCCGAACACGATGACGCCAAAGCGGTCGCCGGGACGGCCGTCGATGAAGCGGGCGAGCGTGTCCTTGAGCACCGTCATCCGTTCGACCTCAAGATCGCCCAGTTTGGGATCAGGAACAACGAAATCGCGGATGCTCATCGTCAGCGAGGTGTCGATCAGCAGCACCATGTCGCGCCCTTCCGGCGGTGGCGTGATCCAGTCGCCGACCTGACGCGGCTGCGCCAGCGCCAGCACCAGGAGGCCAAACGCCAGCGCGCGCAGCGCGACCGGTCGGCGCAAGCTGGGCGCGGGCAATGAGGCCACGGCCGCCAGCGGCAACGCCGGATGGTTGAGCACCAGTCCCGCTCCCTCGCCCTGACGGTCGGCCAGCACACGCCGCCAGGCCAGCCCGAGCCAGCTGGCGACTCCGAGCCACAGCAGCAGCCACCCCGGCTGCGCCAGCTCAAACCCAAGCGACAGCATCCAGTCAAACATGGCGCTTCCAGCCGCGCGCGGTGTCGCACAGCGCGGCCAGCGCCGCCTGCGCGTCGGGCGGCGACGGCGCGAAACGCAATTGGCTCAGGGTCGTCGCCCACGCCGCCCAGGCGGCCGGATCGTGACCGGGCGGGGTCTGCGCGGCGTCGATCCGCGCCAGCCCCAGGCGCGCCCGCGCCCACGCATCGAGCTGCGCGGCCAGCGCCGGCGCCGGCGCCTGTTGCAGATCCACGGCCGCGGCAATGCGCTGCAGCGCGCGGTGATAACGGCGCCGATGCCACAACCAGGCCGCCAGCGCGATGCACGCCGCGCCCGCCAGAGCAGCAATGCCCCACCCCGCCAGGCTGCTGCCGGCCGCCACCGTTGCGGGCGCGACCGGCGCGATGATATCGGCGAGTTCGGTGCGCGGATCAGCCATGAATCAGGGGCGCGACCAGATCGTCGGCTTCGCTGCCCACCCAAAGATGGCGCACCCCGGCGCGGGCGAAGCGCGCGGCCTGCGCGTCGAGACGCTGCGCCCAGGCCGACTGGCAGGCATCGCGCAGCGCAGCCTGCGCGGTGTCGAGCCACACGCCCTGCCCGCTCGCCATGTCGTGAAAGCGCACCAGCCCCAGGTCCGGCAGCATGCGTTCGGCCGCGTCGATGATCTGGATCGCCCGCACCTCGAAGCGCGCAGCCAACCGCGCGAGCTGCGATTCGTGTGCGTCGGTGAGCCAGCTGAAGTCGCTGATCAGCACCAGCTGCGCGCCGCGCGGCAGGCTGGCCTCGAGCGTGGCGAGGCGGTCGGCATGGTGCAGCGATTCGGTCGATGCCGGGTCGGTCAGCGGCGGGCACGGCGCCGCCGCCTGTTCGATCAGCGCCAGCGCCGCTGGCCGGCCATGGCGCGGCGGCAGGTCCTGATCGTGTCGATCCCACAGGGTGGCGCCGATCACGCCGTTATGCCCGGCCGTTGCAAACGACAGCACCGCCGCCACCCGTGCTGCCTGCGCGACCTTGAGCCGGCGACGCGTGCCGAAGCGCATGGTGGCGCCGCGATCGATGACCAGATGCACCGTCGGCTGGCGCTCCTCGCGGTAGATTTTCAGATGCGGACGGCCGGTGCGCGCGGTGGTGCGCCAGTCCATGTCGCGGATGTCGTCGCCCGCGCTGTACAGGCGCGACTCCTCGAAATCCAGGCCGCGCCCGAGCCAGCGCGAGGCCCAGTCGCCGGCATGGTGATCGTGCACCTCGCGCAGCGGCTCGGTCGCCAGCAGGTTCGCCTGCGCGGCGAGCCCGGCCATGTCGGCCGCCGCAATCAGCGGCGCGTGCATGACAGCATCGATGCGGGCCGGCTGGGTGAACCCGCGCAGCAGCCGCTTCAGCCGCGCGGGCATCACGGCGCGGGCACGGCCTCGAGCAGACCGGCGATGAAGGCGTCGCGATCGAGTTTCTGCAGCCGCGCGTCGAGACTCAGCGTGATGCGATGACGCAGGCAGTCGGCCGCCAGTTCGCGCACGTCGTCCGGCGTGACGTAGTCGCGTCCGCGCAGATAGGCGGCCGCGGCCGACGCATGCAGCAGCGCGAGCGAGGCGCGCGGGCTGGCGCCCACGTCCACGGCATGGGCCCAGTCGGCGCGCCATTCGCCGGGTGCGCGGGTGGCGCGCACCAGTGCGACGATGTAGCGCTCGACCTCATCCGACACATGCACCTGCCGCACTTCCGCGCGCGCCGCCAGCACCGTGGCGGTGTCGATCATCGCGCTCAGCGGGACATGGCCGGCGCTCGCCTGCGCGCGATCGCGGCGCAGGATGTCGAGCTCTTCCGCATCGCTCGGATAGTCCAGCGACACATGCAGCAAAAAACGGTCGAGCTGCGCTTCCGGCAGCGGATAGGTGCCCGCCTGCTCCAGCGGATTCTGGGTTGCCATCACCATGAACAGCGGCGGCAGCGGGCGCGTCACGCCGCCCACCGTGATCTGGTGTTCCTGCATCGCCTCCAGCAACGCGGCCTGCACCTTGGCGGGCGCGCGGTTGATTTCGTCGGCGAGGATGATTTCCTGGAACAGCGGGCCTTCGACGAACTCGAATTTGCCGTCGTGATAGATATCGGTCCCGGTCAGGTCACCCGGCAGCAGATCGGGGGTGAACTGGATGCGGCGGAAGCTGCCATGAATGGCGGCGGCCAGTGTCTTCACCGCGGTCGTCTTGGCAAGCCCGGGCAGCCCCTCGACCAGCACGTGGCCGTCGGCCAGGAGGCCGATCACCAGGCGGTCGAGCAGCGAGTCCTGGCCGACGATGACACCTGACAGGGCCTGGCGCAATTCAAGGATGCGAGCTTGGTTCGACATGGGCATTTCCATCATTATTGGTTCTAATCAATCGCACCCTAGCGGAGTGGTCGGCGAGCGGCAATGGGCGCTTAAGCCTAAGTCCTGCCTGCAGCGCACCGCGCCGCCGCATTATATTCATGCGAATTCACGGATGAAAAAATTAATCGGCGGGATTGAGGCGCGGGTGGGTTTCCTCGCACGCCAGCAGGACGATCAGACCGGAGACGAACATGGCGGCCGCGGTGAACCAGAAGCCCGCCTCGATGCCGCCGGCGAGCGCCGCCACTGCGCCCAGCAGCAGCGCGCCGATACCGTAGCCGAGGTCGCGCCAGAAGCGGTAGATGCCGATCGCCGAGCCGCGCCAGTTGGGGTGGGCAATGTCGGACACCGCGGCCGACAGCGTCGGATACAGCAGCGCCATGCCGAAGCCCATCACCGCGGCGGCGAGCGACCACCACAGTTCGCCGGAGCCCACAAGCACCAGCGCGACGCCGGCGCCGCACACCCACATGCCGGCGACGATGGGCTTCTTGCGGCCGATGCGGTCGGACAGGTGGCCGGTGAGAAACTGCGAGATGCCCCAGACGAAACCGTAGACGCCGACCACCCAGCCGATGCCGGCGAGCGAGAGGCCCTGCTGATAGAGATAGACCGGGAAGAACACCCACACCAGCGCATCGACGAATTTCTCGACCAGCCCGGCCTGGCTGACCGAGGCCATGCGCGCATCGCGCCACGACATCAGCGTGAAGACTTCCCAGGTGCTGGGGGTGTCCGCAATGTTGGTCGGATAGCGCGGCGTCGGGCCAGTCATTTGTCCGGCGGCGTGCTTCCTGCCTTCGGCGTGCGCCCACGGCAACGTGTCCTTCACCCACAGCAGCGTCAGCAGACCGGCGGCGCCGATCACGATCACGCCGAAAATCAGCAGGCCTTCGCGCGGCCCGTAGGCGGTGGCGAGGTAGCCGGTGACGATGCCCGCTACCGCGACGCCGAAGTAGCCGGAGAATTCGTTGAGCCCGATGGTCAGCCCGCGCTGGTCGGCAGTGGTCAAATCCAGCTTGGAGGTCTGCGTCATCGACCAGGCAAGGCCCTGGTTCACGCCCAGCAACACGGTGGCGGCGACGATCCAGCCCCAGCTCGGCGCGTACAGGATCATGAAGGGGATGGGCACCGCGGCCAGCCAGCCGATGAACAGCACCTGCTTGCGCCCCATGCGCTCGGACATGCGCCCGGCGACGAAATTGAGCGTGCCCTTGACGAAGCCGAAGGCAGTGACGAAGGCCATCAGCATCATGAACGAGCCCTTGGCGACGCCGAATTCGGATTCGGCGAGCGCCGGCACCACAGTGCGGAACATGCCGATGGTGAGGCCGACGAAGAACACCTGCACCAGCTGGTGCGAGAACTGGGCGAGATTGTGGCGGATGCCGTAGCGGTAGTCGTCCACCACATGGGCCACGTTTTGGGTCAGCGACATGTTCAGCGACCGAGGTTGAAGGCGACCATGCGATCCATTTCCGCGGGGCGCGGCGGGATCGTTTCGGTCAGCGCGGTAACGAATTCATCGCGGCCCATCGACAGCATCGGATTCGAGCGCTTCTCGAAACCCAGGGTCGACATCGGCTTGCCCGACATGCCGGCGCCGCACGCACTGCCCGAGGTGTGGCCGGGATACAGCTCGACCTCGGCCGGCAGCGTGAGCAGACGCTGCTGCAGCGTGTCGTAGAGCTGCCCGGCCATCTCGGCCTCCTGGCCGGCCAGGTCGGGTCGGCCGGCGCTGCCGACGAACAGCGTGTCACCGGTCAGCACGAACCACGGCACTTCGGTGCGGCGTTTGTCGGTGACGACCAGGCAGATCGAATCGGGCGTGTGTCCGGGCGTGTGGATCACGTCGACGAGGACATTGCCGACCTCGATGCGCTGCTTGTCGACGAGCGGCTCGAACGGGAAGTTCACACGCTCGGCGTTGGATGCATGCAGGCAGTAGGCCGCGCCGGTCAGCTCGGCAAGCTTGCGGCCACCGGAGAAATGATCGGCGTGCACGTGCGTGTCGATGATGTGGGTGATCTTCACGTCCTGCTTCGCGGCTTCGTCGAGGAACCATTGCTCGTCGCCAAGCACGGGATCGACCGCAACGCCGACATGGCACGAGCCGCAGCCGAAAAAATAGGACAGGGTGGCGTCTTTGGTGAGTAGTTGACGGAAAAACATGGGGAGTCTCCTTTATCCGTTTTCTGTTTCGACGGGCCGACCAGCAGCGCGCCATTCCGGCACGCCATCCTGCAGACGCATGGCGTGGATGCCGTGCTCACGCAACAGCGCGACGGCTTCCTTGCCCCACAGGCAGAACGGTCCGCGGCAGTAGGCAACAACCGGTTTCTTGCGCGGCAGCTCACGGACGCGCGCGCGCAATTCATCCAGCGGCATCGATTGCGCATGCGGCAGATGGCCGGTGTCGTATTCCTCGCGCGGGCGCACGTCGATCACCACCACCTCGCCACGGGCGGCGCGCTGCAGCAATTCCGCGGGGGCAAGCGGCGACAACTCGTCGCTGTGCTCGGCCAGCTGTGCCAGCGCCAGTTGCAGTTCGACCAGGCGGTCTTCCGCCAGCGCGCGCAGCGCCACCCAGAAATCGCCGACCGCCAGCGAGGACACCCGATAGTGGATGTACTTGCCGTCGCGCCGGGTTTCCACCAGTTGCGCCTGACGCAATTCCTTGAGATGGGCGCTGGCGAGCTTCATGGAAATCTGCGCGTCGGCGGCGAGTTGTTCGACGGTCTTTTCGCCCTGGCAGAGGATTTCGATCAGCTCCAGCCGCTTGGGGCTGGAAATGGCCTTGCCCATGCGGGCAACCTGCGCGTAAAGACGGTCCTTGATGCTGCGGCTGGGGTCGGTCATGCGATGCGCCCTTTAATTAAACAATCTAATGATTGTTAGATTATTGGACAACACGAGGCAGGGCAAGCGGTATTTTTCTACCCGTCTTGCGGCGACTCGATGGATCAGGCGCGGCCGGCCGGGGGGGTCAACGCAACAGCAGCAGGGAGATTTTCGCCTGGCGGATCAGCTTCGTGGTGGTGCTGCCGACCAGGAATTCGCGAATCTTGGAATGGCCGTAGGCGCCCATCACGATCAGGTCGATGGCGTGCTCGGTGCGGTAGGCGCACAGCACGTCCTCGACCTGGCCGGCGCGCAGGCTGGCGGTCGCCTCGAAGCCGGCTTGTGCCAGCGTCGCGCGTGCCCACTCGATCTGCTCCTGGGCTTCCGGCTTGTCGGCGCCGACCATCACCACATGGCAGGGCAGGCCGCGGAACAAGGGACTCGCCGCGACCATCTCGACCGCCTTGCGGGTGGTGGCGCTGCCGTCGAAGGCGATCAGGATGCGCTGCGGCTCGCTGTAGTCGACCGGGATCAGCAGGATCGGACGATGCAGGGTGCGCACCACGTTTTCCAGATGGCTGCCGATGTGCTCGCCGGCGCTGTCGCCGTGCTCGCCCTGGCGACCCATGACCAGCAGGCGGATGTCGCTCTGAAATTCAAGCAGGGTGTCGACCAGTTCGCCGTGACGCTGACGGCTGGTGGGATTGGGCACGCCGTCGGCGATGGCGCGTTCCTTGGCGGCGGCGAGCATGATCCGACCCTGCTCCAGCGCCACCCGGCCACGCTTCTCGTCGAGTTCGGCCAGCTCTTGCAGCAGGTGTTCGCGGCTGCCGAGCCCGATATTGCCGCTGAGGTCGGCGGGAACCGGATATTCCGCGCGGCCCAGCACGTGCAGGAAATCCAGCGGGGCGTCCATCTGCCGGCTGGCCCAGGCAGCGTAGTCGCACACCGCGAGGGTGATGCTGGAACCGTCGATACATGCAATGACCTGTGACATGGTGCTCTCCCTTAAGGCGTGTTAACACTCATTTCGCGTCCGCGTTGCCGCGAGAAAGCGATGGATGCAAGGCGCGTCGCGCCGGCAAGGGCCATCCCTTGCCAAGCGGCGCAACGCCGCAGACGCGCTTTCTCGCGCCAACCCTGAGGGACGGGTCGATTCGGGCGCATCCCTTTGTCGCGTGCCGCTTGCAGTGAACGACACTCCGGCG
>CAZUVC010000054.1:0-14331 GCA_964623745.1 uncultured Thiobacillus sp. | reverse complement strand
CGGCTTCGGCGGCGCGGCGCTCGGACACGTCGCGCATGATCGCCTGGATCACCGGGCGGCCTTCCAGCTGCATCGCATGCAGCGCGATTTCGGACAAGAACACGGAGCCGTCCTGGCGCACGCCCTGCCAGTCCATCACTGCATGGCCCCGGGTACGTGCCTGGCCGATGGACTGCATGGCGTGATCCATGGCGTCCATGCCGTTCGGCTGGATCGGCGTGCCGAGTTGCGGAATGGGGGTGCGAATGAAAGTGGCGACCGAGTCCATGCCGAACAGCGACAGCGTGGCCGGGTTGCAATCGGTGAAGCCCGTGTCGTCGAGGATGACGACGGCATCGGAATTGGTTTCGAACAGGGTCTGATATTTCTGATGTTCGGTCTCCAGCTGGCGCGTCTGCGTCAGCATGCGGCGGCTCACCAGCAGGGCGACCAGCACCGCCAGCGCGGTGGCGATGATGCCCAGCAGCAGCATCAGATTGCGCGTGGCCTGGTAGGCGGCGAAGGTGTTCTTGAGCGCGGTTTCGTTGTCCTCGCGCTGCAGGCTGGCCATGTTGTCGAGCGCCGTGACCAGACGGTCCTGCAGCGGAATGGCCTCTTCCTGCAGCAGCGTCAGCGCGCCGTAGTTGTTCTCGTCGAGCGCCGCCTCGACCACGCTGAACATCACCGGCTGGTTGATCGAGGTGAGGGTATCAAGTTCATCCATCAGCATGGTTTCCTCCGGCGTGCGGAGCATGGCGCCCAACTGGCGGCGGTCCTTGGAATAGCGTTCGCCATATTCCTGGAACTGCAGGAAGAGCGCGTCTTTTTCCCAGGCGTCGATTGACACCACGATTTTGTGCATCAGCATCTGACGGTCACGAATGGCGCTGCGCATCTGCGAAGCCAAGTGGGTCTTGACGTTGTTGACCGAGACTACGTTTTCCAGCTCGGTATTGATATGGGACATCTGGGTGGCCCCCAGTCCGATCACCGCCAGCATCATCAGCAAGGCGGCAGCGAAGCCCAGCCCCACATTGAACAGCAGGCCGCGCAGTGGGGAGGGCACCATCGGCGAGGACATGGCCTTACTCGCGCCGGAATGCCACGACGTGATCGACGGCCAGCTTGATGCCGATGCGTTCGCCGATGGCGTGGTTGTGGTGCGAGGGCACCAGCGACAGCGCGCGCTGACCGCTCGGCAGTTTCAGCGTGTAGAGGAATTCGGCGCCGCGGAAAGCCTTGTTCTCGACTTCGGCCAGCATCAGGCTGTCGTCGTCGTGGATGATGTCGTCGGGCCGCAGCAGCACGTCGACGCGGCAGCTGCGCACGCATTCGTCACAGCCGCTGGCGTCGCACTCGACCGGAATGTGGCCGTTCAATACGCCCAGTTCGATTTCCACCTGGTGGTCGTTGATGACTTCGCCGGTGACCAGCGCGCCCTGGCCGACGAAGTCGGCGACGAAGCGGTTGGCCGGTTCGTGATACAGGTTGTAGGGCGTATCCCACTGCTGGATGCGGCTTTCGTGCATGACGCCGACCCAGTCCGCCAGCGAGAAGGCCTCGTGCTGGTCGTGGGTGACGATCAGCGCAGTCGTCGCTTCGCGCTTGAGGATGTCGCGCACCTCGAGCGACAGGCGCTCGCGCAGTTCGACGTCGAGGTTGGAGAAGGGCTCGTCCATCAGGATCAGCCGCGGGCGCGGGGCCAGCGCGCGCGCCAGCGCCACGCGCTGCTGCTGGCCGCCGGACAGCTGGTGCGGAAACTGCTCGGCGTGGCCGGCCAGCCCCACCAGCACCAGCAGTTCGTCGATGCGCGCCTGCCTGGCTTCCTGTGTGACGTCGCGCAGGCCGAAGCCGACGTTCTTCGCCACCGTCAGGTGCGGAAACAGCGCGTAATCCTGGAACACCATGCCGACGCGGCGCTTTTCGGCCGGCAGCATCCAGCCAGGCCGGCTGACGACTTCGCCGCCGATGCGGATCTCGCCGGTCTGGATCGGCTCGAAGCCGGAAATGCAGCGCAACGCCGTGGTCTTGCCGCAGCCCGACGGGCCGAGCAGACAGCCGATCGCACCTTCGGGCAGGTTGAAGGAGAGGTCGGCGATGATTTGCCGTTTGCCGTACGACTGCGAGACAGAATCGAGGATCAGTTCGGCCATGGGAACTCAGTCATGCGAACGCGTGCCGCGCCAGGTCAGGAGGATGATCGGAATGATACCGGCAATGACAATCGCGAGTGAAGGCAGCGCGGCGCGTTCCCATTCGCCCTCCGAGGTCATCTCGAAGACGCGGACCGCCAGCGTGTCCCAGCCGAACGGGCGGGTCATCAGCGTGATCGGCATTTCCTTCATGATGTCGACGAAGGCGAAGGTGGCGGCGGTCAGGAGGCTGGCGCGCAGCATCGGCAAATGCACCCGGGTCAGCAGGCCGGCGGCCCCGGTGCCGAGATTGCGCGCAGCTTCGTCGACATTGCGGGTGATTCGGTGCAGGCCGCTGTCGATCGGGCCGAAGCCCACCGCGAGAAAACGCACCAGATAGGCCAGCAGCATCACCAGCAGCGTGCCTTTGAGGATTTCGCTGCCGTCGAAGCCGAACCCGGCGCGGCCGATGTCGATCAGCCAGTTGTCGAGCGCTGCCACCGGGATGAACAGGCCCACCGCCAGCACCGCGCCGGGAAAGGCGTAGCCCAGCGTGGCCAGTCGCTGCGTCCACATCATCGCGTGGCCGGGGCGCTGGCGTCCGGCGTAGGCCAGCAGCAGCGCCACAATCACAACCATCAGCGCGCCGATGCCGGCGAGCAGCACCGAATGCCAGGCGAAGGCCCAGTAGCGGCTGTCGAGGTCGACGTCGATGATCTCGCGCGTCCATAGCGCCAGCTGGATCACCGGGATCAGGAAGGCGATCGCCAGCACCGTGCCGGCATACACGAAGGCGAGCGCCGCCAGCGCGGGGGGCAGCTTGATGCGACGCTGCGCGGCGCTGCGGCCCACGGTGCTGTAGCGCATCTGCGTGCGCGAGCGCTGCTCGAACACCACCGCGACCAGCACGAACAGGATCAGGATCGACGCCAGCTGCGCCGCTGCCGCTAACGAAAACAGGCTGTACCACGCCTTGTAGATGGCAGTGGTGAAGGTGTCGTAGTTGAAGATTGCCATGGTACCGAAGTCGGCCAGCGTTTCCATCAGCGCCAGCATCAGGCCGGCGGCGATCCACGGCCGCGCCATCGGCAGCGCCACCCTGAAGAAGCCCTGCGTGCGCGACAGCCCGAGCGACTGCGCCGCTTCCAGTGCGATCGCCCCCTGGGTTGCGAACGCGTTCTTGGCTATCAGATAGACATAGGGATACAGCGCCAGCGACATCACCACGATGACGCCGCCGCGCGAACGGATTTCAGGGAATCCGGTGAGTCCCCAGTTCTCGCGCAGCCAGGTGAGCAACGGCCCGGTGAAATCGAGCAGGCCGATGGCGACAAACGCCGTGACATAGGCGGGCAGCGCCAGCGGCAGCATCAGCGCCCAGTCGAACACGCGGCGGCCGGGGAATTCGCACATCGCCGTGATCCAGGCCAGCGAGACCCCCAGCACGCTGACGCCCACGCCCACGCCGAGCACCAGCCACAACGTGTTGCCCACCAGTTCGGGCAGCACGAATTCGGTCAGGTGGGCGAGGATGTCGCCCTCGACCTGGGCGAACGACGAAAAGGTGACGACGACCGGCACCAGCACCAGCGCGGCCACCGCGAGCGCGAACAGCATCCAGCCGCCCGGACGCGAGCGGGCATCAGGTAAAACAAAAACGCCCGCTGAGGGCGTTTTTGCAGGGGCTACCAGAATGTCTGACAAGAGGGCCTTTTACTTGTAGTTGGCGCGATCCATCAATTTTACGGCCTTGGTCTGCAGGCTGCCAGCTTCTTTCACGTTGATCAGGTTCTGTTTGAAGCTGCCCCAGGCCGCCACCTTCGCGTCCGGCTTCACCCTGGGGTTGACCGGATATTCCAGGTTGACGTCGGCGAACTGGTTCTGCGCCTTCTCGGACGACAGCCACTCGATCAGCTTTTGCGCGCCGGCCGGGTTCTTGGCGTGACGGGTGACGCCTGCGCCCGAGACGTTGACGTGCACGCCCGCGGTCTGATTCTTGAGACCCTGGTTGGGCCAGAAGATCGCCAGCGGCAGGGTCGGCTTCTTGTCCATCAGGCGGCCAAAGTAATAGGTGTTGACCAGCGTGACGTCGCACTGGCCGGCGGCCACGGCCTCCATCGCCTTGGTGTCGTCGGGGAAGGGCGAGGTCGCGAGGTTGGCGACCCAGCCGCGGACGATGTCCTCGGTTTTGCCTTCGCCGTATTCATGCACCATCATCGCCACCAGGCTCTGGTTGTAGACCTTTTTCGAGGTGCGCAGGCAGAGGCGGCCTTTCCATTTCGGATGGGCAAGATCCTCGTAGGTCGACAGGTCGGCGGGCTTCACCTTGCCGGTGTTGTAGACCAGGGTGCGGGCGCGCACCGACAGGCCGAACCATTCGTTGCCGGGGTCGCGCAGGTGGGCAGGCACGTTGGCCTGCAGGGTTTTCGACTGGATCGGGCGTAGCAGGCCTTCTTCCGACGCCTGCCACAGGTTGCCGGCGTCCACCGTCAGCAACACGTCGGCGCGGGTGTTCTTGCCTTCGGCCTTCAGGCGCGCCATCAGCGGGCCTTCCTTGTCGGTGATGAATTTGACCTGCACCCCGGTGTCGCGGGTGTAGGCGTCAAACAGCGGCTTGATCAGTTGTTCGTTGCGGGCGGAGTACACCACCACTTCTTCCGCCAGGGCGGGCAGGGTCGCGGCGGCAAGCGCCAGAACGGCAAGCAGTCGGGTCGGTTTCATGTCGGCATTCCTGAAGAGAATTGGGTTATTCGTAATCGTACTAAAAATGAGAACGGTTATCAATAACTAAAATGAAAAAATTTCAGCCGGAGATTCCGGGCCTGGATTCAGGGTCGTTCGAACTGAATCTGGATCATCAGTTCGCCTTCGAACAGCGCATCCAGGCCGACGCGGCCCGGCACTTCCTCGAACTTGAGGCCGGGCTGGGGCGAGGGAGACACGTCGATCAGGGTCAGCTGCTCGGTGGGGTAATCGACGGCCAGCGACACCCGCATCGGGTAGTAGCCGTCGAGAAACCTGCGCATGTAGGGGCCGCTCAGCAGGTTGTAATAGCCATTGCCGTTATTGCGCAAGGCCCGGGTCTGCGCCGACAGGCACAGCCGCGCGCCACGCTCGATGTTGCGCAGTTGCACGCTGGCGCCCTCGATCCATGCCTCCGCGATCTGGCTGAAGCGCTCCACCTTGAGATCGCGCACGAAGCCTTCGCGGAAGGTGATCTGCGCGCGCTCGACCGCATCCAGATTGTCGTGGCATTGCGACAGATGGACCCAGCCCGACTCGAGGCTGTCGGCCTCGATGCGGATCTGGTTCTGGTGGTGGTGAAAGCGCTTGACCGGCACGGTTTCCAGAAACTGCAGGCTGCCTTCGTTGACCGAGGCGGCGCTTTCGAGCTCCATGTCGATCTGGGCGTGCGCGGGGCTGAGGGTCAGCAGGGCGGCCAGCAGCAGACCACGGCCGAAATGCAGAAACAGCGGATTAGTCGCTAAATGGAAATGGGTCATCCGGCGGCTGGACGGATGCGGCGACGGCGACACGCCGAGCACCGTCGTAGCGTTCGCGCCAGTAGCGGTCACCGAGATTGGACACCATGACGGCGCCGGAGCGGCTGCTCGCGGCATGCACAAAACGGTTATCGCCGAGGTAAATGCCGACATGGGAAAACGCGCGGTTGAGGGTGTTAAAGAAGACCAGATCGCCCGGCTGAAGTTCGGATGCCGCGAGCGACTGGCCGACTTCGCTGATGGCGCGAGTGTCGCGGGGCAGCGTCATCCCGGCTGCCTGCCGGAATACATGGCCGACAAACCCGCTGCAGTCGAGCCCGGTGACGGGCGAGGTGCCGCCCATGCGGTAGGGGCTGCCGACCAGGCTGACGGCGTAGATCGGAATCTCGTCGGGCGGGGTGCTGGCGTGTGCGGGCAGCACCAGCGACAGACTCAGCAGAAACAGCAGTGCGGCACTTTTCATGGGCTTGGGCAATCTGCTCTATATTGAAAGCGGAAACGGCCATTTGCCGCGAAACTTGATTGCGAGGAATTCACCATGCACGACGCGCCTTCCACTGTTACCGACGAAACCAGTATCCCTGAAACCACACAACTCGCGCAATGGCACGATGAGGCGGCCTCAGCCGCGTCCGAGCCCGACCTGCGCGAACGCGTGCGCGAACTGACGGCGCGTGCGCTGCATGATCGCCGGATGTCGCTGCAGGAAGTGCGGGCGATCGTCGGCGCGATCACCGCCGGCGTGGGCGACGGCCTGGTCTCGCGCGGCGGCGAAATTCGCGACGGTCTGAAGCAGGCCGTGTCCGGCCTCGACGACGCTGTCGGCAGCGCGGCACAGGCGGCGTCCTACACGCTGCGCGAAGCCGCCGAGGAAGGCCGCGCATTCAAGGACGCCGAACTCAAGGCCCGTCTGGAACAGTTGCGCGACCTTGAAACGCAACTGGTCGACACTCTGAAGCAGACCGCTCGAGCGTCCGGCGGCAAGCTGAAGGACGAGCTCGACCTGCTGAGCGAGCACCTGAAACACAGCGGCACCCGCACCGGCGAGCAGGTACGCGACGCACTGAAGCAACTGGCCGGCGGCGTGAAAACCAGCGCGGCGGCAGGCCGCAGCGGGCTGAGTGAGTCGGCCTCGGTGGCGGTCGATCGCCTGTCGCTGGTGGCCAGCGGCGTACTCGACGCCGTGGCCGATTCGCTCAAGCGTCAAAGCGAGCGCCTGCGTTCCTGATTCCATCGATTGCGTTCTCCCACCAGCGGAGACGTGCCCGTTTGCGGGTGCGGGGAGTCGTTGCCGCTTCAGTGGCTTACGAATCCGGCGTGCCCCTTGCGGGTTAAACTCCCGGCATGACGACTCATAAACAATAACCATGCTCTGGGAAACCCTTTCGGTCGTACGCGACCTGCCGCGACTGCACGAAATCGCTTCGGTACTGATCCGCTACGGCTGGGGCGATCTGGTGCGCGTGCTGGGCATCAGCGGCGTGCTCGAACGCGCCGGCCGCGTGCTGCACTGGCAGCATGCCAGCGAAATCTCGCAGCTCGAACCGCCAGTCCGGATCCGCCGCGCGCTGGAAGAGCTGGGCCCGACCTTCGTCAAGCTGGGCCAGTTGCTGGCGACGCGGGTCGACATGTTCCCGCCGAACTGGATCACCGAATTCGAGAAGCTGCACAGTCAGGTGCCGGCGGTGCCGTATGAATTGCTGCATGCCGATCTGGTGGTCGCGCTCAAGGGCGAGCCCGGCGTGGTGTTCGCCGATTTCAGTCCGGTTCCGCTGGCGGCCGCCTCCATCGCGCAGGTGCACCGCGCCACGCTCAAGGACGGCACGCCGGTGGTGGTCAAGATTCGCCGGCCGGGCATCGAGGGCGTGATCCGGGCCGACCTGCGGATTCTGGAACACGCTGCCCGCCTGCTTGAAAGCGAAGTCCCGGATGCACGGCGCTACGACCCGGTGCAGATCGTGGCGCAGTTCCGCCGCTCGCTGATGCGCGAACTCGACCTCGTCAAGGAGGCGCGCAACATCGACCAGTTTGCGCGGCATTTTGTCGACGATCCGCTGGTAAAGATCCCCAGGGTGTACTGGGAATTCACCAACGAACGCGTCAACGTGCAGGAGGAAATCATCGGCAAGGCGGGGGTCTCGTCGGACATGCTGCGCGCCGCCGGGCTCGACCCCAAGCTGTTGGCCAAGCGCGGTTCCGATACGGTGCTGCGCATGGTGCTTGAGCATGGGTATTTCCATGCCGATCCACATCCGGGCAATGTGCTGTTCCTGCCCGACAATCTCATCGGCATGATCGATTTCGGCATGGTGGGCATGCTGACCCCGCCGCGCCGCAACCAGATCGTCGACCTGCTGCACGCGCTGGTGAACAAGGACGAGGCGGGCATGCTGGAAGTGCTGCTCGACTGGAGCGGCGAGTCGATCCAGGACGAGGATCGACTCGCCTACGATGTAACGGAGCTGATGCAGAGCTACGACGACCTGCAGTTGAAGGACGTGAACATCGGCGCGCTGCTGAACGACATCACGGCGGTAATGCGCGACAACAATCTGGTGCTTCCGGCCGATCTGACGCTGCTGTTCAAGACGCTGATCACGCTAGAAGGGCTGGGGCTGCAGCTCGACCCCGAGTTCCACATGATCGACCAGGTGACGCCGTTCGTGGAGCGCATCATCCAGCAACGCTACACGCCGCAGGCCTTGCTGTCGCGCGGGCGCAAGAGCGTGCGCGAGGCGCTGGAAGTGGTGGCCGACCTGCCGCGCGATTTTCGCAACCTGCTGCGCGACATGCGGCGCGGACGGGTGAAGATCGACCTCGACCTGAAGCGGCTGGATCACTTCGGCCATCAGCTGGACAGCGCCAGCAACCGGTTGACCATGGGCATCCTGACCGCCTCGCTGGTGGTGGGGTCGAGCATCATCATGACGGTGGAAGGCGGCCCCAAGCTGTTTGGCCTGCCGCTGTTCGGTCTGCTGGGATTCCTGATCGCGTTCGTCAACAGCGTGTGGATCATTCTGTCGATCTGGCGCTCGGGCAAGCACTGAGGCCCTGACTCAGCCCGATTGCGCCACCCCGGTGGCCCGCTCGACGCGCTTGCCGGATGTCAGTTCCGCCAGCGGCACCGGCATGCTCAGCAAATAGCCCTGCACGTGCGCGATGCCCAGGCTTTCGACCTTGCGCAGCACGGCATCGCTTTCCACTCCTTCGGCCACCAGCGAATAGCCCGCGTCGCTCATCATGCGCGCGAAGTCGGCCACCACCTGGCCGGCGCGGTTGTCTTCGGCCAGCTTGTTCACCAGCGAGATGTCGAACTTGACCACGTCCACCGGCAAGTCGACCAGATAGCGCAAGGGCGAATAGCCGGTACCGAAATCGTCCATCGCGATGCGGTAGTTCACCGTGCGCAGCAGATCGAGGTAGGTGCGTACTTCGGTCATCTGAGTGATCAGCGAGGTTTCGGTGATTTCCAGCATCAGCGGGTGACGCGCGTTGTGGCGCGACAGTTCCAGCAGCTGCGAGACGACCTCGGGTCGCGAAATGCTCTGCGCGGACAGGTTGATCGAGATGCCGACACGCGGCGGCAACTGTCCCGATGACAGGTCGGCATCGACCTGCTGCAGTACGGCCAGGTCGAACTCGGTTTCCAGCCGGCGGCTGCTGACCACCGGCAGGAAGGCGTCCGGCATGATGAGGGTGCCGTGGTAACGGATGCGCGCCAGCGCCTCGTAGTAGTCCACCTGCCGACCGGGCAGCGCGTGGATCGACTGGTAGTGCAGCTCGATCATGCCGGGCGAGGCCAGAGCCTGGAACAGGGCGCTGGTTTCGCGGCTTGCCACCAGGGTCTGCGACGCGCGCTCGGTGTCTTCGCCGTACAGGGCGATGCGCGTGCGTCCCGGCTGCTTGGCGGTGTACATCGCAATGTCGGCCTGCTTGGGCAGGTCGTTGACGTGCTCGATCTCGTCCGAGCCGCAGAACGCAATGCCGATACTGACGCCGACCGGTTCGTTGATGCCGAGATCGCTGAAGACCGATGCGTCGAGCAGACTCTGGCAGCGCTGTGCGATCTGCTTGGCCTGTCCCGGCGTGGTGCGCGCCAGGAAGGTGGCGAATTCATCGCCCCCCAGCCGGTACAGGCGATCATTGGCACGCAGCGCCATCACCAACGCATCGGCGATCAGGCTCAGCACGCGGTCGCCCTTGGCGTGGCCGTAGGTGTCGTTGATGGTCTTGAAACGATCGCAGTCGAACAGCAGGAAGGCCACGCCCTGCGGATCGGCCTTCAGGCCCAGGCGGAAGCTTTCCCAGTCTTCCTCGTAGGCGCGCCGGTTGTGGCAGCCGGTGAGCGCATCCTGACGCGCCTGCGAGTGGAATTCGCGGTTCTGGTTTTCCAGCGAACCGTGCAGTTCGTGCAGCTGCAGCTGGTACTCGTAGAGTGAGCGGCGGATGCTTTCCAGCTCGCTGATGCGCATGGTCTGGGCGTGCGACGCCCCCGGCTTGAAGCGGCCGTGCTGCATCGCGTCGATGTCCTGCGACAGCCGCCCGAGCGGACGGATCAGCAGGCGGGTGTAGACCATGAAACCGATCAGCGCCGTGCTGATCAGCAGCACGAACAGCGACAGCAGGGTGCGCGAAAGAATGGTCTGGAAGTGCAGCTGGTCGGGGTCGGTGCGGGCGCTGAAATTCAGCCGCGAAAGCAGGTCGGCTGCGCTCAGCAGTTCGCCCGGCTTGAGTGCCACGCTGACGCTGGTGGCATCGACGAAGTGAAGCGCATCCGGACGCAGCAGGGCCGGCATGAAGTTGACCCGAAGCACGCCATGGCCCAGCAGCGCCTGGCGCTGCGCGTCGCCGAACACCGGGAATGCGTGATACAGCGCGATGCTGCCGGCTTCGTTGCTGAGCCAGGTGGACGGCTGGTAGGCAGGCATGCCAGTCGGCAGACTGGCTGGCATATGCAGATTGTCCGGGCTGGGCTCGATCAGCGTGCCGGCCTGGGTGTAGAGCGCCACCCGCAACAGTCGGCTGGACAGAATGCCGCTTTCGTACACCCGCTGGTCGCGCCAGTAGGGGTAGTACTCGGGCACAACCAGTTGTTGCCGGGTTTCGTCCCACTCCGCCAGCTGGATCGCCAGGTCTTCGGTCTGGCTCAGCAGCCGCTGCACCGCAGCGGCCAGTTCGGAACGGGCCGCATCGTGGTTGTGCTGCGCCAGGTTATGCGTCAGGGCGCGGGTCTGGTAGGCAGAAAACCCGCCGATCAGGCTGACCAGGACCAGCAGGCCGGTAACGAACGCCAGCCCGATATGCTTGATGGAGATGGAGTCTGACCCTTTCATCGCGGACGGAGCGGCGGAACGCTCGCCATAAAGGCGAGCGCATGTTCAAGCAGGTCGAATTCGTGCTCGCCGTCCATGAAGTGATTGGCACCCTTGATGATGACCACGGGCGTCTGGGCGTGCTGCAAAACCTTGGCCCAGTTGTTCTCGATAATGAAATCCGCATCGCCCATCACGAGCTTTGTTGCCACGGGCACCTGCTTCAGGGCGTTCAGAACGCGCGCCTGGTCCCAGCGCGCGTAGGACAGCAGGCCTTCCGGCGTCGACGGGTATTTGGCACAGAACGAGATCGACCCGGTGTAGAGCGCACGCTGCCCGCTGCGTACGCGATCTTCCAGCAGGGCGATCAGTGCGGCCCGGTCGGTCTGGCCCAGCTGGGTTTCGATCAGTGAGGCCCCGACGTAGCCCTTGACGATGGGGTCCGGCTTGTTCGCCAGGTAGGCCAGCAGCTGCAGGCTGCCGAAACTGTGGCCGAACAGCACGACTGAACGGTGCCCCTGTGATTTCAGCCAGCGCACCCAGCGCGCAATTTCCGCCACGTCATCGTCCAGAGTGTGCTTGTGCACCGCTTCGCACGCCAGGCTTTGCGAACGGTTGGGGACATTGAGGCTGAGGGTGGGCGTCAGCACCGCATAACCGGCATCGTTGATGCCGCGGCCGAGGGACGCCACGGTATGGAAATCGCGCGTCTGCAGAAAACCGTGCAACAGGAGCACGGCCGGCTTGTCGCTTGAGCCCCTCATATAGTCTGCACTGGCAACGATGCCCGGGCGCATTTCCTGCTGGACAACTGCCGCGTGAATACTGGCCGGGAACAGGGCGATCAACAGGCAGAGCAGATAAGCACGCATGGCAGTACCGAATAGGCGGAGTCTATGAAGTAACGGGTTGAAATCATCAGAACTGTAGACAGGTCCGCCAGTACATTTGGGCGTGAATGGTACACTCCGCCACGCATTATGGCCCGAGCATGCTTGATCTGAAACACCTCTTTTCCGCCGAAGGCGCCTTTGCCGCGGCGCTGCCGGGCTGGCGCGCGCGCCCGCAGCAGCTCGCCATGGCCGAGGCGGTCGAACGCGCCGTCGCCGACAACAGCGTGCTGCTCGCCGAGGCCGGCACCGGCACCGGCAAGACCCTGGCCTATCTGATCCCGGCGCTGCTGTCCGGCGGCAAGGTCGTGATTTCCACCGGCACCAAGGCGCTGCAGGACCAGCTGTTTCATCGCGACCTGCCGGCCGCGCGCCGCGCGCTGAAGTCGCCGGTCAAGGTGGCGCTGCTGAAAGGCCGCGCCAATTACGTCTGCCACCATCATCTGCAACGCAATTTGAGCGACGGCCGCTTTGCCCATCGCGACGATCCGGTCTGGCTTGCCAAGATCGCCCGTTTCGCCGAAACCAGTTCGAGCGGCGACCGCGCCGAGGCCGAAGGCATTCCCGAAGATGCCACCGCCTGGCATTACGCGGTGTCGAGCCGTGAAAACTGCCTGGGCAGCGAATGCGACCATTTCAAGGACTGTTTCGTCATGGCCGCGCGCAAGAACGCGCTCGACGCCGAAGTGGTGGTGGTCAACCACCATCTGTTCTTCGCCGACCTGTGGCTGAAGGACGAAGGTGTCGCCGAACTGCTGCCCGCGTGCAATACCGTGATCCTCGACGAAGCCCACCAGCTCGCCGAAACCGCTGCGCAGTTCTTCGGCGAAACGCTGTCCACTGCACAACTGCTCGACCTCGCTGGCGATACCAAGCGGCTGGCCGCGGTGAAGGCGGGCGACTTTCCCGCGCTGCGCCGCGCCGCCGAAGACCTGACCAAGGCCACGCGCGACCTGCGCCTGGCCTTCCCGCAGAACCCGGTCAAGGCGACCGTGGCGGATCTCGCGCGCTACGACAAATGGCCGGATGCGCTGAAAGCCCTGATTGCAGCGCTCGACGAAACCACCAGGCTGCTGGAATCCCAGGCCGAGCGCGATGCGGATCTGAAAAACTGCTTCGAGCGCGCGCAGGGCGTCCAGGCCACACTGGCCAGCTGGCAGCGCGACGACGATCCCGAGAATCCGCGTGTGCGCTGGCTCGAAACCACGCTGAGTTCGCTGCTGCTGCACGCGACGCCCTTGTCGGTCGGCGCGATGTTCGGCGCCAAGCTCACCGAGCGCGCGCAGGCGTGGATTCTCACCTCGGCCACGCTGTCAGTCGGCGGCGACTTCACCCATCTGAAAACGCGGCTCGGCATCGAAACCGCGGAAACTCTGTGCGTAGACAGCCCCTTCGACTACCCGCGCCAGGGCGTGCTCTATGTGCCGCAGGGCCTGCCTGCGCCGAATACGCCCGACTTCACCGATGCCGTCGTCAAGGCCGCGCTACCGGTGCTGGACGTCAGCCAGGGCCGCGCGTTCATTCTGTTCACCAGCCTGCGCGCGCTGGACAAGGCGCGCGGCCTCTTAATCGACGCCTTCAAGTTTCGTGGCTGGGAGTTTCCCTTGCTGGTACAGGGCGATGCGCCGAAGAACGAACTGCTGGCGCGCTTCCAGCAGGCCGGCAACGCCGTACTGCTGGGGAGTCAAAGTTTCTGGGAAGGCGTCGACATGCCCGGCGACGTGCTGTCGGTCGTCATCATCGACAAGCTGCCGTTCCAGCCGCCTGACGATCCGGTCGTCGCCGCGCGCATCGCCCAGGCCGAGCGGAATGGCGGCAAACCCTTCATGGATTACCAGTTGCCGCATGCGGCGATCAGCCTGAAGCAGGGCGCGGGGCG
This sequence comes from uncultured Thiobacillus sp., assembly GCA_964623745.1. Lineage (GTDB taxonomy): Bacteria > Pseudomonadota > Gammaproteobacteria > Burkholderiales > Thiobacillaceae > Thiobacillus. Next base: position 636 of record CAZUVC010000054.1, on the reverse strand, counting down.
GCTGATCCGCACCGAGACCGATCGTGGGGTGCTGATGATTTGCGATACGCGGCTGGCGGATAAGCCGTATGGGAGGTTGTTGTTGAATGCGTTGCCGGCGATGACGCGGACTAGGAAGCTGGAGGTGGTGGAGCGGTTTTTTGCTTCGCATGATGCTTCGCCTGTCATTGCGAGCGCAGTGAAGCAATCCAGTTGAACTTAGGCGCGAAGCACGTCCGAGTAGTCAGACTTTCTGTAGCGCTGAGGTGCGTTGGCCGGGGGTAGCCCGGCGGCTAGTCACTTTCTTTTGTCTCGCCAAAAGAAAGTAACCCAAGAAAAGGCGCCCCCGCTCATTCCCGAAACCCCGGAAATCGAGCCTGCCGGGCGGGCGGCAAAGAACTCGCCCCGCTTTATCTGTATTTCGAAGGTGAGCGGGGCTCAGACACCTTTGCCGCTGATCCGCCCGGCAGGCTCGATTTCCGGCGGGACTGAGAGGGGCGACAAGTCAACACCAGGGCAGCGATGACGGGGCGGTTTGTGTACTTGGGTGAGCTTCACGGCGAAGCCCTCAATCCGGTTCGCGACGGCAGCTCACCGTCAAACTGGTTTTGACGTTCTTCCCCTTACAGACCCGCCGAAGATCAAGTGCGTCGGGTG
>CAZUVC010000053.1:0-16123 GCA_964623745.1 uncultured Thiobacillus sp. | reverse complement strand
CCGACCTTGGTCAGGCTTTGCAGGATCTTGCCCGGCATCGAACCGATGTAGGTGCGACGGTGGCCGCGAATCTCGGATTCGTCACGCACGCCACCGAGCGCCATGCGAACGAACTTGCGATTGGTCGCACGCGCAATGGACTGGCCGAGCGAAGTCTTGCCGACGCCGGGGGGGCCCACCAGGCACAGGATCGGCGCCTTCACCTTGTCGACGCGCTGTTGCACCGCGAGATACTCAAGGATGCGTTCCTTGACCTTGTCGAGGCCGTAGTGGTCCTCATCGAGCACGCGCTCGGCCTTGACCAGATCCTTGCTGATCTTGGTTTTCTTTTTCCACGGCAGGCCGACCATCGCCTCGATATAGCTGCGGATCACGGTGGCTTCAGCCGACATCGGCGACATCATGCGCAGCTTTTTCAGCTCGCCCAGTGCCTTGGCTTCGGCCTCCTTGGACATGCTGGCCTGCCGCACGCGGCCTTCCAGTTCTTCCAGTTCAGCACCTTCCTCGATGTCGCCCAGTTCCTTCTGGATCGCCTTGACCTGCTCGTTGAGGTAATACTCGCGCTGGCTCTTCTCCATCTGGCGCTTGACGCGGCCACGGATGCGCTTTTCCACCTGCAGAATATCGAGTTCGCCTTCCAGCAGGCCGAGCAGATGTTCCAGGCGCTTGTTGACGCCGATCATCTCCAGCACTTCCTGCTTCTGCTCCAGCTTCAGCGGCAGATGCGCAACGATGGTGTCGGCCAGGCGGCCGCCTTCGTCAATGCCCGACAGCGAAGTCAAAATTTCCGGCGGGATTTTTTTGTTCAGTTTGACGTACTGGTCGAACTGCGTCAGCAGGGCGCGACGCATGGCCTCCACTTCAACCAGTTCCTCGCCTTCGGCGGGCAGGATTTCGGCGCGCGCGGACAAGTGCGTGCCGACATCGGTCACGTCCAGCACGCGGGCGCGCTGATTGCCTTCCACCAGCACCTTGACCGTGCCATCGGGCAATTTGAGCATCTGCAGGACGGTGGCCACGCTGCCGGTGTCGTAGAGGTCTTCGGGCGTGGGGTCATCCTGGGCAGCAGTTTTCTGCGCCACCAGCAGGATGCTCTTGCCGGATTCCATCGATGTTTCCAGCGCCTTGATCGACTTGGGGCGACCGACGAACAGCGGGATGACCATATGGGGGAAAACCACCACGTCCCTAAGCGGCAACAGCGGCAGATCGACCTGTTCCTTGGAGGTGTTGTCGCTCATCATGTTTTCCTGGTAAGTGTTGAGGAAAGGATGCGCGGCATTTCAACCACGCTCATCCATAGTTGGGGGGCATAGTTTGGAAATCAAGGTGGCTGACAGGTTCCCTATCAGCCATTTTTACTTCAGGCGCCTGCAGCCAGCGGCTGCTCGCCCTCGTCCGAATAGATCAGCAAGGGCTTGCCGTCGCCGCTCACCAGCCCGTTGTCGACCACCACCTTGACGACCCCTTTGAGAGAGGGGAGATCGTACATAGTGTCGAGCAGGGCATGCTCGATGATCGAACGCAGGCCACGCGCACCGGTGCGGCGCGCCAGCGCGCGCTTGGCGATGGCATTCAGTGCATCCTCGCGGAATTCGAGATCGACGCCTTCCATCTTGAAGAGTTTGATGAACTGCTTGGTCAGCGCGTTCTTCGGCTCGGTCAGGATCTGCACCAGCGCGGCCTCATCCAGTTCATCCAGGGTTGCGACGACCGGCAAACGTCCGACAAATTCAGGGATCAGACCATATTTGATCAGATCTTCGGGCTCGACCTGATGCAGCAGTTCGACGTCGCGCTTGGTTTCGTCGACATTCTTGACCTGCGCACCGAATCCGATACCGCCCTTTTCGGTACGACCGCGAATGACTTTTTCCAGTCCGCTGAAGGCGCCGCCGCAGACGAACAGGATGTTGCTGGTGTCGACCTGGACGAATTCCTGGTTCGGATGCTTGCGTCCGCCCTGCGGCGGCACCGAGGCGGTGGTGCCCTCGATCAGCTTGAGCAGCGCCTGTTGTACGCCTTCGCCGGATACGTCGCGGGTGATCGAGGGGTTGTCGGCCTTGCGCGAGATCTTGTCGATTTCATCGATGTAGACGATGCCCTGCTTGGCCTTGTCGACGTCGTAGTCGCACTTCTGCAGGAGCTTCTGGATGATGTTCTCGACGTCCTCGCCCACATAACCGGCTTCGGTCAGCGTGGTCGCGTCGGCAATTACAAAAGGCACATTCAGCAGGCGCGCCAGCGTTTGTGCGAGCAGGGTCTTGCCCGAGCCGGTCGGGCCGATCAGCAGGATGTTGCTCTTGGCCAGCTCGACTTCGCCGGTACCGGCATTGCTGCGCAGACGCTTGTAATGGTTGTAGACCGCGACCGCGAGGGCCTTTTTGGCCTGGCTCTGGCCGATCACATATTGGTCCAGAATGTCGCTGATCTCATGCGGCGTCGGCAGATCGGAGCTGGCGCCCTTCTGGCTGTCGGCCTGCTGGATTTCCTCGCGGATGATGTCGTTGCACAGCTCGACGCACTCGTCGCAGATGAATACCGACGGTCCGGCAATCAGCTTGCGCACTTCATGCTGGCTCTTGCCGCAGAAGGAGCAGTAGAGAAGTTTGTCGCTCGTTCCTTTGTCTGCCATGCCTATATCCTTGCCTAGTTGCCCGATGCTTCGATGCGGCTGGTCAGCACCTTGTCGACCAGACCATAGTTCACTGCGTCGTCCGCGCTCATGAAGTTGTCGCGATCGGTATCGCGCTCGATCACTTCAATGCTCTGCCCGGTGTGCTTGGCCAGCATCTCGTTGAGGCGCGACTTCAGATAGAGAATTTCCTTGGCGTGGATGGCGATGTCCGACGCCTGGCCCTGGAAGCCGCCCAGCGGCTGGTGAATCATCACGCGCGAGTTGGGCAGGCAGTAGCGCTTGCCCTTGGCGCCCGCAGTCAGCAGGAACGCGCCCATGCTGGCCGCCTGGCCGATGCACAGGGTCGACACGTCCGGCTTGATGAACTGCATGGTGTCGTAGATCGCGAGACCTGCCGACACCGAGCCGCCGGGCGAGTTGATATAGAGGTAGATGTCCTTGTCGGGGTTTTCCGATTCCAGGAACAGCATCTGCGCAACCACCAGGTTGGCAGTTGAATCGTTAACCGGACCCACCAGGAAAATGACCCGTTCCTTGAGCAGGCGCGAGTAGATGTCGTAGGCGCGTTCGCCGCGGCCGCTTTGCTCGACGACCATGGGCACCAGCCCCAGGCCCTGCGGCTCGAAGGTCCGGGCGCCGGAAACGCCGTGTTCAAAATCAATGTGCATCAGGCACGTCCCATCAAATCTTCAAAGGAGGTTGTCACGTTTTCCACTTGGGCCTGACCTGCGACCCATGCTACCACATTCTCTTCCAGCGCCAGGGACTCGATCTCCTGCATCCGTTCCGGGCTCTGGTAGTACCACTGCACCACTTGCGCCGGGTCTTCGTAGCTTTCTGCCTGCTCGGCAATCAGCGTGCGAATCTGCTCGGGCTGGGCCTTGAGCGCGTTGGCCTGGACGATCTCGGCCAGGATCAGTCCGAGTCGCACGCGGCGTTCGGCCTGTCCAGTAAACATATCGGCTGAAAGCTTCATGGTCTGAACCCCTCGCGACTGCATATCCGCTTCGGTCATTTTCATCAGGCGGTCGGTTTCCATCGCCACCAGGCTCTGCGGCAGATCCAGCGTGCTTTTCTGCAGCAGCAGTTCCATCGCCTGTTCTTTCAGTTTGGCCTGCGCACGACGCTTCACTTCCCGCTCCAGGTTGGCCTTGACCTCGGCCTTGAGCTTGTCGACGTCGCCGTCCTCGACCCCGAGCGCGCGCGCAAAGTCCGCATCCACCGGCGGCAATACGGGGGTTTCCACCGCCTTCACCTGCACCTCGAAGTGCGCCTGTTTGCCCGCGAGGTTCGCAGCAGCATAGTCGGCCGGGAAGCGCATGTCGAAGCCCTTGTTGTCCCCCGCCTTGACGCCGACCAGGCTCTGCTCGAAGTCCTTCAGCAGGCGGCCTTCGCCGATCACCGCTGCGAAGTCCTCGCCCTGCCCGCCTTCGAACGCCACGCCGTCCACGGTGCCCTGGTAATCGAACTTGACCAGATCGCCCTCCGCCGCTGCCTTGTCGGTCGGCTCGAAGGTGCGACGCTGCTTCTGGAGCACGTTCAATGTCTTGTCCACTTCGGCGTCACCCAGATCGACGACCGGACGACTGATCCGACCACCGGCCAAGTCGTCGATCTTCACTTCAGGATAGACCTCAAAATGCGCGCTGAACGTCATTTCGACCGCATTGTCGGCGCCGCCCTTCTGCTCGAAGCGCGGATAGCCGGCGATTTTCAGCTGGTGGGTCTGGACCGCCTCGCCGAAGCGGGTTTGTAGGGTTTCGCCCAGCACCTCCTGACGCACCCCGGGCCCATGCTGGCGTGCCACCGCAGCAAGCGGCGCCTTGCCGGGACGGAAACCGTCCATCTTGACGTTGCGCGCCAGCCGCTTAAGGCGGCTTTGCACTTCGGTTTCCAGCGGGCCGGTGGGCACGCTGATGTCCAGGCGCCGGGCCAGACCTTCGAGAACTTCAAGATTTGCTTGCATCAAAATACTTCCTGGCTGATTTTAGGGATGGGTGTAAGGCAAAAACCGATGGTGCGGGAGGGGGGACTCGAACCCCCACGCCTTGCGGCGCTGGAACCTAAATCCAGTGCGTCTACCAATTCCGCCACTCTCGCGGCGTAGCCGCAAAACTATCAACCAATAAGTGTAATATAATCAAAGCGATGCTGTCACCCAAGCCCAACCGGCATCCCGCCTAAGTCTTTATTCCCATTCCGTTTTTTATTGCCGGTGCCGGTCGAACACTACGAAAATTTCCCCGTTGCGTCCTGGTTGCTGCCGAAAAGGCTGCGCCGACCGGTCGAAGCCATCTACCGGTTTGCACGTAGCGCGGACGACATTGCCGACGAGGGCAACGCACCGGCGGCAACGCGGCTTGCCCAACTGGCGGCTTACCACAGCGAGCTGGATCGCATCGAGCGCGGCGAGACGCCGGACGACCCGGTGTTCGGGCCGCTTGCCGCCGAGATCCGCGCCCACGCAATACCGATGACCCCCTTTCGCGACCTGCTGTCGGCGTTTGCACAGGACGTGGAAAAAACCCGCTACGCCAGCTTCGGTGAAGTCATGGACTACTGCCGCCGCTCGGCCAATCCGGTGGGACGCCTGATGCTGCATCTGTACGGCGACCGCGACCCCCGCCACCTGGCCTATTCCGACGCCATCTGCAGCAGCCTGCAATTGATCAATTTTCTGCAAGACATCGCCATCGATTATCGCAAGGACCGCATCTACCTGCCGCAGGATGAACTCGCCGCCTACCACGTCAGTGAAACGCAGCTTGCCGCAGGCGACACGCGCGGCCTGTGGCACACGATGATGCACCGACAGATCGAACGCGCGCGCAAACTGCTGCAGGCCGGCGCACCGCTCGGCCGGCAGCTCAAGGGACGCGTCGGACTGGAACTGCGCGTCACCATCCGCGGGGGCGAGACCATTTTGCGCAAGCTGCACGCCGATCCCGGCTGCGTGTTCCACGACCGCCCAGTGCTGACGAAAAAGGACTGGCTTTTCATGCTCGCGCGCGGAATCTATTGAACATGGATGTCCACCAGTACTGCCAGGATCGCGCCGCCGCCAGCGGCTCCAGTTTCTACTACAGCTTCGTCTTTTTGCCACCGGACACGCGACGCGCGATCACCGCGTTCTACGCGCTGTGCCGCGAGCTCGACGACGTGGTGGACGAATGCCACGAGCGCCAGGTGGCCGAGGCCAAGCTCAACTGGTGGCGCGATGAAATCGCGCGCTTTGCAGCAGGCGCGCCGCAGCACCCGTCCACCCGTGCGCTCGCCGACACGCCGCAGGGGCGTGCCATTCCGCCCGCGCTGCTGCTCGAAATCGTCGACGGCATGGCGATGGATCTCGACGCCGCCCGCTACCCCGATTTCAAGTCGCTTCATCTCTACTGTTATCGGGTGGCGGGCGTGGTGGGTGAAGTGGCAGCATCGATCTTCGACGGCACGCGCAACGCGGACGACCGCGAGATTCGCCGTTACGCGCACGAGCTGGGATTGGCATTCCAGCTCACCAATATCATCCGCGACGTCGGCGAGGACGCCCGGCGCGGCCGCATCTACCTGCCGCAGGACGAACTCGCGCGTTTCGGCGTCGCCGAATCCGATCTGCTGAATGGCCGCGACACGCCGGCATTCCAGGCGCTGATGCAGTTCCAGTACGAACGCGCCCAGATGCATTACGACAGCGCGCTGGCCGCCCTGCCCGCCCGCGCACGCCGCGCGCAGCGCCCGGGCCTGGTGATGGCGGCGATCTATCGCACGCTGCTCGACGAGATCCGCCGCGACCGCTTTCCGGTGCTGCGCGCGCGCGTGGCGCTCACGCCGCTGCGCAAGCTGTGGCTCGCCAGCCGGACCTGGCTGTTTCCATGACGCCGCATGTGGCAGTCGTCGGCGGCGGCTGGTCCGGCTGCGCCGCGGCGCTGACGCTCGCCGAAGCCGGGGTGGCGGTCACCCTGTTCGAGGCCAGCCGCACACTCGGCGGCCGCGCGCGCGCTGTCGAACTCGACGGCCAGGCCCTCGACAATGGACAGCACATCCTGCTCGGTGCGTATGAACAGACGCTGGACCTGATCGAGCGTCTGCGTCCCGCCGCGGCGCCGGCAGGCCTGTGGCGCCTGCCGCTCACGCTTGAGCAGCCGCCCGATTTCAGCCTCGCCTGCCCGCGCCTACCGGCACCGCTGCATCTCGCGGCGGGCGTGTTCAGCGCGCGTGGCTTGAGCTGGGGCGACAAGCTGGCTGCGGCGCGCTGGGCACACACCCAGATCCGCAGCACCGCGGACACCGTCGACGGCAGCGTCAGCCAGTTCACGGCCTCGCAGCCGGAAAAGCTCAAGCGCCTGCTGTGGCATCCGCTGTGCGTGTCCGCGCTCAACACGCCGCCTGACGTCGCCAGCGCGCAAGTTTTTCGCAATGTGCTTCGCGCCGCCTTTGGCGGGCGCAACCAGCACAGCGACCTGTTGCTGCCGCGTCAGGATCTGACTGCACTGTTTCCCGCGCCGGCCGCCGCACGCCTGACCGAATGCGGCGGCAGCGTGCGGCTGAGCTGTCGGGTGACCACGCTCGCGGCCGCGGCGGATGCCGTCACGTTGAACACGCGCGACGACTCGACGGTTTTCAGCCATGCCATCCTCGCCGTTGCGCCGCAGCATCTGCCCCTGCTTGCAGGCCAGGTGCCCGCGCTGCAGACCATTGCCCGGCAGGTGGCGACGTACGACTACCAGCCGATCGCCACCGCTTACCTGCAGTACGACCCGGATTTCCGCCTGGCCAAGCCGCTCTATGCGCTGACGGACGGGCCGGCGCAGTTCGTTTTCGATCGTGGCCAGAGCCACGGCCAGTCCGGACTGCTGGCGCTGGTTGCCAGCGCGGCCACGCAGCTACCGACGGACTGGGTGGATCAGGCCGCGGCGCAGGTCGCGCGCATCGCTGATCCCGGCGCTTTACGCTGGCGCAAAAGCATCGTCGAAAAACAGGCAACGTATTCCTGCGTGGCCGGCCTGCCGCGCCCTGCCGTCACCACGCCGCACCCGCGCCTGTTCCTGGCGGGCGACTACACGGCCGGGCCGTATCCCGCCACACTCGAAAGCGCAATACAGAGCGGAGTACAATCGGCCGCCTCGCTTCTTGAAACGCTATGAAAGACTATCTCCCCGCTCCTGATCTGCTCGCAGGCCGCGTCATCCTGGTCACCGGCGCCAGCGCCGGGCTCGGACGCGCCGCCAGCCTGGCATACGCACGCCATGGCGCCACCGTCGCGCTGCTGGCGCGCAATGAAGCCGGGCTGGATGCGGTCTACGACGAGATCGTCGCGGCCGGCGGGCCCGAGCCGGCGATGTTTCCCTACGATCTGGGCGCCGCCGACGACCGCAGCCTGGACACGCTCGCCGGCACGCTCGCGCAGCACCTGAAGCGCCTCGACGGCGTACTGCATAGCGCACACCAGTTCTACAGCCTGACCCCGCTGGAATTGCAGACGCTGGAACAGTGGCAGACGCTGATGCGGGTGAATCTGATCGCGCCGTTCGCACTCACCCGTGCCTGCCTGCCGCTGCTGCGCCAGTCACCCGACGCCTCGGTGGTGTTCACCGGCGAAACGCATGGCCATCGACCCAGTGCCTATTGGGGCGGCTACGCGGTGGCGAAATCCGGTCTGGAAACCCTGACCCGCATCTGGGCGGACGAACTGGACGCCGAAGCCACGCTGCGCATCAACACGCTGATTCCCGGCCAGGTGGCCACCACACTGCGCTCGCGCACCCACCCCGGATTGCCGGCCGAGGCGGTGCCGGCGGCGGAAGACCTGATGCCGTGGTACCTCTACCTGATGGGCACCGACAGCCGCGCGGTGCGTGGACAGATTATCGAATGCCAGCCCTGAACCACGCCCAGGAAGCCGGCAGCCTGCATATCGGCCGCTACGAAGTCCTCGATGAAATCGGACAGGGCGCGATGGGCACGGTGCACCGCGCACGCGACCCGCTGATCGAGCGGACGGTGGCGATCAAGGTGGTGCCGATCGCGCAGTTGCAGCAGGAAGGCGCTGACGCAGAATCGCGTTTTCTGCGCGAGGCACAAAGCGCCGGCCGGCTCTCCCACCCCAACATCGTGACCATCTACGACGTGGGCGAAGCCGACGGGCTGGCCTACATCGCCATGGAATACCTGCCCGGCGTCACCCTGCGCAACATCATGAACCGGGGGCCGCTGCCGCTCGACCTGGCGCTCGACACCGCCGCGCAGATGGCCAGCGCGCTGGCGTTTGCCCACGAGCACGGGGTCGTCCACCGCGACATCAAACCCGCCAATGTCGTCGTCACCGGCCGCCACGGGCGCGTCAAGCTGACCGACTTCGGCATTGCCCACCTCGCCAACAGCGACCGCACACAGACCGGGCAGATGCTCGGTTCGCCGCGCTACATGTCGCCGGAGCAGGCCATGGGGCGCGAGATCGATGGACGCGCGGACATTTTTTCGCTCGGCGCGGTGCTGTATGAAATGATCACCGGCCAATACGCGTTCGACGGCGAAAGCCTGGCCGGAATTGTCTACCGCGTCATCAACGACACGCCGCCGCCCGCCGAGCAACTGCGTCCCGGCCTGCCGGCCTGGCTAAACGAGTTGTTGGCGTGCATGCTCGACAAGCAGCCGGAAAACCGGCCCGACGCCCGCACGCTGGTCAAGGCCTTGCACGCGCTGAGCGTCGCCGCGCCGGCGCCGTTGCCGGTCGTCGTGCCGCCACCGCAGCGTGTGCCGCGCCTGCTGGCGGTGCTGGCCTTCGGCACCCCGCTCGGTGTGCTGCTGCTGATTGGCGTGGGCATCATCCTGGTCGACTATTTTCTGCCTGCACCGCCGACGGACACGCCGGTGTCCATGGATGCACCCGCGACGCCGCAAACCGGCACGGACACCCGGCGCGCGCCCGGCATCGCCGACACCCTGCCCCCCGCTGCGCCGAGCCTGCCCGCCAAGCCGGACCCCTACCTTGAGGGGCTCGACAAGAAGCAGGTCGAACTGCGAATCCGGCGCACCGAACTGCTGCTGCAATACACCGACCAGCATCCCGACGTGGTGCAGGTGGACCGGCAGCTCGAGCAGTTGCGCAGCGAACGCCGTCGTCACCTGCGGCAACAGCAGGCCCGCTGATCCCTTACCAGTTGGTTTCGTGCTCGGCGGTGGCCGACACCCGGTGGATGCTGAGATCGGCCCCGGTGAATTCCGCTTCCGGATCCAGGCGCAGGCGGGTGACCTGCTTCAGCAGCCCGTAGACCACCAGGCTGCCGACGACGGCCACCGCCACCCCGCCCAACGTACCCACGACCTGCGCCACCAGGCTGACACCGCCCATGCCGCCCAGCGCCTGGCTGCCGAAAATGCCGGCGGCGATGCCGCCCCAGGCGCCGCACAGGCCGTGCAGCGGCCACACGCCCAGCACATCGTCGATCTTCCAGCGGTTCTGCGTCACCATGAACATCCAGACGAACAGCGCGCCGGCAATCACACCGGTGGCAAGCGCGCCGATCGGATGCATCAGGTCGGATCCCGCGCAAATGGCCACCAGTCCGGCCAGCGGGCCGTTGTGGATAAAGCCGGGGTCGTTGCGGCCGATCACCAGCGCGGCGAGCGTGCCGCCCACCATCGCCATCAGCGAATTGACCGCGACCAGGCCCGACACGGCCTCGATCAACTGCGCCGACATCACGTTGAAGCCGAACCAGCCCACCGTCAGGATCCACGCACCCAGCGCCAGGAACGGAATATTCGACGGCGGGTGCGCCGAGACCAACCCATCCTTGGTGTAGCGACCGCGCCGCGCGCCCAGCAGCAGCACCGCGGGCAGGGCAATCCAGCCACCCATCGCATGCACCACCACCGAGCCGGCAAAGTCGTGGAAGCGCGCGCCGAAGCTGGCTTCCAGCCAATCCTGTAAGCCGTAGTTGCCATTCCAGACGATGCCCTCATAAAACGGGTACACCAGCCCCACCAACGCAAACGTCGCCGCCAGTTGCGGGTTGAAGCGGGCGCGCTCGGCTATGCCGCCCGACACGATCGCCGGGATCGCCGCTGCGAAGGTCAGCAGGAAAAAGAACTTGACCAGGTCGTAGCCATTCTTCGCCGACAGCACTTCAGCACTGGAGAAAAAGCTGACGCCGTAGGCGACGCTATATCCGATGAAGAAATAGGCAATGGTCGACACGGAAAAATCGGTGAGGATCTTGACCAGGGCGTTGACCTGGTTTTTCTTGCGCACCGTGCCCAGTTCGAGAAAGGCAAACCCGGCGTGCATCGCCAGCACCATGATCCCGCCCAACAACACGAACAACACGTCACTGCCTGATTTCAACGCTTCCATTTGCCGGCTCCCGATTGAATGCCGGCTGTTTAAAGCAAACGGCGTTCCTGGAGCTCAAGCAATTGATTTATATGGGAAGTTCTTCAGGGCGAGACGCAGGCAGGCACCACATCGGTGCAGCACGCACCAGTCAGGTGCGTTACTTGACGTCGTGCGGCTTCGCGTCGGGCGGGTCGGATTCAATGCGATCCAGTTCGGCGTCCATGTCGGATTCCGACATCGGCGTGTAATCGGGTTCAGCCTCGGTGTCGGATTTCGGCTTGCTGATCATCGATGCGACGATGATGCCCAGCTCGTACAGTATCCACATCGGCACCGCGAGCATGAACTGCGAAATCACGTCGGGCGGGGTGAAGATCGCGCCGATGACGAAGGCGCCGACGACCACGTAAGGCCGGATTTCGCGCAGCTTGGCAATCGACACCATGCCCATCTTGACCAGCAGCACCACCGCGACCGGGACTTCGAAGGTGATGCCGAACGCCAGAAACAGCGTCATCACGAAGTCGAGGTATTTGCCGATATCGGTCATCACCGCCACGCCTTCGGGCGCGACGCCGACGATGAAACCGAACACCACCGGGAACACCAGGAAATAGGCGAACGCCATGCCGAGCAGAAACAGGATCACGCTGGTGATCACCAGCGGCACGCCGAGGCGTTTTTCGTGCTGGTACAACCCCGGCGCAATAAACGCCCAGGCTTGATAAAACACCCACGGCAGCGCCAGCAGGAAGGCGGTCATCATCGTGACCTTGATCGGCACGAAGAATGGCGTGGTGACCTCGGTGGCGATCATCTGGCCGCCCTGCGGCAGGGATTCCAGCATCGGCTTGGCGAGCAGCGCGTAGAGGTCCTGCGCCCACGGGAACAGCAGCACGAACAGCACCACCACCGCAATCACCGCACGCAGCAGGCGATCCCGCATTTCGATCAAATGCGAGATGAAGGAGTCTTCCGGTGTGCTCATGAGGTTTTTCCGGCAGCGTCGCTGTGCGCTGTTTCCACGACCGCGGTCGGCGTGGCGGTGGCCGCATTCTGGTCCGGCTCGTCGAGCGGCAGGCTTTGCTGCGGCATCTGTTCGGCCTCCAGTCGCTGCAGCGCGGACTGGGTGACGGGACGTTCGCCCTCGGTCGTACCCATCGCCTTCACCACCTTGTCGACGTTGCTCACCTCGTCGCGCAGGTAGTCGTCGACCACGGTCGCCTGCTGCTGGACATCGGCTTCCACCGATTCGACCGATTCCTTGAAGCTCTGACCAGCCTTGCGCAACTCATCCAGCTGGATTTCGTTGCTGATGTCCGCTTTCACGGTCGACACGTAGCGCTGCATACGGCCGTACAGGTGCCCCGCCGTGCGCGCGACCTTGGGCAGGCGCTCGGGGCCGATGACGATCAGCGCCACGACGCCGATGATCATGAGTTCGGAAAAGCCGATGTCGAACATTATAGGTTCAGGGATCAGGGGTCAGGAGCAATGGATCAAGGTGCAGCAAAGCCGCTCATTCCCTGAATCCTGAATCCTGGCCCCTGAATCCTCTATCAGGAATTCTGCTTGTCCTTGACCTCGGCGTCGATGGTGCGGCCGTCCTGATCGGTTTTTTCGCCGATCTTCGGCGAATCGTCCTTCATGCCTTCTTTGAAGCCCTTGACCGCGCCGCCCAGATCGCCACCGATGTTGCGCAGCTTCTTGGTGCCGAAAATCAGCAGCACCACGACCAGAACGATCAGCCAATGCCAGATGCTAAAAGCGCCCATGTTATTTCTCCTGTTGATTAACTGCGCTTGACGGGATCGCCCCCGCCAAATACGTGAACGTGAATGTGAAACACTTCCTGACCGCCGCCGCGCCCGGTGTTGATCAGCGTCTTGAAGCCGGCCTCCAGCCCCTGTTCCTTCGCCAGGCGCGGCGCCAGCAGCAGCATTCTGCCGAGCAAGCTCTCGTGCGTCGGCGTGCAGTCAGCCAGGGTCGCGATGTGCGCTTTCGGAATGATCAGGAAATGCACCCGCGCAAACGGATGGATATCGTGAAACGCCAGCACCTCGTCGTCTTCGTAGACCTTGCCGCTGGGGATCTCACCGGCGACGATCTTGCAGAAAATGCAGTCACTCATCTCGATTCGCCTTTTCAACCAAGCCGGACAGGCCTTCACGGCGCGCCAGCTCGTTCAGCACGTCCGCCGGCTTCAATCCTTTGTGCGCCAGCAGCACCAGGGTATGAAACCACAAATCGGCGACTTCGTAGATGATCTTTTCGGGCTGGTCGTCCTTGGCGGCCATCACCGTCTCGGTCGCCTCCTCACCGATCTTTTTCAGAATGGCGTCAGTGCCCTTGGCATAGAGCTTGGCCACGTAGGAGCTGTCAGGCGAGGCCTGCTTACGTGCTTCCAGCGTGTCGGCGAGGCGGTCGAGAATGTCGCTCATTTCTGATAGATCTCGTCAGGGTTCTTCAGCACGGGTGCAGTTGTGACCCACTGGCCGCCGCCTTGATCATCCTTGGCAAGCTTCTGGAAAAAGCATGATCGCCGGCCTGTATGACAAGCAATGCCGCCCACCTGTTCAATTTTAAGCAGCACCACGTCGTTGTCGCAGTCGAGCCGGATTTCGCTGACGTTCTGCACATGGCCGGATTCCTCGCCCTTGCGCCAGAGTTTGTTGCGCGACCGCGAGAAATACACGCCACGGCCGGTGCGTGCAGTCTCCTCCAGCGCCTCGCGGTTCATCCACGCCACCATCAGGATTTCGCCGCTGGCCGCGTCTTGGGCGATCGCCGGCACCAGGCCGTTGACGTCCCATTTGACGGCGTCGAGCCACTCGCTCACAGCCTGACCTCGATGCCATGCTGCTTCATGTAGCGCTTGGCTTCGTCAATGCCGTATTCGCCGAAGTGGAAAATGCTCGCCGCCAGCACCGCGTCCGCGCGGCCTTCTTTCACGCCGTCGACCAGATGCTGCAGCGTGCCGACGCCGCCGCTGGCGATGATGGGGATGTCGACCGCGTCGGATATCGCGCGCGTCAGGTCCAGATCGAAGCCGCTCTTGGTGCCGTCACGGTCCATCGAGGTCAGCAGCAGTTCGCCCGCGCCGAGGCTTTCCATTTTCTTCGCCCACTCGATCGCATCCAGCCCGGTCGCCTTGCGACCGCCGTGGGTGAAGACTTCCCAGTGATCGCCGACGCGCTTGGAGTCGATGGCAACAACAATGCACTGACTGCCGTAGCGGTCGGACGCATCCTTGACCAGCTGAGGATTCAATACCGCCGACGTGTTGATACTGACCTTGTCGGCGCCCGCGTTGAGCAGACGCTGCACATCGCCCACTTCACGCACGCCACCACCAACCGTCAGCGGAATGAAGACTTCCGCCGCCACCGCTTCGATGATGTGAAGGATCAGGTCGCGCTCGTCGGAAGACGCCGTGATGTCGAGAAAGGTCAGTTCGTCCGCACCGGCCTCGTTGTAGCGGCGTGCGATCTCGACCGGGTCGCCGGCGTCCTTCAGTTCGACGAAGTTGACGCCCTTGACCACGCGGCCATGGGTGACGTCGAGACAGGGAATGATGCGCTTTGCCAGCATGGTTATCCAGTCAAACTAGACTCCGAACACGCCACCGGCGAGTTCGTCAGCAAGCTTCTGCGCCTCGGCGAAGTCGAGCGTGCCCTGGTAGATCGCGCGCCCGGTGATGGCGCCGATGATGCCGTCCTTGGCGACGGTGGAGAGCGCACGGACGTCGTCGAGGTTGGTGACGCCGCCGCTGGCGATGACCGGGATCGACAGCGCCTGCGCCAGGCGCTGGGTGGCATCGACGTTCACCCCGCTCAGCATGCCGTCGCGGCCGATGTCGGTGTAGATGACCGCCTCGACGCCATAGCCCTCGAAGCGCTTGGCGAGGTCGATGACGTCGTGGCCGGTGATCTTGGACCAGCCCTCGACCGCGATTTTGCCGTCCTTGGCGTCGAGCCCGACCATCACATGGCCGGGGAAGGCGTCGCAGGCTTCGTGCAGAAAACCGGGGTTCTTCACCGCCGCGGTGCCGATGATGACGTAGCGCACGCCGTCGTCGAGGTAGCGCTCGATGGTGGCGAGGTCGCGGATGCCGCCGCCGAGTTGCACCGGCATGTCGTCACCGACCGCATCGACGATGGATCGAATCGCCGCGTCGTTGACCGGCTTGCCGGCAAACGCGCCGTTGAGGTCGACCAGATGCAGGCGGCGCGCGCCCAGTTCCTTCCAGCGGCGGGCCGTGGCTGCCGGGTCCTCTGAAAATACGGTGGCACTGTCCATTTCGCCTTGTTCCAGGCGTACGCAATGGCCGTCTTTAAGGTCGATCGCAGGAATAATTAACATGGCTAATCAGCAGGGTCGTACTGGTAAAAATTAGGCGCAGGCAGCGCCGGACATATCACAGGCGGTATCGGATGCACCCGGATTCCAGGTTACAAAATTGCCCAGCAAGGTCAGCCCATCGTTCTGGCTTTTTTCGGGGTGAAACTGGACCGCGAAAATGTTGCCCGTGGCCACCGCGCAGGTGAACGGAAAAGGGTAATGCGAGAAGCCGGCGATCACGTCCGGGGCAGTCGGCTGCACGAAATAGCTGTGTACGAAGTAGAAGCGTGCGCCCTCCTCGATGCCCACCCACAACGGGTGCGGCGCTGCCTGGTGGACGTTGTTCCAGCCCATGTGCGGCACCTTGAGCTTGTCGCCGGCAGCGTCATGCATCGCGTCGTGCGGAAAATGCTGCACCGTGCCCGGGAGAATGCCCAGGCAATCCGTATCGCCTTCCTCGCTGTGCTCGAACAGCACCTGCATGCCCATGCAGATCCCCAGAAAGGGCTTGCTGCGGGCGGCGTCGACGATTACCTGGCGCAGGCCGCGCGCGTCGATTTCGCGCAGGCAGTCGGGTGCTGCGCCCTGCCCCGGAAACACCACGCGCCCGGCGTCGGCAATCACCGCGGGATCGGAGGTCACCACCACACTGGCCGCCGGTGCGACGTGCTCGATGGCTTTGGACACCGAACGCAGATTGCCCATGCCGTAGTCGATGACGGCGATGTCCGCCTTCATAACGCAGCTCCCTTGAGCTGCGATGGGCTCACCGCACAGCCTCTTTTAATTTGAGGTGCGCTCACAGCGCAGCC
>CAZUVC010000052.1:1871-19624 GCA_964623745.1 uncultured Thiobacillus sp. | reverse complement strand
CAGTTCAATCACTGCTATTACTTCAAATACTTCAGTCGCTCAACTCAAACTCACGCCACCAAATTAATAGCGACGCTTTATTCAAGTGTGAGCATTTATGCTAGTTGCCACCCCGGCCGAAACCAGAACAGCTACCGCAACAACACCCACACCTATCGGCTGTAAATTGTTAAAGATCAATCTCTTACTGACTTCGCTTGCGTTGCGTTGCCGTTTCGAGAGGTGCGCATTCTACGGAGTTCGCAAAAAACGTCAACACCTGATTTTCGAAATGGTTGCGGGGGCAGGATTTGAACCTACGACCTTCGGGTTATGAGCCCGACGAGCTGCCAGACTGCTCCACCCCGCGCCTGTCGCAATGAAACTGCGTCAATCGAGAAGCGGAACTATAGCAAAGCGCGCTGCGCGCCGTCAACACTTGCGCGACTTATCAAACAGGCCGGCGCGGCCGAAAACCAATATTCTCAATGTTTTCAAGCGGCTGAGAAATGCGGGCTGCACGCGTGCCAGCCTGCCCGGATCGCGTCGGGTGCAGCAAGTCCGGAATGCCTGCTCATTAATTAAGCAGCCCTGTGCAGACAGGGCATTCGCAAACTCGCTACCATGCAGCGTCATCGTGATTTGAAAGCCGCCTGTGCGCATTACTGATTTCACCGTTTCGCGTTTGCCGCGCATCGAGTTTGGCTCGGGCGCGCTGGCCCGGTTGCCCGCCATCGTCCGCAGTTACGGAGCGCATGCACTGCTGGTGACTGGTGCCGGCTCACATAAAAACTCATCGTTCTGGCCCGCCGTGACCGAGGGGTTCAAGGCGCAGGGAATTTCATGGCTGCACCTGACCGTGCCGGGTGAGCCTTCGCCGCAGATGGTGGACGAGGCGGTACGCGCGCTCGGCGCAGAAGCGATCGATGTCGTTGTCGGCATCGGTGGCGGCAGCGCGCTGGATGCGGCCAAGGCGATTGCCGGCCTTCTGGGGCCAGGCAATTCGGTGATGGATCATCTCGAGGGCGTAGGACCGGAGGTGCCTTACAACGGACCGGCAACGCCCTTCATTGCGGTGCCGACCACGGCCGGCACCGGCTCGGAAGCCACCAAGAATGCGGTGCTGAGCGTACAGGGGCCGGAAGGCTTCAAGAAATCCTTCCGCGATGAAAAGCTGGTGGCGGAAGTGGCGTTAGTCGACCCGGATCTGCTGGCGACCTGTCCGCCTGCGGTGATTGCAGCAAACGGCATGGATGCGCTGACCCAGTTGCTGGAATCCTATGTTTCCAGCCGTGCCGCGCCGCTGACCGATTCGCTTGCCTGGGGTGGAATGAAAGCAGCGCGCGACGGGCTTCTGGCTTTATATGCGGATGCCGGCGATGCCGCGGCACGCGAGCGAATGGCGTATGCGGCGCTGGTATCGGGCATCACGCTGGCGCAGGTGGGACTGGGTTCGGTACACGGACTCGCCGCGCCGCTGGGGGCGTTTTTTCCGATTCCGCATGGCGTGGCTTGCGGCACGCTGGTGGCAACCGCCACGCGCGTCAATATCGAAGCATTGCGCGCGCGTGACCCGGAGAATCCGGCGCTGGAAAAATATGCGCAGGTGGGGCGTCTGCTCAGCAAGCAGGGCCAACTGGACCGCGAAGCCGCACACACCGTCCTGATCGACACGCTGGGCACCTGGACGCGCGCGCTCCAACTACCGGCGCTGGCGCATTACGGCGTGACGCCCGCCGACATTCCGCGCATCGTCGCCAACAGCCGCGGCAGCAGCATGAAAACCAACCCGGTCCGGCTCGAGGATGCCGAGATCGCAGCGATTCTCGCGGCACGCATTTGAAGGCGCTGCGCTCAAGTTAGCCAGCGCCCATCCGCTATTTCTGCGATCGAATCTCTGTGGAGTGCACCATGTCCGGTCTTCTGGTTTTTTTTATTGTGCTGGGGCTGCTCGCTGTTTTTGTCATCTTTCTCTACAACCAGCTGGTGACGCTTAAGCATGCCGTCGGCAAGGCGTGGTCGAACATCGACGTGCTGCTCAAGCAGCGCCATGACGAATTGCCCAAGCTGGTCGAGACCTGCAAGCAGTACATGCAGTTCGAGCAGGAGACGCTGGAGAAGGTGATGCAGGCGCGCAGCCAGGTGGCCAGCGCACGCGCCTCGCACGACATCCCCGCATTGGGCCAGGCCGAAGGCGCGTTGCGGCTGGGGCTGGGCAATCTGTTTGCGGTGGCCGAGGCCTACCCGGAGCTGAAGACCAATGAGACCTTCCAGCATCTGCAGGCACGCATCACCGGGCTGGAAAACGCCATCGCCGACCGCCGCGAGTTCTACAACGACTCGGTCAACGTCAACAATGTGCGCGTCGAGCAGTTTCCCGACACTGTCGTCGCACGCCTGTTCGGCTTCCGCCAGTTTCCGCTGCTGCGCTTTGCCGCCGAAGAGAAAAAGGATGTCGATCTGAAACAGCTCTTCAATAACTGATGCTTCGCAGAGGGCTCGTCGCGGCTGGGCGGCACGATTACGCCAACTTCGCGCTGGGCGGCGGCAACCTGCTCATCCTGCTGCTCGGTTTTCAACTGCATTCGCCGCTGGGGTGGAAGATCAGCCTCTCGCTGGTCGGCCTCACCAGCTTCTGGGCGTGGCATGCCAACCTCAAGCGTTACCGCACGGTCGCCGACACGCCCACCTCGCGCATTGCCTCGGCGCCGCAGGGCTATATCGAGATCGTCGGGCGCGGCAAACAGCCGCCCGGTGCGACGCTGGTCAGCCCGATCAGCGGCCTGCCCTGCCTGTGGTACCGCTACCGGATCGAGCGCAGAAACGACGACCGCTGGGAATACGTCGAGTCCGGCGTCTCGCACGACACCTTCGGCGTGGACGATGGCAGCGGCCGGATGCTGGTCGACCCCGAAGACGCGGAAATCATGACTTCGCACAAGCAGGTGTCGACCGCGGGCGGTTTTCGCAAGACCGAATGGACGCTGATCGAGGGCGAGACGATCTACGCCATCGGCGAACACGTAACGCTCGGCGGCCCCAATGCCGTGCTCGACAAGCAGGCCGACCTCTCCACGCTGCTCACCGAATGGAAGGCCGACAAGGCCACGTTGCTCGCGCGCTTCGACCGCAACCGCGATGGCGAAATCAGCCTGGAGGAATGGGAGGCCGCGCGCAAGGCGGCTTCCGACGAAGTCGACCGCAGCCACCTCGACATCCGGCTCAGCGATGGCATCCGCCTGCTGCGCAAGCCGCCGCACGGACGCCCTTTCCTGATCGCCAACCGCGAGGTCACCGCGCTGGTCCGTCATTTTCGGCTGTGGAGTTGGGCGCACCTGGCGATCATGCTGGCGTCACTCTCCGGCCTGATGCTGCTGCCCCGGATGCTCTAGTGGAGTACCACCAGGCTTGCCGTGTGAAGTCATGGTGCCTATAGTTGGAGACATGGAGGACAGGCGATGAAACACCCCATACCCGAAACCCCTGCGGATTACGATCAAACCCGCATCGTCGAGCGGCCGGATGGCTGTTACTGGATCGACGCCGAGACCGGCGTGGAATACGGTCCTTTTGCCAGCCTGCTGGAAGCGGTGCAGGACATGGAATACAACGCCGACAGCGATTACGAACCCGGCGAAACGGTGGAAGAAGCCGAGGACGAGCTCGGCATTTCAGACTGGATCGATCCCGAGACCGGTGACCCCGGTGAAATCTCCCACCGCCCGGTGGAGTGAAGCCCGGCGCGATCAGGCCATCCCGCCCGGGTGACGCGCAGCGTCCGCCGCGGCCCGCGCCTCGCGCTCGAACACATTGTCGTAATAGGGATTCCCGCCGCGCAGCCACGCTGCCAGCCCGGCCAGCGGATACAGCACCAGCAACAACACGCCCCACCGCTCAAATTGCCTGACATGCGCGCGCTCATGCGCACGCGTTGCGACGAGCGCGTCCTGCGACACGCCGAGCACCACATGCCCCAGCGTCATCGCCGCCACCGAGCCGCTGAACGGAAAGCCGTGCCGCAGGCAGCGTCCCGGCCAGCCCCCTGCCGCCTCCAGCACGCCCGCCACCCGCTGCACGCTGCCGCCGCTGCTGCGCGTAACCAACACGGCCAGCATGCCCAGCAAAGTCACCGGCAGCGGCCACAAATAAAGCAAAACGCGCAGCATTCAGCTGCCCAGCACCTCGGCAAACCAGCGCGCCTCGTGCAGGCCTTCGCGCACGAAATGCGCGTGCGCCCGCTCCAGCTGCGCCGCGGTGCCCACCGCATAGACATCGAAGCGATGCAGGTCGGGGTAGTCGGTCACGATGCGCTGCAGCAGCGCATCGAGATCCCCGGTTGGCGGGTGCGGCACATAGTTGAAGTTGTCCAGCGCATCGGTCCAGGTACGGCACAGGTTGTCCTGATAGTGCCCCGCTTCATCGGCCAGCCAATGCAGGTCCATTGATTCGGCCAGCTCCAGCGACATGGCGTGCTGGATCAGGCTCTTGATCGGTGCAAAGCCGGCGCCAAAGGCGAGAAAGATCACCGGCCGCGGTGAATCCTCGTCCAGCACGAATTCACCGTAGGGGCCCACCACGTCGATCGTGTCGTTGGCGCGCAGTTGCCCGAACAGCGCCTCGGCGAAGGCATCGCCTGCGCGGCGCGGCACCTGCACTTCGATGTGGCGGTCTTCGCACGGACAGCTGGCAATCGCATAGCGCCCGCTGACGCCGTTGAAGCCGAGCTGGATGCTCTGCCCGCCAAGAAAACGCAGGCGCTGACTGCGCGGCGCCAGAATATGCAGCGCGGCAATCTGCGGATTGAACACCTCCACCGATTTGACTTTGGCGGCGAGCTGCTGCACCGGAATGTCGCGCGCGCCCGCCACGCTGGCTTCGATCACCACATCGTTCACCGGCGCATGGGCGCACAGCAGAATGATGCCGGCGTCTTTTTCGGCCTGTTTCAGCACATAGTCGTAGGCGTGCACCTTCTTCACTTCGCCCGACAGCAGCCGCGCCTTGCACTCGCCGCAGTTGCCGTTGCTGCAGCCGTAGTTGAGCGACACGCCGTTGCGCAGCGCGGCTTCCAGCAGCGTATCGTTGCCGTCCACAAAGAATTCGTGGCCGCTCGGCTGGATGGTGACATGGGCTGACATCAGTTTAAGCATCCTTTCCTGCAAAATAACCGCCTGCGCCTGCACCGCGTCCGGCGGCATCTCGGCCAGGTTGCGCAGCAGGAAAGCGCGCACCGTATGCAGCGCATGGTAGGTTTCGACGCTCGCATTTTCCTCGAGTTCGTCGATCTTTTCGTCCAGCCAGGTCATCACGCTGCCGTAGTGCAGCAACAAGGCCTTGGCCGCAGCGTAATCGTCACCCAGCTCGTTCAAGCGCGCCACCAGCACATCCTTGTCCGGCAGCGCGCGTTCACGCACCCGTTTGGCAAACGCCTTGTCCTTGATTTCGGTCACCCGGCGGAATTCCGCGTCGTCGTCCCATTTCACCTCGGGAAACGCGCGCAGCAGCTCGTCGAGCTCGACCATGCCGTCGAAGGTCGCCAGCGACCCGCTGCGGATCATTTCCTGCAGCGTATGGCGCGGCTGGCCCACCAGCTTGGCGACGCGCGAGAGGGGAAGCAGATGACTCATGCGCGCATGGTACCTCGCGCGTGCGCCCGCAAGAATCGGCAATTCACCAGATTCTTAAACTGGCTCACAGTCAGGAAAATGCCGCCCGCACCATTTCGATCAGCAGGCTCACCACCAGGCGGACACTCAGGTTGCCGTGCTGGAACGCCTCGCGATAGGCCGGCCAGGTCATTTCCTTGAAATACTCCCAGCTGCTCAGATGCAGCCTTAGCTTGCGCTCGGCGTATTCAAACCCGCCTTGCGCCGATAGCTTCAGCCAGCCGATGCCGGCCGCGCGATCCTGCGGTATACCCAGCCCCTTGAGCTGCATCACCCCCAGATCATGCTGCGCCATGGGCATGCCGCGTTCGGCTGCCTGCCGTGTCCAGGCCAGGCTTTTGGCCATGTCTTTGGGGTAGCCTGCATAACCGTTGGCATATACATCGCCCAGGCAGAATGCCCCGTAGGCTTGGCCGCGACGCGCTGCAATCGTGCACCAGCGGGTCATCGCCACCTCGTCCCGCGCGGCGCCGTTCCTGGCCTGAACATGCTGGTCGATCAAATGCCGGTTCGCCTGCGGGTTGCCCATCAGCGCCGCACGCATCATGTCCGCCCGCCCTGCCAGCAGGTCGCCCATCTCGAAATAGGTGCGCGCGCGCCAGTAGAGCGCGGTATCCAGGTTCGGATTGCCCGCCAGGGCACGGCTGTAGAACTCGAGCGCGCGCGGATAAAACGAACGCCGATAAAACATGTGGCCAATGCGCTGATCGAGCCAGGGATCCTGGACCGTGTTGGCGATCGATTCATGGATGGCGACTTCGGTGCCGCCGTCGGCACGCATGATTTTCCGGCTGTCCGACAGCTGCTTCTCCGCTTCCAGTACCTTGAGGTGATCAGGCGCCATGCCTTGTGTGCGGGCGTCGGCAATCACGTTGGCATGCACGCTGTCATCGCCCGCGATGGCGGCGATATAGCCGCGTCGCAGCGCCAGGCTGTGCGGTGCCTGCACCACGCCTTCGCGAAAAGCCTGCTCCACACACGGTCCGTCGCCCATGGCATCGCAGAGCGCGATCAATACCCGGTACGAAACCAGCGGTCGCGCCGTCAGCTTCAGGCTGGCCTCGACATCCTCGCGCGCCTGCTGCATCAGGCTGCGATAGTCCTGCCAGGCGCGGTCGGCGTTAACGCCCTGGTAAGCCACCGGGTCAGCGATCAGGTCCGCCAGCCCCCAGCGATACATCGCGCGCGCCATCCGCGCTTCATAGCTGTCGGGCACGGTGTTCACCCACTGGTCATAGAGGGTTGCCAGGCCCGAATCCGTTTCGCGCATCAGCGCCCAGTAGAGCTGTATCAGCGGCCGTTCGGTCGCGGGGTCGGCTTCGTACTGATGCTGGTAACGCGAAAAGTACGCCTGCAGCGCCGCCACATCCTGTCGCGCCACCAGCGCCTGCACCTCCAGCGCATC
Source organism: uncultured Thiobacillus sp. (assembly GCA_964623745.1). Classification (GTDB taxonomy): domain Bacteria; phylum Pseudomonadota; class Gammaproteobacteria; order Burkholderiales; family Thiobacillaceae; genus Thiobacillus. The sequence goes on along the minus strand of CAZUVC010000052.1, from coordinate 12,574 downwards.
GGGAATCGGCAAGGCCTGCGCGCTGACGGCGGCAGAAAACGACAGCATGACGCCGGCAATCCAGTTTTTCATGGGTGTCTCCTCCTGCCTTGCTTACGGTGCACGCAGCCACAACTTGATGCCGGCTTGTGCGCGGGGTGGATACAATCGCCCCATGCCAAAGATCACCACCCGCCCCTGTCCTGCCGACACCTGCGCCGCGCTGCAGCAGGCCGGCATCGATCCGACCTGGGCCCGCCTGTATGCCGCGCGCGGCGTTTTCCACCCCGACGAAGTTGCGCACCGCCTGCCCCAACTGTTGCCGCCAACCGGCCTGTTGCATGTCGAGCGAGCCGCCGCCTTGCTGGCCGATGCCATTGCGGGCAAGCAGCGCCTGCTGATCGTCGCCGACTACGACGCCGACGGCGCCACCGCCTGCGCGGTCGGCGTGCGCGGCCTGCGCATGCTCGGCGCGCGGGTCGATTTCATCGTGCCCAACCGGCTCGAGCATGGTTACGGCCTGAGCCCCGACATCGTCAAACTCGCCGCCGAGCGGCAGCCCGATCTGCTGGTTACGGTCGACAACGGCATTGCCGCAGTCGAAGGCGTCGCGGCGGCCAACGCGCTCGGCATCCCGGTCCTCGTCACCGATCACCACCTGCCGGGCGATGCGCTGCCGGATGCCGCCTGCATCGTCAACCCGAACCAGCCCGGTTGCGGCTTTGCGTCGAAGAATCTGGCCGGCGTGGGGGTGATGTTCTATGTGCTGCTGGCACTGCGCGCCGAACTGCGGCAGCGCGGCGCGTATGCGGAACAAGCCGAACCCGACCTGCGCGCCCTGCTCGACCTGGTCGCGCTCGGCACCGTCGCCGACGTGGTGAAGCTCGACGCCAACAACCGCACCCTGGTCGCGCAAGGCCTGGCGCGGATGCGCGCCGGCAAGGCCAGCGCCGGCATCAACGCGCTGTTTCGCGCCGCCGCGCGCGAGCCTGCGCGCGCCACGGTGTTCGACCTCGGCTTCATGCTCGGCCCGCGGCTCAATGCCGCCGGCCGCATCGACGACATGGCGCTCGGCATCGAATGCCTGCTGGCCGACGAGCCTGCCGCCGCGCAGCAACTGGCGCAGCGGCTCGACACGCTCAACCGGGCCCGGCGCGACGTCGAGTCCGGCATGCTGGACGAAGCGCTCGCCATCCTCGCCAGTTTCAGCCCCAGCGACAGCCACAGCCTCACCGCGTACCAGTCCGGCTGGCACATCGGGGTCATCGGCATTCTCGCGTCAAGGCTGAAAGACAAATTTCACCGTCCCACCATCGTGCTGGCCAACAGTGAGAATGGTGAGCTCAAGGGCTCGGGCCGCTCGATTCCCGGCCTGCACCTGCGCGACGCGCTCGACCTGGTCGACAAGCGCCATCCCGGCCTGATCCTGAAATTTGGCGGGCACGCGATGGCGGCCGGGCTCAGCCTGCCTGCCGGCCGTCAGGACGAATTCAGCCAGGCTTTCGAGGCAGTCGTGCGCGAGCGGCTCGATCCGGCCGACCTGGAAGGCGTGATCGAAACCGACGGCGAACTCGACCCCGCCGACCACAGCTATGCGCTTGCCGAACAGCTCGACCATGCAGTGTGGGGACAGGGCTTCCCCGCTCCGCTGTTCACCGCCACCTTCGACGTGCTGGCGCAACGCGTGGTCGGCGAAAAGCACCTCAAGCTGAAACTCGGGCGCGACGGCGCGGCATTCGAGGCCATGCGTTTTTTCCACCCGGACCCGCTGCCGGCACGCATCCACGCTGTCTACGCGCTGATGCCGAACGCGTTCAACGGGCAGCAAAGCCTGCAACTGAAACTCCAGCACTGGGAACCCGCCGACTGATTGACGCTTGCAACTTGCCGCCCGACCCTTGAAACTGCTGCCCTGATGCCGCCAATCACCTACACACTAATCCTGCTGAACATGCTGATCTATGCGCTCGGCATGGCGACCGGGCCCGAGATCGTGCGGGTGTTTGGCCTGTGGCCGCCGGGATCAGGCGGCGCGTTCAACATCTGGCAACTGGTGACCTACAGCTTTGTGCACGGCTCGATCCCGCACCTGGCGATGAACATGTTTGCCATCTGGATGTTCGGCACCGAACTGGAAAAGCGCTGGGGCGACCTGCGCTACCTGTTGACCTATCTGTTCAGCGTGATTGTCGCGGCCATGACGCAAATTGCAGTCAGCGGCTATTTCCTGCACGCACCCGGCGCGGTGGTCGGCGCCTCGGGCGGTGTGTTCGGCCTGTTGCTGGCGTATGCGCTGTATTTCCCCAACCGGGTCATCAGCATCATTTTCCTGCCCTTCATCCGCATTCCCGCACGCACCTTCGTCTACGGCTATGCCGCCATAGAGCTTTTTCTCGGCGTGACCAACACCGCCGCGGGCATCGCCCACTTCGCGCATCTGGGCGGGCTGTTCGGCGGCTGGCTGAGCGTGCAGTATTTTCGTGGGCGCGGGGTGTTCGGCAAGCGGCCTTCGGCTTGAAAGATTCAAGTAACAAGATACAAGTTACAAGGTGGTTTTAGCCCGGCATAATGCCGCCCGCGAATCTTGAATCTTGCTATTTAGGCTGCCAGAGGCAGCAGATCCTTGATGTTTTCCAAGGGCCAGTAACCACCCGCCTTGGCATCTAGAATCGTAATTTCTGCGATTCCATTTGCCGCGAAACCCACATTGACATTCCATCCATGTGAAACATCCTTGACGATCGGCTCCTTGGAAAATTCGATATGCAGAATATCGTCTTGCTCGTCGTACTCGATTCTCATATTTCGTCCTCCAGTTCCCAGTTGATCATGACGGTCTTGATAGTCATTGCCACCGAATCAACAACTGCAGCGCAGATCAGGTTGTCCTGGCGTCCATCGATGTGTTTGAAAATCCACATATCCATATCGTTCCTGCGTTTGATCTCGCCCGTTTCAATTACCCGTTCAAGTGTCGCGTCATCGACCCCTCGTCTCTGCATGCTCTTGCGGGCATGGTTTGTGACCCAAACATTTTTTTCAAACCGCTGGCTAAAGAAATCTGCCACATTCCAACGCTTCTAAATTTAGGCTATCAATCAAACAAATAGAGCGTCAAGCGAACCACGCCCAGACAGGAAAACGTTGCTTTTCCCATTGGTCAGCATGACCTCGCGTTCCTCGGCACGCCAGGCGGCATAGCGCAATGCCTGCATGATGTCTTCACGTTCGAGGTAGGGATAGTCTGTGAGGATTTCTTCAATGCTGCGCCCCGCACCGACTTGTCCCACAACCATCCCAACCGTGACGCGCATCCCACGAATGCAGGCTTTCCCCCCCATCACATCGGGTTGCTGGGTAATGCGATCGAGTTCCTGTGTCATGGCCACTCCCGAATCAAATGCACTCAACAAGTCATGCGCCAAGCATAGTCCAGAACCTGAAGGCTGGCACATAGCCCCCGTCCAGCTTCAGCTACAACTTACAGCTTGAATCTTGAATCTTGCGTCTCGCCCTTCAGGCGTACCCCTCCGGGTTCCCCGACTGCCAGCGCCAGGCATCCGCACACATCCGCTGCAGGTCATATTCCGCGCGCCAGCCCAGTTCCTTCGCAGCACGCGCGGGGTCGGCCCAGCACTGCGCGACGTCTCCCGCGCGGCGCGCCACGATCTGATACGGCACCGGCTTGCCGCTGGCCGCTTCGAACGCGCGCACCATGTCGAGCACGCTCACGCCGCGCCCGGTGCCCAGGTTCCAGGTTTGGACCCCGCCCAGCCCATGGAGCTTGTTCAGCGCCGCGACATGGCCGCGCGCCAGATCGACCACATGAATGTAGTCGCGCACGCCGGTACCGTCGGACGTCGGGTAGTCGCCACCGAACACATTGAGATGCGGACGGCGCCCCACCGCCACCTGCGCCACATACGGCATCAGGTTGTTGGGGATGCCGCGCGGGTCTTCGCCAATCAGGCCCGATTCGTGCGCGCCGACCGGGTTGAAATAGCGCAACAGCGCAATGTTCCAGCCCGCATCCGCCAGCGCCACGTCGCGCAGCATCTGCTCGATGAAAAGCTTGGACTGGCCATAGGGATTGGTCGCCGACAGCGGGAAATCCTCGATGATCGGCACCGTCGCCGGGTCGCCGTACACCGTGGCCGACGACGAGAACACCACCGACTTCACGCCGGCCGCAGCCATTTCCTCGAACAGCACGATGCTGCCGCCAATGTTGTTGTCGTAGTAGAGCAAGGGCTTTTCCACCGATTCGCCCACCGCCTTGAGGCCGGCAAAATGCACCACCGCATCGATCGCATGCGCCGCAAACAGCGCGCGCAATGCCGCGCGGTCGCGAATGTCGCCCTGCACAAAATCCACCGCCGTGCCGGCAATCTGCCTCACCCGGTCGAGCGACTTCACGCTGCTGTTCGATAGATTGTCGAACACCACCACGGTGTGGCCCGCCGCCAGGCATTCCACTGCAGTGTGTGTCCCGATGTAGCCAGCACCGCCAGTCAATAAAACCTTCAATTCAGTCCCCCTGTCATTCGTCGCCCCTTATCGACCCAGCAACTGCCGCGCCGCCCCAATGATGAACAGCGTATTCGTCACCAGGTATCGCTTCCACAAGCGGCGCGGCTCGGCGTGCAGCCGATGCAGCCATTCCAGCCCGCTGTCGCGCATCCACTTCGGCGCGCGCTGCACCGTGCCGGCGTGAAAATCGAACGCCGCACCCACCCCGATCATCACGGCGTTGATCTTGCCGCGGTGCGCCGCCATCCACCGCTCCTGCCGGGGGCAGCCCAGGCCGACGAACACGATGCCGGCGCCGCTGGCGTTGATGCGGTCCACCGCCGCTGCGTCTTCTTCCGCCGTCAACGCGCGGAACGGCGGCGATTCCATCGTCATCCGCAAAGCCGGAAACGCCGTCCGCAGGCGCTGTTCCAGCAAGGCCAGCGTCTCCTCGGTACTGCCATAGCAATACACCGGCAACTGTCCCGCTGCGGCGCACGCGCACAGCGTCCACATCAAATCCGGCCCGCAGATGCGCGACTGATGGGCAAACCCCAGCCGCCGCAACATCCACGCCACCGGCGCGCCGTCCGGCGCCGCCATGTCCGAACCATTGATGATGTCGCGATACGCCGCATCGCGCGACGCGCTCACCACCACATGCACGTTGCAGATCGTCACATAGCGCGATTCGCGCGCATCCGCCCAGTCGAGCAGGCGCGCTATGGTGGCGTCCCACGACAGCGCGTCAATCTGCACACCGAGCACTGTCCCGGTTGTTCGTTCAGCCCTGCGCATTGCCTGCATCCTGATTAGCGGCCAGCACCCCTGTATAAATTTCCATCAGGCGTCGGTAGTTCACGTCGGCCGAGAACTCGGCCTCGTATTGCCCCCGGGCATGTCGTCCCATCTCCGCCATCCGTTCCGGGTTGGCCAGTGCCCAAGCCATCTTGTCCGCCAGATCGTGCGGGTTACCCGGATCGAACAGGAGGCCGGTTTTCCCATCACGCACGAGTTCAGCCAAAACACCAATTCGACTCACGATCACAGGCGTAGCGCATGCGAAAGCCTCAACTATGACGAGGCCAAATGTTTCATACCAGATACTCGGCACCACCAGCGCCATCGCACGGCTCATTTCCTGGCGTACAGTGTCGCCCGGCTGGCTGCCCAAGCGCGTCATGCCATCCATGCCATCCAGTAGACCGGCTTCCGGCCCGTCACCCACTACCCGCAGTCGGGCTTCGGGCAACAGCCGCATCGCCTCGGCCAGCGTGGCCAGACCTTTCTCTACTGACAAACGTCCGACGAACAGAAAGCCCTCACGCGCCGCCGGTTCGGGCATATCAAAATCCACATAATTAGGCTTCACCACCACACGCTCCGCAGGAAGGCCGCCTTCGATGAACTTGTCGCGACAAAAATCGTTCAGCGCAATATAGCGCGCCACCTTGTTGCGGTAGGTCCCAAGTCCGCGATGCAACATCAGCATCCCCGCAAGTGCGCCCGACGCCACATGCGAGCCTCGATAGCACGCCCGTGCCACGCCACGCCAAGGTAGATGCCCCATACAGTCCTCGCAAACCTTGCCCTCGCGCAAAAACAAAGCGTTCAGGCACATCAGGCGAAAGTTGTGCAGCGTCTGCACGACCGGCACGCTGGCACGCTTGGCAGCCCAATACAGCGAAGGCGAAACCAGCGGAAAGGTGTTGTGCGCGTGGATCACGTCAGGTCGAAATCGGTCGATCAGCGCGGCAATCTCGCGCGCCGTGCGATCCGACCACAGCGTCTGCCGCGCCATGGCCAGCGACGACATGCCCGCCACCTCGTCGTTGCTGCGTGTATAGGTTTCCACGGCGTGCCCGTGTGCACGCAGCAGCGCGATCTCGGACTCGACTACCGTATCCTCGCCACCGCGATGCTGGTAGGCGTTGTGGACGACAAGGACACGGCAGGTCATCAGCGGCCCAGCCCCGCATAGCGCGGTGTTTCCAGACAACGGACGATGCCGTCGGCAAAACGCTGTGCCATATTTTCCACTGTGTATTCACGCGCGCTGGCGGCACAGCCGGCGCGCAGTCTATTCAATTCCTGCTCGTCACGCAGCAAGCGAACACCCGCCTCGACATAGGCGTTCAGATCATCCGCCGTCATCACGCCGTTGATGCCGTTTTCGAGGTAGGCAATTTCGGGGCCATGATTGCCGCAGTCGGTTGTGATCAAGGGGGTTTCACACACGAAGGCATCCATCACGCCCAAGCCAACAGCCCCTGGGCTCAGCATCACCTGCGCCACCGACAGATAGGCCGCCTTTTCCCTGCCGAAGCGCGCGCCCACCCAGCATGCCCAAGGGTGCGCTGCGCACCAGTCCCGCACCGTGTCCCGTTCCGGACCTTCACCCACGATCAGCAAATGAAAATCGGACACCTCCCGATGGATCGCCTCGGCCGCGCCGAACAGAAAATCCAGCCGCTTGTCGGCATAGAGCGACCCCACGAAGACCCCCACCGGCCCGGCTCCGAAGCTCAAGGATTCGCGCAGCGCCTGCGTTTCCTTCGGCGTAACCGATTGCCGCTGGGCCAGGAGTTCCGCTGTATCCACTGCATTGTTCAGCACCGTGATGCGTATCTCCGGGAAGCCCGCCGCCTTCACCAGGCCTGCACTCATTTGCGTGTAGGCATACCACCAGTCGACCCGATTCGTTGTCCAGCGCTTGAAGCGCTCCTTGAGCCCGTGCGGGTTGGCACTTTGCAGGTTGGCGCCGTGCCCCCAGAACGCAAGCTTGAAACGGCGCGGCGCAAGCATCAGGAGGTGGTTCTGCAGGAGCTTGTTTTCCTGAGTGACGATCACAAGATCTGCGTCGACCAGATGGCGGCCTGTCTTCTGCCAACAAAGACGGTCCTCCAGGAAGTAACGAGTCGGAACAACTGTTGCCCAAGGCAAGCTGCCGTCATCCTTCTTCTTGTCTTCTGCGGCCGTACCTCGACCGACAAGGAGGTCCAGCTCGATTTCCTGCAGTGCCAGCCTGTCGCGAAGCGCTTCGAAGAGCGGGATGCGGTAGTGCGTCAACCTTCGTTGCATGATGCAAACCTTCATGGCGGCGTTACCTTGAATCCTGAAAAGCAGCTTCATGTTGCCGCAGTAGCCTTGGCCTGCCGTCTATCACGATGTGGCGCGACGAATCAATTGCCTCCAGCTTGCCGTCGAGCGACTCCACAGAAGCAAATACCTTACCGGGTACAGGCCAGGTTTTCTGCTCGTTCGCGGCATTCCATACCAGCAAGGCCCGTAGATCGTCACGTGCCAATTCACATTGCCAAATGTCACCTTGGCGACCACAGCGGGTCATGCGCGCGCCTGTCATCCAGCGCGCTGTGACGAGATAGGCTTGTCCTGCCGGCATTTTTTCACCTGCAGCATTCATAAACCCCAGGTCTCGGTTATCCCATGCGTACCAGTAGAACCGATCGATACCAGCCCACCATCCCAGAATAAGCGCACGCGCCACATAAGCCTCCGCCGTTGCGGCGTCGAGTGCTGGCCAGGACGGATCTGCAGCCACCGGCCTGCCGGGCTGTCCCAATGCCATGCGGTAACCCGATTCAGTGTTCCATAGCGGCATATCGCCCGCGCCATGACGTTTCATGATCGCGCGTACCTTGCCCGCGAGTTCAAGGATGGCCTCAGGCTGCTTGCGAGGCTGGTAAAAATGATAGGCAATCACATCCGCATGCTTGGCAGCACCAAGGGCCAGATAGTCCTCGAACCAGCGAAGCTGATGTGCCGATTCGCCAACTGTAGATGGCGCCACCAGTCGCGCTTCAGGATCGACATCCTTGACGACACGATAGGCGGATTTCTGGAGTGTGAACATGGCTTCCGGCATACCGCTGAAAAATCCAGTCCCGGCGTTGACCTCGTTCCACAATTCAAAGTCCCGGACACGTCCCTTGTAGCGCCGAGCCACGGCCGACACATAGTTTTCCCAATCTTCAATGTCACGTGGCTCCGCTGTATCGCCAGGACGATATACCCCCTTTTCCAGCGGCCTGACAGACGCCCAACCTGGCGTCATGCCCAATGGCAGCAGAATTTCGCTGCCCGTCAGTTTTGCCATGGCCACATAACGGTCCAGCCGGGAAAAATCCCATTGGGCCCGGCGCGGCTCAATGTCAAGCCAAAGTGCATTCGCGTCCCACAGGCGCCAAGTTCCAATTTCCTTGCCTGGCCAGGGCGTCCCGCGATCCGCGCGGTGAATATGCATGCCGAAGTACGTTTTGGGAATGACGATTGAAGCACGGTCAACGGGTGACACGGCCTGACGTGGCAATGCCGCTGCAACGGACAGCAATGCCACCACCACGATCAACGCCATTTTCAACACATCAGCCACCCGCCAGCCGGGGATAAGCCGCCAGCATCGGCTTGACCGTTTCTGACCACAGATAGCGGCTGGCAAACACAGCCGGACCCTCTGCAGGCCGGGCGTCACCCAATACGGCCTCGATGCCGCGTGCCAGTGCCCCAGCGTCGCCTGGCGGCACCATCCGGCCGAACCCGTCAGGGATGTAGTCGCGCAGGGAACCAACATCAGAAGCCACCACGCGCAAACCCGCTGCAAGTGCCATGAACACCACCCCGCTCTGGTCGATATGCCGGTATGGCATCACCAACACGTCCGCAGCATGAAACAGTGGCGCCACGTCCGCCTCGGCAATGTAGCCCTCCATCCACTCAATACGCGCGCGGCCAGGGCTCGCTGCAATCTGGCTGCGCAACGCTTCGCGCACCGCACCCGAGCGGCAACGCCCCGCGACAAGCAGACGTGCGTTCATATCCGGGTTGATCTGATCGAAGGCATCGACAAGCACGTCCACACCCTTGTAGGGAGACAGATTACCGAAGAAGAGAATCAGCCGGTCCGCCCCGCCCAGCTTCAGCCGGGCGCGCATCGCAGCACGCGAAGCCGGCGTTGCCGGCAACAATCGGTCGATGCCGTGCTCCGTCACCACGATACGTCCCGGATCGATGCCGAAATCCTCCGCCAGTGCAGTTCGCATCCTCGGCGTATGCACCATGCATATCGCCGCCGTGCGATAGATCGCCTGGCTCAGTCGAAAACTCCGGGCGTTGTGATCGTCATGCGGCAGCAGGTTGTGCACCGTCATGGCATATCTCCCAGCGAGTAGACGGGTCAACCAGGCCTCCAGCCACGACACGCGGAGGTTACCGGTGCTGAAATTGCCAATCATGTGTACGGTTGTTCCCCGGCGGAGCAGAACATAGGCGTAGCATTGCAGCCAGTAACGCAGCAGATTCAGCGCCTTGCGCCAGCGCGGCCGGGCCGGATCCTGGCTACCGCGCAGATTCAGCAACCGCACACCGGCATCCAGCCGGTCAGCGAGGCTCATGTCCGAGCCGATGAGTGTCACCGCCCAGCCGTTGCGCGCCAGTCCATTGGCATAGCCGGTTTCGTATTCCGGCTGAAACCCGTGCGCCAACAGAATGATGCTCCGCCCGGTGGTCATGATTCGACCGGAATCTGGCCCAGCCGATGTGCCTTGAAATGCCGGTGGTAGCGGTGCCGCACCCGGCGCAACACATCCCCCAGTAGCAGCGTCAGCGGCGACATGTACTGCAGTCGCACCTGCTTGCGCTCATCTGCCAGCTTCTTTGCATCCTGCACATGCGCGCCGCCAACCGTGAATCGGCCGATCCGCCGGTCGATCCAGCGCGTGTGCGCCCCGCTGCGGAATACCCGGATCAGCCAGTCGTAATCCGCATTCAGCCGAAACCGCGTGTCGAACGCCCCCAGGCGATCGAACAGCGCACGGCGCGCGAACACCGCCTGATGGCACAAATCCTCGAACGGCAGCGAGCGTGCGTCGATGTGCGAGAAGGTGCGCAGCATGCGCCGATCCGGATACTCGTACGTCACGTTGCCGTAGAGCAGGTCGGTGTGCGGCGCAGCCGCCAGTTGCTTCGCCACATCCGCCAGCACCTCGGGATCGTGCAGCGCGTCGTCCGAATTGAGGAAAAAAACGTACTCGCCGCGCGCCATACGCACGCCCTTGTTCATTGCGTCGTAGATGCCCTTGTCCGGTTCGCTCACGCTCACAACTGGCGCCGCATTGAAACCACGCACGATCTCCATCGTGTTGTCATTCGAGGCACCGTCGACCACCACCCATTCGTAATCCCGATACGTCTGCGCC
>CAZUVC010000052.1:0-1861 GCA_964623745.1 uncultured Thiobacillus sp. | reverse complement strand
CACAGCCGCACTGTTCCAGCACACCGTCACAATCGAGAACTTCATGCGCGTGCCGCAGCCTCACCCGCACCCGATACAACTGTCGGTTGGGTGGATATCGCGGGCCCGGCGTCGCTGCGCTTCGCCATGCGCACGGCCAGGAAAGGAATCGCGAAGATCAGACCCAATACCATCATGGTGCGAATCTCGCCCACCGGTGTGCCTACGAACATATTGGGCATTTGCGACGCAAACGCCGCAACCGAAGCCGCGACCAGCCCCTGGTAGTGGCGCGGCAAACTTCGCCAGTGCCTGAACACATACACCAGATATGAAACGAATAGCGCCACATAGAAAAACAGCCCGACGAAGCCCATCTTGAGCATCACATGGCCGAAGCCACTGTGCACGTAGTCGTAGCGGCCCTGGTGGTATTCCAGCCCGTAATGGCTCCAGGCTTTGAAACTGCCGCCTGGCCCCACGCCGAACAGCGGCGTTTCGCGCACCGTTCGCCAGGCTGTTTCCAGTTCGTAGAAGCGGCTCTTGCGCGGGTCGGAATATGCATCGCTCCGCATGTCGAACAACAGTTTGTCAGCCAGATTGCCCGGCGCCTCGGTGCGCGCTGACGTCACCAACACCGCCAGCGGCGCCATCAGCATCAGCGCCACCACCACCGGCCAGCGCCGGCCGCGCGGCAGTAGCCACGCCAATACCAGTGCGGCAAGCAGCAAGCCCCCCTGCGCCGTGCGCCGTGCCGACAGCACCGCCGTCAGCGCCCCCAGCCCTGCCATGCCCAGATAGGCAAAACGCCAGGACAGTTTTTCCACCCGTTCGGCCAGCAGCTTCCAGCTGGCAAACGCGAACACGAAGGCGGCCAGGACTGAATCGTTGATGTCCCAGAAGGTGATCTTTACGTTGAGCTTCTGGATCGTGGCATAGGCATTCTGCGGGTCGCCCCCCAGAAACACGTAGCGCACCATGCCGAACAACTCGCGCGCCACGATACACACCAGCATCAGAACGATCAGGGTCTTGAGATCCTTTTCGGTCTTGATCACCGTGAGCAGCAGCGCCACCAGCATGCCCTGCCAGAAGATGTTGACCACCCCGCGCCCGTAGAAATCGAGCAGAAAGGGATGGTCGGGATCGAAGAAACCCACCAGCACGTGCCCCAGGAACACCAGCGCAAAGCCCAGGTAAAACTTCATCAGCGGCCCCAGCGGCTCGCGGTTGCGGAAGAACAGCCGACCGTACAGTACTGCCATCAGCCAGGTGCCGAAGATCATCATGTCGAGGAAGGAGAAGAAGAAGGTGCGGGTGCCCTTCACGTACACGATCGATGCATTCGCTGCATCTTCCAGGCCATAGCTCGATGACTGCGGGAACAGCATCAGGATCGCCACGTACATCAGCACGATCAGGCGCGGCCACACCAGCGCCGCCCCCATCGCCAGCACTATGCCGACCAGCGCGGCCAGCAGGGTGCCGATCGGCACGCCGTATCCGATGATGTAAGGCAAGATGTCGCTCACGTTGCTTGTCTCCGATCGTTGCGGGCCGCACGTTCCGCCCCGTATGCCGCGAGAATGGCCGGCAAGCGCTGCCGCACATCGGCGCGTGTGTCCACCGCGCATGCGGGTGCGCCGCGCACCGTGGTTTCCAGCGCCGCCACCAGTTCGTGCATGTTTGCGAACAGCCGCAACTGGCCGGGCACCTGCTGATAGGCCGCCAGTTCCGGCGTGCCGCCACGTGCCAGCGCATACACCGGCCTGCCGAGCGCGAGGGCTTCCAGGATCGTCGTGCCGCAGGGCTCTTCCCAAATTGATGGCACGACGCAGGCATCCGCCTGCGCGGTGGCGCGCAGCACGGCCGGCAAGGGCTG
>CAZUVC010000051.1:0-20448 GCA_964623745.1 uncultured Thiobacillus sp. | reverse complement strand
TACGCGGAGGCGATCGCCAAGGGCGAGGCCGACATCAACCAGTGCCCGCCGGGCGGCGAGGATGGCGTGAAGAAGCTGGCCGAACTGCTGGGCGTGGAGCCCAAACCGCTCGATGAAACGCATGGCACGCCCAAACCGAAATCGGTCGCCTTCATCGACGAGAACACCTGCATCGGCTGCACGCTGTGCATCCAGGCCTGCCCGGTCGATGCAATCTCGGGCGCCGCCAAGCAGATGCACACCATCATTGCCGACGAATGCACCGGCTGCGAGCTGTGCCTGCCGCCCTGCCCGGTCGACTGCATCAGCATGGTGCCGATCGCCGAAGACCTGCCGCACTGGAAATGGAAGCATCCGGTCATCATGCTCAAAGAAGTGCCATGAGCCGAACCCTCCACACCTTCAAGGGCGGCGTGCATCCGCCCGGGCACAAGGCCGAATCGAATACGCGCCCGGTTCACGCCGCGCCCCTGCCCCGAAAACTGGTCATCCCGCTGCGCCAGCACATCGGCAACCCGGCCAAGCCGGTGGTCAGCGTGGGCGAGCGCGTGCTGAAAGGCCAGCTGATCGGCGCGGCGGACGGCTACATTTCCGCCGCCGTCCATGCGTCGAGCTCGGGCACGGTCACCGCCATCGGCCCGGCCCTCGTGCCGCACGCGTCGGGCCTGCCGGACGACTGCATCACGATCGAGACCGACGGCCTCGACGAATGGATCACCCGCACGCCGCTCGACTACCGCGCGCTGGATCCGTCCGAACTGCGCATGCGCCTGCGCGATCTGGGACTGGCCGGCCTGGGTGGCGCGGCGTTTCCCAGCGCGGTCAAGCTCGATCCCGGTGCACGCCATGACTGCCCCACGCTGATACTCAACGGCGGCGAATGCGAGCCCTGGATCACCTGCGACGACGTGCTGATGCGCCAGCGTGCCGACGACATCCTGCAGGGGGTGGCGGTGATGCGACATCTGCTCGGCAGCACCGAGGTGATCGTCGGCATCGAGGACAACAAGCCCGAAGCAATCGCCGCGATGCAGACTGCAGCCGCGAAAATGGACTTCGCGGTCGAGGTGATCGCGGTGCCGACGATCTATCCCGCCGGCGGCGCCAAGCAGATGGTGCAGACGCTCACCGGCAAGGAAGTCCCTTCCGGCAAGCTGTCTACCGACATCGGCATCCAGGTGTTCAACGTCGGCACGGCCTACGCGCTGGCGCGCGCGGTGCACCATGGCGAGCCGTTGATTTCGCGCCTGGTCACCGTCACCGGCCATGTGCTGCGCCCGCAGAACGTGGAAGCGCTGATCGGCACCCCGATGCAGGCGCTGATCGATGTCGCCGGCGACCGCGACGGCACCAGCGGCGTCTTGATGGGCGGGCCGATGATGGGTGTGCCGATCACGAACACCGGCGTGCCGGTGGTCAAGGCCACCAACTGCGTCCTGGTGAAATCCCGGGAGCTGTTCCCGCCGCTGCCCAGGGCGCTGCCGTGCATCCGCTGCACCCGCTGCGCCGATGCCTGCCCGGCCGAACTGCAGCCGCAGGAACTGTTTCGTTTTGCCAAGGCGGGCGACTTCGGCCGCGCGCAGGAATACCACCTGTTCGACTGCATCGAATGCGGCTGCTGCAGCTATGTCTGCCCCAGCCATATTCCGCTGGTCGATTTCTATCGCTACGCCAAGAGCGAAATCTGGGCGCGCGAAAAGGAAAAGCGCGCCTCAGACCTGGCGCGCGAACGCCACGATTTCCGCCAGTTCCGGCTCGAGCGCGAGAAAAAGGAAAAGGCCGAGAAGCTCGCCGCCAAGGCGCAAGCCGCGCTGGATCAGGCACAGCGTGCAGAACTGGCTGCATCGCCTGCAGCCGAGGGGGCTGCCGCCCCCAGCGACGCTGACGCCAAGAAAGCGCTGATCGCCGCCGCGCTGGCGCGCGCGCAGGCAAAAAAGGCCGAAGTCGCGCCGAAAAACGTCGATCACCTGCCGCCCGAGGCCCAGCGCGAGATCGAGGAAATCGAGGCACGCCGGGCTAAAATCCGCGAAATAGCGCACCAGCCGCTGGAAACCGACGACAAGAAATAATGCCCTCCCCTTTCATTCTCGACCGCAGCAGCGTCACCCAGGTCATGGCCTGGGTGCTGATGGCCCTGCTGCCCGGCATCGCGGTCTACGTCTGGCTGTTCGGGCCGGGCATCCTGATCACGCTGACGCTCGCCACCGCGACCGCGCTGGCGGCCGAAGCGGCGATGCTGAAGGCACGCGGCTATCCGGCCAAACCCTTTCTCACCGATCTGTCCGCCATCGTCACCGCCTGGCTGCTGGCGCTCTCGCTGCCCGCGCTGGCGCCCTGGTGGCTGATCGTCACCGGCACGCTATTCGCGATTGTGGTGGCCAAGCATCTGTACGGCGGGCTGGGGCAGAACATTTTCAACCCGGCGATGGTCGGCTATGCGGTGCTGATCGTCTCCTTCCCGGTGCAGATGACACAGTGGCCAGGTCCGCTTTCGCTCACCGACGCGCCGCTCACGCTGGCGCAAAGCGCAAGCGTGATTTTTGGCGGCGGCATGCCGCAGGCCGCGCTCGACGCGGTGACCATGGCCACCCCGCTGGACGCACTGCGCACCGGCCTGC
The DNA here is from genome assembly GCA_964623745.1 of uncultured Thiobacillus sp. Classification (GTDB taxonomy): domain Bacteria; phylum Pseudomonadota; class Gammaproteobacteria; order Burkholderiales; family Thiobacillaceae; genus Thiobacillus. Next base: position 17,830 of record CAZUVC010000051.1, on the reverse strand, counting down.
TGCAGCAATACACCGTGGACGAGATCATGACGCAGCCGATCTTCGGCTATTACGGCGGCATCGGCTTCGAGTGGCTGGCCGGCGCCTTCCTGCTCGGCGGCCTGCTGTTGTGGGCACTGCGCATCATCAGCTGGCAGGTGCCGCTGGCCTTCCTCGCAGGCATCTGGCTGGCCGCCGGCTTCCTGCATTTTTTCGACGCCGGCCGCTTCGGCGCGCCGTGGTTCCACCTGTTTTCGCCGGCGGTGATGCTGGGCGCCTTCTTCATCGCCACCGATCCGGTGTCGGGCGCGACCACGCCGCGCGGCAAGCTGGTATTCGGCTTCGGCGCGGGCCTGCTCACCATCATCATCCGCACCTGGGGCGGCTACCCGGACGGCGTCGCGTTCGCGATCCTGCTGATGAACCTGTCGGTGCCGCTGATCGACGCCTGGACCCAGCCGCGCATCTACGGCGGAGCCCGGCGCCGCGACAAGGAGCCGCCCGCATGATCCGGCAGGCCCGGGCCGCCGCCCGCAATGCCCTGCGCACCGGGGTGATCCTGTTCGTGTTTGCGCTGGTCGCCACCGCGTTGCTGGTGTTCACGTTCGCCCGCACCGAGTCGACCATCGAGCGCAGCGAGCAGGCCGAGAAGCTGACCTTGCTGGGCCAGGTGCTGCCGCCTGCGCTGTACGACAACGACCTGCTCGCCAGCCAGCAGGCGGTGGCGCCGAACGAACTGCTGGGCACGCGCCAGCCTTCGGCCATCTGGATCGCCCGCCGCGGTGAAGCGATCACCGCGGTGGTACTGGAGGCCATCGCACCGGATGGCTACAGCGGCAACATCCACCTGCTGATCGGCATCGCCATCGATGGCACGGTGACCGGCGTGCGCGTCACCGCGCATCGCGAAACGCCTGGCTTGGGCGACTACATCGTGCGCAGCAAGAGCGCATGGATCGAGCAGTTTGCCGGCACCTCGCTGGCCCGGCCCGAAGCCCGGCGCTGGAAAGTGGTCAAGGATGGCGGTCAGTTCGATGCCCGCGTCGGCGCCACCATCACGCCGCGCGCCGTGGTCAAGGCGGTGCACGGCGCGCTACACTACTTCGCCCGCAACCGCGCCGCGCTGCTGGCCGAGAATGCCACAGCCGGAAAGGAGACAGCCCCATGACGCTGCAGGAATTCAATACGATTTTCCAGAACGGCCTGTCGAAACAGAACGCCGGACTGGTGCAGTTGCTGGGCCTGTGCCCGCTGCTCGCGATCAGCACCACGCTGGTCAATGCGTTGTCGCTGGGCTTGGCAACCATGCTGGTGATGGCGGCCGCCAGCGGCGCGGTGTCGGGGGTACGCAATTTCGTTCCGCACGAAATCCGCATCCCGGTGTTCGTGCTGATTATCGCAGCGCTGGTCACGGTGATCGACCTCTTGATGAACGCTTTTGTGCATCCGCTGTATCTGGTGCTGGGGATTTTCATTCCGCTGATCACCACCAACTGCATCGTGCTCGCCCGCGCCGACGCCTTCGCTTCCAAAAACCGACCGCTGCACAGCGTGGTCGATGCACTTGCGATGGGACTCGGCCTGACGATGGTGCTGGTGGTGCTGGGCGGCATGCGCGAGCTCGCCGGCCAGGGCACGCTCTTGTCCGGCATCGACCTGGTGTTCGGCGAGGAATCCAAACAGTTCGTGCTGCACGTGCTGCCCGATTATCAGGGCTTCCTGCTCGCCATCCTGCCGCCCGGCGCCTTCATCGCGCTGGGCCTGCTAATCGCGGCGCACAACTGGCAGAAAGCCCGCGCCGAACGCCGCCTGCATGCCGCCGCGCCGATGCCGGCATGAAGCCGCCGCTGAAGCGGCGCGTGCCCAAGCCGCGCAATCCCTATGTGCCGCTCGCCATCGCCCGCAAGGCCGGTGCGCATGACAAGACGCCGGGGGCGAAACGCCAGGCCGACAAGCAGGCCCTGAAAAAACGCCTGGTCGAGCAATGAATGCGATGAACGCCGCACCATGAATCCAGCCAAGCGCCACGAAATCTTCAGCCGCCTGCGCGCGGCCAACCCGCATCCCACCACCGAGCTGGAATATTCGAGCCCGTTCGAGCTGCTGGTGGCGGTGGTGCTCTCCGCGCAATCCACCGACAAGGGCGTCAACCTCGCCACGCGCAGGCTGTTTCCGGCCGCCAGAACACCCGAGGCGATCTACGCGCTGGGCGAAGCCGGACTCGCCGAATTCATCCGCACCATCGGCCTCTACAAGAGCAAGGCGAAGCATCTAATTGCCACTTGCCGCATGCTGATCGAGCGGCACGACAGCCAGGTGCCGGCCGACCGCGCTGCGCTCGAGGCGCTGCCGGGCGTCGGGCGCAAGACCGCCAACGTGATCCTCAACACCGCCTTCGGCCAGCCGACCATGGCAGTCGACACGCACATCTTCCGCGTCGCCAACCGCATTAGGCTGGCCCCCGGCAAGACCGTGCTGGAAGTGGAAAAGAAACTGCTCAAGACCATCCCCGCCGAATTCCGCATCGACGCCCATCACTGGCTGATCCTGCACGGACGCTACGTCTGCCAGGCGCGCAAACCGAAATGCGGCGAATGCATCATCGCCGACCTGTGCGAGTACAAGGACAAGACCTGGCCCGCGCTCGCCGCCAAAACGGAACAACGGGCACGCTCAGCCCGGACTGTCCCCGGCATCCGCGCGCCGCGTCCGCGGGCGAAACCCTGAGGACGACCCAGTCATGTTCAACCCCAGCCGCGATCAGGTGCGCCAGTTTTTTTTCGACGTGTGGGCAAAATACCGCGCCGGCCAGCCGCTGGCCGGCGCGGAGCAGCCGGCGCTGGAAGCGGTGCTGGCGCATCCCGAGTACCACGCGCTGCTCGACCAGCCGGAGCGCCACCGGGAACGCGACTACCTGCCGGAATCCGGCGAGACCAACCCCTTCCTCCATCTGTCCATGCACCTGGCGATCGCCGAACAGGTATCGGTCGACCAGCCGCCCGGCATCCGCGCGCGCTACCAGGCGCTGCTCACGCGCTACGGCAACGCGATGGACGCCCAGCATGACGTCATGGACTGTCTCGGGGAAATGATCTGGCAGGCGCAACGCGACCAGGCCGCATACGACCCGGCGGCCTACCTGCGCTGCCTCGACCGCAAGACCGGTCAGTCCTGAACTGACGAAATCCGCACTTCATTTTGTCGGAATCCTGTCGATAAACCCTTAGGACGCAGTGTTGCGCATTCCGCGCCCGTCCCGTGCTGTGCTTCCCTGTTTGTTGCAACGATTGGCCAGAGCTGGCCCTGGGTACGTTTGACCCGGTTGCACGGACATCAGGGAAACACGCCGCGAAAATAGCCGTGCCTATGCTCCATCGAACGGGTTGATGAATGAAACAGCTTGAACAACTCAAACTCAGCGGCCAGTTGCCCACGCCTCGCGGTGTCGCGCTGTCCATCCTGACGATTTCGCAGCGCGAAAACGCCACGCTGGGTGAGATTGCACGGGTGGTGCAGACCGATCCGGCCCTGTCCGGCCGGCTGATCAAACTGGCCAACAGCGCTACGCATATCGCACGTCCGGTGGTGTCGGTGCAGGAAGCCGTGGTGCGCCAGGGCATGGCCACGGTGCGTCACCTAGCGCTGGGGTTTTCGCTGGTAGACCAGTACCGAGACGGCGTTTGCCAGGCGTTCGACTACCAGGAATACTGGTCGCATTCGCTGCTGATGGCGCTCGGCATGCAGGCACTCGGCATGCGGGTGCACGTGGCCGCGGTGGACGAGTTGTTCGTCTGCGGCCTGCTCGCCCAGGTCGGCAAGCTCGCACTGGCGACGGTCTATCCCGAGGAATACAGCGCAGCCCTGACGGCGCAGAATACGAATCCCGCACAGCCGGCCATCGAACACGAACACACGCACCTGGCAATCGACCATATTGAACTCGGCGTCGCCATGGTGGCCGACTGGGGCCTGCCCAAGGTGTTTACCGGGCCGCTCGCACACTACGAAGACGATGAGCCCCCGAGCTATCCGCATGACTCGCGCTCCAACAGCCTGCTGCTGATGCTGCGCCTGTCGCATCGCCTGGCCGACCTCGGCCTGGCCAATGCCGACGTACGCCCCAGGCTTTTGAAAGACTGGATGAAGCTCGCGGTCGAACTCGACATCCAGTCCGATCAGGCCGGCGGCTTTATCGACGAAGTCATCACCCAATGGCGCGAATGGTCGGAGCTATTGAAGATTCCGGCCACCGTGCTGCCGTCGTTTTCCGAAATCTGCCACGGCCATCACGAAGACGAGGACGCGGCGCAGGTGCACACCGCACCGCTGCGCATCGTGGTCGCCGACGGCAACGCCACCCATCGCCGCAACACCATGGCCCTGCTGACCACGGACACCGAGCACACGGTCTACCCGGCAGAAAACGGTACCGCTGCGCTGGCGCTGGCGATGGAAGTGCTGCCGCACGTCATTATCGCGCGCGTCGACCTGCCGCTGCTCGACGGCTACGAACTGTGCCAGGCGCTGCGCGCAACCGATGACGGCAGCCGCATGCACCTGCTGCTGAACGGACAGGAAAACGATGATAACCAGCTGACCCTGGCCTACGAGGCCGGCGCCGACGGCTATGTGCCGCTCAACATCAGCGCAAAAAGCCTGCACACCCGCCTGCTCGCCGCACAACGGATGATCCAGTTGCAAACCGCCTGGGAAAAAGACCGCGCGCAACTGCGCCAGATCGCCGCCGAGCTCGCGGTGGTCAACCGGCGCCTGGCCACCGCGGCGCTGACCGACCAGCTGACCGGACTGCCCAACCGCCGCTCGGCGATGGACCAGCTCGACCAGGCCTGGAGCGCGGCATCGCGTTCAGGCATGCCGCTGTCGGTCATGGTGATCGACATCGATCACTTCAAGCAGATCAACGACACCTATGGTCACGCCGCGGGCGACACCGTGCTGCGCGAGGCCGCGGCCAACCTGCGCACGTCGGCACGCCGCGAGGACAGCGTCTGCCGCATCGGTGGCGAGGAATTCCTGGTGATCTGCCCCAACACCGACCTCAAGGCCGCGATGCTCTCGGCCGAGCGTCTGCGTGCCAATCTCAGCGAAAAGAAGATCACCCTCGGCCAGGCCACCAAATTGCTCACGGTCAGCATCGGCGTGGCGACCCGCGAGCCCGGCACCGTCGACGTCGACGCGCTGGTCAGCAGCGCCGACCAGGCGTTGTATGCCGCCAAGGAATCCGGGCGCAACCAGGCCTATCCCGCCCAGCCGCGGCGCCAGATCCACTGACGCCCTCCCAAAAGAAAACGGGCGTGGCCAGTGGCCACGCCCGTTTTCTTTGGACTTTGCCCAGCGCTCAATACTTGAGCGTCAGCCCTTTCTGCTTCGAGAAATACATCGCCAGGTCCAGCATGTCCGCATCGGACAGGGCTTTCACCTGCTCGGCCATCAGCGGATTGTTGCGCTTGCCCGACTTGTAGTCCTTGAGCGAGTGGTACAGGTAATCGCGATGCTGCCCGGCCAGCGTGGGGAAGGACGGCACGGCGCTGACACCCTCCGCGCCATGACAGGCCGCGCAGGAGGTCGATTTGGCCTTGCCGGCTTCATAGTTGCCCTTGGCATGGACCGGCAGCGAAGCCGCCAGCGCGACGGCGGCGAGGATGAACAATGGTGTTTTCATGATGTTGTCCTCGTTTAGTTGGCCGGGCCGCTGTAGGACGACGCGTAATACGCCGCGAGGTCTTCCATGTCCTGCTCGGACAGGCTGCCGGCAATGCCTACCATGCTCGGATGGCTGCGTTCGCCGCTCTTGTAGGCCTTGAGTGCAGCGACGATATAGTCGGCATGCTGGCCACCCAACTTGGGTACGCTGTATACGCTGGGATAGGCGGTACGCCAGCCGGGAATGCCGTGGCAACCGGCACACATCGAAGTTTTGAGTTGTCCGGCCTTGGGGTCGCCCGCCGCCTGAACAGGCATGGCCAACGCCAACAGCACGGACGCGCACAGCGTCATCGTGGTCGTTTTCATCTTCCTCACTCTCTCTGGTTGAGTTGTCGTTAGACCCCGTCTGACGCAGGGCTTGCCCCGGATTATAAAGCGGTACGGCCCGTTTGATAAACGTCCGAAGGCTCAAAAATCCTTTTATACCAAGGGTTTATAGTATTATTCCCTAATATGCTTCTGGAGATAGCGTGATCGACCTCAAGGCCTGCCCGCTGTGGCTCTATCGTCTGCTGCCCTTCCTGCGCTGGTGGCCCAACGTCACGCAGCAGACTTTCAAGGCGGACAGTATCGCCGCGATCACCGGCGCGATGATCGTGCTGCCGCAGGCGGTGGCGTTTGCCACCATTGCCGGGCTGCCGCCCGAATACGGCCTCTACGCGGCGATGGTGCCGGTCATCGTCGCTGCCTTGTGGGGATCGAGCTGGCATCTGGTCTCAGGACCGACCACCGCGATCTCGATCGTGGTGTTCGCCTCGATCAGCCCGCTGGCCGAACCCGGCAGCCCGCAGTTCATCGGCCTGGTGCTCACGCTCACCCTGCTGGCCGGCCTGATCCAGCTGGCCATGGGCCTGGCGCGTCTGGGCACGCTGGTCAACTTCATCTCGCACACCGTCATCACCGGCTTCACCGCGGGTGCGGCGATCCTGATTGCCGCCAGCCAGATCAAGCATTTCTTCGGCATCGACATGCCGCGCGGCGCGCATTTCCACGAAGTGCTGATCCAGTTCGGCGCCCACATCCCCGACATCCAGCCCGGGGTGGTGACCGTGGGCGTGGTGACGCTGGTCTCCGGCATCCTCGCCCGCCGCTATCTGAAAAAGCTGCCCTACATGATCGTCGCGATGGTGGTGGGCGGCGTGGTGGCTGCGCTGATCAATTTCCAGTTCGGCGCCGAGGCGACCGGCATCCGTACCGTCGGCGCGCTGGCGGCCGCGTTCCCGCCGCTGTCGCTGCCGGATTTCTCGTTCGCCGCGATCCAGCAAACGCTGTTTCCCGCCACCATCATCGCGATCCTGGCGCTCACCGAAGCGGTGGCGATCGCGCGCTCGGTCGCGATCAAATCCGATCAGCGCATCGACAGCAACCAGGAATTCGTCGGCCAGGGCCTGTCCAATATCGCCGGCAGCTTTTTCTCGGGCTATGCCGGCAGCGGCTCGTTCAACCGCAGCGGGGTGAACTATGCATCGGGCGCGAAGACGCCGCTGGCAGCGGCGATGTCGGCGGTGTTCCTGTTGCTGATCGTGCTACTGGTCGCACCGCTCGCCGCCTACCTGCCGGTCGCGTCGATGGCGGCAATCCTGTTCATCGTGGCGTGGAGCCTGATCGATTTTCACTACATCCAGGAAATCATCAAGCGCCACAAGCACGAGCGCATCGTGCTGGTTCTCACCTTCGTGGGTACCCTGGTCGATCTGGAAAAGGGCATCTTCCTCGGCATCCTGGTGTCGCTGCTGTTTTATCTCTACCGCACCTCGCAGCCGTCGATCCGCGAACTGGTTCCGTCCGCTGCCGGCCGTGAAAATCCGCGCCGCAAATTCGTGCCGTTCGACGACAACAACCCCGGCTGTCCGCAGATGACCCTGCTGCGCGTGGAAGGCTCGATCTTCTTCGGCGCCGTCGAGCATGTACAAAAGCATTTCCGCCACGTCGACGAAGCCGACCCGAATAAAAAGCACCTGCTGCTGACCGCCCGCGCGATCGGCATGATCGACCTCGCCGGTGCTGAACTATTGGCCAAGGAGGCCACACGTCGACGTCGGCTGGGGGGCGGCCTGTATCTGGTGGGGGTGCAGCCGGACCTGTGCGAAATGCTGCGCCGCAGCGGGCAGGTCGACACGGTCGGCGAGGACCAGATCTTCCGCCACAAGGGCGACGCGCTGCAGGCGATCTATCCGCGGCTCGACAACGAAATCTGCCGCACCTGCACCGCGCGCGTGTTCCATGAATGCAACGTGGCGCTGCCTGACGGCACGCCGCGCGAAGTCGCCGACAAGCAACTCTCTCAATAAGCGGGCGCGGCCTGCGCACGCCGCCATGCCCACGGCGGCAGCGGCGCGGCGTCGCCCCACAGCCCGCGCCGTGCGTGCTTCGCCTCCTGCTGCAGGGCCTGCAGCGCAGCACCGGCAGCGCGCGGCGAGCCATATGCCCATGCATGGCCGCGCCGAACCAGTTCCGCGTTCACCGCAAGCGTTCCCACGCTGAGCCGTCCCAGTTTGCGGCCGTAGTGATCGGTGGCGACGATCTCCAGTGTCGCCCGCTGCTTCAGCGCCATCGCCTTGAGCGCGCGGGTCGCCGCGTCGCCGTGCGGCTGCTCGGCTTCCGGCGCATCGATGCCTGCCAGGCGCACCTTGAGGAAGGCGCGCGACGAAGGCGCGTAATGATCGGGTTTGAACAGCACGGTATCGCCATCGATGACCACGATGACCACGCCCTGCAGCGTGTCCGCCCAGGTCGAGCCGGCGAACAGCAGCCAGATCGCCAGCAGGCATCTCACCCGGCGAGCATCTCCGCGGCGTGCTGCCGCGTGGTGGCGGTGATTTTCATGCCGCCCAGCATGCGGGCGATTTCCTCCACCCGCGCGGCGGCGTCGAGCCGCTCGATGTTGGACGAGACGAAGCCGCCGTTCGCCTGCTTGCTGACCTGCAGGTGCTGCGTGCCGCGTGCCGCCACCTGCGGCAGGTGGGTGATCACCAGCACCTGCCGGGTTTCGCCCAGCTTTGCCAGCCGCCGCCCGACTGCCTCGGCGACGCTGCCGCCGATGCCGACGTCGACCTCGTCGAAGATCAGGGTCGGCACGCCGGCCACGCCCGACAACGCAGTCTGGATCGCCAGGCTGATGCGCGACAGTTCGCCGCCCGAGGCCACCTTGCCGAGCGGACCTGGCGGCAGGCCGGGATGGCTGGCGACCAGAAAACTGGCGTCCTCCAGCCCGTACGCACGCGGCTCATTCGTGGGCTGCAACACGATGTCGAGGTGGCCGCCGGCCAGCGCCAGTTCGTGCATCGCCGCCGTCACCTGCTTCGACAGCGCAGTTGCCGCCTTGCGCCGCTGCGCGCCGAGCTTTTTCGCATCGGCCTGGTAGCGCGTCCAGGCGGCGGCTTCGTTGGCCTGCAGCGCATCAAGGTCGTCGCTGGCGGCAAGCTCGGCGAGCCGCGCTTCGAACTGTGCCAGCAAGCCGCCCAGCGCGTCCGGCTGCACGCGATGTTTGCGCGCCAGCCGATGCATGTCGGCCAGTAGACGATCGAGTTCGGCGAGCCGCTCGGGATCGAGACTGAGATGCCCGGCATAGCGGCGCAACGCGTGTACCGCTTCGGCCACATCAGCGCTGGCCGCGTCCACCAGCGCGGCAATCTCGCCCAGGCTGTCGTCCACCGCCAGCATGGCGGCCAGCCGCGCACTCATGTCGCCGAGCTGACCCGATACCGCGCCCTCGTCTTCGTCCAGACCCAGGATCAGGGCCTGGCTGCCTTCGAGCAGCGTGGTGACGTGCGCCAGCCGCGCATGCTCGGTCTGGATCTCGTCCCAGCGCGCGAGGTCGTCGCCCAGCGCCCGCAATTCCTCGACTGCCAGTGTCAGCCCCTCGCGTTCGATCTGCCGTGCCTGGCTGTGACCCTCGGCGTCGAGGCGGCGCTGGCGCGCGGCCTGCCAGGCGTGCCAGCCGGCGCCGACTGCGGCGGCCTGGGACTGCGCACCCGCGTAGGCGTCGAGCACCTCGCGCTGAGCCTGCGGGCGCAGCAGCGCGTGGTGCGCATGCTGGCCGTGAATGTCGAGCAGGAATTCGGCGGCGTCCTTCAATTGCGCCAGCGGTGCGGGGCTGCCGTTGACGAAGGCACGCGAGCGGCCGCCGGCGTCGATCACGCGGCGCAGAATCAGTGTGCCGTCGTCCGACGCGAAACCGGCCTCGTCGAGCCAGGCCACAAGCGCAGGCAGACCGTCGATCGCGAATTCGGCGGCGATCTCAGCGCGCGCTGCACCCTGCCGCACCACGCCGCCCTCGGCGCGGTCGCCCAGCGCCAGCGCCAGTGCGTCGATCAGGATGGATTTGCCGGCGCCGGTTTCGCCGGTGAGCACGGTCAGCCCCGGCGCGAAATCGAGTTCGACCGATTCGACCAGCAGGTAATTTCGAATGGATAAATGCGACAGCATGGGTGCCTCTACGAACAGCTTAGAGTTTTTTGCCCCAGTGCAGCTTTTGCCGCAGGGTGTCGTAGTAGCTGTAGGAATGCGGATGCAGCAGGGTGATCGGGCGGCTGGCGCGGGTGATCCACACATGGTCGCCGCTCATCAGATCGAAATGATGCTGGCCGTCAAAATGGACGCGCGCGTCGTCCGCATAGGTCAGGTGCAGTTCGATGCGCGAATGGCTGCTGACCACGATGGGACGCGCCGACAGCGTGTGCGGGCAGATCGGCACCAGCGCGACGGCTTCCAGCGTTGGGTGGACGATGGGCCCGCCCGCCGACAGCGCATAGGCGGTGGTACCGGTGGGGCTGGTGACCACCAGGCCATCGGCGCGCTGGCTGTAGACGAACTCGCTGTTGATGGAGATTTCCAGATCGATCAGGCGGCCCGAACCGCCCTTGCCCACCACCACATCGTTAAACGCTGTTCCTTCGAACACGCGTTCGCCCGCCCGGCGCACCTGCCCGTTCAGCAGGATGCGCTCTTCGGCAACGTACTGTCCGCTGAGAATTTCGGCCACGGCGTCGAACATGCTGTCGACCGTGACGTCGGTGAGAAACCCCAGCCGCCCCTGGTTGATGCCGATCAGCGGCACGCCCTGCGGCGCCAGTTCGCGCGCGATCGACAGCATGGTGCCGTCGCCGCCGAGCACCACGACGACATCGCTTTCCGCCGCCAGGTCGTACAGATTGCGCGTTGGAAAATCCTTGATGCCGAGGTGTTCTGCCGTCTGGCTGGCCAGCAGCACGGCATGGCCGCGCGCGCGCAGAAACTCCGCCAGTGCGCGCGCGGATGCTTCCATGCCCTGATTATCGTATTTGCCGACGAGACCGACGGTGTGGAAAGGTGTTTGCATGTAGGGCGATTATATAGGGGTGACTGGTGTGAGGGGCTAGGATCTAGGAACCAGGCGCTAGACACGCCGCCGTATACAGCGAACTCCACCCTAGCCCCAAACTCCTCGTTCCTGGTCCCCGCCCCTTATAATGTCCCCATGCTCAACGACCGCGCCCGCATCCTGCTGAAAACCCTGGTGGAACGCTATATCAGCGAAGGCGAACCCGTAGGTTCGCGCACCCTGTCGAAACACTCGGGGCTGGATCTGTCGCCGGCGAGCATCCGCAACATCATGGCCGACCTCGAGGACATGGGCTTCGTCACCAGTCCGCACACTTCGGCCGGCCGGGTGCCGACGCCGCGCGGTTATCGCTTCTTTGTCGACAGTCTGCTGACGGTACGTCCGCTCGACCAGGTCTCGGTCAACCAGCTCGAAAGCAGCCTGACGCCGTCCGATCCGCAGCGGCTGATCGCGTCGGCCTCGACGCTGTTGTCCGAGCTCAGCCAGTTTGCCGGTCTGGTGATGACGCCGCGCCGCAACCCGGCGTTCCGCCAGATCGAATTCATGAGCCTGTCGGACAAGCGCATCCTGCTGATCATCGTCACCATGGAAGGCGAGGTCGAAAACCGCGTCATCCTCACCGACAAGCCCTACAGTGCCTCGGCGCTGACCGAGGCGGCCAATTTCTTCAACCAGAATTTCGCCGGCCACCGCTTCGATCAGGTGCGCGTCAAGCTGCGCGACGAACTCGGCCGCATGCGCGACGACATCACCCGGCTGATGGCGGCGGCCGTCGACGCCGGCAGCCAGGCGCTCGATCCCAGCCAGGAACACATGGTGGTGTCCGGCAGCCGCCGGCTGCTCGATGTGGAAGAGCTCTCCAGCAACATGGGCAGCCTGCGCCGCCTGTTCGATGCCTTCGAGCAGAAAACCGGCCTGCTGCAACTGCTCGATCAGTCGCGCAGCGCGGCGGGCGTGCAGATTTTCATCGGCGGCGAATCCGACCTGCTGCCGTTCGACGAATGCAGCCTGGTCAGCGCGCCCTATTCCGTCGACGGTCAGGTGGTCGGCACGCTCGGCGTGGTTGGCCCCACCCGCATGGCCTACGAACGTGTGGTGCCGATCGTCGATCTCACCGCCAAAATTCTGTCCAGCGCGCTGTCGCACCACTGATGCGCTACTTCAAGGAGCCTGAATACACGCACGGCCAGCAAGCCAAAACCGGCGTTTTGCTGGTCAACCTTGGCACCCCCGAGGCGCCGACTGCCAGGGCACTGCGCACCTACCTGAAGGAATTCCTGTCCGATCCGCGCGTGGTGGAAATCCCACGCGCCGTCTGGTGGCTGATCCTGAACGGCATCATCCTCAACACGCGGCCGATGAAATCCGCCGCGAAATACGCTGCGATCTGGACTCCCGACGGCTCGCCGCTGAAAGTACACACCGAAAAACAGGCCAAGCTGCTGAAAGGCTGGCTCGGCGAAAAAATTGCCAGCCCGGTCATGGTCGAATACGCGATGCGCTACGGCAACCCGTCGATGGGCGACACGCTGACTCGGATGAAGGCGGACGGCTGCGAACGCATCCTGATCCTGCCGGCCTATCCGCAGTACGCCGCTTCCAGCAGCGCCACCGCGTTCGACGCCGCCTACGCCTGGCTGGCGAAAACCCGCAACCAGCCGGCGCTGCGCACGGTGAAGCACTACCACGATCATCCGGCCTACATCCACGCGCTGGCCGCCAACATCCGTGACTACTGGCAGATGCATGGCCGCCCCGACGTGCTGCTGATGAGTTTTCACGGCGTGCCGCGCTACACGCTGGAGAAGGGCGACCCCTACCACTGCGAATGCCAGAAGACCGGCCGCCTGCTGGCGGAAGCGCTCGGCCTTGAGCCCAGCCAGTTCCGCCTCACCTTCCAGTCGCGCTTTGGCCGTGCCGAGTGGCTGCAGCCCTATACCGACAAGACCCTGGAAGCGCTCGGCCACGAAGGCATCGGGCGCGTCGACGTGGTCGCGCCGGGCTTCACCGCCGATTGCCTGGAAACGCTGGAAGAACTGGCGATGGAGGGTCGCGCCAGTTTTCTCGCGGCCGGGGGCAAGGCATTCCACTACATCCCCGCGCTCAACGAAAAAGCCCAATGGATCGATGCGCTCGGCCACATTGCGCTCGAAAACCTGGGCGGCTGGGTCAGCGCAAGCTGGGACCGCGACGCCGATGAGCAGGCACGGCAGACCAGCAAGCATCTGGCGCAGAACCACGGCGCACCACGCTAGCCTTTTCCGGTTCACCGTCGCGCCGCCCCCGGCAGCACCGGTCATCAACAAAACCTTTCAATATATAAGGTTTTATAGGTTGACTGACACGCTGCGACCCCCGAAGATGGTCTTTACGGACTAGTTCTTCTGGTCTAGTCCTAACAAGAGGTGACAGCACGACGTGTGTCTGTTGCCATTCTGACCGTTCTCCGGAGGACACCATGCCCAGAATAATCACACCCCTCGCATTGGCCGGTTTCGTCGGCCTCGCTCTGTCCGGCCTCGCCGGCGCTGCGGACATCCACACCAAATCGATCGCCTCCACCTGCATGTCATGCCACGGCCCCGGTGGCAAAAGCCTCGGCGCAATCCCCAGCCTGGCCGGCCTGGACAAGGCGGACTTCGTCAAAGCCATGAAGGATTTCAAATCCGGCGCACGCCCGTCGACCATCATGAAGCGACATGCATCCGGCTATACCGACGCCGAGTTCGAGGCCATGGGCGCGTATTTCGCCGGCCTGAAAAAATAATCCCCACAAGGAGACCGATACCATGACCCTGAATCGTCGCGACTTCCTGAAAATTTCCGGCGCGGGTGCAGCGATCACGCTCACCGGCTGTGCCACCACCCAGTCCGCTTCCGGACCCCGCGCCCACGTTGTCGTGGTCGGTGCCGGTTTTGGCGGCGCCACCTGCGCCAAATACCTGCGCACCTGGGGCCCCAATGTCGACGTTACCCTGATCGAGCCGAACGACACGTTCATCTCCTGCCCGATTTCCAATTGGGTGATCGGCGGCCTGCGCCAGATGAACGACATCACCCACGGCTACGACAAGCTGTCCAGACACGGCATCAAGATGGTCAAGGACAGCGTCGTCGCGATCGACCCCGGCAAGCGCACCGTCACCACACGCGGTGGATCGACCCTCGGTTACGACCGCCTGGTGCTCGCCCCCGGCATCGAAGTGATGACCGACAGCATCAAGGGCTACCAGGAAGCTGAAAGTGCCGGCAAGGTCGTCCATGCATGGAAGGCTGGCGCGCAAACCGCGCTGCTGCGCAAGCAGCTCGAAGCCATGCCGGACGGCGGCACCTTCCTGATGGCCATCCCGGGCACGCCCTACCGCTGCCCGCCCGGCCCCTACGAGCGCATCTCCCTGGTGGCCAACTACCTCTCCCAAGCCAAGCCAAAATCCAAGATCCTCGTGCTCGACAGCAACGCCGACATTGTGTCCAAGAAACCCCTGTTCATGGATGCCTGGACCACGAAGTATGCCGGCATGATCGAATACCGGCCGGGCAGTGCGGTGATCGCCGTCAATGGCGACAAGATGACCGCCTCCACCGACTTCGATGAAATCAAGGCCGATGTGCTGAACGTGGTGCCCCGCCAGCGCTCGGGCGACCTGTGCGCGATGGCAGGCGTCCGCGACAAGACTGGCAACTGGTGCTCGGTCAATTTCGCCACCTTCGAGTCGGTCGCCGTGCCGAACGTCCACGTCATCGGCGATTCGGTGCAGTCCGGCTTGCCGAAATCCGGTCATATGGCAACCAACATGGCCAAGGTCTGCGCCGCCGCCATCGTCGAACTGCTGGCCGGCCGTCAGCCCGACGCCATCCCGGTCGTCGCCAACACCTGCTACTCGGCCACGTCCGGCAACACCTCCGGCTATGTCGCCAACGTGTACCGATTCGATGCGGCCAAGAAGGAATACGTCAACCAGCCCGAAGGCGGCGCCACGCCGAAGGGCGACGCCGCCAACTTCGTCTTCAACGAATCGTGGGCGAAGAACATCTGGGCCGACGTCCTCAGCTGATCAGGGTGTCGCTGCAAATAAAAACGGGGCTTCGGCCCCGTTTTTATTTGTCGTACCGGAACGATCCGGACCGCGCTTACGCCTTTCTCACGAATTCCGATTTCAAGCCCATCTGGCCGATGCCATCAATTTTGCAGTCAATGTCGTGATCGCCTTCGACGAGGCGGATGTTCTTGACCTTGGTGCCCACCTTGACGACTGATGATGAGCCCTTCACTTTCAGGTCCTTGATCACCGTCACCGTGTCGCCGTCCGCCAGCACATTGCCGTTGGCGTCGCGCACGACCCGTGCATCGTCCGCAGCCGCCTGCACATCCGGGGCCCATTCGTGCGCGCATTCCGGGCACACCAGCATCGTGCCGTCCTCGTAGGCGTATTCCGAACCGCACTGCGGGCAGCGGGGCAAGCCGCTCATGCCACGTTCCATTGCAGGCTGGCGTTGCGGTTTTTCATGTTCATGTGTTTACCCATTCCGTTCATTTCATTCGAATCACTCGCGTCATGATGCCGATCAGACGACTTTCAGCTGGTCTTCCGAAACAATCTGGTCGCGTCCATTTTCCTTTGCATGATAGAGCAGCTGGTCGGCCTGGCTCATGCAGTGGTGGAAGGCGTCGCGGGCCCGCAGTTGCACCACCCCGGCGCTGAAGGTGGTGCTGAAAACATGTTCGCCATAGCGGATGCTGCCAGACCGCGCCGCATCACCGATCTGCCTGAGGACGGTGTTTGCATTCTTGAGCGATGTGCTCCTGAACAGCACCACAAATTCCTCGCCGCCCCAGCGGCAGATCAGATCCCGGCCCTTCATGTTGCCTCGCAGGCAGTCGGCCAGGCACTGGAGCGCCGCATCGCCCGCATCGTGCCCGAACTCATCGTTGATTTTCTTGAAATGGTCGATGTCGAGCACTGCCACCACGGCAGGGAAATCGGTCCCGCCCATGCGAGCCACTTCCTCTTCGAGGCCACGCCGGTTCAGCAGCTGGGTCAGCGGGTCGTGCTTCGCGTCGGCGCTCAGCTTCTCGGTGGTGTTCGTGATCGCCGCATAGGATCGGATCCGCATCCATTCCGAGATCAGCGACATCATGAAAAACGCCGACAGGCCCATGATGATGCGGCTTTTATGGACAGCATTGTATTCATGGACACCCGGCACCGACGCATACAGGCCGAACGCCACGACAGCCATGAACGCGACACTCAGAAACAGGCCCGAATACAGACTCGTGAAGCCGAGCATGACCATCATCAAAGCCAGCGGAAACGCGTAATAGATCCCCGATCCCTCGACGCCGCCGTGCATCACCAGAAAAACCGCCAGCACACCGGCCTGGATGGAGAACAGGTAACTCACGCCCCGCACGCGGGCCGTCAGCCGGCTGTAGATCATGAACAGAATGCAAAACAGGGAATTGGCGATCAGCACCATGCCCAGGAACGTGCGTCCGTTCACCAGCGAAATCGCACCCAGCGGCACCAGGATCAGCGAGCCCACCACGGCATAGAAACCAATCAGGAAAACCCTGCGGTTATGCTCGATGTCCTGCGGTGTCCGGCCAAATTCCATGGGTCAGGATTCCTCTCGCCTGTCGGTGCTTGGCCCGTTTGCGCTGCAGTTCATGCGGACTGATCCGCATCCAGCGCATCATTCCAGATGTCGTAAGGCCCTTTAGGTCGAACAACAATGTTCAACAGCATCGAGAGATCGGAATACACGTCGGCCGGAAATCCATGGCGGCCACCGCGCGTGTCCACCAGCAGATTTTGCAGCTTGTCGAAGCAGCCCGGCGTCCCCCAGAACGCCTGGATCTCCAGAGCCAGGCGCGGAAACTGTTCTTCAATCGGGCTCAGATCAGACATGGTCTTTCTCCCTTCCACGAACGCAACGACGTCGGCAAGGAAGCCGATGCCCCGGATCATCCCCGCTCGTACACCACAAAATCGAACGGCAATGCATCGCCCTTCTCGCCGGTGTGCGAGGTGCGCGAGACTTCCCTGAACACTTGCGTGTCGTACTCGGGAAACCAGGCGTCGCCCGCCGCCTCGATATCGACTTCGGTCAGGTATAGCCGATCGGCCAGCGGAATGGCCTGGGCATAGAGTTCGGCGCCGCCGATGAAGAAGGCTTCGTCGGCATCCTCGCACAGCGCGAGCGCGGCGGGGATCGAGGCGGCCACCAGGCAGCCTTCGGACCGATAGTGCGCGTTGCGCGTAATGACGATATTGGTGCGCCCCGGCAGCGGACGGCCGAGCGACTCGAAGGTCTTGCGGCCCATCAGGATGGGGTGGCCGAGCGTCAGCGCCTTGAAGTGGGCGAGGTCTTCCGGCAGCCGCCAGGGCAGGCGGTTTTCAATGCCGATGACGCGGTTTTTCGCGAGCGCGGCGATCACGCTGATCCTGGGCTTTTTCCCTTCCCCCTTCACCCTTCCCCCTTCACCCACCGTCATACCGCCACCGGCGCCTTGATTGCCGGGTGCGGGTCGTAGCCGCTCAAGCTGAAGTCCTCGAAGCGAAACGTGAAGATATCCTTCACGTCCGGGTTCAGCGTCATGGTCGGCAGCGGGCGCGGCGAGCGGGAGAGCTGCTCGCGCGTCTGGTCGAGGTGGTTGAGATACAGGTGCGCGTCGCCCAGGGTGTGGACGAAGTCGCCCGGCTTCAATCCGGCGACCTGCGCCATCATCAGCGTCAGCAAGGCATATGAGGCGATGTTGAACGGCACGCCGAGGAAGATGTCGGCGCTGCGCTGATA
>CAZUVC010000050.1:20885-23026 GCA_964623745.1 uncultured Thiobacillus sp. | reverse complement strand
AAGACCCCCTCCCAGCTGGCGCGCGACATCGAGAAAGCGCTCTCCAAATACATTCAGGAACCCATTGTCACCGTCATCGTCGCCGGTGGCATCGGTCCGTTCGACCAGCAGATTCGGGTCGTGGGCGAAGCGGCCAAGCCGCAGGCGCTGAATTATCGCGAAAAAATGAGCCTGGTCGACCTGATGATCGCGGTCGGCGGGCTGACTGATTTCGCGGCCGGCAACAAGGCCTACATCCTGCGCACCGTCGACGGCAAACAGGAGCGCCTCGGCGTCCGCCTGGAAGACTTGCTGAGAGGCGGTGACACCTCGGCCAACGTCGACATGCGCCCGGGCGATGTGCTGGTGGTTCCCGAAAGCCTGTTTTAACTGTATGTGCGCCGCGAAACGCGGCGCTTTTTGATGGACCGTCCGCATGGATCAAGTACTTCAACAACTTCTGGGGTATGCCAAGGCCTCCTGGCGACGCCGCTGGTGGGGCGTGGCCGTGGCCTGGCTGGTCTGCATCGTCGGCTGGACCTGGGTGATGACGATTCCCGATCGCTATCAGGCGTCGGCACGCGTCTATGTGGATACGCAAAGCCTGCTGAAGCCCTTGCTGACGGGCCTGACGGTTGCACCGAACGTCGACCAGCAGATCAAGCTGATGACGCGCCAGCTGGTCAGCCGGCCTACGCTGGAAAAAGTGGCCCGCATGACCGATCTCGACGTCAAGGCCAAAACGCCTGAGCAGACCGAGGCCATGCTGAATGGGCTGGCCGGCAAGATTTCAATCGCCGACGCCGGCCGCGAAAACCTCTATACCATCAGCTACCAGGACGCCAACCCCGATCTGGCGAAGAAGGTCGTGCAGTCGCTGCTGACCATTTTTGTCGAGACCAGCCTGGGCAAGACGCGGCAGGACATTTCCAGCTCGCAGCGCTTCATCGAGGAGCAGCTGCAGCAGTACCAGCAAAAGCTGGTGGATGGCGAAAACGCGCTGACCGAATTCAAGCGCAAGCACATCGGCATGATGCCGGGGCAGGGCGGCGACTATTACGCCAAGCTGGCCGAGACGACAGCGCAACTGCGCCAGGCCCAGCTCGACCAGCAGGAAGCGGTCAACCGCCGCAACCAGCTCAAGCGCCAGCTCGCCGACGAGGAGCCCGAACTCAATGCCGCTGCGGCAGCGGTCTCGACCCACAGCGAAATCGACGGCCGCATCCAGGCGCTGGAAAAGCAGATGGACCAGCTGCGCCTGCAATACACCGACCTGCACCCCGATATCCAGTCGACCAAGCGCCTGATCGAAAAGCTGGAGGCGCAGAAGAAGATCGATCTTGCTGACCGCAAGGCCGATCCGGCCGGCTCCAAAATTCAGAATCCGGTCTATCAGCAACTCACCATTGCCATTGCCGAGGCGGATGCCACGGTGTCCTCGCTGGGGGCACGGGTGGCCGAGTATCAGCGCCGTTTTGGCGAACTGCGCGCTGCGTCCAACATGATTCCTCAGGTGGAGCAGGAATACACCCAGCTGATGCGCGACTACGACGTCTACCGCCAGAACTACGACGCCCTGCTGAAGCGGCGCGAGTCGGTCACCATGTCCGGCGAGGTCGAAAGCAAGACCGACACCGTCGACTTCCGCGTGATCGATCCGCCCTTCGTGCCGAGCGAGCCGGCGTTCCCCAACCGGCCGCTGATGCTGTCTCTGGTGGCGCTGGGCGGGCTGGGTGCCGGCATTGCCGTCGCCTTCCTGCTGAGCCAGCTGCGTCGTACCGTCACCGATCGCCGCGTGCTGCGCGAGCTGACCGGCCTGCCGCTGCTGGGCGCCGTATCGCGGGTTGAGACCGACGAAACCCGTCGGCGCAAGCGCAAGGGGCTGTTGACCTATCTGGCCACGCTGGGCAGCCTGATTGCCGCTTATGGCGCGGTGATGGTCCTGCAGATGGTCGTTTCGCGGGCAGGGTAGGAGAAAGCATGAGCATTATTGAAAAAGCAGCCGGCAAGATCGGCTCCGGGTCGCCGGCCTCGCCGGGCGGGTCCCGCGACGACCAAGGCGGCCGTGACGATGCCAGCCTGATCGAGAACGCGCTCAACAAGCAGCGCAATGCGGGCCAAGCCGCCCCTTTTGTTGCCACCCCGGTCGAGCCGATGTTCAG
>CAZUVC010000050.1:0-20875 GCA_964623745.1 uncultured Thiobacillus sp. | reverse complement strand
CTGTCCGCAGGATGCCGAGGGTGTGCTGGAAGGCAACAGCCAGATCCAGTCGATCAACCTGGCGCGTCTGCACCGCATGGGCGTGGTGTCGCCGGACGCCGAGAAGAGCCAGATCGCCGAGGAATTCCGCATCATCAAGCGGCCGCTGATCGCCAATGCCTTTGGTCAGGGCACCGCACGGGTCAAGAACGGCAACCTCATCATGGTCACCAGTTCGCTGCCGGGCGAAGGCAAGAGCTTCTGCGCGATCAACCTCGCGATCTCGATGGCGATGGAAATGGATCGCACCGTGCTGCTGATCGACGCCGACGTCGCCAAGCCGCGTGTGCCCGAATACCTGGGCATTCATGCCGACAAGGGTCTGCTCGACGTGCTGCAGGACAAGGATCTCAAGCTGTCCGACGTGCTGATCCGCACCGACATCGCCAAGCTGACCGTGCTGCCGGCCGGCCGCACCTACAAGCGCGCCACCGAGCTGCTGGCCAGCGCCGCGATGACCCGCCTGGTCGAGGACATCGGCAACCGCTACCCGGACCGCATCATCCTGTTCGATTCGCCGCCGCTGTTGGCGACCAGCGAATCGAGCGTGCTGGCCACCCACATGGGCCAGATCGTGATGGTGGTGGAAGCCGAGAAAACCACGCAGGATGCGGTCCGCGAAGCGCTCAGCCACATTCAGTCATGCGAGGTGGTGGGCATGCTGCTGAACAAGACCACGCCAACCCCAGGTGCAGACTACTACTATGGCTACTATGGCAGTTACGGCAAATAAGCCTCACCTGCGTGGCGCCCGCACGGCGCTTGCGATCCCCTTCCTGGTACTCGCGTACGCGCCGGCTGCGCTGGCGCTCGACTGGCGCTTTGAGCCCAATGTGCGAGGGTCGGCCATCTACACCGACAATACCAACAGCAGTGCCACCGATCCGCAAGATGCGCTCATACTGACCGTGACGCCGGGCTTCAACCTGCATGCGGAGGGCTCGCGCAGGGTGCAAGCCAGCTTGCAGTATGGGCTTACCAGCGTGGCGCGTTTCAGCGAGAACAACAGTGACGATCTCTACCACCGCCTTAGTGGCGTCGGCAAGGCCGAACTGATCGAGGATTTCCTGTTTATCGATGGCGCCGCGCGCATTTCGCAGGAACTGATTTCCTTGCTTGGCCCGACTGAAGATGCTGCTATCAATTCGAGCAACCGCGCAACGGTCGGCACTTACTCAATCAGCCCCTACATCCAGCAGCGTTTTGGGACTTTTGCCAACGCGCAGGTCCGCTACACTGCCAGCGGCGCGATTTTTGAGAACAACACCTCCGCCGATTCCAGCGTCAACGCGCTGTCGGCCGGACTGTCCAGCGGCACCCGGTTTAATGACCTGAGCTGGGGGCTCAATTACTCCATCCGCAAGGCGGAAAATCGCAATGCAGCCACCGCTGCGGCCAATGCGGATACCACCCTTGAAAGTGCCAGTGCCTCCCTCGGTTATGCCTTGACCCGCAGGTTCCGGGTGTTCGGCACGGTGGGGCAGGACTGGAATGATTATTTGAGCGTGAACGAAATCGATGGCTCGTTTTATAGCGTGGGCTTCGGTTGGTCGCCGTCGCGTCGAACCAGTATCGAGGCTTCGGCGGGCGAGCATTATTTCGGCAAAACCTTTGGGTTTAGCGGTAATCACCGCACACGGCAGTCTAACTGGACGGCGCGTTATTCCGAAGGGGTGAGTGATGTGACTCAGAGCCTCCTGGAGTCGAGCTACGATTTGTACTTCATATGCCCCCCATTTCTTTTCAAGGCCGATGATCTTGCGCAGCAGCCCCCCCCCGGCTGTAGTGGGCCCCATACGGCAGATTTTGTGATCGACAATACCAATCTTGCCGATTCGGTTTATGAGGCTTTGGGCATTAAAGACAGGAATATTTCCAACGGAATTTATGTATACAAAACCTTTACAACCGGTGTGACCTGGCACCTTGGGCGCTTGGGCTTTGGCATTTCGGCGCAAGATACCCAGCGCTTCTATCAGCTGGATGACCAGGAAGACCACGTCCGGGGTGTGAGCGGCACCGTCAGCTATCGCGTGTCACCAAGAACCACGGCCAATGGCAACGTGTCGTTCACCCGCACCAATGTCGACTCCCCTTCGTTGGCGCGAGAATACGACACGGTCAGTCTTAGTGTCGGCCTTAGCCATACGTTCGCCGAGCAGCTTTCCGGTACGTTGAGATTGCGCCACACCCAACGGGATTCGAACGAGACCAACGGGGACTACGACGTCAACAGCATCACGGCGACGGTCAACATGGGCTTCTGATCGTTTTCCCGGCATGGCATAGCCGTTGCTACGTATTTCTCGCGCACGCGCTGTGCCCCTTCAGACAACGGATCGTACATGTACGAAGACTATTACCGCTTTAGCGCCAAGCCTTTTCAGCTCAACCCCGACCCGCGATTTTTCTTCGGCTCCAAGGGCCACAAGCGGGCGATGGCCTATCTGGATTACGGGCTGTCGCTCGGCGAAGGTTTTATTGTCATCACCGGCGAAGTAGGCGCGGGCAAGACCACGCTGGTGCGCAACCTGTTCCGCCAGCTCGAATCGCACAATCTGCTCGCCGCGCAGCTGGTCTCCACCCAGCTCGACGCCGAGGACACGCTGCGCAGTGTGGCCGCGTCGTTCGGCCTGGAGCACGAGGGGCTCACCAAGTCGGCACTGCTGAAGAACCTGGAAGAATTCCTGATCGCGGCGACCCGCCAGGGCAAGCGTGTGCTGCTGGTGGTCGACGAGGCGCAGAACCTGACGTCGCGCGCGGTCGAGGAGCTGCGCATGCTGTCCAACTACCAGAACAACGAGCGCTCGCTGATCCAGACCTTTCTGCTTGGCCAGCCGGAATTCCGCGGCATCCTGCAAAGCCCCGATATGCAGCAGCTGCGCCAGCGCGTGGTGGCTTCGTATCACCTGGGGCCGCTCGATGCGGACGAGACACGTGGCTACATCGAGCACCGTCTGCGCACCGTCGGCTGGCAGGGCATGCCCGGTTTCGACGAGGCCGCGTTCGATGCGCTGCATCGCTTTACCGGCGGCATACCGCGCCGCCTCAACACCACCTGCGACCGTCTGCTGCTGTTCGGTTTTCTCGAAGAGAAAACGCATTTCGGTGAGGCGGAAGTCGAAGAGGTGATTGCCGACCTGAAGAACGAGGTGGCGCACCAGGAGTTCCATGTCACCGCGGGACTTGCCAACGGCTCATCGGAAGGCGGCGCGCTGAACAGCGAAGACAGCATTCGTGTGGTGCAGCGCATTGATCAGCTGGAGCGCTCGGTCAACCGCATCCTGCCCATCGTGCGCAAAATCTTGTATACGGTCAGCGAGCGCCAGTCCGCGGACGAGGACACGCCGCCGGAAAACCAGGACGTAGCGCGCTAAGCCATGACCCAGGTGCTGTGCGTGGCGGGCGCCCGCCCCAATTTCATGAAGATCGCGCCGGTGATGGCGGCATTCGCCGAGACCGGCATTGCTGCGCAGCTGTTGCATACCGGCCAGCATTACGACGCGGCGATGAGCGACAGCTTCTTTGCCGACCTCGGCATCCCGCCGCCGGATCACCATCTTGAAGTCGGTTCCGGCAGCCATGCGGTGCAGACTGCCGAGGTGATGAAGCGCTTCGAGCCGGTGCTCGAAAGCGCGCAGCCGCAGGCCGTGCTGGTGGTCGGCGACGTCAATTCCACCATCGCCTGCGCGCTGGTCGCAGCCAAGCGCGGCGTGCGCGTGATCCACGTCGAAGCCGGATTGCGCAGCTACGACCGCAGCATGCCGGAAGAAATCAACCGCGTGCTGACCGACCAGATTTCCGATCTGCTGTTCATCACCGAAAAAAGCGCGCTTGCCAATCTGGTGCGCGAGGGTATCGACCCCGTGCGTGTCGAGTTCGTCGGCAATGTGATGATCGACACTCTGTACCGCAACCTTGAGCGCGCGGTGCCGGCGAGCCGCACCCTCGGCGTCGCGCTGCCGCAGTATGCGGTGCTGACCCTGCACCGGCCGTCCAACGTCGACAACCGCGATACGCTCGCTGCGCTGCTCGACGTAATTGCAGAAATCAACCGCAGCCTGCCGGTGGTGATGCCGCTGCACCCGCGCACCCGCGGCAACATCGAGAAGTTCGGCTTCACCGCCAAGCTTAATGGCCTGCACATCCTGCCGCCGGTCGGCTATCTGGAAATGCTCGGACTGATGCGCGACGCCAGGCTGGTGCTCACCGATTCGGGCGGCATCCAGGAAGAAACCACCGCGCTCGGCGTGCCCTGTCTCACGCTGCGCGAGAACACCGAACGCCCGATCACGATTGCCGAAGGCACCAATACCCTCGTCGGCCCCGACCCCGATGCCATCCGGGCGGCGTTCAACGAAGTGATGGCGGGCGGCGGCAAGGCCGGACGCATTCCCGAATTCTGGGATGGCCGCGCGGCCATTCGCATCGCGCACACGCTGAAAGGCTGGCTGCCGGGACACAAGGGAAGGCGTGCCGCGTGATGGAGAACGCCCCAATGAAAAAGCCGCGGATGAAGAATGCGATGTCGATCGACGTCGAGGACTATTTCCAGGTCTCGGCGTTTGCCCCCCACATCCGGCGTGAGGACTGGGACAGCCTGCCGTGCCGGGTCGAGCGCAACGTCGAGGTGATCCTGGGTCTGCTCGATGCCGCTGATGCCAAGGCCACCTTCTTCACGCTGGGGTGGATCGCCGAGCGCTATCCGCAGGTGGTGCGCCGCATCGTCGACAACGGCCATGAACTTGCCAGCCACGGTTATGGCCACCAGCGCGCGAGCGACCTCACGCCGGCCGAATTCCGTGACGACATCACCCGCGCCAAAACCCTGCTCGAAGACATTGGTGGCGTGGCGGTGCGTGGCTATCGCGCACCGAGCTTCTCCATCAACCGCGACAACTGGTGGGCGGTCGAAGAACTGCAAAACGCCGGCTACGTCTACAGTTCCAGCATCTACCCGGTCAAGCACGATCACTACGGCATGCCCGACGCGCCGCGCTTTCCGCACCGCCCCAATGGCGCGTCGGGCATCCTCGAATTGCCGCCGACCACGGTGCCGCTGTTCGGCCGCAACCTGCCCGCAGCAGGCGGCGGCTGGTTCCGCCTGCTGCCCTACCAGATGTCGCGCTGGATGCTGCGCCGCGTCAACGCGCAGGACCAGGCGCCGTGCATGTTCTACTTCCACCCGTGGGAGCTCGATGCCGGGCAGCCGCGCCAGCACGGCATTTCGGCAAAGACGCGCTTCCGCCATTACGTCAATCTGCAACGTATGCCGAGCAGACTGCGGAAATTGCTGAACGATTTTGAATGGGATCGCGTCGACCGCGTATTCCTTCCCGAACATTGAACATGCAGGCCGAATCCCTTGCCGTGCCCGACGCCGTCGCGGCTGAAGTCACGGTCCGCCTTCTTGATGCAGCCGACCTCGCGCGCTGGGATGCCTATGTGAATGCGCACCCGGACGCCAGCTTCTTTCACCGTGCCGGCTGGAAGCGGGTGATCGAGGATGCGTTTGGCCACCGCACGCATTTTCTGCTGGCTGAGCGCGGCGGCGACGTGGTCGGCGTGTTGCCGCTGGCCGAAATCAAAAGCCGCCTGTTCGGCCACAGCCTGGGGTCGCTGCCGTTTTGTGCCTATGGCGGCATCCTCGCCGACCACGACGCCGCGTATCGCGCGCTCGACGCTGCGGCGCAGGCGCTCGCCACCCAACTGGGCGTCGGCGCGCTCGAGTACCGCAACCAGATCGCGCAACATGCGCACTGGCCGACCAAGGACCTCTACGTCACGTTCAAAAAAGCCATCGATCCCGAGGTCGAAGCCAACATGAACGCCATCCCGCGCAAGCAGCGCGCGATGGTGCGCAAGGGCATCAAGGCCGGCCTCACCGGCGAGATCGATGCCGACACCACGCGTTTTTTCGCGGCCTATTCGGCGAGCGTGCACCGCCTCGGCACGCCGGTGTTCTCGCGCAGATTCTTTCGTCTGCTGAAGGATGAGTTTGGCGACGATTGCGAAGTGCTGACCATCACGCTCGACGGCAAGGTGATCGCCAGCGTGATGTCCTTCTATTTTCGCGACGAGGTGCTGCCGTATTACGGCGGCGGTGTTGACGCCGCCCGCGCGGTGGCCGGCAACGACTTCATGTACTGGGAGCTGATGCGGCGCGCCTGCGAGCGCGGCCTCAAAGTGTTCGACTTCGGCCGCAGCAAGCGCGGCACCGGCTCGTTCGATTTCAAGAAGAACTGGGGCTTCGAGCCGACACCGCTGTATTACGAATATTTTCTGGTGGCGGACAGCGGCGTGCCCGACATCAATCCGCTCAACCCCAAATACCGTCTGTTCATCCAGGCCTGGAAGAAAATGCCGCTGGCGATTGCCAACGTCATCGGGCCGCATATCGTGAAGAACCTGGGGTAAGGCGTGAAGGACGGCCTGCTGTTTCTCGCGCACCGCATCCCGTTTCCGCCCAACAAGGGCGACAAGATCCGCTCGTTTCACCTGCTGCAGCATCTCGCCATGCGCTATGAGGTTCACCTGGGCGCCTTCGTCGACGATCCCGACGACTGGCAATACCGCGACGCACTGAAACCGTATTGCAAGTCGATCAAGCTGCTGCCGCTGCATCCGCGCCGCGCCAGGCTGGCGAGCCTCGTAGGTCTGGTGACCGGCGAGGCGCTGACGCTGCCGTATTACCGCAACAGCGAACTCGCGCGCTGGGCCGCTGGGCTGGCCGCCGCCGGCACGGTGACGCGTGGGCTGGCCTTTTCTTCGGCGATGGCGCAGTTCATGCCGGCCACGCTCGAACGCCGCGTGCTCGACATGGTCGACGTCGATTCCGACAAATGGACGCAGTACGCGCCGACGCAGCGCTGGCCGCTGTCGTGGGTGTATGCGCGCGAAGGCCGCAAGTTGGCCGCGTGGGAAGCCCGGATGGCGCAGGATCTCGACGCCACCCTGCTGGTGTCGAACGACGAGGCGGCGCTGCTGCAGCAACGTGCACCGCAGGCGCGTCACAAGATCGGCGCGTTCGAAAATGGCGTCGACGCCGAGTATTTTTCGCCGGCGCGCGATTATCCGAACCCGTATGCGGAGGATGTCCGCGGCGTGGTGTTCACCGGCGCCATGGATTACTGGCCCAATATCGACGCCGTCACCTGGTTTGTCGAGCGCATGTTTCCCGCCATTCGCGACGCGGTGCCGGCGGCGCAGTTCACCATCGTCGGCAGCCGTCCCGGCGAGGCGGTGCGTGCGCTGGCGCGCCAGCCCGGCGTCGTCGTCACTGGCGGCGTGCCCGACGTGCGGCCCTGGATCGCCCATGCCGCCTGTGCCGTGGCGCCGCTGCGCATCGCGCGCGGGGTGCAGAACAAGGTGCTCGAGGCGATGGCGATGGCGCGCCCGGTGGTCGCCAGCGCGCAAGCTGCCGAAGGTATCCGCGCCGAAGCCGGACGCGACTATCTGCTGGCGCAGGGCGAAGCCGATTTCGCCCGCGCGGTGGTGGGCTGCCTGCAGGCCCCGGCCAGCGCCGCGCCGGCACGCGACTGCATCCTGGCGAATTACGACTGGGCCCGCAACCTGGCTGCGATCGATTCCCTGTTTGACGCGGCATCCACCGCCCAACCCGTTCTGGAGACCTGTCCTGCATGAGCACCCTGTCCGATACGCCGACGCCGGCCCACCCCTCGTGGCGCGTACCGGGCCTGCTGACGGCCGGATTGCTGCTGACCCTGTTCGCCCTGTTCTGGCCGACTTTTTTTTCGATGGTGGAAATCTGGGAGCGCTCGGAAACCTTCACCCACGGTTACCTGATCTTCCCCATCAGCGCCTGGCTGATCTGGCGCCAGCGTCATGAACTGGCGCGCATCGCGCCGCGTCCCGATCTGCTCGGCCTGATTCTGCTGGCGGCGGCCGGCGCCGGCTGGCTGCTGGCCGACGCCGGCAGCGTCAACGTGGTCGCGCAATACGCGTTCATTGTCATGCTGATCGCGGCGGTGTGGACGCTGCTCGGCCGGACCTTCGTCTGGGCGGCATTTTTCCCGCTGATGTTCCTGTTCTTCGCGGTGCCGGTGGGCGAATTCCTGATCCAGCCGCTGATGCGAGTGACCGCCGACTTCACCGTGACGATGCTGCAGTTCACCGGCATCCCGGTCTACCGCGAGGGTCTCTTCTTCAGCATCCCCAGCGGCGACTGGTCGGTGGTCGAGGGCTGCTCCGGACTGCGCTACCTGATCGCCTCGGTCACGCTGGGCGTGCTGTACGCCTACCTGACCTACCGCTCGTGGAAGCGCCGCCTGCTGTTTTCGATCGCTGCCATCATCGTGCCGATCTTCGCCAACAGCGGACGTGCCTACATGATCGTGATGATCGCCCACCTGTCCGACATGAAGCTCGCGCTCGGCGTCGACCACTACATCTACGGCTGGGCCTTCTTCGGCCTGGTCATGCTGCTGCTGTTCTGGATCGGCAGCTTCTGGCGCGAGGACGACCAGCCCGAACCCGTGGTCGCCCCGCGAGCCGCAGCGCCGGCGAGTCCTGCACGGCCGCTGCTGCCGGTGGCACTCGGCGTGCTGCTCGTCGCCGGCCTGTGGCCGGCCTATGCGGCCTGGCTTACTGCGCGGCCGCTGCCGGCCATGCCGGACCTGCAGGTCGAGGCGCAGGGTGGCTGGCAGCCCGCCGACGCCTTCACTGGCTGGGTGCCACACTGGGTCGGTGCCGACCGCCAGCTGCGCCAGACCTACAGTCAGGCCGGCCGCGTCGTGATGCTGGAACTGAATTACTACGCCACCCAGCGGCAAGGCGCCGAGCTCGTCAATTCGCAGAATTTCATGATCCGGCAGAAGAACCCCGACTGGTCGAACGTCGGCGAGCGTATCGCCACCGTTGAAATCGGCGGTCACACCCGACAGGTGCGGCAGGCCAAGATGCGAGGCAGCAATAGCCAGCGCCTGCTGGTGTGGCAGTGGAACCGGATCGGCCCGCGCGCCACCGTCAACGATCCGGTCGCCAAGCTGATTCTTGCGGTCGATCGCGTGCAATTGAAGCGCGACGACGGCCTCTCGGTGCTGATCGCCACCCCCTACGAAGAAACCGAACTCGAGGCTGCAGCCGCCACGCTGGCACGCTTTGCCGCCGACATGGAACCCGCGATTACGGGCGCGCTCGATCGGGTGGATGGACCGTGACCGTTGCACACATTGTGCATGTTGTGCACCGTTTTGATACCGGCGGCATGGAAAACGGCATGGTCAACCTGTTCAACACCCTGCCGCCGGATCGCTACCGGCATACCGTGGTGGCGCTGACGGACTTCAGCGATTTCCGTCACCGCATCACCGCGCAGCGGGTCGATTTCCATGCGCTGCACCGCGCGCCGGGACACGGCCTCGGCTGGGCGGTGCGCCTGTGGAAGCTGCTGCGCCGGCTCAAGCCCGATCTGGTGCACACCCGCAACCTCGCCGCGCTGGAGGCGCAGTTCGTTGCTGCCGCCGCCGGCATCCGCGCCACCGTGCACGGCGAGCATGGTCGCGACGTGTTCGACCTCTACGGCCGCAACTGGAAATACAACCTGCTGCGTCGCGCCGCGCGGCCGTTCGTGTCGAACTACATCAGCGTGAGCCGCGACCTCGAAACCTGGCTGCGCCTGGTAATCCATGTGCCGCCGCGCAAGCTTCACCAGATCTACAACGGTGTCGACAGCGTCAAGTTCCATCCACGCACCGGACGACGCCCCGACTTTGCGCATCCCGACAGCATTGTGTTCGGATCGGTCGGGCGCATGGTCGAGGTCAAGGACTACCCCACGCTGACCGCCGCCTTCATCCAGCTCATCCGCCAGCAACCCGAGCGGTCCGAGCGTGCCCGGCTGGCCATCGTCGGCGACGGCCCCGCGCGCGACACCTGCCTGGCGCTGCTGCAGGGCGCGGGGCTGGCGCACCTGGCCTGGCTGCCGGGCGAACGCCACGACATCCCGGATATCATGCAGGCGCTCGACGTGTTTGTGCTGCCCTCCAGAAACGAGGGGATTTCCAATACCATTCTGGAAGCACTGGCCAGCGGCCTGCCGGTGATTGCCACCGCGGTGGGTGGCAACCTCGAGCTGGTGGAGGACGGCGTCAACGGCATGCTGGTGACGCCGGGCGACGTGGCCGGCATGGCACAGGCCTTGCTGGGCTATCTGGATGCGCCGGCGCGTATCGCCGAGCACGGAGCGAATGCGCGCCAGTGGGCCGAGCAGCGCTTCAGTATCCCGGCCATGGCTGAGGCCTACGCCACGGTGTACGACCTCACGCTGGAGCGCTGGCGCTGAGGCGCCGCCAGATCGCCCGAAAAATCGACAGGGAACAGGACAACACCATGTGTGGCATCACCGGCATTTTCGATATCAACGGCGACAATGAAATCTCGCGCGAGCTGCTGCATCGCATGAACGAGACCCAGTTCCATCGCGGCCCCGACGAAGGCGGCCTGCATCTGGAGCCGGGCGTGGGCCTCGGCCACCGGCGCCTGTCGATCATCGACCTGTCCACCGGCCAGCAGCCGCTGTTCAACGAAGACGGTTCGGTCGTCGTCGTGTTCAACGGCGAAATCTACAATTTCCAGGAACTGGTGCCCGAACTCGAAGCGCTCGGCCACACCTTCCGCACGCATTCCGACACCGAAGTCATCGTGCACGCCTGGGAGGCCTGGGGCGAGGCCTGCGTGCAGCGCTTTCGCGGCATGTTTGCGTTCGCCTTGTGGGACCGCACCCAGGGAACGCTGTTCGTCGCGCGCGACCGCTTCGGCGTCAAGCCGCTGTACTACGCCTTTCTCGACACCGGCGAGTTCATTTTTGGCTCCGAACTGAAATCGCTGATGGTGCATCCCTGCATGACGCGCGACATCGATCCGCTGGCGGTTGAAGAATACTTTGCCTATGGCTACGTGCCCGAGCCGCGCACCATTTTCAGAAACGCCTGCAAGCTGCCGCCCGGCTTCACCCTCACGCTCAAGCGCGGCGCGGCGCGCGCGTTGCCGAAGCAATACTGGGACATGCCGTTCACCCCGGTCCAGGTGACGGACGAAGCGGATGCGCTCGACGAGCTGGTCGAGCGCATGAAGGAATCGGTGCGCCTGCGCATGATTGCCGATGTGCCGCTGGGCGCGTTCCTGTCCGGTGGCGTCGACTCCAGCGCGGTGGTGGCGATGATGGCCACGCAGTCGGCCACGCCGGTCAACACCTGCTCGATCGGCTTCGACGATCCCGCCTTCAACGAAATCGAATTCGCCCAGCAGGTGGCCGACCGCTACAAGACCGATCATCACGTCGAGACCGTCGCCGCCAACGACTTCAGCCTGGTCGGCCAGCTCGCCCAGGTGTATGACGAGCCCTATGCCGATTCGTCAGCGCTGCCGACTTATCGCGTCTGCGAACTGGCGCGCAAGCATGTGAAAGTCGCGCTGTCCGGCGACGGCGGTGACGAGCACTTTGCCGGCTACCGGCGTTACCGCTGGTTCCGCTACGAGGAGCGCATGCGTGCGGTGATGCCGCTGGCGCTACGGAGGCCGCTGTTCGGCGTGCTCGGCAAGCTCTACCCCAAGGCCGACTGGGCGCCGAAAGTGTTCCGTGCCAAGACCACCTTCGAAGCGCTGGCGCGAGATACCGTCGAGGGCTATTTCCATGGCGTCTCGCTGCTGTCCGACGTGCAACGCCAACTGCTGTTTTCGCCCGCGTTCAAGCGCGAACTGCAGGGCTACCAGGCGGTGGAAGTGCTGCGCCGTCACGCCGCCGTCTCGCCCACCGACGACCCGCTGTCGCTGGTGCAGTATCTCGACATGAAAACCTATCTGGTTGGCGACATCCTCACCAAGGTCGACCGCGCCAGCATGGCGCACGCGCTCGAAGTGCGCGAGCCGCTGCTCGACCACGAACTGATGGGCTGGGTGTCCGGCCTGCCGGTCGATTTCAAGCTGCGCGGCAGCGAAGGCAAGTACCTGCTGAAAAAAGCGATGGAACCCTATCTGCCGAACGACGTGCTGTACCGCAAGAAAATGGGCTTCTCGGTGCCGCTTGCGGCATGGTTCCGCGGCCCGCTCGCCGCCATCATCCGCAGCGTCGTGCTCGGTGAACGGCTGGCGTCCACCGGCATGTTCAACCAGGCCTTCCTGCGCGACGTGGTCGAGGCGCACCAGTCCGGCCGTCGCGACTATTCGGTGATCCTGTGGACGGTGCTGATGTTCGACGCCTTTCTCGGCCAGGTGCTGGGCATGGACGAATCGGAACAGCAGGCCGCATGAGCGCAACTCCCATGTCCGTCATTGCGAGCGCACATTCTGGATGGCTTCGTGCTGCTCGCAATGACGGCACAAAGCCAACCCGCACCCCATGAAAATTCTCCACGTCTTCGACCACACCCTGCCGCTGCATTCCGGCTACACCTTCCGCAGCGCCGCCATCCTGCGCAACCAGCGCAAGCTGGGCTGGGAGACTTATCACCTGTCCGGCCCCAAGCAGATCAACTGCACGGTGGCGGAAGAAGACGCCGACGGTCTGCATTTCTACCGCACACCCACACCGACCGGACTGCTCGCCAGACTGCCCGGCGGCGACCCGTTCGCAGTGATGGGCGCGATCGAAAAACGCCTGCTGGGGCTGGCCCGGGAACTGAAACCGGACGTCATCCACGCCCATTCGCCGGTGCTCGACGCGGTGCCGGCGATTCGCGTCGGCCGAACGCTGGGGATTCCAGTCGTCTATGAAATCCGCGCCTTCTGGGAAGACGCCGCGGTCGACCACGGCAGCACCAGGGAGGGCAGCCTGCGCTACAAGCTCACTCGCGCGCTGGAAACCTGGGCGGTGAAAAATGCCGACGCCGTCACCGTCATTTGCGAAGGCCTGCGCCGCGACCTTGCCGAGCGCGGTATCCCGGCAAACAAGATCACCGTCATCCCCAACGCGGTCGACGTCGAGCAATTCGAGATGGGCGGCAAGCCCGACCCCGAACTCAAAATGAAGCTCGGCCTCGGCAGCAGCCGCGTGCTCGGCTTCATCGGCTCGTTCTATGCTTACGAAGGGCTCGATCTGCTGATCGCCGCCTTGCCGACCATCCTCAAGCAGATGCCCGATGTGAAGGTACTGCTGGTCGGCGGCGGACCGCAGGATGCCGCGCTGAAGCAGCAGGTGATGGCGCTCGACCTGATGGACCGCGTGGTGTTCACCGGGCGCGTGCCGCATGCCGAGGTCAATCGCTATTACGACCTGGTCGACGTGCTGGTCTATCCGCGCCACCGGATGCGGCTGACCGAACTGGTTACTCCGCTCAAGCCGCTGGAGGCCATGGCACAGGGCCGCCTGATGGTGGCCTCCGACGTCGGCGGCCACAAGGAACTGATCCAGGACGGCAAGACCGGCGTGCTGTTCCATGCCGGCAATGCGGGCGATCTCGCCAGCAAGGTGGTGGGACTGTTGAAGTACGAGCAGGGCTGGGACAGCATGAAGCGAAACGGCCGCCAGTTCGTCGAAACCGAGCGCAACTGGACAGCCAGCGTCGCGCGTTACCGCGGCGTGTACGGCGGCCTGCTGAAGCCGGTCGGGGAGATCGTGCTTGGCTGAGGCGCACGTCGATCCGGACCGCATCGACCTGGTCGTGTTCAGCGCGCTGTTTCCCAGCGCAGTGCGCCCCGGTGCCGGCCTGTTCATTCGCGAGCGCATGTTTCGCGTCGCCCGCCATCGCCCACTTGCAGTGATTTCGCCGCAGCCGTGGTTTCCCGGCCAGGGACTGATCCGCCTGCTGCGCCCCGACTACCGCCCGCAGGCGCCCGCGCTGGAAATCCAGCAGGGCATCCGCGTCTACCATCCACGCTATCTTGCGCTGCCCGGCCTGCTGCGCCGGTTCGACGGCTGGTCGATGGCGCTGGCAAGCGTCGGCCTGATGCGCACGCTCAAGCGGCAGGGCGCGCGCCTGATCGACGCCCACTTTGCCTACCCCGACGGCGAGGCCGCCACTCGGCTGGGGCGCTGGTTCAGGCTGCCGGTGACGGTCACCCTGCGCGGCACCGAAGTGCCGCACAGCCGCAATCCCGTGCTGCGCCCGCGACTGTCGCGCACGCTGAAAGCAGCCGACCGGGTGTTCTCCGTGTCTGACTCGCTGCGCCGGCTGGCGATCGAGCTGGGCGCGGCCGAGGCCAACACCGAAGTCGTCGGCAACGGCGTCGATATTGAGGTGTTTCATCCGGTCGACCGCGCTGGCGCCCGGACCCGTTTCGGACTGCCGGACAGGGCCAAGGTGCTGATCTCGGTGGGTGGCCTGGTCGAGCGCAAGGGCATGCACCGCGTGATCGACGTCATGCCGGCGCTGCTCGAACGCCATCCGGATGTGCACTACCTGATCGTCGGTAGTGCGAGCCCCGAGGGCGACAACCGCGCCGAACTCGCGGCCCAGGTCGCGCGACTGGGGCTGGCCGACCACGTGCATTTTCTCGGCGCATTGCCGCCGGACGCGCTCAAGGGACC
Source organism: uncultured Thiobacillus sp. (assembly GCA_964623745.1). GTDB lineage: Bacteria > Pseudomonadota > Gammaproteobacteria > Burkholderiales > Thiobacillaceae > Thiobacillus. The sequence continues at coordinate 6,351 of CAZUVC010000050.1, read as the reverse complement.
GCTGTCGGCAGCCGACGTCTTTGTGCTCGCCACCCGCAACGAAGGCTGGGCCAATGTCTTTCTCGAAGCCATGGCCTGCGGTCTGCCGGTCGTGACCACCGATGTCGGCGGCAATGCCGAAGTGGTTTGCCGCGACGAACTCGGCAGCATCGTGTCGTTTGGCGACCGCGCTGCGCTGCAACTGGCGCTGGATGCTGCCCTCGACAAGGCATGGGACCGCGACGCGATTCTCGATTACGCCCGCGACAATCAGTGGGACAAACGCGTGGCGCAACTGCTGCGGGCCTACGCTCCACTGCTTGCGCGGAGCGGGAAGGCCGCGCATCCCACACCGACGGTGGTCGGCCGTTGAGCGCCGCGAAGCCCGCCACCGGCCATGACGCGCGCAACCTGCCGACGCGCATCCGTCATGCGCTGTGGCGGCGCGGCAAATTCCTGCGTCAGCGCCTGCTGCCGAGGCCAGTCGCCCGGCATGTATTCGTTGCAGGCATGCAGCGCTCGGGGACCAATCTGCTGATGGATGTGCTGGATGCCAGCGCGGACACCCAGGTGTTTCACGAAACCGATCCGCGCGCGTTCGAGCGCTATGAAATGCGCGACCTGGCGGTAATCCGCGCGCTGGCGCAGCATTGCCCGGCGCCGGTGTTCGTAATCAAGGCACTGTGCGAGCTCGACCGCATCAAGCCGCTGATGGAGGCCTTCGTCCCGGCACAAACCTTGTGGGTGGTGCGCGACTGGCGCGACAGCGTGCATTCGGCGGTCAAATCCTTCGGCAACTTCGTGCCGCAATGGGCGCGATTGTTACAGGGCGATTCGAGCGACTGGCGCGGACGCGGCATGTCGCCCGCCACTCGAGAGCTGCTGGCAGCGCTGTATCGCCCGGATGCCAGTGAATTGGAGGGCGCGGCGATCATGTGGTTCTATCGCAATGCGCTGTTCTTCGAGCAGCAACTGGGGGCCGATCCGCGCGTGCGCGTGGTGTTCTACGAGGACCTGGTGCAGCATCCGCTGCGCGAAGTTGCCGCGGTCTACGACTTTCTCGGCCTGCCGGGATTCAATGCGCGGGTGGCGGGCCGCATCCATGCGCGTTCGGTCAAGCACCGCAACCCTTCCGGCATCGCTCCCGCCGTCGTCAGCCTGTGCGATGAACTGCTGGCCCGTTTTCGCGCATTACCGCGCCAGGAACCGACATGAGCGTTCCGGCCTGGTTCGCCCGCAGCGTGTTCCGTGCGCAGGAAGCCGCGATGCAGCGTCCCACCTTCGCCCTGCTTGAGGCGTTCGAGCGCACGCAATGGCTGTCGCGCGACGCAATGCACGACTATCAGGCCGGCCGCCTCAATGTGCTGCTGCAGCGCGCGCTGGCGCACAGCCCGTGGCACGCGTCGCGGCTGCGGGCCGCGGGACTAGACGACGCAGTGCGTGCGGGTGCGGTGCTGCCGGCCGATCTGGCACGCCTGCCGACCATGGACAAGCGTGATGCCCGCGACAACGTCGAGCAGCTGGTGTGGCGCGACGTGCCGGGTGGTGTTTTCAAGTACACCACCGGCGGTTCCAGCGGCGAACCACTGATTTTTCATTTCGGGCGCAGCCGGCAGGCGGCGGACGCCGCTGGCCGGCTGCGCGCGCGTCGCTGGTGGGGCGTGCAGCCGGGTGAGCGCGAGGTGTATCTGTGGGGTGCGCCAGTCGAGCTGAACAAGACCGACCGCATCAAGACGCTGCGCGACCGGCTGGTGAACCAGCTGCTGCTGAATGCCTTCGAAATGTCGCCGGCGCGCATGGATGACTATCTTGTCGCCATCCAGGCCTGGAACCCGAAGGCGATCTACGGCTACGCCAGCAGCCTGGCGCTGCTGGCGGCACATGCCGAATCCCGCGGCATCCGGCTCAGGCTGCCCGCATTGCGCGTGGTGAGCAGTACCGGCGAACCGCTGTTTCCGCATCAGCGCGAACTGATCGAACGGCTGTTCGGCGTGCCGGTCTCGGTCGAATACGGCGCCCGCGATGCCGGCCTGATGGCACTGGAATCGCCGGATGGCGTGTTGCTGCAGATGAGCGAGACGCATCTGGTCGAAATCCTCGACGCGGCCGGCAATCCGGTGGACGAGGGCGAGGCGGTCATCACCAGCCTGGTGTCCGAGGCCCAGCCCTTTATCCGCTATCGCACCGGCGACGTCGTCCGGCGTTCGGGCAAGCCCGATCCCGGCGGGCGCGGGCTCGGGGTGCTCGATGCCGTGATCGGGCGACAGACCGATTTCATCGTCGCCGCAGACGGCCGCATCATGCATGCGCTGGCGGTCATTTATGTGCTGCGGGCGATTCCGGGTGTGGCGCAGTTCAAGCTGATCCAGCACACGATCGACCATCTCGAAGTGCTGGTGGTGCCGGATGCCCGCTGGGATGACGGCGCGCGCAATGCGGTGGTCGCAGGCTTGCGTAAACGCCTGGGCGCTACGCTGGCGGTCGAACTGAAACTACAGGAGGCGATTGCCCCCGAGGCTTCGGGCAAGCATCGCTACGTGGTCAGCCATGTGCCGCTTGCTGGCACGTTGTCGCAGGCACTTGCATGAACGCCACGCACACCGGATATTCTGACGACACGCCCGCGCCGGCCTGCAAGGTCTGCAGACGTGACGCATACGAGAGAATGCAATGAGAGACATCTTCGTTACCGCCGTTGTATTCGGGGTGCTGCCCTTCATTTTCAAGCGGCCCTGGATCGGCATCATGCTGTGGTGTTGGCTCGGTTACATGAACCCGCACCGTCAGGCATGGGGCTTTGCCTACGACATGCCGTTCGCGTTAATCTGCGCGGTCGTCACCATCACCGCCTTCATTTTCTCGAAAGAGAAAAAGGAAATGGTCTGGACACGCGAGACGGTATTGCTGCTGATTTTTATCGGCTGGATGCTGCTCACCACCTTTTTTGCGTTCTACTCCGATCTGGCCTGGCAGCATTGGAGCAAGGTCTGGAGAATCCAGCTGATGGTGTTTCTCACCGTCATGATCATCAAGGAACGCCAGCACCTGCACTGGATGATCTGGGTCATCGCCTTGTCGCTGGGCTACTACGGTGTCAAGGGCGGCATTTTCACCATCATTCACGGTGGCCAGTTCAGGGTCCAGGGACCGACCGGCACCTTTTTTGCGGGCAACAATGAAATGGCGCTGGTGCTTGCCATGCTGGTGCCGCTGATTCGCTACCTGCATCTGCAGGCGACGCAGCTGTGGGTTCGCTGGGGCCTGGCATCGGCCATGGTGCTGTCCGGCATTGCCGCCATTGGCAGCCAGTCGCGCGGCGGTCTGCTGGCGATGGCGGCCATGGGACTGTTCCTGTGGTTCAAGAGCCGCCACAAATTTGTCATGGCCGTCTACATGGGAATCGCGATTGCGATCATGGCCGCGGTAATGCCGCAGTCGTGGTATGACCGCATGGACACCATCAAGACCTATGAGGAAGACCCCTCGGCACTGGGCCGGATCAATGCCTGGCATACCGCATTCAATGTGGCAAAGGACCGCATCACCGGCGGGGGATACGAGATGTTCAGGGCCCCCACCTTCCGCCAGTACGCACCCGAACCTTTCCGGGTGCATGACGTGCACAGTGTTTACTTCGAGGTGCTGGGCGAGCATGGCTTTATTGGCCTCGGCATGTTCCTGCTACTCGCGGTGTTCGCCTGGTTGCGAGCCAACCAGGTCATCCGAGAATGCAAGAACGACCCCGAACGAAAATGGGCGGCCGACCTGGCCGCGATGATCCAGGTCAGCCTGGTGGGATACGGGGCGGGGGGGGCATTCCTGGGCCTGGCGTATTTTGACCTGACCTATCATCTGCTGATCGTGCTGGTACTGGCCGCCAAGTTTTCCGGCGTGCTGGACAAGCGACCGCAGAGCGCGGTGCAGAAGGGGGACAGGCCCTTCGTGCATCCTTCCGCACGGGCCAACCCCTAGCCGTCGGCTGCGGCAGTCGATGCGGTCACCGGCTATGCTGTCCTGATCGCGGGGTCGCGTTCGACACCGCAAAAGGAGCACAGTGCGTGATTCGCGGTTACCCGGATGGAGCAACATGCCTGCGCTGCGGTGGTGTGGATACGGGCTCTTGTCGGCAGGGCTCGCCGGCTGGCTGGGGGTGCATTCGGGTATTGCCGCAGCGGCCGAACCCGAACGCAGGGCGCTGAATCCACGTCTACTTGAGCTCAAGCCCAATGTCTGGACGCTGTTGGCCCAGCCCGCCAAGGCCAGCTGGCGTCGTCAGGCGCATGCCGGCATCGCCTACGACTCGAAGCGCGGCACGCTACTGGTTTTCGGCTCCAACACGCATGGACTCGACTGGGACAACGCCGTACACGAATTCGACCCCGTGACACAACGCTGGGAGACCCACTACGCGCCCGCACCGAAGACCAGCTACCGAGCGGATGCGGCCGGGCGTGCGATCGCCGGTACTGACCGGCTGCTGCCCTGGGCCATGCACACCTACGACAACATCGTTTACGACCCCAAGCTGGATGCCGTCATCGTCAGCGCGCGGCCGGAGCACAACCCGATCCGTAAAACGCTAGCCGCAGCAAAAATCCATCCCACCTGGATTTACGAGCTGAGCACCCGCCAGTGGCGGATTTTCGAGAACCGTGGCGAATCCTATCCGAATTTTTTTGCCGCTGCGTCCGCTTACGATGCTGGCCGGGATGTCATCGTCGCCTACAAGTGGGGCATATGGGAAATCGGACCCGATCGCGACGTATGGAAGCGGGCCACGCGCGAGCACCACCACCAGATCCATCACACCATGGAATACGATGTACGCCACCGCAAGCTGGTGGTCTTTGGCGACTATCACAACCGCAGCGATGTATGGGTTTACACGCCCGGCGCGCGTGCAGGGGACACCGGATCCTGGGAGAAAAAGACACCGACGGGGGACGCCTGCCCGCCGGGCCAGCATTTCCCCGTCGCTTACGATACCGAACACGGGGTCTTCCTGCTGGTGGTGGACAATACCGCCTACACTGCGGAGGACGCGCGCGGACGGCGTAAAAAGATGGCCGACGCGCGCTCCAGCAGCAGCTTCGTCTACGATCTCGGCAGCAACCGGTGCACCCGCCTGCCCGCTACCGAGCTGCCGCCGCTGGGCATGAACTACATGATGGTTTACGACCGTCGCCACAAGGCGTTTCTGCTGGTGACGGGCGACCATGTCAAGCCGGCCGCTGTGTGGGCACTCCGGCTGGACTGGCCGAAGTAAGCGCGGCAGAGGCGCGCAATTGACCTATGCTTTGAGCATGCTTTGTTGCTGTCCCCTGTCTGTTTGGTGGTCCGCCCGCCCGAAAAACTTTCTGCAAGGCCGACACGCCCGCATCGTGCTGGCGCTGGCGCTGTGTGGCCTGTCGACGGTTGTTTGGGGCGCCGACTGGCTGGCGGAACGCTGGCGCGTGGCCGATTTTACCGGCGCGCTTGGCGGTGGTCCGGACGGCGGGCCGATGGCGCAGGCGGGCGGCACACCGTATGCGCTGTGCGGCGATCGTGCCGGCAACCTGTTTCTGACCGATGGCCAGTTCATCGACATCGTCACTCAGGACGGCATGCGCAGCCGCCTCGCCGGCACCGGCGAATACGGGTTTCGCGATGGGCCTGCCCACCAGGCCGAATTCCGGCTCGGACTGAAAGCCTATTACGGCGCCCATAACCTCGCCTGCGGTCCGGATGGCGCGGTGTATGTCGCCGACGGCGGCAATCGCCGGATCCGGCGCATCCATCTCGCGCAGGGCCAGTGGCGGGTCGATACCTGGGCGGGCGGCGGCGCGCGGCGGCTCGCGCCGGGGGCGTCAGCCGTGCCCAATACGGTGGCATTCAACGGCACCCTGGTGGTTGCTGTGACGTCGGCTGGCGAAGTCACCCTCGCCGACAATCAGGGTGCGTACCGCGTGACACGCGACGGAAAAACAATCCGGCACCTGGGGCGGTGGCCTGAGTCGGCTTATTACCCTGAGGCCCGGTCCGGCAAGCTGAACGTAATGATGGGCGACGCGGACCAGGCGGGTAACGTGTATTTTGTCTCGCGCACGCCCGATGCGGTCATCCGCATCACGCCGGCAGGTGAGGTGCGGCATCTGGCCGGGCGCGTGACGCGGGACAAGGAGCAGATGCTCGCCGGGGATGACCCGCCGCGCGAGGCCTTTTTCAACACCCCGACCAGCATCGCCGTGCAACCGGACGGCTCCGCCGTGTATGTGTGCGGCGGCGACGAATACAACATCCGGCGCATTCCCGCCGACGGTACCGGCACCACCGCGACCCTGATGCAGAACGGCCGCTGGTATCGGGCGTCGGTTCACCCCAACAAGAGCCGCG
>CAZUVC010000049.1:0-23699 GCA_964623745.1 uncultured Thiobacillus sp. | reverse complement strand
GCCAATGATAGTAGGCACTGCGCCTGTGAAAGTAGGTCATCGTCAGACTCCTTATACGTACCCAAACAGGTACTCCAAAACCCCCTCCCAAAAAGAGGGGGTTTTTTATTGTCTGGACACGACCAGACTCGCGCCTGGTACAAAAATCTATCGCAATTTAATCAAAGGCTTGGGTAGTGCCTACGACTAAAGTTGTAGAGAGGGATTTCACCCACGAAGTTATGTTGCAAATGTGGGCATGGGCTCACAATTCTCAAACTTCAAAGGAGGAAGTATGAAAAAGCTGATTAAGGGTGTGCTGTTGTTGCTGGCCTTGTTGGCATTTCCGGCATTTGCGGCAGTGAATATCAATACGGCCACGCAGTCCGAGCTTGAGGGGGTCAAGGGGTTGGGCCCGGCAAAAGCCAAGGCCATCATTGCGTATCGCGAGTCCAACGGCAGCTTCAAGAGCGTGGATGAACTGGACAACGTGAAAGGCTTCGGCAAGGCCAGCATCGAAAAGCTGAAAGAGGAATTGTCGGTCGGCCCTGAGAAAGCGAAAAAGTGAGGCCGGCGTTCTCAAAAAGGAGGCGGTAGTTCACTAAAAAATGTCCCGTGACCGTTCCGGTCACGGGACATGACGGTTGAATTTCCTGCAGTGTTCATCAAGCTGCAGATTCAAATGCCTGATTGTGTTCCGATGGTCAGGCTCTGTAGGAACGCGTATGGGCCTGGATGCGCAGCCCGGTATAATCACCCCCTTTCCGTGCTGTCTTCAAATCTACATGTCTACCCTGGCCATCATTTTGATAGCGACTGCCGCAGGCAGTTTGCTGAGCCTGCTGCTGGCTGCGGTCGTGGCATTGTCGGCGCGGCCGCATTGGGTTCCGATACTGGTCAGCTACGCAATCGGCGCACTGCTTGGTGCATCCCTGCTGGAGGTGTTGCCGGAAGCGGTGGAGTTGGGCGGCGTGGGTGATGTTGCGAAGGCGCTGCTGGGCGGCATTCTGCTGTTCTTCCTGCTGGAGAAGCTGGTGTTGTGGCGACACTGTCACGACGAAGTCTGCGAGGCGCATGGTAGCCATGGTCACAGTCATGATCATGGCCGTTCCGCGTTGATGATCACGGTGGGCGACACATTCCATAACTTTGTCGACGGCATCATCATCGCCGGTGCCTTTCTGGTCGATTTTCGCTTGGGGGTGGTGACATCGCTGGCGATCATCGCCCATGAAATCCCGCAGGAAATCGGGGATTTTCTGATTCTGCTGCACTCGGGCTACAGCCGAACCAAGGCACTGCTGGTTAATTTACTGACCGGGGTGGCGACGATGGTCGGCGCGCTGCTTGGCTATTTCGCGCTGTCGATGCTGGAGGGTTGGACGCCGGTACTGCTAGGTCTTGCGGCTGCGAGCATGTTGTATGTGGCGCTTTCTGATCTGCTGCCCGGCCTGCACAAGCGCGCGGAAATCACCTCCACGCTGCAGCAGCTAGCGTTGATCGGACTGGGAATCGGCAGCGTCGTGCTGGTCGGCTATCTCGTCGGCCACGGGCATTGAACGTCGCCGCCGGCGCGGTCCGTCAGCTACATAGATAAACAGCCCGATCGGCAGCACGCCCAGGAAAAACAGGATGGCCAGCGCCTTGCCGATGCTGCTGGCGGTAATCGCCATCATCAGGATCACGTAGGCCCAGCCAATCGCTACGATATACATCAGAAGCCCCTCAGGATTGAACGTCATGGTAACCAAAGCACACCCCGCCCGCACGCCGACTGTCGGATTTGTCTCGCTCGGCTGTCCGAAGGCGACGGTGGATTCCGAGCGTATTCTCACGCAGCTGCGCGCCGAGGGCTATGACATCGTCGGCAGCTATGACAATGCCGACGTGGTGGTGGTCAACACCTGCGGCTTCATCGACGCGGCGGTACAGGAATCGCTTGAGGCGATCGGCGAGGCGCTGGCGGAGAACGGCAGGGTGATCGTCACCGGCTGCCTCGGTGCCAAGGGCGACGTGGTGCGCGAGGCGCATCCCAAGGTGCTGGCGGTGTCCGGCCCGCACGCACTGGACGAGGTGATGGACGCGGTGCACACGGCACTGCCGAAGCCGCACGATCCCTTCGAAGACCTGATTCCGCCCGGCGGCATCAAGCTCACGCCGCGTCACTATGCCTATCTGAAGATTTCCGAGGGCTGCAATCATCGTTGCACCTTCTGCATCATTCCGTCAATGCGCGGCGACCTGGTGAGCCGCCCGATCGGCGAGGTGATGCGCGAGGCGGAGGCGCTGGTCGGCGCCGGCGTTCAGGAACTGCTGGTGGTGTCGCAGGACACCAGCGCCTACGGGGTGGACGTGAAATACCGTCCCGGCTTCTGGAACGGCCGTCCGGTGAAGACCCGCATGACCGAACTGGCTGGCGCGCTGGGCAGCCTCGGCGCCTGGGTGCGGCTGCATTACGTCTATCCCTATCCCAGCGTCGACGACGTGATTCCGCTGATGGCCGACGGCATCATCCTGCCGTATCTGGACATCCCGTTCCAGCATGCCAGCCCGCGTATTCTCAAGCTGATGAAGCGACCCGGCGCGGTGGAAAAGACACTCGACCGCATCCAGTCCTGGCGCGCGGCGGTGCCCGATCTCACGCTGCGCTCGACCTTCATTGTCGGTTTTCCCGGCGAGACCGATGCCGAATTCGAGGAACTGCTGGCTTTCCTGAAAGAGGCGCAGCTCGACCGCGTCGGCTGCTTCAAGTATTCGCCGGTCGAAGGCGCGGCGGCCAACGCCTTGCCGGATGCGGTACCGGAAGAACTGAAGGAAGAGCGGCTGGAACGCTTCATGGAAGTGCAGGCGGAAATCTCGGCAGCCCGGCTCGATGCCAAGATCGGCCGCGAAATCGAAGTGATCGTCGACGAGGAAGACGAAGTCGGCACGCTGGCGCGCAGCCATGCCGACGCGCCGGAAATCGACGGCGTGGTCTACCTCGAAGGGGTGTTCGACCTGAAGCCGGGGACGCGCCTCAAGGTGCGCGTCGAGGACGCCGACGAACACGACCTGTGGGCGACGCCGGTCTGAGCCTGCGTTAGGTCAACTGCGATACCAAGCTGCGGGAGCGGCGCCAGAATTTCCAGGCGTCGTGCGGGTGCAGATGCAGGACCTGCCCGCTGATCGGGTCAAGCAGGCGCAAGCCCGAGGGGCCGAGCCTGCGCAGCGCGCTCAGAAGCGGCACATACCAGTCCTGCTCCAGCGCGCGCAGCGCTTCGCGCCAGCCGTAGGCGTCGCCGACCTGGCCGGCACGCGTCAACGCATCCAGCAGCATGATCCCATCCGCTGCAAATGCCTGCGTGTCAGGATGCGCAGGCAGCGCATGCACACGTGCATTACAGAAGTGCCCCAGGGCCAGCACTTCCGAATTGTCTGCATATAGCGAAACCGGCGTGGTACAGGCTACGGGCAGGTGGCCTCCGCCCCACAGCCACAGCGAATTCACCGGCAGTGCGCCGCGCGCTTCCCGCGCCAGATTCACCGGGTGTTCGTGCAGCAGCATCTGGAGTTCGTTCAACTCGGCCCGAAACCGCATGGCGTCCGGGCCTTGCGGCAGCAAGGGATCGATGTCGCAGCCCACCGCGAGCGACAGCGGCGTGGTGGTCAACTGCGGTGCCTCGGCGTAGCGCAGATACCAGCGCTGCGGATGCAGGGGCTGGGGATTCAGGGCGGCGCCAAAATGGTCGCCGATGGTCCTGGCCAGGGCGTCGGCTTCGTCGCGCGTCAGATCAAGTGCGCTGCTGTCGGCCAGCACGATGCGGTCGCGCATCACCCGCAGATGTACCGGGTCGGCACGCAGCCAGTAGGTGTCGCCGGCCACGCCGCCATCGGCGGCCAGCGTGATCGGCGCCACTGGCCAGTCCTGCTGACGCGCAATGCCCAAGGCTTCGCAGACCGCGGCTTCCACGCCTGCGGCTGGGCAGGACTGGCGGCTACCGCGTGCCAGCAGGGTTTGTAGTGCCGGCAGGTGCAGATCCTGTGCGGCCGCTTCCAGCAGGCGCGCGTTCGGGAACAGATGGGGGACCAGGAGCAGCATGTGCCGAGTGTAGCAAGCCGATTCGCTAGAATGACGACCATGCGCCAGGCTTTTCATGAAATCAGCGTTCCCACCCGCGGCAAGGGCTTGTACGCCTTCACCCCGCAGGTGCGCGACTGGGTGCAGGCGAGCGGCATCCGGCAGGGTCTGCTCACGCTCTATATCCGCCACACCTCGGCCAGTCTGCTGATCCAGGAAAACTACGATCCGACGGTGCAGACCGACCTCGAACGCTTCCTGTCGCGGCTGGTGCCGGAAGGCGATCCGATCTACGAACACACGCTGGAAGGCGCGGACGACATGCCAGCCCACGTGCGCGCGGCACTGACGCAAACCCATCTGGCGATCCCGGTGGCCGACGGCACGCCCATGCTCGGCACCTGGCAGGGAGTTTACGTCTTCGAACACCGGCGTGGCGCCCAGACGCGCAGCGTGGTGCTGCACCTGCTCGGCGAGTAGGGCAGCTGTGGCATACTCGGACGATTCTGACTGCGAGCCCTGTTTTGTTACCCTTTGAACTCCTGATCGGCCTGCGCTACACCCACGCCAAGCGCCGCAACCATTTCATCTCCTTCATCTCCATCGTCTCCATGGCGGGGATTGCGCTCGGGGTGATGGCGCTGATCGTCGTGCTGTCGGTGATGAACGGTTTTCAGGAAGAGCTGCGTGCGAGGATTCTCGGCGTGGCGGCGCATCTGGAGATCAGCGGACCGGCAGAGCGTCTGCCCGACTGGCGCGAGGTGCTGGCGCAAGCACGGCAGAATAAGGACGTGATGTCCGGCGCACCCTATGTCAATGCGCAGGGCATGCTGGCCAACGGCGACATGGTGCGCGGCGCGATCATCCGCGGCGTGCTGCCGGAGATGGAAAAGCAGGTGGCCGACTTCGAGCAGTACATGCAGTCAGGAAAGCTTGCGGACCTCAAATCGGGCGAGTTCGGCATTGTCCTCGGTGCCGACCTCGCGCGCGTGCTCGGCGTCTATCCCGGCGACAAGGTGGTGCTGCTGACGCCGCAGGGCAACATCACGCCGGCCGGGGTGATGCCGCGCGTCAAGCAATTCACCGTGACCGGGATCTTCGAGGCCGGCATGTTCGAGTACGACTCCGGCCTGGCGCTGATCCACCTGCAGGACGCGCAGAAGCTGCTGCGGCTGGGCGATGACGTGACAGGCGTGCGGCTGAAGCTGGTCGAATTGTTCCGCGCCCCCATCGTGACGCGCGACCTCGCGCAGAGCCTGCTGGGCGATTATTACCTGACCGATTGGACCAAAAGCCACGCCAATTTCTTCCGCGCGGTGGCAATCGAGAAACGCATGATGTTTCTGATCCTGCTGCTGATCGTCGCCGTCGCCGCCTTCAACATCGTCTCCACGCTGGTGATGGCGGTGACCGACAAGCAGTCCGACATCGCCATTTTGCGCACCCTCGGCGCGCGGCCGGGTTCGATCATGAAAATCTTCATGGTGCAGGGCACGTTCATCGGCGTGTTCGGCACCCTGCTCGGCGTGGCGAGCGGCGTGCTGCTGGCGCTCAATCTCGAAACCGTCGTGCCGATCATCGAGCGCATGGCCGGCATGGACCTGTTTCCGGCCGACGTCTATTACATCAACGAACTGCCGTCGAAACTCGACTGGAGCGAGGTCGGCCTGATCAGCGGCATTTCGCTGCTCATCAGCCTCCTCGCCACGCTGTATCCGAGCTGGCGCGCGTCGCGCATCAACCCGGCGGAGGCGCTGCGTTATGAGTGAAATCGTGCTGAGCTGCAGCGGGCTGGGCAAGGTGTTCCATCAGGGCAAGACCGAGGTGCCGGTACTCGGCAGCGTCGACCTCGACATCCGGGCCGGCGAGTCGCTCGCCATCGTCGGTGCGTCGGGATCGGGCAAGAGCACGCTGCTGCATCTGCTGGGCGGGCTCGACACGCCGACTTCGGGAAAAATCAGCCTGATGGGGCGTGACCCCTTCGCGATTTCCGAAGCCGAGCGCAGCGACCTGCGCAACCGCGCGTTGGGTTTCGTCTACCAGTTCCACCACCTGCTGCCCGAGTTTACCGCGCAGGAAAACGCCGCCATGCCTTTCCTCATCCGCCGCATGGCGCGTGGCGATGCGCTGGCGCGCGCCGCGACGATTCTCGAGGAAGTCGGCCTCGGCCACCGCCTTGAACACCGCCCCGGCGAACTCTCCGGCGGCGAACGTCAGCGCGTCGCCATTGCCCGCGCGCTGGTCACACAGCCGGCGTGTATCCTCGCCGACGAGCCCACCGGCAACCTCGACCGGCATACCGCCGACGCGGTGTTCGACCTGATGCGCGAACTCAACCGCAAGCACCAAACCAGCCTGGTCGTCGTCACCCACGATGCCGAACTGGCCGCACGTATGGACCGGCAGATGCGGTTGGTCGACGGAAGCCTGCAACCGGCCTGAGGCCACGACGCGATGCGGTTTGCCCTCATCGCATTCTGTCTGGGGGTGTGGCTGCTGCAGCAGCAGGCCGTGTTGCCGCCGATGCGCTGGCTGTGGGGGCTGCCGCTGCTGCTCTCGGTGCTTTGGTTGCCGGTTTTTTCTCATCCTCTGGTCGAAAGCGCCCGCCGAGTGGGCATCGGGCTGCTGTGCGTGGCGCTCGGCTTTGGGTGGGCTGCCTGGCGGGCAGACGCGCGGCTGGCCGAACGCCTGCCGCTCCACTGGCAAGGCGTGGATATCGAGTTGATCGGCGTGATCGCCGACCTGCCGCATGCCAATTCGCGTGGCGAGCGCTTCGTGTTCGATGTCGAGCAGACCCTGACACCGAATGCACCGGCCCTGCAGCGAGTGCAACTGACCCGCTACTGGCCGCGTGATGCCGCCGAATTCGACGTACGCATGCGGGCCGGAGAACGCTGGCAGCTGACGGTGCGGATGAAGCGGCCCTACGGCACCAGCAACCCGCATGGCTTCGACCTCGAAGCCTGGATGCTGGAACGCCGCATCAATGCCAGTGGCTACGTGCGCGAAACGCCTGCGCCGCAGCGCCTTGCAGCGCAGGCACCTACGCCCGCCGCGTGGATTGCCGCGGTGCGTGCGATGGTCCGCGCGCGCATTTTCGCTACGCTCGGCGATGCGGCGTACGCGGGCGTGATCGCCGCGCTGGTGGTGGGCGACCAGCGCAGCATCCCGCACGATCAGTGGCGGGCCTTCACCCGTACCGGCGTCAATCACCTGCTCTCCATTTCCGGCCTGCACGTCACCATGATCGCGGCGCTCGCCGGCTGGCTGATGGCGAGTGCGTGGCGACGCCTCCCGCGCCAGGCCGAGCGCCTGCCTGCGCGCCAGGCCGGTCTGATCGTGGCCGTGCTGGCGGCGATTGCGTATGCGCTGCTGGCCGGCTTTCAGGTGCCGGCGCAGCGCACGCTGTTCATGCTGATCGTGGTGGCGCTGGCGTTCTGGGGCCGGCGCGAGCCGCGGCCGTTTACGGCACTGGTAGTGGCGCTGTTCGTCGTACTGCTGATCGACCCCTGGGCTGTTCTGTCCGCCGGCTTCTGGCTGTCGTTCGGCGCCATGGCAGCGATCCTCTGGGTGACGGTGGGGCGGGTGGCCTTGCCCGCCAAACTGCGCGGCTGGGTCACGGTGCAGGGGGCCGTCACGCTGGCGCTGGCGCCGGTGCTGTTCCTGCTGTTTCAGCAGGTCTCGCTGATCTCGCCGTTGGCCAATGCGGTGGCGATTCCGCTGGTGAGCTGGTTGATCACGCCGCTGGCGTTGCTGGGCGTGCTGGTCCCGCCGCTGTGGCATGTGGCGGCGTGGCTGATGACCGGGCTGGGCGAAGGGCTGGCGTGGGCTGCCCGCCTGCCGATGGCGGTAACGACGCTGCCGGCGTCCCCTGTATGGGCGACGGTGCTGGCGCTGATCGGGACGGTTTGGCTGCTGCTGCCGCGCGGCTTCCCCTTGCGCGTGCTGGGGTTCATGCTGTGGCTGCCCTTGCTGTTTCCGCTGCGCGATGCCATTGCCCCGGCGCATTTTCGCGCCGAAGTGATCGACGTCGGTCAAGGTACGGCGGTCCTGATCCGGACTGCGAACCATGCCCTGCTGTACGACACCGGCGCATCCTTCGCCGACAGCGATTCGGGCGAGCGCATCGTCGTGCCTTTCCTGCGCGCAACGGGTGTCGGCGCCTTGTCCGGACTGATCGTGTCGCATGACGACAACGACCACAGCGGCGGCATGCGCTCGGTCCTGCGCGATGTGCCCACCGCATGGCTGCTGCACGGCATGCCTGAGAACAGCCCGCTGCTTGATGGTATTGCGTCCGTTCGACGATGCGTGCGCGGCCAGCGCTGGAACTGGGACGGCGTCGAGTTCGAGATTCTCAATCCCAGGCCGGCGGCCTATGTGGATGTCCGGCGCCGCAACAACGACTTCAGCTGCGTGCTGCGCATCCGCAATGTGCGCCACAGCCTGCTGCTGACGGGCGACGGCGAACGGCAGACGGAACTCGAGCTGGTCGAGTCCGGTCAACTGGCGCCGGTCAACGTGTTGCTTGCGGGACACCATGGCAGCCGCACCTCGTCGATTGCAGAATTCGTGGCGGCGACACGGCCCGAATGGGTCGTCTTCACCCAGGGCTATCGCAACCGCTACGGTCATCCGCATCCGGAGGTGGTGACGCGCTTTCGCGATATCGGTGCGCGCATGTTGCGCAGCGACGCAAGCGGCCTGATCCGCCTCGATTTTGGCGAAGCCGGGGTCGAGGCCTCACAATATCGACCTACGCGCCGCCGCTACTGGCTGGCCGACTGAGTGCAACCATGCCTGAAACCTCGAAGCCCCGCTGTTTTGACGCGACCGATCCGGAGACCGCCCGGCAGGCGCTGGCGCGCGTGCTACCAGTAGCGGAAAACGATCTGCCCTGGCGTGCGCTGGAATATGCCCATCAGCAATTGGGGGCGAGCCCTGCATTCGCGCACAGCGTCGGCACCGCGCTGATCGTGGCCGAGCTGCGGGTGGGCGCGGATGCGGTCGCCGCCGCTTTGCTGCATGGTTGTCTGGATGACACCCCCGCAGGGGGAGCGCCGTCAGACGTTCGCCCTGCGGGCGGTCTTGGCGTAGCCCCAGATTTCGATGCCCGCTTCGGCATCGCGGCGCGGCTCGCGCGCGGTGTCGACGCGATGGCACGCATCGAGGCGCTGGCGGTCAGCGCCACCGACAAGCGCCTCGATCCGCATGCCCAGCTCGAGGCATTGCGCCAGATGGTGCTGGCGATGGTCGAGGATATCCGCGTGGTGCTGGTGAAACTGGCCGAGCGCACGCATGCGCTGCGTTGCGCCGCCAATCAGGATAACGCCACCCGCGATGCGCTCGGCCACCAGGCGCGTGAGCTGTTTTCGCCCCTGGCCAACCGGCTCGGCGTGTGGCAGATCAAGTGGGAAATGGAGGACTGGGCGTTCCGCTATCTGGAGCCCGATACCTACAAAAAAATTGCCGCGCAGCTCGACGAAAAACGCGCCGACCGCGAGGCCTACATCCTGGGCATCATCGAGCGCCTGCAGGCCGAAGTCGCGCTGCATGGCATCGAGGCCGAAGTCACCGGCCGCCCCAAGCATATCGCCAGCATCGTCAACAAGATGCGGCGCAAGCGATTGAGTTTCGAGCAGTTGTACGACATCCGCGCGGTGCGCGTGCTGGTGAAGCACGAGATCGACTGCTATACCGTGCTGGGTCTGGTGCACAACCTGTGGCAGCCGATCCCGGGCGAGTTCGACGATTACATTTCGCAGCCCAAGAGCAACGACTACCGTTCGCTGCACACCGCGGTGATCGGTCCCGAGGATCGCGCGCTGGAAGTGCAGATCCGCACCTTCGACATGCACCGCCAGGCCGAGCTCGGCGTCGCCGCGCACTGGCGCTACAAGGAAGGCGGCAAGCAGGACGCGCAATACGAGGAAAAGATCGCCTGGCTCAGGCGCATCCTGGAATGGAAGGACGACGTTGCCGACAGCAGCGAATTTTCCGAGCAATTCAAGACCGAGCTGTTTCACGACCAGGTCTACGTGCTGACCCCGCAGGGACGGGTGGTGGCGCTCGACCGCGGCGCCACGCCGGTGGATTTTGCCTACACGCTGCATACCGATCTGGGACACCGCTGCCGTGGCGCCAAGGTCAACGGCGCGATGGTGCCGCTGAACACACCGCTCGACAATGGCCAGCGCGTCGAGGTCATCACTGTCAAGGAAGGTGCACCGAGTCGTGACTGGCTCAACCCGGCGCTTGGCTATCTGGCCACGCATCGCGCGCGGTCCAAGGTGCGCGCCTGGTTCCGCCAGCGCGATGTCGGCGAGCAGGTCGGCCTGGGCCGCACCCTGCTGGACAAGGAGCTCAAGCGCCTGGGCGTGGTGGACGCGAACCAGGAAAAACTCGCGCAGCGACTCAAGTTCGGCAAGGTCGACGAGTTTCTCGCCGCGCTCGGCCGCGGCGACGTCGGCCAGCGCGATCTGGTCAACGCGCTGCAGGAATCGGGCAAGGCCGTCGCGGCGCTGGTGCCGACCGCCAAGCCGCGTGCGCGGCCCCGGTCCGGCAATCCCATCGTGATTCCGGGCCTGGGTGACGTGCCGCTCACGCTGGCGCGCTGCTGCAAGCCGCAGCCGCCGGATGCCCTGGTGGCCTACACCACCGTGGGACGCGGACTCACCGTGCACCGCGCCGACTGCGCCAGCCTCAGGCGCGCCAATCCCGCGCGCATGCTGCAGGCCGAATGGGTGCTCGATGACGGCGCCGCGTTCGAGGTGGAGATTCGCCTCAAGGCCTTCGACCGCCAGGGCCTGCTGCGCGACATTTCCGACGTCATCGCCAAGGACAAGCTCGACGTGCTGCGGGTCAATACCGAAACCCGCGGTGAAGTGGCCCACATGCAGCTCAGCGTGCGGGTACGCGAGCTGCAGCAGTTGTCACGGCTGCTGGCGCGCCTGCAGCATGTGCAAAACGTGATTGAAGTGCGGCGTGGGTGAAACCATGCGGCGAGGGGCACAGGGATCTGAAGCATGATTGAACCCGATAAGTTCGAAGTGGATTTGTCGCCACGCGCGCCGTGGTGGCGCAACTGGAAAGTGATGCTGCCGGTGTGGTGCGCCATCGGTGGACTGGTGTGGCTGGGCCTGCATTTCAACGTCGACCACAGCGTGATCGCCGGTAGCGTGGTGGCCGTGGGACTGCTCTCCAATGCCTTTGCCTGGCTGCTGGGCTTCATCGCGCTGGTGCCGGTGGTGGGCCCGATCATCGTCAAAGTGCTGTCGATCGGCTTCATCTGGCTGCTCAACGCGGTGGGCTACCTGGTCGCCTACATCGCCATCCGGCGTGGCTATTCGAAGGATGTGCTGACCTACCGCGGCCTCACCATCGCAGTCATCATCGGCATCGTGATCGGCTTCGTGCTGGGCAAGCTGCTTTAAACCTAAAAACCGCAGTTGACCGCTTACCAGCGCTGGGAGCGCCGCATGGATATTGAGTATCGGAGCCACGTGCGCCTTCACCTGTCGGTTGAAAACGCTACACACCCGATTGCACGATTTTCGGGTCGCCTGGCCGTGTTGCTCTTCGTTGCAGGGAGCGGCCATGCGCCTCATCGCGCCTTGCCAGACAACCCGAAAACCGCACACTCGGATGCGTCCAACTGCGGTTTTTAGGTTAAACCGCGGCCAGGATCTCGCGCGTCAGCTTCTGCAGCCCGCGGGCCGAGACGTCGTCGATATGGAAACGCAGATCGGCGGGTGAGGGCGCGTAATTGCGTGCCAGCGACTTGAAATAGGCCGGGTCGTAATGCGCCTCCAGCAGCGTCGCCACCAGTTCCGGCCAGGCGCGCCGGGTGGCCAGCGCCTGCCAGGCATCGATGGTCTCGCTACCGCGCAGCGTGGTCAGGTAACCGAGCTGGCGGTTGATCGTGTCCGGATCGTGCAGGAAGTGGACGTAATCTTCGGTCAGCAGCTGTACCCGCGCAGCAAGCGGCACTTCCAGCCGGATGCAGGGGCTGGCGCGCATGGCCGTGATCAGCGCGTCGGGCACACGCAGGGCGCCGATTTTCTTGCTTTCCGATTCGACGAACACCGGTTGCCCGGGATCAAAACGGTTCAACGCGGCCCAGATCGCGCTCTCGAAGCTTTTTTGCGTAGGCTGTGCCTGGCCCGGCAGCGCGCCCAGCAGCGAGCCCCGGTGCGCGGCCAGCAGCTCGAGGTCGAGCACCTGGGCGCCGGCGTCGGCCAGCGCCTGCAGCAGGCGACTCTTGCCGCTGCCGGTGGGCCCGCTCACCACCCGATAGCGGAACAGCGTGGGCAGCCGGTCAAGCTCGGCCACTACATGCCGTCGATAGGCCTTGTAGCCGCCGTCGAGCTGCATTGCCGCAAAGCCGATTTTCTGCAGGACATGGGTCAGCGATCCGCTGCGGCTGCCGCCGCGCCAGCAAACCACCAGCGGTTTGAACGTTTTTGGCTTGTCGGCAAACCAGGCGTCCAGATGCTGCGCGATATTGCGCGATACCAGCGCGGCGCCGACTTTTTTCGCCTCGAACGACGACACCTGCTTGTACAGGGTGCCGACGCGTGCCCGCTCGGCATCGTCCAGAACGGGCAGGTTGATGGCGCCGGGAATATGGTCTTCGGCAAACTCGCCGGGAGAGCGGACATCAACGATCGCATCGAATGCGGAGAGGTCTGCAACGGTGGCAGGCAAGCTGGACTCGACTTTCGGAACAGGAACAGGACGGAATACGCGTGCCGTCATTGTGTCACAGGACACCCGGACTGCGGTCCCGTGGGTATGCGAGGAAATATGGGTGGAAGCCCCGATGCACGGGGAAGACGGCCCGGGAAATTAGGGCCGGTTGCCGGGTTCACCCGGCGGCTAGATGACCTTCAGCGGGACAGGTCTGCGTTCATCCGCGCGCCGGCTGACCACCTTGCGGCGGTCCGCCATGATATGCGGCGGCAGCGCGGCATCGCGCGGGGCGATGCGGCGGTCGCCCAAGCGGCGCTCCAGCGGAATGAACTCAACTTCGTACACGGGCAGGGCTGACATGAATGCGTCCTCGCTGTCGAGATATTGACAATTGTAGTCGACAATTCGACGGAGGTGCAAGCACAAAACCGACCGATAAGCGGACTATTTCATCCGTTAGTCGGCGCTATACAACAGGTCAACTCGTGGCGGTGCGGACCATGCGTTGTTTTTCGCGCAGCCATTCACGGTCTTTCTCCGCAGCGCGCTTGTCGTGCTGCTTCTTGCCCTTGGCGAGGCCGATTTCCAGCTTGATGCGACTCTTGACGAAGTGCATGTCGAGCGGCACCAGGGTGAATCCGGCGCGCTCGGTCTTGCCGATCAGCTTGTTGATCTCGGCCGCGTGCAGCAGCAGCTTGCGGGAACGCGTGGGGTCGGGGTGAATATGGGTGGACGCGGTCAGCAGCGGGCTGATGTGGCATCCAATCAGATAGACGGCGCCGTTCTTGACCACCACATAGGCTTCCTTCAGCTGCACGCGGCCGGCGCGGATGGCCTTGACTTCCCAGCCTTCGAGCACGAGGCCGGCCTCGAATTTTTCTTCGATGAAGTAGTCGTGGAAGGCTTTTTTGTTGTCGGCGATGCTCATGATGGACGGGCTTGCGTACAATTCTTGATTTTACAAGGCTTTAGTATTCATGGCGCGTGTGGAAAAAAGTGTGCTGGTGGCACACCCCCCCGAACGCATGTTCGAACTGGTCGACCGGGTCGAGGACTACCCCGAATTCCTGCCCTGGTGCGGCGGGACCGAACTGAAAACGCGTGACGAACACCGCACCGTGGCAACGATTCATATCGCCTACATGGGCATACGCCAGCATTTCACCACTGAAAATCTCAAATCGCATCCGCGCGAGATGCGCATCACCCTGCAGGATGGCCCGTTTTCCGAGCTGGAGGGCGATTGGTCGTTCATTCCGCTGGGGGACGATGCCTGCAAGATCGAATTTCGCCTGCACTACGTATTTTCCAGCCGCGTGCTGGAAACGCTGCTGGCGCCCGTTTTCAGTCATATCACCAACAGCTTTGTCGACGCCTTCGTGCGCCGCGCAGACGCGGTATATGCCGTATGAGTACAGGTCCCATCACAGTCGAGGTTGTATATGCCCTGCCGTTGCAGCAGCCGCTGTTGCATGTGCAACTGGCTGAAGGCGCGACAGTGGAAGATGCCATTCGCGCGTCGGGCGTGCTGGACGCCTTTCCTGAAATCGATCTGGCTAAAAACAAGGTGGGGATTTTCAGCAAGCTGGTCAAGCTGGACGAAACCGTGCGCGACCGCGACCGGGTGGAAATCTACCGTCCGCTGATTGCCGACCCCAAGGAAGTGCGCCGCAAGCGTGCGGAGGAGGGAAAGGTGACCAAGAAGGGCGGCGGCGACGCAGCCGCCTGACGCGCCCCTACAAAACAACCCCTACAAAACAAAAGGCCTCCCGGATGTCTGCGGGAGGCCTTTGCGCTGTTATGGGGGCAGGCGCTTATCAGTCGCCAACCTTCATCAACGGGTAGTCAAGTTGGGCAATGCCCTTCTTGGTGTGATCCTGGACGATCTTCGACTGCTTGATGACCGTGTCGCTATCACCCTTCTCGGCGGCAGCTTTCGCGGCCTTCAGGGCGGCGTCAGCGGTGGTCCAGAGCGCGAACTTGGCCATGGCATCCTTGTGTGCGGCTTCGGCGGCGGTCAGGGCGGCTTTGGCTTCGGCGCTGAGGGCGGGCTTGGCAGGGGTGGCGGCCTGCTGCGTGGCGCAGCCGGACAGCGCGATCAGGGCAGCGGAAGTCAGGGCAAGCAAAACTTTGGACATTGTTTTATCTCCTCGGGTTGTGTGGCATTCAGGGTTCGGGCTTTTGCACCGCGGCCCTAGCAGGTTGATGCTGGTGCAAAGTTAGCCTCATCGGGCAGCAGAGTCAACCGCTTGCCCCGGAATCGGTTTGGTAGATTACAACCAAACCCGTACAAACCCGGACAGGGCTTTAGCGGGTTTGTGCGGGGGTGGGGGGCACGCGTATAATTCCGCTTTGCTTTAAGGAAAGCCCATGCGTGTTCTGCAAAAAGCGCTGACGTTCGACGACGTTCTGCTCGTTCCCGCCCATTCCGCCATCCTGCCCCGCGAAGTCAGCCTGGCAACGCAACTGACCCGCACGATCACCCTGAACCTGCCGCTGCTGTCCGCTGCCATGGACACGGTCACCGAGGCGCGTCTGGCGATTGCGCTGGCGCAGGAAGGCGGCATCGGCATCGTCCACAAGAACATGAGCGCCGAAATGCAGGCTGCGCAGGTGGCTGCGGTCAAGCGTTTCGAGTCCGGCGTGGTCAAGGATCCGATCACCGTCGCGCCGCAGATGACGGTGCGCCAAGTGATGGAAATTACCCGTGCCAAGCGTATTTCCGGCCTGCCGGTGATCGATGGCGGCAAGGTGGTCGGGATCGTCACCAACCGCGACCTGCGCTTCGAAACCCAGCTCGACCAGCCCATTGCCAACATCATGACGCCGAAAGAGCGTCTGGTGACGGTGAAGGAGGGCGCCAACCGCGACGAAGCGATGGCGCTGCTGCACAAGCACCGCTTGGAGCGGGTGCTGGTGGTGAACGACGCGTTTGAGCTGTGCGGCCTGATCACCGTCAAGGACATCCAGAAATCCAGCGAGCACCCGCTGGCGTGCAAGGACGCAATGGGCCGCCTGCGCGTGGGCGCGGCGGTCGGCACCGGCGAGGGCACCGAAGAGCGCGTGGCCGCGCTGGTGGCCGCCGGCGTCGACGTGATTACCGTCGATACCGCGCACGGACACTCCAAGGGCGTGCTGGATCGCGTCAAGTGGGTGAAGCAGAACTTTCCCAATGTTCAGGTCATCGGCGGCAACATCGCCACCGCCTCCGCCGCGGCTGCGCTGGTCGAGCACGGCGCCGACGCGGTCAAGGTCGGCATCGGCCCCGGCTCCATCTGCACCACGCGCATGGTCGCGGGCGTCGGCGTGCCGCAAATCACCGCCGTGTCGAATGTGTCGGATGCGCTCGCGGGCAGCGGCGTCGGCGTCATCGCCGACGGCGGCATCCGCTATTCGGGCGACATTTCCAAGGCGCTTGCCGCCGGCGCCAACTGCGTCATGCTCGGCGGCCTCCTGGCCGGCACCGAGGAAGCGCCGGGCGAGATCGAACTGTTCCAGGGCCGTTCCTACAAGTCCTATCGCGGCATGGGCTCGCTGGGCGCGATGCAGCAGGGCTCCTCTGATCGTTATTTCCAGGACACCGAAAAAAGCGCCGAGAAGCTGGTTCCCGAAGGCGTCGAAGGCCGCGTGCCCTACAAGGGCAGCGTGCTGGCGGTGATCCACCAACTGATGGGCGGCCTGCGTTCGAGCATGGGGTATCTGGGCGTTGCCACCATCACCGACATGCATGCCAAGGCGGAATTCGTCGAAATCACCGGTGCCGGCATCCGCGAGTCGCACGTGCACGACGTGCAGATCACCAAGGAAGCGCCGAACTATCGCGTCGAGTGAGATGAGCACACGGCGCATCATCGAAGCCCTGCTGCTGGCCCTCGGCATGGTGGCGGGTGCCTGGGTGCTGGGGCAATCCCTGCTGCAGTTCAAGCAGGCCGACCGCAGCGTCGAGGTCAAGGGGCTCGCCGAGCGCGAAGTCCCCGCCGACACGGCGATCTGGCCGGTTTCCTTCAGCGAGGCGGACAACGATTTGCCACGGCTGTACCAGACGCTGCAGGAAAAGAACGCGAAAATCGCGGCTTTCCTGCAATCCAGCGGTTTTACGCTGGAGGAGATCTCGGTGTCTGCGCCGTCGATCACCGACCGTCAGGCGCAGGACTACGGCAACGCGCAACTCGCGGAGCGCCTGCGCTACAGCGGCAAATCGACGCTGACTGTCTATACCCGGCAGGTCGACCGCGTGCGTGAGGCGATGGCGCGTTTGGGCGAACTTGGCAAACAGGGCATCGCGCTCTCTGCCGAGAACTACGAAAACCGCACCCAGTTCCTGTTCACAGGCCTCAATACGCTGAAGCCCGGGATGATCGAGGAAGCGACCAAGAACGCGCGCGTGTCGGCGGAAAAATTCGCCAAGGATTCGGACAGCCGTCTCGGCAAGATCCGGCGCGCCAACCAGGGTCAGTTTTCCATCGAGGATCGGGACGCCAGTACGCCGCACATCAAGAAAGTGCGCGTGGTGTCATCGATCGAATACAGCCTCATCGATTAATCTTCACCGGGCCCGCCCGGCCAGCCATGCACCAGAAAATCCTCATCCTCGACTTCGGTTCCCAGTACACCCAATTGATCGCGCGCCGCGTGCGCGAGGCAGGGGTCTATTGCGAGCTGCACCCCAACGACGTGACCGAGCAATTCGTGCGCGACTTCGCGCCGGCCGGGATCATTCTCTCGGGCGGGCCGAATTCCGTATACGAAGAGGAAACCCCGCGCGCGCCGCAAGTCGTGTTCGAACTCGGCGTGCCGGTGCTGGGCATCTGCTACGGCATGCAGACCATGGCGGCGCAGCTCGGCGGCCAGGTCGAATCCGCGGCCAAGCGCGAATTCGGCTATGCCGAAATCCGCGCGCGCGGGCACACCGCACTGCTGCGCGACATCCAGGACCGCGCCAACGACGAGGGCCACGGCCTGCTCGACGTGTGGATGAGCCACGGCGACAAGGTCACCGCGCTGCCGCCCGGCTTCAAGCTGATGGCGAGCAATGCTGCCACGCCGATTGCCGCGATGGCCGACGAGGACCGCAGGTTCTACGGCGTGCAGTTCCATCCCGAAGTCACCCACACGCTGCAGGGCAAACATATTCTCAACCGCTTCGTGCGCGACCTGTGCGGCTGCGCGGGCGACTGGAACATGCCCGACTATGTCGATGAAGCGATCGGCAAGGTGCGTTCTGAAGTCGGCAGCGACGAGGTCATTCTTGGGCTATCAGGCGGCGTCGATTCCTCGGTAGTCGCGGCGCTGCTGCACAAGGCCATCGGCACGCAGCTCACCTGCGTCTTCGTCGACAACGGCCTGTTGCGCCTGAACGAGGCCGAGCAAGTGATGCAGACATTCGCCGACAACCTCGGCGTCAAGGTCATCCACGTCGACGCGCGCGACCGCTTCATGGATGCGCTCGCCGGCGTCAGCGACCCTGAACAAAAAAGGAAAATAATCGGCCGCGAGTTCGTCCACGTGTTCCAGGAAGAAGCTGAAAAACTGCCGAATGCGAAGTGGCTGGCGCAGGGCACCATCTATCCCGACGTCATCGAATCGGCCAGCGCCAAGACCAAGAAGGCGCACACCATCAAGAGCCACCACAACGTCGGCGGCCTGCCCGATACGCTTCATCTCAAATTGCTGGAACCCCTGCGCGAACTGTTCAAGGACGAAGTGCGCGAGCTCGGCATCGCGCTGGGCTTGCCGCACGACATGGTCTACCGCCATCCCTTCCCCGGCCCTGGCCTCGGCGTGCGCATCCTCGGCGAAGTGAAGCGCGAATACGCGGACCTGCTCAGAAGGGCGGACGCCATCTTCATCGAGGAGTTGCGCGCGTCCGGCTGGTACGAGAAAACCAGCCAGGCCTTCGCCGTCTTCCTGCCGGTGAAGAGCGTCGGCGTCATGGGTGATGGCCGGACGTATGACTACGTCGTTGCACTACGCGCCGTCGTCACCAGCGACTTCATGACCGCCCACTGGGCCGAACTGCCCTACACCCTGCTCGGCAAGGTCTCCAACCGCATCATTAACGAAGTGCGCGGGTTGAATCGTGTCGTCTACGACATCAGCGGGAAACCGCCTGCAACCATCGAATGGGAGTAACGTTCTTGAGCCGTTGGGCGAGGGGCTCCGCGCAGCGGGGATCGACCCGGCGAAAGGACGTGCCCGCGACGTGTGAACAGTTGTCCGTCGCTGGCCTGGCAGAGCGGGCCGAGTAATGCCAACTGCCGCAGTCATCGGCGGTGGCCCCGCCGGTCTGATGGCGGCCGAAGCCCTGGCACAAGGCGGCGCCCAAGTCGATCTCTACGATGCCATGCCTTCTGTGGGACGAAAATTCCTGCTGGCCGGCGTGGGCGGCATGAACATCACCCATTCCGAACCGTTCGACGCGTTCCTGTCGCGTTACGGCACCCGCGCCGAGACCATCAATCCGCTACTCCAAGCCTTTCCCCCTGCCGCGCTGCGCGAGTGGATTCACGGCTTGGGTGTCGAGACCTTTGTCGGCTCGTCGGGCCGCGTGTTTCCCAAGGACATGAAGGCCGCGCCGCTGCTGCGTGCGTGGCTGCATCGCTTGCGCGAATCCGGCGTGCGGTTTCACGTGCGGCATCGCTGGCTGGGGTGGGGCGAGGGCGGCGCGCTGCGTTTTGCCAATCCGGAAGGCGAAATAACCGTGCGCGCCGATGCAATCGTGCTGGCGCTCGGCGGCGGCAGTTGGGCGAAGCTGGGATCGGACGGCGCCTGGGCACCGCTTCTGTCTCAGCGCGGGGTGGCGGTCGCCCCCTTGCTGCCGTCGAACTGCGGCTTCGATGTCGCGAACGTCTGGAGCGAACATTTGCGTAGCCGCTTCGCAGGCCAGCCGCTGAAAACCGTCGCGCTGCGATTCACCGATGCGACCGGCCGCATCCACGAGCGCAAGGGTGAACTGATGCTGTCCGACGGCGGCATCGAGGGCAGCCTGGTGTATGCCCTGTCGGCGCCGCTGCGTGACACGGTCGCGGCGCAGGGATCGGTGACCGCGCAGCTGGACTTGGCGCCCGACAAGACCCTGGAGCGGGTCATTGCCGAAGTCTCCCACCCGCGCGGCGCGCGTTCGCTGTCCAGCCATCTGCAAAGCCGGTCCGGCATCAAGGGCGCGAAAATGGCGCTGCTGCGCGAAATCCTGACGGCGGACCAACTGAACGACCCGGTGCGGCTCGCCCGCGCGATAAAATCGCTGCCGATTTCCCTGGCGGCTCCACGCCCGCTCGACGAGGCGATCAGCAGCGCCGGTGGCGTGCGCTTCGAGGCGCTGGACGCACAGCTGATGCTGCGCCAACTGCCCGGCGTGTTCTGTGCAGGCGAGATGATCGACTGGGAGGCGCCCACCGGCGGCTATCTGCTCACCGCCTGTTTCGCCAGCGGTCGTGTGGCAGGGCAGGGCGCATTGAAATATTTACAGACTCACCATGCTGCGACTGACTGAACTCAAACTTCCGCTCGACCATCCGCCCGAGGCTTTGCGCGCGGCGATTCTGAAGCGTCTGGAACTGGCGGGCGACGACCTTCTTGACTTCAGCATCTTCAAGCGCAGCTACGACGCGCGCAAGAAGTACGCGCTGCTGCTCGTCTACACAGTCGACGTCGAGGTGAAGGACGAGGCCGCGCTCTTGAAGAAATTCCGCAACGATGCGCACGTGAAGCCGACGCCTGACATGGCCTATCATTTTGTCGGCCATGCGCCGGAAAATTTCACCGAGCGACCAATCGTCGTCGGCTTCGGCCCGTGCGGCATTTTCGCCGCGCTCGTTCTTGCCCAGATGGGTTTCAAACCCATCGTGCTCGAACGCGGCCGGGCGGTGCGCGAGCGCACCCAGGACACCTGGGGGCTGTGGCGCAAGCATGTGCTCAATCCGGAATCCAACGTGCAGTTCGGCGAGGGCGGCGCGGGCACGTTTTCAGACGGCAAGCTCTACAGCCAGATTAAGGATCCGCGTTACCTCGGCCGCAAGGTGCTGACCGAGTTCGTCAAAGCGGGCGCGCCGGATGAAATCCTGTACGTGTCCAAGCCGCACATCGGCACTTTTCGCTTGGTCGGCATGGTCGAAATGATGCGCCACGAGATCGAGGCGCTGGGCGGCGAGATCCGCTTCCAGCAGCGCGTGACCGATGTTCTGATCGAAAGTGGCCGTGATGGCAACAAGCGGGTCGAGGGGGTGGTGCTCGCCAGCGGGGAAACCCTACGCAGCCGCCACGTCGTGCTTGCGCTCGGCCACAGCGCACGCGACACCTTCGAGATGCTGCACGCGCGCGGCGTCTACCTGGAAGCCAAGCCTTTCTCGATCGGCTTTCGCATCGAACATCCGCAGTCGCTCATTGACCGCGCGCGGCTGGGGCCGAACGCCGGCAACCCGCTGCTCGGCGCCGCCGACTACAAGCTGGTGCATCACGCGAAGAATGGTCGCGCGGTCTACAGCTTCTGCATGTGTCCAGGCGGCACCGTGGTCGCGGCCACGTCCGAAGTCGGGCGCGTGGTGACCAACGGCATGAGCCAGTATTCACGCAATGAGCGCAATGCCAATGCCGGTATCGTGGTGGGCATCACGCCGGCGGATTTTCCAGGTGACGATCCGCTCGCCGGAATTGAACTGCAAAGGAAACTGGAGTCGCGCGCGTTCGAACTCGGCGGCGGCAATTACGACGCGCCAGCGCAACGGGTCGGCGACTTCATCGAGGGCAAGCCCTCAACCCAGCTCGGCAGCGTCGAGCCTTCATACAAGCCCGGCGTGCATCTCACCGACCTTGCCTCCGCGTTGCCGGACTATGCGATCGAGGCGATCCGTGAAGCGTTGCCTGCCTTTGACCAGCAGATCAAGGGCTACGCGATGGCCGACGCGGTGCTGACCGGGGTCGAGACGCGCACGTCGTCGCCCGTGCGCATTACCCGCGGCGACGATTTCCAGAGCCTGAATGTCAAAGGCCTGTACCCGGCGGGCGAGGGCGCCGGTTATGCCGGCGGCATCCTCTCGGCCGGGGTGGACGGCATCAAGGTTGCCGAGGCAGTGGCGCGCGATTATCTGGGACTCGAATCCGAAGGCTCGGGCGCAAAGCCCGGCGCGGGCTGCGACTACTGACGGCCTGCCTGCGACGACGGGATCGCGGATTTGCTGTGAGACCGTAGCGAGCTGCCGATAGGCCACATTGGCCTGCTTCTGGGCGGATTTGACCGCTTTCAGGGGCAGGCCAGAGCAGCGAAAAAACTGCTTGCAAATTTTCAAACGTTTCAATTATCATTGAAATATGGAAACGAAAAGCGTCGTCGCCGCTCTTGCCGCACTTGCACAGGATTCCCGCCTGGCCATTTTTCGCGCACTGGTTCAGGCCGGCCCGGCAGGCCTTGCCGCCGGCAAGATCAGCGAGTTGACTGGCATCGCGCCGTCCTCACTATCCTTCCACCTGAAGGAACTGTCGCACGCCGGCATGGTGGATTCGCAGCAGTCCGGGCGCTTCGTCATCTACACCGCAAATTTCACCACCATGAACGCGCTGCTCGGTTTTCTCACCGAAAACTGCTGTGGCGGCAACCCCTGCTCGCCGGTCTGTTCGCCGGCCTGTTCCACTGAAAAGGAGTCAACATGAAACGCCTTCACGTACACGTTGCGGTCGACGATCTGGCCGCCAGCATCCGCTTCTATTCCACGATGTTTGCCGCCGAGCCGACTGTCACCAAGGGTGATTACGCCAAGTGGATGCTCGATGATCCGCGCGTCAACTTCGCGATCTCGGCGCGCGGCGCCCCGGCCGGTCTCAATCATCTGGGTGTGCAGGTGGAGAACGCTGACGAACTCGCCGAGATGAACACACGCCTGCAGAAGCTGGAGGGCGAAGTGACCGAGGAAATGGGTACCGCGTGCTGCTACGCCAAGTCGGACAAGTACTGGGCGACCGATCCCACCGGGATTGCCTGGGAGACCTATCACACGCTCGACAGCATCCCGGTGTTCGGCGGGCAGGAAGCAAGCGGCTGCTGCGTGCCTGAACCCGCCGTGGAAAAAGCGGCTTGCTGCGCCCCGGCCACATCGGCCACGGGCGGTTGCTGCTGAGATTTTCTTACTTCGATCAAGGGGGCCATCGTGGCTGAAAAACAATACACCGTGCTGGTGCTGTGCACCGGCAATTCCTGCCGCTCGCAAATGGCCGAAGTGCTGTTGAACCACGACCTCGCCGGCCAGGTGCGCGCGCTGTCAGCCGGCACCCGGCCGCAGCCGAAAGTGGCCGACGGCGCGATTGCCGCGTTGAAGGAAGCCGGCCTCAACACCGACGGCCTGCATCCGAAAGACATCGACGCGGTGATGAACGAGGACATCGATCTGGTGGTGACGGTGTGCGACAACGCGAAGGAAGCCTGCCCGATCTTCCCCAAGCCGATCCCGGCCATCCACCTGCCGTTTCACGATCCGCACGGCGAGCCGCTGGAAAGCTTCCTCGCGGTGCGCGACGACATCCGCGCCCGGCTGGTGGCGGCGGTGCGCGAAAAGCTAGGATTGCAAGCTGTCGCCGCATGAGCGCGCCGCATTCTTTGAAGTTCGCCCGATGAGCGCGTCAATTAATGGAGCTCGCCCGATGAGCGCGCCAACATTAATGAGGATCGCTCGATGAGCGCACAGTGCGAAGTCACCGGCAAGCGTGCCGCGGGCGCGCCGATGAGCGTGTTCGAGCGCTGGCTCACGCTGTGGGTGGCGCTGTGCATCGTCGCCGGCGTCGCGCTTGGCCAGCTGTTCCCGGCGCCGTTCCAGGCGCTGGGGCGCATGGAAGTCGCGCAGGTCAATATTCCGGTCGGCATCCTGATCTGGATCATGATCATCCCGATGCTGATGAAGATCGATTTCGGTGCACTGCATCAGGTGAAGTCGCACTGGAAGGGCATCGGCGTCACGCTGTTCGTCAACTGGGCGGTGAAGCCGTT
>CAZUVC010000048.1:0-23750 GCA_964623745.1 uncultured Thiobacillus sp. | reverse complement strand
AAGTGAATTGTGACTCCACTCAAAAATGTCCGAAATACCCGGGTCAGTTCAGACATTTATTAATATAGAGACGGCCGTCATAGCGTTTTATCTTTATGATTTTCAAATGTCTACTGAGTGCCCGGTCTCTATATTACGTTATGAATAAGGAGACCGGTGCCTGATGGATTATGCACCTGTTTAAGACGCTCAAATATTGGCGAGAAGTTTGAGATGGGATTTTGAATAGGCCGCTTTCCCTGCATCAACGGCCGTTCGATGAGCAAGCCCCGACCGTCTCTTCTGGGTCGGGAGCACGCGGTCGCAAAGATGGGAAGCGGCCGTTCAGCTTGAGTTTCTATTTAGCGGCTGGTGTGCCGCGCATAGCAGACCTGGTTTGCTCAGAACGCCAATGGCGGCTCTGGCCGACAACCGGTCGATTAACTCACTGATCTCGATTGACGGCGACTGGCCGAACATTTCAAGTGCTGTCAGGCAAAAACTCCATGCTCGATGCGCCCAAGCATATCCATAACGCAGTCGAATCCTACATAAGTGTCGAGCAACGACCACGGGGTGGTTTCGTCTTGTGCGGCATTGGGCGACTTCAACCAGACAACCCCTTCGCCCAAGTCGCCAAAGACTTCGTCTGAGCGTGCAACTGCCCGTGCCAGACGAAGTAGCCGCTCGGATTCATACGGTGACAAAAACATCTTACGCTTCCGCGCAGCCAGCGCACGCACGGAAATCCCCAGCACCTGCGCTAGTTCCGCATTTGTGACGCCGACGTTTAGGCCTAATGAATCCAAAGACGAGGAAGGAAAGCCTTTTCGGATTAGGTAAATCCAATCTAGAGAATGTCTGGGCTGTCCGCCGAAGGTCTTGGCACCTCCCAGCAGCGAAACCGCCTGGTTAGTGATGTCCCTCGGAGTTGGTACCAGTGTAGGCCTCACCACCCACACCTATTTTCTATCCAGGTCCTTCCGGATCCGGACGAACAAGCGATCGAGATTTTGATGCTTCTCGGCATGCAGGTAAGTGAGACACAAAAGAGCTAGAGGGTGAATGCCAAGGACTTCTGCGAACTCATCAATCTTCTCCAGTGTGGGGCATCTAAATCCTCTTTCGATTAAGCTGATATACGTGCGACTGGATACGTTGGAGAAGCCCTCTTGGGTTACTCCCTTTTCCAGTCTGAGTTCTTTAAGGCTCTTAGCGAAAGCCTGCGTGATGTCCATGGGGTCATCCCTCTTTGTAGGGATAACCACTTAAAAGCATTGAACACTATTGCACTACAAACTATAGTGTTCATTCGATTATTTTCACGAAAAAATAGAATTCGATGTTCATCACAGATGAAACCGCGAAGATGCCCATTCCATCCGCCCTGTTCGGGGGAGGGGAGTCAAATTACTGGGGCTACGTGAAGCTGCAAATACACGCTCCCTGGTTTTTCTGTGTGTACGTGTCGCAATACGAGGACGGCGGTGAATTCAGGCACATGATTTTCCTCAGCCGCGACCAGCAGCTTCAAGAGATGTCACGGATGGAGGGGATTAATATCGAAGAAGTGCAAGTCGTCCTGCCATTTCATATGACAAAAATGGACAGGTGGATCATGAGTCCTCTCGCATCAATCTGGGAAGGAGAAATACCCGGAGAAGACTACACAGAACTTGTGTATGTCACCCTGGACGGGCACCGCTTCAGCTTCAATGGAGAGGTGGCAGACGAGGATCAGCTCGTGAATAAACGACTCTTCTACGAGTCGCCGATTCAACCTGCGTCATGAGAGCAACAAGGGAGATGAAGTCAGTTGTATCAACTTGATACACTCCAGCTTGCGTTAAGCCTGACGCACTTCCCTGATATCTAAACCTCCAGGCTATCCTCAATAACGTAGAAGTCGACGTCCCCTAGGTGATACTGTCCTGCGTAGTCCTGCACTAAATATTCACATCCGCTTATGATCCGTGCATTGAAGCTTCGCCCCAACGGGCCGGATCGCTCTCGGCCAGTTTGTTCTTAGGGGTATATGCGCTCTTGCCGTGATTTAATCTTCGATATGAGCTATGAGGACAGTGTTGGCATGTGTAAGATTTCGTAAAGTGCAGCGCAAATTACAGCATGTAACATAACATAAAACGTTACATTCTTAAGCCTTTATAGGGTGTTGTTCATGAATAACTCTTATTATTCAATTGGTTTCGATCATACCGTTCTCGTTTGTATTTCCCTCAGGTAACCGGAGCCCTTCTGAGGTTCAGCGTTGCGGGCGTGAGCCGTTAATGTCATGAATCATCCATAAAAATGCGGAGAAGTTCGGCGCGGCTGCGTCGATAGCGGTGAACATGGGGCTACACACGATCTTCGGGAGGGCAACGCGCGCACTGCTGCTGGGCGGTGCCGTAGCCTTGTCTAATCCGGCGTGGTCCGCGGTCACCGAGGCCGATTTTCTTGACGACCTGCCGGTGGTGCTGTCGGTGTCGCGCCTGTCACAATCGGTGCATGAGGCGCCCGCCGCCGTCACTGTCATCGACCGCGACATGATCCGTGCCTCGGGTTTTCGCGACATCCCCGACCTGCTGCGTCTGGTGCCCGGCTTCTCGGTTGCGTACACCCGCGACAACACCTGGGCGGTCGGCTATCACGGCATGGCGGACGCGTTCTCGCGGCGCTTTCAGGTGCTGGTCGACGGGCGTTCGATCTACAGCGCTGCCTATGGCGCCGTCTACTGGGGCGAGCTGCCGCTTTCGGTCGACGATATCGAACGCATCGAAGTGGTGCGCGGCCCCAATGCGGCAAGCTACGGCGCCAATGCATTCCTGGCCGTGATCAACATCATCACCAAGGATCCGGCGCAGACGCCGGGCGTCTTCGCGTCTGTCCAGGCCGGTGAACAGGGCATGTCGGGAATCACGCTCCGCCAAGGCGGCGCGCGAGGCGACCTGCGCTACCGGATGACGGTGTCCGCGCAGACGCGTGACCGTTTCGAGACCCACGCACCCAATGGCGCGTCGATCGGCGAGGAAACGCAGACCTATTTTGTCAACGGGCGGGCGGATTACCGGATTTCGGCGACCGACGAGTTCAGCGCACAGTTCGGGCTGTCGGAGGGGGACTGGCAAGCCGGTTATTCCAGCGCGCTTGAAGAACCGCCGGCGCAGGAGGTGTCGGCACAGTACGTTCAACTCAAATATCGTCGTGCCACGGGTGCCGACGACGAATGGATGGTGCAGGCCTACTTCAGCCGCAACGCGCTGGATGCGCCGCACGTGACGCCTCTCGTTCCCCCCCTGGTGCCGTTCGCGACGTCATTGGTGCTCGATGCCGGGGGCGACCTCGTGCAAACCCGTGCCAATGTCGAATTGCAGGTGAACCAGCGCGTGGCGCCCTCCTGGCGGATGGCGTGGGGCGCCGAGCTGCGGCACGAAACCGTGAAATCCAAGCGCTATTTCGACACCGACGAGCAACTCGAGGGCACGCTGGGGCGCGTCCATGCCAATCTGGAGTGGCGGGCGCGTCCCGACCTGCTGCTGCAGGGCGGGGCGATGCTGGAACACCATCACTTCACCGGCACCGACATTTCGCCGCGGGTCGCCCTCAACTACACCCTGGCCAAAGGCCACACGATGCGCCTGAATGTATCCCAGGCCTATCGTTCGCCCACCTTCTTCGAACAGAAGAGCAATCTGACCTACTACACCACTGCCGGTGCGCAGGTCGCGCAGCTGTTTGTGCCGTCGGACCCGCTGCGGCCCGAGCGCATCCTGTCGCGCGAGATCGGCTACGTCGGCCAGTACCCGGCGTTCCACCTTCAGCTCGATGCAAGGCTGTTTCGTGACACCGTGTACGACTACATCAACAACGACGGCACGCCTAACCAGTTCGACAACCGGGGCGATTTCACGGTACGCGGCGGCGATGTGCAGCTGAACTGGCAGCCTGTTTCCGGGCTGCGGCTGTCGGCGCAGTTCGCGCGCGCCTTTATCGACGCAGCCGCGGCCATTGACAAGGATCTGCCCGAGTCCACCCCGCGCAACAATTTCAGCCTGCTGGCGCGCTATGAGCTGGGGCAGGGCTGGACTGCGAGCGCCGGGGTCTATCGCTCGGGGCGGATGAAATGGCTGTCGGATGGCGATGTCACCCAGGCGTTCACCCGCTGGGACGCTCGCCTCGCGCGGCGCTGGAACTGGCAGGGGCACGAGGTCGAAGCCGCGCTCGTGGGTCAGAATCTGGGCGAGGACTACGAGGAATTTCGCAACACCAATATTTTCAGTCGCCGCGTCTACGGCAGTCTGAGCCTTGCCTGGTAGCGGGCGGAGGGATGCGAAGATGAAATGTCCGCTTGCGGCTGCTTGCGGATCCGGCGGCTTAGGTCCGACATTCAAGTTCGCGAGCCGTTCTGCCGCAATTCCAGTGTCGACATCAAACCATGCGGAGTAGGGCCGGCGCGCAGCGCCGGCATGTAATGATCGTGAGCCGCATCCCACCAACGATATTCCGCGTCCTGCCGATGGTGCTCCTGCTGGGCGGTCTGCTTGCAGGGCCCGGGCAGGCCATGGCTCAGGTCACCGAATCCGATTTTCTCGACGATCTGCCGGTGGTGCTGTCGGTGTCGCGACTGTCGCAACCGGTCAGCGAAGCGCCTGCCGCCGTCACCGTCATCGACCGCGACATGATCCGTGCCTCCGGCTACCGCGACATCCCCGAGCTGCTGCGCCTGGTGCCGGGCTTCTCCGTGGCCTATACCCGCAACAACACCTGGACGGCCGGCTACCACGGCCTGGGCGATGCGTATTCGCGCCGTTTCCAGGTCCTGGTGGATGGCCGCTCGATCTACAGCCCCCACTACGGCGCGGTGTACTGGACCGATCTGCCGCTGGCCATCGACGACATCGAGCGCATCGAAGTGGTGCGCGGCCCCAACGCCGCGATCCATGGCGCCAACGCATTTGTCGCCGTCATCAACATCATCACCAAGGCCGCGTCCCAGGTGCCGGGCACGCTTGTCTCGCTGCAGGCCGGCGAGCAGGACATGCGCGGGCTGACCGTGCGCCACGGCGGCGGCGACGCGGATTTGCGCTACCGGCTGACCGCCTCGGTGCAGCAGCGCGACCGCTTCGAGCGGGATGTGACGTTCAAATCAGCCGCAAGTGGTGATAACGGCCGCTATCTTGAGGCCACCCGGACCTACTTCGTCAACGGACGTCTCGACCGCCAGCTTGCGCCGGATTCCGACCTGATGGCGCAATTTGGCGTATCGAGCGGCGACTGGCACGCCGGTCGGGAGGCCGCCAATCCACTCGCCGTGCTCGAACCCACCGAGCAGGATTCGCGTGCGTTCTATCTGCAGCTCGCGTATCACAAGGTGGAATCGCCGCAGCGTGAATGGCGCGTACAGGCCTACCATGCGCAGAACCGTTTCGACGCCGACACGCAGGCGGACCTGACAGGGCTCGGCGCAGGCCTGGTGATGGTGAATCAATACCTGATGCAGACCCGCAGCAACGTCGAACTGCAGGTGAACGAGCAGTGGACACCGCATCTGCGCGGCGTGTGGGGCGGCGAAGTGCGGCAGGAGACGGTCAAGAGCCCGCAAAACTACAATTCCGGCAAGACCCTGCGCGGCGAGCTTGCACGCGCCTTCGGCAACCTGGAATGGCGGCTCAATGAACACGTGCTGCTGCAGGGCGGCGCCATGCTGGAACACCACTTTTATACCGGCGCCGACGTTTCGCCGCGGGCCGCGGTCAACTTCACCCTTGCGCCGGGGCACGTCGTCCGATTCGGCGTTTCGCGCGCGTACCGGTCACCCACTTTTTTCGAGGAAGAAGGCAATCAGGTTTTTGTGCTGCAATCCGGCGCCGTGGTCGATAGCGAGACGGTGCCCTCGGAGGGACTGGAGCCCGAGCGTGTGATCTCGCGCGAGATCGGCTACGTCGGCAATTGGCGCACCCTGCGTCTCGAACTGGACATGCGGCTTTATCGCGACAGGATCACCGACTTCATCGGCCTGATCCGTGCACCGGACGAGGCCACCTACAAGCCCAAGGTTTTCACGTTCGACAATATCGGCACGGTCGACTCCCAGGGCGGGGAAATCCAGCTGCGCTGGCGACCGACGCAGTCGCTCGATGTAAGCGCGCACTATGCCCGGGTTTTCCTGCGGGCTGACACCTCGCGAGAAAACTACAATGTGGATATCCCGCAATCGGCTCCGCGCAACAACTGGGGGGTGCTTGCCAGCTACCGTCTGGACAGGGGCTGGGAGACAAGTCTCGGGGTCTGGCGCACCGACGCGATGAAATGGTTAACCGAAGGGGACCTGACCGAGGCATACACCCGCGTCGACCTGCGCCTGGCGCGGCGCTGGAAGTGGCAGGGCTATGAACTCGATGCCGCGCTGGTCGGGCAGAACCTGGGGCGCGATTACCAGGAGTTTCGCGACACCAACGTCTTCAGCCGGCGCGTCTACGGCAGTCTCAGCGTCGCCTGGTAGGGGGCTTGAAACCGGGGCCGGTCGGCGCCAGATTCCCGCTGCGCCCGTGGGCATTTGCGCCCGCAAAGGTTATAATCCCGTAACTTATTGATTTATCGGAGCGAACCATGCCGATTTATGCCTACAAATGTGCGTCCTGCGGCCATGCCCAGGACGAAATGCAGAAAGTGTCCGATGCGCCGCTCTCGGTGTGCCCGGCGTGCGGCAAGGCCGATTACGCCAAGCAGCTGACGGCGCCCGGCTTTGCCCTGAAAGGCACCGGCTGGTACGCCACCGACTTCAAGGGCGGCGGCAGCAAGCCGGCCGAGGCCAAGCCTGACGCGCCGTCGCCCGCCTGCGGCACGGGCGCCTGTCCGGCCTGCCCCTGAGGACCGCGACATGATGGGGAAGCGGGCGGTGTAAGCCGTCCGCTTCTTTGTTTCCGCTGCAAGCACACCGTTTTGATGGACGTCGCCTCGAATCAGGCGCGTCCCTGTAATTGATTAGGAAGACCATGCGTACTCATTACTGCGGTGCCGTCACCGCCGCCGACATCGGCAACACCGTGACCCTGTGCGGCTGGGCCCATCGCCGGCGCGACCACGGCGGCGTCATCTTCATCGACCTGCGCGACCGCGAAGGCATGATGCAGGTGGTGATCGACCCCGACACCCCGGAGGCCTTCAAGCTGGCCGAGGACGTGCGTTCCGAATTCGTGCTGAAGATTGAGGGCCTGGTGCGGCCGCGCCCCGCCGGCACCGAAAACCCCAATATGGCGACCGGCATGGTCGAGATGCTGACCAAAAAGCTGGAAGTGCTGAACCCCTCGCTGACGCCGCCGTTCCAGATCGACGACGACACCATCAACGAGAACATCCGCCTGCAGTACCGCTACCTCGACCTGCGCCGCGAGCCGATGCAAAAGAATCTGCGCCTGCGTTATCGCGTGTCGAAACTGATGCGCGACTACCTCGACACGCACGGCTTCATGGAAGTCGAAACGCCGATGCTGACGCGTTCCACGCCGGAAGGCGCGCGCGACTACCTGGTGCCCTCCCGCGTGCACGACGGCATGTTCTACGCGCTGCCGCAGTCGCCACAGCTCTTCAAGCAGCTCCTGATGGTCTCGGGCGTCGACCGCTACTTCCAGATCACCAAGTGCTTCCGCGACGAAGACCTGCGCGCCGACCGCCAGCCCGAATTCACCCAGGTCGACCTGGAAACCTCGTTCATGGGCGAGGAAGCAATCATGAACCTGGTCGAGGGCATGATCCGCGACATGATGCAGAAGGCGCAGGGCATCGACCTGCCCGCCGCCTTCCAGCGCATGACCTACGCCGAGGCGATGAACAAATACGGTTCCGACAAGCCCGACATGCGGGTGACGCTGGAAATCGTCGACGTCGGCGACGTCATGAAGGAGGTCGCGTTCAAGGTTTTCTCGGGCCCGGCCAACGATCCTAAAGGCCGCGTTGCTGCACTCCGCATCCCCGGCGGCGCCAGCTTGAGCCGCGGCGAGATCGACGGCTATACAGAATTCGTGAAAATCTACGGCGCCAAGGGTCTCGCCTACATCAAGGTCAACGACATCACGCAGCTGAACGAATCCGGCCTGCAGTCGCCCATCGTCAAGAACCTTTCCGAAGCCGCGCTCGCTGCGGTGATCGAACGCACTGGCGCGCAAAACGGCGACCTGATCTTCTTTGGTGCCGACCGTGCCAAGGTGGTGAACGACGCCCTTGGTGCGCTGCGCCTCAAGATCGGCCACGAGAAAGGCCACGTCGACGGCCGCGCCTGGGCGCCGTTGTGGGTGGTCGATTTCCCGATGTTCGAATACAACGAGGACGAGAACCGCTGGGACGCGCTGCACCACCCCTTCACCGCGCCCAAGGACGGCCATGAAGACTGGCTCGCCACCGATCCCGGCAAGTGTCTCTCCAAGGCCTACGACATGGTGCTGAACGGCTGGGAAGTCGGCGGCGGCTCGGTGCGTATCCACCAGCAAAACGTGCAAGAAAAAGTGTTTGCCGCATTGAACATCGGCGAGGAAGAGCGCCGCGAGAAATTCGGCTTCCTGCTCGACGCCCTGCAGTACGGCGCACCGCCCCACGGCGGCCTGGCGTTTGGCCTCGATCGCCTGGTCACCCTGATGACCGGCGCCGAGTCGATCCGCGACGTCATCGCCTTCCCCAAGACGCAGCGCGCCTCCTGCCTGATGACCAATGCACCCAACGTGGTCGACGACAAGCAGCTGCGCGAACTGCATATTCGTTTGCGCAATGCGCCGGCAGCGGACAAGGCGGCATGAAATTCGCCGACACCCTGAAAACCCTGCCCGAATTCGCCGGTGAAAAACTGATTCTCACCGACGCCGCCGGCGCCGAGGTGGCGACGATCGCCAACGCGCCCGGCACCGCCGGCTCGTTCCGGGTGTATGCCCATCTCGCGCAGCAATACGGCGCAATCAACGTTGAGGCCGCCGCTGAGGGGCTGGCGATTTTCGCCGAGCACACCGAGGATGCCAGCCTGCATCCCGGCAAGCATCCCAACATCGACCGCCTGATCGCGATCATGACCACGGGCAGCCCGCTCAACGCCCGCATCGCGTGACCCGCCACAAGATTCCGGTTTCCGTCCTGGTGGTGATCCACACGGCAGACGGCCAGGTGCTGCTGATGGAGCGCGCCGACGCGCCGGGCTTCTGGCAGTCGGTCACCGGCTCGCAGGATGCCGGCGAAACGCTGCTCGAGACCGCGATCCGCGAAGTGCGCGAAGAAACCGGGCTCGACGCTACGGCCTTCGAACTCACCCCCTGGGACATCGAAACCCGCTACGAAATTTATGAGCGCTGGCGCCACCGCTACGCGCCCGGCGTAACCCACAACACCGAGCACGTGTTTGGCCTGCAACTCCCCGTGCCACAGCCGGTCATACTCGCGCCGCGCGAGCACCTGCGCTACGAATGGCTGCCGTGGGAAACCGCGGCTGCGCGGTGCTTTTCTCCCAGCAATGCAGCGGCCATCCGGCTGCTCCCCGCACGCATATAATGACCCGATGACCTCTCCGCTGCACGTCGCCAGTTACAACATCCATAAAGGCCTGTCGCAATTCAACCGGCGGCTGACCGTGCACGAACTGCGTGACCGCCTCGGCACGCTCGGCACCGATATCGTCTTCCTGCAGGAAGTGCAGGGCTGCCACGGTCAGCGCGCCAGCCGTTTCCAGCACTGGCCGGGGCGGCCGCAGACCGAGTTCCTGGCAGGGCACATCTACACCGACTTTGCCTATGGCAAGAACTGCGTCTACGACACCGGCCACCACGGCAACGCCATCCTGTCGCGCCACAAGATCCTGTCGTGGGAAAATGAGGACATCTCCTCCCATGCCTACGAGAGCCGGGGCATGCTGCACTGCGAAATCGAGGTGCCAGGCATGGCCACCCCGGTGCACTGCATCAACGTGCACCTTGCGCTGAACGAAGGCGGGCGCAAGCGCCAGCTGGCGATGATCGTCGCGCGCGTGCGCAAGATGGTGCCGGACAATGCGCCGCTGATCCTGGCCGGCGACTTCAACGACTGGCGGGTGCGCGTCGGCCGCTATTTCGAGGACGAGCTGGGCCTGTCCGAAGTGTTCGAGACGCACCATGGCCGGTCCGCACGCAGCTATCCGTCCTTCATGCCGATGTTCCAGCTCGACCGCATCTATGTGCGGCGCTTCAGCATCGAGGCCGCGCACGTCCACACCGGCAACGCCTGGCACCGCATATCCGACCACGCCGCGTTGAGCGCCAAACTCAGCCCGACCTGATGGCCGCGCGCAAACGCTGGCGTAGCTTGTTTTTCAGCGGCGTCGAGCTGGTTCCCGGCAACCGGCTGCGGCTGCTGCAAAACGGCGCCGACTTTTTCCCCGCGCTGATTGCCGCCATCGACGCGGCGCACGCCGAAGTCCATCTCGAAACCTATATCTTCAACGCCGACCCCAGCGCCGAACGCGTGCGCGACGCGCTCATGCGCGCCGCCGGCCGCGGCGTGCAGGTGCGGCTGCTGATCGATGGCGTGGGCTCGGCGGACACGCTGCCCGCCGACTGGCTGGCCGCGCTGCGGGCGGCGGGGGTCAGCGTGCTGTTCTATCGTCCGCTGGTGGGCCGGGGATGGCGCTCCAACCCGCGCAGCCTACGGCGGCTGCACCGCAAGCTGGCGGTCATCGATGCGCGGATCGCCTTCGTCGGCGGCATGAACCTGATCGACGACCACGAGCCGGTGCACCTCGACGCGCCCCGGCTCGATTTCAGCGTCGAGGTGCAGGGTCCGCTGCTGGCCAGCATGCATTTCAGTGCCCGTCGCCTGTGGCGGCTGGTTGCCCTGACGCAGTTGCAGCCCCGGCCCGACCGGCAGCAGGTGCCCATCGAACCCAACTGGCCCACCGACGGCCGCACCCGCGCCGCCTTCGTGGTGCGCGACAACTTCGCCCACCGCCGCGATATCGAGCGGGTCTACCTCGCGGCGCTTGCGCTGGCGCGCGACGACATCTACATTGCCAATGCCTATTTTCTGCCCGGTCGCCGTTTCCGCACGCTGCTGAAAAAAGCCGCCGCGCGCGGCGTGCGGGTGCACCTCTTGGTGCAGGGCCATACCGACCACCCGTTTTTCCAGACCGCTGCGCGCGCGCTTTATCGCGACCTGCTTGCTGCCGGCATCCACCTCTACGAATACCAGGTAAGCGAGCTCCACGCCAAGGTCGCCGTGTTCGACGGCCACTGGGCCACCGTCGGTTCCAGCAATATCGACCCCTTCAGCCTGCTGCTCGCGCGCGAGGCCAACATCGTGGTCGACGACGCGGCATTTGCCCACGATTTGCAGCAGCGCCTGCAGCAGGCCATCGCTCAATCCACCGCGCTCGACCCTGCCGACTGGCAGCGCCGCCCGTGGCCGCAGCGCATGTTGTCGTGGCTGGCGTATGGCGGCGTGCGGCTGATGGTGGGGCTGTCCGGGGCGGGGCGCTGGGCGTGAGGGGTGCTAGGCTGCGAGTGTATACATCCTCACGCTGGAGCATTTGATGGCCACGGCAGATCTAATCTTATGCGCGCCTGAAGAGACCCAGGCAAAGCTCGATAAGCTGGCGCAAGCCACCCATCGCTCCCAATCGTGCCTGGCAGAAGAAGCCATCGTCCGCTACCTCGACCTGGAAGGCTGGCAGGTGGGAGAAATCGAACGGGCAATCGAGGAAGCAGACCGGGGGGGTTCGCGAAGCCGTCCCACATGGGGGACCTGCTGAAAAAATATGCGGGTTAAGTGGCTGCGCTCCGCGCTACGCAACCTGGAGTAAGAGGTAGCCTATTCTGCGCATGTTTCACACTGCGCGGACAGGGTCGCCAGGAGCCGGGGACGCCTGATAAGTCGCGTGGCCTGGCTAGAGAGCCCGCGTACCTGACACCGAAAAACCAGCGTCGGCCCTCACGCATGGCTACGCGTCCACTCAACCCAGGATGTGAATGACCCTGTCTACAACCGCGCCGCCTTGAAGGTGTCGCACTGCCCCGGGTCGCCGCCCTGCAGGCCGTGGCTGAACCAGCGCATGCGCTGCGCCGACGAGCCGTGGGTGAAGGAATCCGGCACCACGTGGCCGCGCGCCTGTTTCTGTAGCCGGTCGTCGCCCACACCGGCCGCGGCCGCCAGCGCCTCTTCGGTGTCCCCCGGCTCCAGGATCTGCCGCGCCTTGTGAGCGTGGTGCGCCCATACGCCGGCAAAGCAGTCGGCCTGCAGCTCCATCTTCACCTGCAGCGCGTTGCCCTCGACTTCGCCGGCCCGGCTGCGCGCCGCGTGGACCTGCTTCGAAATGCCCAGCAGCGTCTGCACGTGGTGGCCCACCTCATGCGCCACCACGTAGGCCTGCGCAAAATCGCCCGGCGCGTCGTGGCGCTGCGCCAGATCGTTGAAGAAGCGCATGTCCAGATACAGCTTCTGGTCCGCCGGGCAATAAAACGGCCCCACCGCCGCCTCGGCAAAGCCGCAGGCCGACTCCACCGCGCCGGAAAACAGCACCAGTGTCGGCTGCTGGTAGGCCTGCCCCGAGCCCTGGAACAGTGTGCCCCACACGTCTTCGGTATCCGCCAGCACCACCGACACGAATTCCTTCAGCCGTTCCTCTTCCGGGCTGAACGTGGCCTGCTGTTCCGCCTGCGTCGGCGTCTGATTGACCACCTGGTTCAGCACCACCGACGGGTCCACCCCGAAATACATCGCCACCAGCGCCAGCACGATCGCCCCGATGCCGCCCCCGGCCAAGCCGCGCGCCCCCACCCGCATGCCGCGCCGGTCTTCGATGTTGTCACTGCGTCGTCCACGTTCCCAGCGCATGGCGCCTCCTTGAATGAGATGTGCTGCACTCTATC
This sequence comes from uncultured Thiobacillus sp., assembly GCA_964623745.1. Taxonomy (GTDB): domain Bacteria; phylum Pseudomonadota; class Gammaproteobacteria; order Burkholderiales; family Thiobacillaceae; genus Thiobacillus. Next base: position 10,899 of record CAZUVC010000048.1, on the reverse strand, counting down.
TATAGCGCCTGAAGCGCTAGAAGGTCCGATGATACCGGGGTCCGGCTCGACCACCGGCCGCGTTGCGGCGCGCCCGCAGACGCGCGAACTACCCCTGGCGTGTTGTGCGTGTGCAACAAAACAACACTTTTCACCCTTCGTGGCAGAAAAAACAACAGCTTTTCTTGCTGGCGGGTCTTGCGTGAGGATAATCGACCTCGTCCCCAGGCATTCAGTCTGTGCAGGACAGCTCTGCAGAGCTTGAACAAGCTTTTATTCCAATCCAAGGAGATAAACAGATGATGAAGAAAATCCTCGCAGCAGCGATCGTATCCGCTTTCGCTGCCCCGGCATTCGCTGCCACCGCCAACGTTGATGTCTACGGTAACATCCACATGTCCGTCGACGTACTGGACGATGGCACCGACAGCGCCACCAACGTGTCCTCCAACGCTTCCAGTCTGGGCTTCAAGGGCGCTGAAGATCTGGGCGGCGGTCTGAGCGCAATCTGGCAAATCGAAACCACCCTGGGTGGCGAGCGCCGCGGTTCTTCCTTCACCACCGCGCGCGACACCTTTGTCGGTTTGAAAGGCGCCTTCGGTACCGCCCGTCTGGGCTATTTCGACACCCCGACCAAGCAGCTCAGCCGCAAGCTCGACCTGTTCAACAACAAGATCGGCGACTCCCGCAACTTCTTGCGTTTCAACGGTACTACTGGTGCTAGCGGTAACTCCTGGGAAGAGCGTTTCGATAACGGCATCCGCTACGACACGCCTTCGTTCAGCGGCCTCTCGGCTTCCGCGCACTACTCGACCAACTTCGACAGTGCTGGCGTTACGACCACCAATGACACCGACGCCTACAGCCTCGGTGTCAACTACGCAAACGGCCCGTTGTTCGTGGGCGCCAGCTACCAGCAAAACAACCTGGTGGGCGGTACCGGAGACGAGAGCAACTGGCGTCTGGGTGCAGGCTTCAACATGGGTGATCTGAAGCTGGTGGCTCTGTACTCCAAGTCGGAAGACCAGCGTGGTGTCAGCGGTGCTGACCGCGATGTGTGGGGCGTGGGCGCAGGCTACAAGCTGGGCAACGGCGAAATCAAGGCCCAGTACTACAAGGCCAGCGATGAAGACGGCTCTGTTGCAGAAACCGGCGCCAAGATGTTCGCAGTCGGCTATGACTACAACCTGAGCAAGCGTACCCAGGTTTATGTTGCTTACGCCAAGACCAAGAACGACTCTGGCGCGGCATTCTCCGTCATGAGCGGTGGCGGCCACGGCGACAACCTGAGCATCGCTGCAGGTCAGGATCCCGATGCATTCTCGCTCGGCGTGATCCACAAGTTCTGATTCAGCCTTGGCTGATTTAAAACGAGTGATTGAAAGCGGGCACCTTCGGGTGCCCGCTTTTTTTAATAACAGGCTCCGCAAGGCGCCTGTTATTACATGAGATCAACCTTCCGCCACCTCGAAGTCATGTGTGATGTCGGCCGTCTTGCTGAGTAGATGCGAGCCAGCCTGCATTTGTCCGCCAGTAAACTTCACCGCCTTCGAGTGTGGCGATCCACACCGAATCCGTTATACTTGTATGACAATTGTGAGCCATGGGAGTACAGCATGTTGGCTATCCGCTTGCCCGAATCGATTGAGGTCCGTTTGAACGCGCTGGCGCAGGAGACGGGGCGCGCCAAATCCACGCTTGCTCGCGAGGCGATCCTGGAGTACATCGACGATCTTGAAGACTACTATCTGGCGGAAGCGCGTGCGCGCATGAACCGCAACACGATTCCGCTCGCGGACGTGGAGCGTGAGCTTGGCCTTTGAGGTCGAGTTCGATCCGGAGGCTGTCAAGGACCTGAAAAAACTGGATCGTCCGGTTCAGCAACGCCTGGTCGGCTTTTTGAAGACGCGGGTCGCGACGCTGGACAATCCGAGAGACATCGGGGAAGCGCTATCGGGGGCGAAGCTGGGAAATTATTGGAAATACCGAGTGGGCGATTGGCGAATCATCTGCGATATCCAGGATCGTCGCATTGTTGTCCGGGTGCTGCGGATCGGAAACCGCCGCGAGGTCTATCGGTGAGGCCTGCGCAAGCGCGCGGCTTTGACAGCAAGCAAGCGGGCGCCTCGGGCGCCCATTTTTATTCAGCCTTTCACCACCTCGAAGTCATGCGTGATCTCGGCCGTATTGCCGAGCATGATCGAACCCGAGCAGTATTTTTCGGCGGAGAGCTTGACCGCTGCTTGCCGTGTTCGACCACCAACATCAGTACATTGGCGCGTGGTAGTGTCTCTTTAAAGTCATGGAGCTACGGTCTAATCGCTTGTTTGCTACACTGCCCATGTGAAATTTACCCAGTATTTCAAGTTCATGCGGCAGCGGCCGGATCGGGCCTCGATTAAGCTGGAATGGATTCAGCGTGTGATAGACCACCCGGAACGGGAAGCGGTCCAGACCGATGGTCGTATTCGCCTTTGGGCCGCCGTTCCAGAAGTAGAGGGCAGGTATTTGCGTGTGATCCTGCTGCCGGATAGGGAAACCGTGCACAACGCATTTTTTGATCGGAGGTTTGTGCCATGAAGATTAAATACTTTCAGGACACCGATACGCTTTATATCGAATTCAAGTCAACAGCCGTAAGCGAAAGCCGGGATCTGGACGAAAACACCCTGCTGGAACTGGATGCGGAGGGCAATATTTGTGGCATCACCGTGGAGCATGCGCGGGATCGCACAGATATTCCGCAATTCTCATTTGAGCAAATCGCGGCCTGAGACGCTTCTCTCAAATGTAAACGGGCGCCCTTGGGCGCCCGTTTGTTTTCAGCCTTCCACCACTTCGAATTCATGCGTGATCTCGGCCGTCTTGCCGAGCATGATGCTGGGCGAGCGGCGACTCGGTGGGCGCGGAGCGCCAGGTGCGGGAGCGCGAAGTAGGCCTCGATCCAGTCACGCTTCATGAATCTCGAAATCGTGCGTAATGACGGCCGTCTTGCCGATCATGATCGAGGCCGAGCAGTATTTTTCGGCGGAGAGCTTGACCGCCTGTTCGACGCGTTTGGGGTCGAGTGCTTTGCCGGTGACGGTGAAGTGGACGTGGATTTTGGTGAACACCTTGGGGTCGCTGTCGGCCCGTTCGGCGCTGAGGTCGGCGACGCAGTCGGTGATCTGCTGGCGGCTTTTGCGCAGGATCAGGACGACGTCGAACGCGGAGCAGCCGCCCAGTCCCATCAGCAGCATTTCCATCGGGCGTACGCCGAGGTTCTTGCCGCCGGATTCGGGCGCGCCGTCCATGACGACGCTGTGGCCGGATTCGCTCTGGCCGACGAAGCTGACGCCTTCGATGAGTTTGACGCGGGCTTTCATGGGCTTCCTTCAGGCAAAAATCGAGCGGAGTTTGTACCACAGAATGCCCAGCCATTCGTGCAGGGCAAAGGTGCTGTCGCGCAAGCCGGCGGGCGTGGGCAGGACGTCGAGGATGGAGTCGAGCCGGGTGCTGGAAAATTGGATGCCGGCGGGGATGACGTCGAGTCCCTGAGCCTCGAACTGGGGGACGGCGCGGCGCAGGTGCCAGGCGTGGGTGACCAGCACGATGCGCTGGACGCCCGCCTGTTTGAGCGATGCTGCGGACAATCGGGCGTTTTCCCAGGTGGTGAGTGAAGCGTCTTCGATCCAGCGGGTGGTCAGGCCGTATTCGGTCTGCAGGACGTGCTGCATGATGCGGCCTTCGGCAAGCTCGCCGCCGCCGGGCTTGCCGCCGGTGGCGAGGATCGGCAGCGCGCTGGCGCGATGGAGGAACGCGGCGTAACGCAGGCGTTCCAGGCTGATGCCGTTGAGCGTGTCGCTGCCGTATTCGGCCGAGTCCACCCGCCGGCCGCCGCCGAGGACGACGATGGCATGGGCGCCCTGCAGTGTGTCGGGGCTGGCCGGCGTGCTGATTTCCAGGGTTTTCAGCAGCAGGCCGCCGACCCAGGGGGTGGAGAGGGCATACAGCGCGGTGGTGGACAGCAGGATCAGCGACATGGACAGGCGTGGGCGGCGACGATGAAAAAAGAGCCCGGCGACCAGCAGGATCACCAGCGCCAGCGGAGGCAGCAGGGCGGCGGCGATGAGGTTGGTGGCAAGCCAGGCGGTCATGGCGGGGATTGTATGCTGTCCGGCCGGGCCTGCCCAAACCTTGCTTTGTGGCCATTGCGCGGCAAACCCGACTGCCGTGCAGGGGCCGCCAACGTCATTGCGGGCGGGCGCAAGCAGTGTTTGACTTTGTGCGGGGTGCGCAGTTAAAATGCCCGGCTTTCCGAGATTGTCCTCTGTGTAGAGGTTGGGTCATGAAAACGTTTTCCGCTAAAGGGCATGAAGTCAAACGCGACTGGTTCGTGGTTGATGCCGATAACAAAGTGCTGGGCCGCCTGGCTTCCGAGATTGCACGCCGCCTGCGCGGCAAGCATAAGCCGGAGTTCACGCCCCACGTCGACACCGGCGATTACATCGTGGTGGTCAACGCCAGCAAGATGGTCGTGACCGGCAACAAGGGCCTCGACAAGAAATACTATCGCCACTCTGGCTATCCCGGCGGCATCTACGAAACCAACTTCGACAAGATGCAGGAGCGCTTCCCCGGCCGTGCGCTGGAGAAGGCGGTCAAGGGCATGCTACCCAAGGGCCCGCTCGGCTACGCCATGATCAAGAAAATGAAAATCTACGCGGGCGCGGACCATCCGCATGAGGCTCAACAGCCCCAGCCCCTCGAACTCAACGTTAAGGCTGCATCATGATCGGTAACTACAACTACGGTACGGGTCGCCGCAAGGAATCGGTTGCGCGCGTGTTCATCAAGGCGGGCAGCGGCAAGATCGTCGTCAACGAAAAGCCGGTGGACGACTATTTCTCGCGCGAAACCGGCCGCATGGTCGTGCGCCAGCCGCTGGTACTGACCGACAACCTGAACACGTTCGACATCATGGTCAACGTGGCAGGCGGCGGTGAATCCGGCCAGGCCGGTGCGGTGCGCCACGGCATCACCCGCGCGCTGATCGAGTTTTCGCCCGAGCTGAAGCCCGCGCTGAAGGCCGCCGGTCTGGTGACCCGCGATGCCCGCGAAGTCGAACGGAAAAAAGTCGGTTTCCACAAGGCGCGTCGCCGCAAGCAGTTCTCCAAGCGCTAATCCGCTTGTGCCGAAAAAAGCCGTCCGATTCAGGGCGGCTTTTTTTATATCTGAACGCATGGCTGTCTTACAATTCAGTCATTCATTGCAAGGATTCACACCATGATCAAAGTCGGTATCGTCGGCGGCACGGGCTACACCGGGGTCGAATTGCTGCGCCTGCTGGCGCGCCACCCGCAGGTGGAATTGAAGGCGATCACCTCGCGCAAGGAAGCAGGCATGCCGGTGGCCGAGATGTTCCCCAACCTGCGTGGCCGCGTGAAGCTGGCGTTTTCCACGCCTGAGGAAGCCGGCCTGGAACACTGCGACGTGGTGTTCTTCGCCACCCCCAACGGCGTGGCGATGCAGCAGACCCGCGCGCTGCTCGACGCCGGCGTCAAGGTGATCGACCTGGCGGCGGACTTCCGCATCAAGGACATCGCGGTGTGGGAGAAGTGGTACAAGATGGAACACGCCTGCCCCGACCTGGTGGCAGAAGCCGTATATGGCCTGCCGGAGATCAACCGTGCCGCGATCAAGGGTGCACGGCTGATCGCCAACCCGGGCTGCTACCCCACGGCGGTACAGCTCGGTTTTCTGCCGCTGCTGGAGTCCGGTGCGGTCAATACCGGCTTTCTGGTGGCGGACGCCAAGTCGGGCGTATCGGGTGCCGGCCGCAAGCCGGAAACCCATATCCTGTTTGCCGAGGCGGCGGACAACTTCAAGGCCTACGCCGTTGCCGGCCACCGCCACTGGCCGGAAATCAAGCAGGGCCTGGACGGCTTCGCCGGCAAGCCGGTGGACTTCACCTTCGTGCCCCACCTGACGCCGCTGATCCGGGGCATCCATGCCACGCTGTACGCAAAAGTCAGCGCTGACATCGACCTGCAGGCGCTGTTCGAGAAGCGCTATGCGGGCGAGGCGTTCGTCGACGTGCTGCCCGCCGGCAGCCACCCGGAAACCCGCTCGGTACGCGGCGCCAACGTCTGCCGCATTGCGGTACACCGGCCGCAAGGCGGCGACACCGTGGTGGTGCTGTCGGTGATCGACAACCTGGTCAAGGGCGCGGCGGGGCAGGCGGTGCAGAACATGAATATCCTGTTTGACCTGCCCGAAGACACGGCGCTGGCCGACATCGGCATGCTGCCTTAAGCGGCGGAACTCCGAGGCCCAAACAGGGTCTTTGCTTGACGCAAGCCGGGTGATGCGGATAATCACCACACACGTTTTCAAGGAGCATGACCATGAATGCAGCAACCGAAATGGAAGTCCCGCTGATCTTCACCGACAGCGCAGCCAGCAAAGTCAAAAACCTGATCGACGAAGAAGGCAACCCCGACCTGAAACTGCGCGTGTTCGTGTCCGGCGGCGGCTGTTCCGGCTTCCAGTACGGCTTCACGTTTGATGAAGCGCAGAATGCCGACGACACCGTGATGGTGAAAAACGGCGTGACCCTGCTGGTCGATTCGATGAGCTTCCAGTACCTGGTCGGCGCGGAAATCGATTACTCGGAAGGCCTGGAAGGCGCGCAGTTCGTCATCAAGAACCCGAACGCCACCACCACCTGCGGTTGCGGCTCGTCGTTCTCGGCGTAAGCACGTACTCGCGCAATAAAAAAAGCGGCCGCGGGCGCGTTTTTACAATAGAACACCCCGGGCGCGGCCGCGTTTTTGATAAGGGCAACACCGCGGCTTCGGCCGCGTTTTTGTTTCCGGCGCGGCTATCAAGCCGGATAAATCGCCCCCAGGATGCGTTCGCCGCGCGCGCCGGTCACCGCCGGCAGATTGCCCGCCTCGTGATGCACTGCCTGCCGGGCCAGCCAGGCAAAGGCAAGCGCTTCCACCCAGTCCGGATCCATGCCCAGCGCAGCGGTGGTTGCCACCTCGACATCAGGCAGATGCGCTGTGATGCGTTGCATCAGCGCACCGTTATGGGCGCCGCCGCCGCATACGTAGAGCTCCTGAACGCCGGCGCATTCGCGTTTCACCGCATCGGCAAGACTGAGCGCAGTGAATTCGAGCAGCGTGGCCTGCACGTCGGCGGGGTCGATGGCTTGATTCAGGTTGTCGAGCGTGGCGTCGAGCCAGCCCAGGTTGAACTGCTCGCGTCCGCCGCTTTTGGGTGGTGGGCCTTGCAGATAGGGGTGCTGCATCAGCACAGTCAGCAGGCCGGGGTGAATGCATCCGCTCGCCGCCCAGGCACCATCGCGGTCGTAGCGGGCGTTGCGATGCCGCTGGACCCACGCATCCAGCAGCATGTTGCCGGGGCCGGTGTCCCAGCCGCGTACCGGGCCACCGGGCGGCAAATCGGTGACGTTGGCAATGCCGCCGATATTGGCGATTACGCGGTGGTGGTCCGGATGTCGCAGCGCGCGGGCGTGGAAGCCGGGCACCAGCGGCGCACCCTGGCCGCCCGCGGCAATGTCGCGGCTGCGGAAATCGGCGACAACCGTGATGCCGGTGAGTTCGGCCAGCAGGGCGGCATTGCCGATCTGCAGCGTGTAGCCGTCTGCGGGGCGATGGCGCAGGGTCTGACCGTGGCAGCCGATTGCGCGCACGCTGCCGGGCGCAATGCCGTCGAGCAGGGCATGGACCGCCTCGGCATACAGGTGTGCCAGCGTGTTGCTGGCACAGGCGGCCAGATGGATTTCGTCAGGCTGCGGCGCATGCAGCGCCAGCAATTGGGCGCGCAAGCTGTCCGGGTAGGGCAGGTAATGGGTTTGAAGCAGTCGCGTCTGGCCGTCTGGGCCTATTTCGGCGAAGGCGGCATCGACGCCGTCGAGGCTGGTGCCGGACATGAGGCCGACATAACGCTCGGCCTCATGTGGGGAAGCTGCGCTCAATCGAGCGCGGCGAGATTGGTGCCGCGCAGCAGGGCCAGCTTGTCGGACCAGTCGGCAGTCTGCTCAAGAAAACGTGCGCGCTGTTCGGCAACCAGCGGAGGCGAACCAGGCAACTTGATGGCCATCGGGTTCTGCGGTTTGCCGGCAATACGAATTTCATAGTGCAGATGCGGGCCGGTGGAGGCGCCGGTCGAGCCGACATAAGCGATGACCTGGCCCTGGCTGACCGCACGGCCGGCGCGGATCCCGGATGCGAACGCGCTCAGGTGGGCGTAGTAGGTTTCGAAACCGTTGGGATGACGCAGGATGACGAGATTGCCGTAGCCGCCGCGACGGCCGGCAAAGGTCACGGTGGCGTCGCCAGTGGCCTTGACCCGGGTGCCGGTGGGGGCGCCGAAGTCGACGCCGGTGTGGGCGCGGTGGAAGCCGTAAACCGGGTGCTTGCGCGAGTTGCTGAAGCTGGAAGTGACACGCGAGAATTCGAGCGGCGAGCGCAGGAAACCGCGCTTGAGCGATTCACCCTCGGGCGTGTAATAGTCCTCGCGGCCGAACGGGTCGCGGTACAGGATGGCGCGGTGTGGCTTGCCGGCGTTGACGAACTCGGCAGCCAGCAGTTTGCCGGCGGCAATGGGCTCGCCGTTGCGGTAGCTGACCGTGTAGATCACAGAGAAGGTGTCGCCGCGGCGCAGGTCCTCGCGGAAGTCCATGCTGGTCGAAAAGGTTTCGGCCATCTGGTTTGCGATCTTGTCGGGGATGCCTGCGCTGTCGGTGGCGCCATACAGCGACGACAGAATGCGTCCGGAACGCATCACCACGCGCGATTCGAGTACATCCTCGCTTTCCGAGGTGACAAAGCCGTCACCCTGGCGGTTGACCATCAGGGCAGGGGCGTCGCCGCGGTCGAAACGGATGGTCAGCAACTGCCCATCCTGAGTGGTCGTGGCCTGGATACGCCGGCCCGCACGGATGCTGGAAGCCATCTGACGAACTGCTTCGGTGGCCAGCAGGCGCTGGATTTCCAGGTCGTCGATCTTCAGGCGCGACAGCGCGGTGGCCAGCGTGTCGCCGGACTGGATCAGGCTTTCACGTTCAAAACTGCCTTCGTTGCCGTAACCGGTCAGGGTCGGCAGGGTGATGGCTTCGGTAATGGTCTGCGGGGTGATGTCGAGCGGATTGGTGTCGGGGGCCAAGCCAAACGCGGCGACGACGCCAAAAAGCGGCAGGCTGGAGAGAGCAACCAGAGTGCGCAGGCTGAAGCGGCGTTCCGCTCCGGTCAGGCGATCGGTTAAGATTCTCAGTTTGGTGAGCGGCATGGACCGTTTCCCTTCTGTAGACGAGGGGGGAGTCTACCACAAATGCCCCCGAAGAATTTCTCAATCCAAACAGCAGCTTGTATGCATGGGATGAGACGATATTCATGTTTTACGGCCAGTTTCGGACAAACTTGACCGGCCGCAGAGAGGAATTTGATGCAGGACGCCTTGCAGGAAATCAAGCGTGGAGCCGACGAGCTGCTGGTCGAGGCCGAATTGGTCGAGAAATTGAAAACGGGCCGCCCCTTGCGGATCAAGGCTGGATTCGACCCGACCGCCCCGGATCTACACCTGGGCCATACCGTGTTGCTGAACAAACTGCGCCAGTTCCAGGTGCTGGGACACCGGGTGATTTTCCTGATCGGCGATTTTACCGGCATGATCGGCGATCCTACCGGCAAAAACACCACGCGTCCGCCGCTGACCCGCGAGGCGGTGGCGGAAAACGCCAAAACCTATCAGGAACAGGTGTTCAAGATCCTCGACCCGGCGCTGACCGAGGTGCGCTTCAACTCGGAATGGATGGAAAAGCTCGGCTCGGTCGGGATGATCCGTCTGGCGGCGACCCATACGGTGGCGCGGATGCTGGAGCGGGACGACTTTCACAAGCGCTACACCAGTCAGCAGCCGATCGCGATCCACGAATTCCTGTACCCGCTGATCCAGGGCTACGACTCGGTTGAGCTGAAGGCCGATGTCGAACTCGGCGGTACCGACCAGAAATTCAACCTGCTGATGGGGCGTGAACTGCAAAAGCATCACGGCCAGCCCGCACAGTGCATCCTCACCATGCCCTTGCTGGAAGGCATGGATGGCGTCAACAAGATGTCGAAGTCGCTCGGCAACTACATCGGCATCAACGAGCCGCCGCAGGAAATCTTCGGCAAGCTGATGTCGGTTTCCGACGATTTGATGTGGCGCTATATCCAGCTGCTGTCGTTCGAGTCGCTCGCGACCATCGAGGGCTGGAAGCAACAGGTTGCCGCAGGCGCCAACCCGCGCGACATCAAGGTGCGGTTTGCGCAGGAGATCGTCGCGCGTTTCCACGGTCCGGCCGCGGCCATCCAGGCGCTGGCCGAATTCGAGGCGCGCTTCCAGCGCGGCGCGCTGCCAGACGAGATGCCGGAAATCAGCCTGCCCGGTATCGCGGGCGCGCTGCCGGTGCCGCAATTGCTGAAGCAGGCCGGGCTGGTGCCCAGCACCTCGGACGCCATCCGCCAGATCGCCGGCGGCGGCGTCAAGCTCGATGGCGAGCGCGTGGCCGATAAGGGCGTCAGTGTGCCTGTCGGCACGACCGTCGTCGCGCAGGTCGGCAAGCGCAAATTTGCCCGCGTCACAATTATTTGAAATTAATCGGTCGAAAGTGTTGACGGATGATTTGAGCTCTGTAGAATGCGCACCTTCTCGAAACGGCCTTGCAGCGAAAGCCGCTGGTTTTTTCGAACGATCTTTAACAATTTACAGCCGATAGGTGTGGGTGTTGTTGCGGTAGCTGTCCTGATTTCGGTTGGGGTAGCAACTAGCATAAATGCTCACACTTGAATGAAGCGATGCTATTAATTTGGCGTCGTGAGTTTGAGTTGAGCGACTGAAGTATTTGAAGTAATAGCAGTGATTGAACTG
>CAZUVC010000047.1:0-26353 GCA_964623745.1 uncultured Thiobacillus sp. | reverse complement strand
AAGATGCCGCCGCCGACGCCGGTGAGACCCGACAGGAAGCCCATCGCGCCGCCGGACAGCGCAATGCCGGCGAGCGGCGCGCGTTTGACCTGGCTGTCGTGCACCGCCATCGCGGGCGACAGCATGCGCCAGGCGGCGAACAGCAGCACCACGCCGACGACCGGCTTGAACCAGGCGTCAGGCAGGCTGAGGCCGCCGCCCCAGTACGCCATCGGCAGCGAGAACAGCGCGAACCAGCCCAGCAGGCGTGCATCGAAGCAGCCTGCGCGCACATATTTATAGGTGCCGATGCCGGCGACAACGACGTTGAGCATCAGCGCGACCGGCTTCATCTCGGCGGGCGCAAAGCCGACCAGCGCCATGATCGCGAGATAAGCCGATGCGCCGCCATGGCCGACGGTGGCATACAGCAGCGCGCCTGCAAAAAATGCAGGGATCAGCCAAAGCGCAAGTTCAAATCCTGTCATGAATTCCGGACTGTCTGATTGATGTTATCCCGACTTGTGTTATATTTTTCCATATATAACCCCCCTCTGGCAATCCACCCCTCACCCATCATGTCAGCCACGCTTCAAGATCAGTTCGGACGCCGCATCGATTACGTGCGCCTGTCGGTGACCGACCGCTGCGACCTGCGCTGCAGCTACTGCATGCCGGAAGGCTTCAAGGGGTTCGAGGAGCCCGAGCACTGGCTCAATTTCGACGAGATCGAACGCCTGATCGGTGCCTTCGCGCGGCTCGGCGTCAGCCGCATCCGCCTGACCGGCGGCGAACCGCTGCTGCGGCGCGACATTTCGGGTCTCGCCGGGCGCATCGCCGCCCTGCCCGGCGTCGACGACCTGTCGCTCTCGACCAATGCCACCCAGCTCGACAAGCATGCCGAGGCCTTGAAGGCCGCCGGCGTGACGCGGCTCAACGTCAGCCTGGATTCGCTACAGCAGGCGCGGGTGGAAAAGATCAACGGCCGCGACGTGCTGGCCAAGGTGATGGCCGGCCTCGCCGCCGCGCAGGACGCGGGCTTTGCGCCGATCAAGCTCAACATGGTGGCGCTCGCCGGCAGCAACGACGACGAGATCGACGAGATGGTTGCGTTCTGCATGCAGCGCGGCTTCGTGCTGCGGCTGATCGAATCGATGCCGATGGGGAGTACCGGGCAAAACGCCGAATACCTCGACCTGCAGCCGGTGAAGGAACGCCTGCGCCGGCAGTTCGACCTGATCGAAACCACGCTGCCCGGCGCCGGCCCCGCGCGCTATCTCGGCACGGCCGACGGCCGCTTCAACGTCGGCTTCATCACCCCCATCTCGCAGCACTTCTGCGAAACCTGCAACCGCGTGCGCATCGCAGTCGACGGCACCGCCTACATGTGCCTGGGGCAGGACGAGAAATTCGAATTCCGCCCGCTGCTGCGCGGCGGCTGCAGCGACGCCGAACTGGAAGCGGCGATTGTCCACGCCATCAACCTCAAGCCCGAGCGCCACGAATTCCGCGAGGCGCCGCACAAGATCCTGCGCTTCATGTCGATGACCGGCGGCTAAGTCCTATCCAGGACTGACGGTGCGGAAGCCCGCGAACGGATCGCGCCGCTCGGGCAGGTAGAAATTGCGAAAGCGGGGACGTTTCAGCAGCGGGTCAGTGACCGGCCCGCCGCCGCGCAATTCGCCGTGGGTGTGGAACCAGGGCTCGGAATAATCGTGATACGGATCGGGCGCAAAGCCCGGATACGGCGCGAACGGATCGCGCAGCCATTCCCACGCCCTGCCCCACTGAAATCCCGACTGCCCGGTCGCGCGCAGCCACTGCGCAGCGGTCGGCAATTGCCGGCCCTGCCACGCGGCGAATGCCTCGGCCTCGTAACGGTTCACGTGCAACATCGGGGTCTCGGAATCCAGCGGCAGCCAGCGGTCGAAGTGGCGCACCTGCCAGCCGCCGTCCGCCTGTCGCCAGTACAGCGGATGGCGGGCGTCCTGCGTCTGGCGCCAGGCCCAGCCTGCGTCCGACCACGCTGAACGCTGCCGATAGCCGCCCGCCTCGACGAATTCGGCGAAGGCCGTCTCGGTCACTGGGATCGCGTCGATGTCGAATGCCGGCACCGCCACCGTGTGACGCCATTTTTCATTGTCGAAAATAAACCCCTCATCGGCCCCGCTGCCCAGCACCACCTCGCCTTCGACAAACACCTGCCGCGGCGCGGACTGCACGCCGCCCATTTGCGGCCACACGGGCGGCGCATAGCCCAGATCCTGAAACGCCATCCACCAGGCTTCGATGTGCATCAGCTCGTGATACAGACACAGCTCGGCGAAGTAGGCGATGTCACCGTCAAATGCATTGCGCAGGCGGGCGGCTACGGCATCGGCCACCCGGCGCGCGTAGTCGTCGACTTCAGCAGGGTCGAGCAGGGGCAGGTCCCAGCGCGTGTCGTGCGGCACGGTCGAGGAGTCGTACAAGGCATCGGCGCCCGCCAGCAGGCTGGGAGCGCGCGTGCCGTCGACACGTTCGCGCACACACCAGCGCTCCTGGAACCAGACGAGATGTCCGTACTCCCACAACGGCGGGTTCAGATGCCCGGCGCGCGGCCCCAGCCAGCCGCCGTCAGGCAGGCATTCGATCAGCGCACGCAAGCGGCTGCGCGCCTCTGCAAGGCGGTCGATGAGGGTATCGGCGCTGTACGCGCTGACGGGATGCGCCCGCTTCATGTTATATAAAGGCCATGTTATATAAAGGTGTAGTGACCAACCGAATTCTAGGCGCCCACTCTCACGATGGGCGAATTTGAAAAAATGAGCGACCCCCAACTCGACACCCCCATCCGCCTGACCCAGTTCTCCCACGGTGGCGGCTGTGGCTGCAAGATCGCCCCCTCGGTGCTGCGCGACATCCTGTCCGACACGCCCTTCGCCTCGCATGTGTCCGCCGCGTTTCCCGATCTGTTGGTCGGTATCGAGCACGGCGACGACGCCGCGGTGTACAAGCTCAACGACACGCAGGCGATCGTCGCGACCACCGATTTCTTCATGCCCATTGTCGATGACCCGTTCGAATTCGGCCGCATCGCCGCGACCAACGCGCTGTCCGACGTCTACGCCATGGGCGGGCAGCCGCTGTTCGCGCTGGCCATCGTCGGCATGCCGATCGGCAAGCTGCCCAACAGCGTCATCCGGCAGATCCTCGCTGGCGGCGAATCGGTCTGCAAGGCCGCTGGCATCCCTATTGCCGGCGGGCATTCGATCGACGCGCCAGAACCGATCTACGGCCTGGTCGGCATCGGCGTGGTCGATCCGCGCCGCGTCAAGCAGAACAGCGGCGGCGAGGCCGGCGACCACCTCATCCTCGGCAAGCCGCTGGGCGTGGGCATCTACAGCGCGGCGCTGAAAAAAGGCCTGCTGAGCCCGGACCAGTATGCGGCGATGATCGCCGCCACCACCCAGCTCAATACGCCCGGCGCCGATCTGGCCGCCATCGACGGCGTGCATGCGATGACCGACATCACCGGCTTCGGCCTGCTCGGCCATCTGCTCGAAATCACCCGCGCCTCGAACGTGGCCGCGCAGGTCGACCTCGCCCAGCTGCCCCTGCTGCCGGGCGTGGCGGCCCTGGCGCAGGCGGGCCACGTCACCGGCGCCAGCGAGCGCAACTGGGCGAGCTACGGGAGCGAAGCCCGTCTGCCCGGCATCGCCGACTGGCAACGTGCACTGCTGACCGACCCGCAAACCAGCGGCGGCCTGCTGGTGAGCTGCACGTCCGACGCCCGGGACGCGGTGCTGGACGCCTTCCGCCGCCACGGCTTTGCGCAGGCGACGGAAATCGGCCGGCTGCAGCCCGGCATTGACGTGACGATCGTGGCCTGAGTGGGGTTCGCGTACACCGACCTTTCCGTCGATCGCGACGATCTGCGCGACGACGTGCTGACGGGGCTGGCAGCCAGCCCCAAATCCATCCCGCCCAAGTATTTCTATGACGACGCCGGCTGCCGCCTGTTCGAGGCGATCTGCGCGCAGCCCGAGTATGCGGTGTGCCGCACCGAGCAGTCCTTGATGGCCACCCGCCTGCCCGAAATCGCCGCCGCCATCGGTGCGGTGGAAGGCATCGTCGAGCCGGGCGCCGGCGATTGCGTCAAGGTGCGCCGGCTGCTCGACGCATTGCAGCCCACGCATCTCGTCGTGATGGACATCGCCGGCGCCCCGCTGGCTGCGGCGGCCGAGCCGCTCGCCCGCGACTATCCGGCGCTTGCCGTCACTGCGCTGGGCATGGACTTCATCCACGACCTCGACGCCGCCACTCCGTATCTGCCGGCAGGCCGGCGCCTCGTCTACTATCCCGGCTCCAGCATCGGCAACTTTGCGCCCGACGCGGCGGCAGCCCTGCTCGCACGCTTTCGCCAGCTGGCCGGCGCACACGGCCAGCTGCTGATCGGCTTCGACCTCAAGAAAGACCCGCAGCGCCTGCACGCGGCGTATAACGACGCGGCTGGCGTCACCGCCGCCTTCAACCTGAACCTGCTGGCACGGCTGAACCGCGAACTCGGCGCCGACTTCGCGCTCGACCGCTTCCAGCATTACGCGTTCTACAACCCGGTGGCGGGCCGCATCGAAATGCATCTGGTCAGCCTTGGCGAGCAGGACGTCAACATCGCGGGGCAGCGCGTTCACTTCGCGCTCGGCGAAACGCTGCACACCGAACATTCCTACAAATTCCGCAGCGATGAATTCAGCGCGATTGCGCACACGGCCGGCTGGTCGCCGAAGGCGTCGTGGGAACACGACGGCTTCGCGGTCCAGCTCTACGGCTAGGCCGCGGCCGGGTCAGACGCGTCCGTAGCGGGTGCGGATCCAGTGGTCAATCGACAGCCGTCCCGGCCCCGACAGCACCAGCGGAATCAGCATCAGCGCATACATCAGCGGCAATTTGTAGCCGTTGTCGCAGACGTTGTAGCCATTGGCGCCATGCACCGACACCCAGGCGACGAGATCGAGGATCAGCAGCGACACTGCCCAGAAGCGGGTGCCCAGGCCGACGACCAGCGCTGCCGCGCCGATCAGCTCGGTCCAGCTGGCCAGAAACCAGCTGAGGTCGACCGGCACCACGCTGAACGGAAATGGAAAGTCGCCCTGGATGTCGGCGAACCAGTTGTCGCCATTCAGCTTTTCCAGTCCGGCGATGCCGAATTCATACGCCAGCAGCAGGCGGATGCCGAGCAGGCCGACCCAGGCGCCGCCTTGGTCCAGGAGGTGAAGGCCGTGTGCGATACAGGGTGAGAGTCGATTCATGACGGGTTCCGGTTGAGGGGGTAACCCTGAAGTCGGGCGGGTCGTTCAAACCTTACAAGGCCTTAAAATCGGCCCATGGCCACACTTGAATCGCTGAGCTTCGACAACGGCTTCGCCCGCCTGCCCGAAGCCTATTACTCGCGCGTCTGCCCGACCCCCGTTCCCGATCCCTATCTGGTCTGCTACAGCCCGGAGGCGCTGGCCTTGCTCGACCTCGACGAGGGCGAAATCACGCGACCCGAACTGATCGAGACGCTGGCCGGCAACCAACTGCTGCCGGGCATGGACGCGATCGCCGCGCTCTACGCCGGCCACCAGTTCGGCCACTACGTATCGCAGCTCGGCGACGGCCGCGCGATCCTGCTCGGCGAAGTGAAGAATGCAGCCGGCGAAGGCTGGGAAGTGCAGCTGAAGGGTGCCGGCCGCACGCCCTATTCGCGCGGCGGCGACGGCCGCGCGGTGCTGCGCTCGAGCATCCGCGAATTTTTGTGTTCGGAAGCGATGCACGCCCTCGGCATCCCCACCACCCGCGCGCTGTGCATCGTCGGCAGCGACCGTCCGGTCTACCGCGAGGACGAGGAGACCGCCGCACTGGTGACGCGCCTGGCGCCGAGCTTCGTGCGCTTCGGGTCCTTTGAAGTGTTTTACTACCGCAACCAGGTCGAGCCAATCAAGCAGCTGGCCGACTACGTGATCGAACGCTACTATCCGGATCTGAAAAACCTCGCCGATCCCTATCCCGAATTCCTGCGTCAGGTCGCCCTGCGCACCGCCGAGCTGATGGCGCAGTGGCAAGCGGTGGGCTTCTCGCACGGCGTGATGAACACCGACAACATGTCCATCCTCGGCCTCACGCTCGACTACGGCCCGTTCGGTTTTCTCGACGCCTTCGACCCCGGCTACGTCTGCAACCATTCCGACACCGGTGGCCGCTACGCCTTCGACCAGCAGCCCGACGTGGCGGCGTGGAACATCACCAAGCTGGCGCAGGCGCTGGTGCCGCTGATGTCGGTGGAAACCGCGTCGCAGGCGATCGGCGAATACCCGCAGGTGTTTGGCAAGGCCTATCTCGAGCGCATGGCCGCCAAGTTCGGCCTGCCGCCCGGCAGCGAAACCGCCGGTCTCGTGATGGATGCGCTGCAGCTGCTGGCGCAGAACCATGTGGACTACACGATCTTCCTGCGACGCTTGTGCGACTTCGACAGCCGGCCTGACGCCATCAACGCCCCGCTGCGCGACCTCGTGCTCGACCGCGCGGCCTTCGACGCCTGGGCGGCGCGCTACGCCGCCGCGCTGCGTCAGCAGGGTTCGAGCGACGCCGACCGCGCTGCGGCGATGCGCGCGGTCAATCCCAAGTACATCCTGCGCAACCACCTGGCCGAAGTCGCCATCCGCCGCGCCGCGGACGATCGCGACTACAGCGAAGTGAACCGGCTGCACGCGCTCTTGATGCATCCATTCGACGAACAGCCCGAACACGAGGCCTACGCCGCCGAACCGCCTGACTGGGCGAGGAAGATTGAGGTAAGCTGCTCTTCGTGAATCGCGCCCCCGCCCTGCTCGCCTGCCTGTTGACCGCCGCGCTGCTCGCTGCCTGCGGCGGCCAGCCCATAGCACGCAAGGACGGCAGCAGCAGCGCCCGCAGCTTCAGCATGAAGGAGCTGGCCAAGGGCGACGTCGACACGGTGATCGAAATCCACCAGCTGGAAGTCATCGCCATCCTCCGGACGCTCACCCTCAAGCTCTATCGCCGCAATCCCAATGAATGGCGAAAATCCGGCTTTGCCAGCGCCAACGAAGCCGCCACCGCCGTGTTCAAACCACTGGAACACTGGCACTTGGCGCCGCAGAAAAGCCTCCCCTGGGAAACCGTCCTGCTCGAACCCTGGCGTGCCGATTTCAGCGGCGACCGGGTGCAGGCCCTGATGAATGGCCTCTTGGTCATGCACATGGCCGCCTTCGACCACAAGACCGAGTTCTACCTGCTGACCGAAGTTGACGCGCAGAAGCTCTACAACGCCGCGCGCAACACCGAAGCCGTGGTGTGGAAACTCTCCAGCGCCCGAAACGAAGCGGGCGAGCCCGTACTGCTCACGAACAGCATGGACCCCAGCGGCATCCCCAACCTCAGCTTCGAGCGCGAATTCGGCAAGCTCATCGGCATCCAGGACACGCTGGCCAAAATCATCGAGGACAAGAGCAACCGCGCGATCCGCTTCGGCGTCGTCAACGTCGCCAGCATGGTGTTTCTGCCGATCTGAACATGACGGCCGACGCCTATTTGTATTGTGCGTCCCTCACGCGCGATCAGTGGGCCTGGGAATTCCTCCGCCGCAACCCGGACTACCAGCGCGACTACCAGGCCTTCATCGCGATCTGGCGCGCGCTCGAAGCCGACTACGGCGCCCCGCCCAATCGCGATTTTTCAAAATGGAAACAGGACCCACGCGCTTATGGCCCGCTGCCGGGCGACGCCGAACTCGCCGCGCCCGGTGGTGAGTTGTGCACCGTCGACGACGACCGTGTGCTGCTCGAATGCTGGATGGGCGCGAAATGGGGCTTCCACAAATTTCCGCTCGACCCTGAGCGCATCGCGCCCGCCCCCGACGAACTGTCGTGGCGCCCGCCGCCTCAGTCCGACGTAGAAACCGAAGCGCCCTACCGCGTCGACATTGCGTTCGACCTCTCCCTGCCCCTGCCGCCACAACTCGAAGCCGCGAAATTCCGCCTCGTCAGCCGCGCCGCCGAACTGCGCCGCCAAGGTCACGCCGCGCCGAAGACCGTGGCGAACCAGCGCACCCGCTGGACGCAGTTGCTGGGTCTGCTGGATGCCGAGGCCGCAGGTGAAGGTGTGGCCGACACAGATGCCCCGCTGCTGCACGAGGCAAAGGCTCTGGCGCGGAATGGCTATCTAGGAATCCTGAGGCTGGCGGACTCAAGCTCGGGCCCCGATTGAAACCAGGGGTTGCCGCCCGTTGGTCCGCCTGCAACCGCATCGCCAACATTCAAGCTCAACCCCGCCGCGAAGTTGTGTCGGCTTGGGGCGCTTGCTGGACACCGGGCGCCCTTTGTTTCTCCAGAATGACCAGCGCAATGCCGCCGAGTATGGCTACGGACGCCAATACCAGGCGCAGGGTAAGAGACTCGCCGAGAAGGACGACGCCCCCCAAGGCGGCAATGACCGGAACGCTGAGTTGAACGGTCGCGGCATGGGTCGATTTCAAGGCGGGTAATGCCGTGTACCAAATGGCATAGCCGATTCCGGAAGCCAGCGCGCCCGATGCAAGCGCGTACCAGAATCCGGCGCTGTCCAGAGCGGCGCCTTCATGCAGCAACAGGCTCAATGCTGCCGCGATGGGAACCGCACGCAGGAAATTCCCCGCCGTCACCCGGGTGGGGTCCCCCCCGCCCTTCCCGCGCAAGGAATAAATCCCCCATGCGATCCCTGCCCCCAGCATCAACAGGGAAGCGGTGAAGGGCGGCGCAGAAAGACCCGGCAGCAACAGGCCGACCAGTCCTCCGAGAGCGAGCACAAGCCCGACCAACTGCATTTTCCGCAGGCGCTCACCTGCCCAGATACCATGGCCAATCATCGTTGCCTGGACCGCGCCGAAAAGCAGCAGTGCACCCGTTGCCGCGGGCAGGCTCACGTACGCAAAAGAAAAGCCCGCTGCATAGGCAAACAGTGCAAAGGCCGATGACCAGTTGCCCCTGCCGGATCGTCCGCCACGGCTCATTCGCACGATCAGCCAGAGCATGACTGCGCCGGAAACCAGCCGGATTGTCGTGAAGCTCGAAGCGTCGATGCCGGTGTCCTTCAGCGCGACACGGCACAGCAGCGAATTGCTCGCGAATGCAATCATGGCGAGCGATGTCAGGGCAACGATACGGAAAAATGACACTTCATTCTTTCGGGCAGCGCACCTGGCAACCGACGCAGGAACCATGGCCACGGCCTAAGAGAGCCATCCATTTTGCCTCGGGCGAGCCTTGCTCAAACAGATCCATACCGGCGCTTCCGCTCCGCCGTATACGCCCACCAGGGCTTGGGCTCTTCCCCGCTCATGAAGCGCGTGATGGAAATGAGCACGTCCAAAGCACAGGGGTCCTGTCTGACACCACGCTTGCGGCACAGGCTCTGATACAGCTTGAGCGGATCTTTGCCTGCAAGCTGATCCGGCGCGTTGATGCCGATGAGTTCGAGGTCCTTTGCCATGGCTGGACCGACATTCGGCAGGTCCAGCAGCTGGCGGACACGATCACGTTCGACTTTCGCAGGATTCATCGCGGCTTGGCTCCGGGTGCGCGGCGTCTTGGATTATGCCTGCGTTCTTTCCCACAACGACCCAGCGAACCGCACCGGGTCGACCACACTTAGCCTGCTCAGGTACTGAAAGGCAGCTGCCCGCAGGCGAGCCGTCGAGTCTGGTTCCTCTGCAAATAAAAAAAGGGCCGCAATTCTGCGGCCCTTTATTGTTCAAGCTGATTTTCTCAGCGTGGAACTGATCAGGCGAAATTCGCCTCCGCAAATTTCCAGTTCACCAGCTTGTCGAGGAAGGTCTCGACGAACTTGGGACGCAGGTTGCGGTAGTCGATATAGTAGGCGTGCTCCCAGACGTCGATGCACAGCAGGGCCTTGTCGCCGGTCGTCAGCGGGGTGCCGGCGGCGCCCATGTTGACGATGTCGACCGAGCCGTCGGCCTTTTTCACCAGCCAGGTCCAGCCGGAGCCGAAGTTGCCGACGGCGCTGGTCTGGAAGGCTTTCTTGAAGTCATCGTAGCTGCCCCATTTCTTGTTGATGGCGTCGGCCAGCGCACCGCCAGGCGCGCCGCCGCCGTTGGGGGTCAGGCAGTTCCAGAAGAAGCTGTGGTTCCATACCTGGGCGGCATTGTTGTAGACGCCGCCGGCGGGCGCGGACTTGACGATGTCCTCAAGCGACTTGCTTTCGAAGTCGGTGCCCTTGATCAGGTTATTGAGGTTGGTGACGTAGGCCTGGTGGTGCTTGGCGTAGTGGTACTCGAAGGTTTCCTTGGACATGTGGGGCGCGAGCGCGTCCATGGCAAAGGGCAGTGCGGGCAAGGTGTGTTCCATCGCTTTCTCCTGATATTGAACAAACGTTAAATGATAGTGGCTCAGCCAGAAATTGCAGATGCCGCAATGGCAACAGGGTTTCGGCCGCCGCAAAGAAAAAGGGCCGGCATGAGCCGACCCTGATTCTTTAATTTATTGGTCGGAACGGCAGGATTTGAACCTGCGACCCCTTGTCCCCCAGACAAGTGCGCTACCAGACTGCGCTACGCCCCGACGAAGCCCGAGATTCTAACAGAGGAGCGACACCCGACGGAAGTGTCAGCCCAAGATTTTCAGAATCGCGGTAATTTCAGTACGCAGCTTGGCGACATCCGCGATGCCACTGGCCGGCGCGGCTGCGGGCTCGGCCGGGGCGTCGGCGTCGTGCTCGAGACGCTGTCGTGCGCCGCTGATGGTGAATCCTTCTTCGTACAGCAGTTCACGGATGCGGCGGATCAGCAGAACTTCGTGGTGCTGGTAGTAGCGGCGGTTGCCGCGCCGCTTGACCGGGCGCAGCTGGGTGAATTCCTGCTCCCAGTAACGCAGCACGTGCGCCTTGACGGCGCACAGCTCCGACACTTCACCGATGGTGAAATAGCGTTTCGCCGGAATCGGCGGAAGTTCACTCCTCGCTGGGCGTTCCAATTTGGGCGCCTTCAACCTGCGATTTGAGTTTCTGGCTGGCGTGGAACGTCACCACGCGCCGCGCGGAGATCGGCATTTCCTCGCCGGTTTTGGGATTGCGGCCCGGACGCTGCGGTTTTTCGCGGCACTGGAAATTGCCGAAGCCGGACAATTTGACGATGTCGCCTTTTTCGAGGGCTGAACGGATTTCGTCGAAGAAGGACTCGACGACGTCCTTGGCTTCGCGCTTGTTCAAACCCACTTTCTCGAACAGCAGTTCGGCCAGATCAGCTTTGGTGAGGGTGGTCATGGTCGTGTGAGCAGGATGGCTGGTAATTAAGTCGTAAAGGTCAGGGTGGCGCCGGAGAGCGGGTTTTCAATCAGGTACGCAAGCTGGCATTGCACTGACGCAGCGCCGCATCGACCAATTTCTGCACCGCCCCGTCCACTTCCTGATCCGTCAATGTGCGTTCAGTATCTTGCATAACTACCCGGACTGCAAGGCTTTTTTGGTTTTCACCCAGGCCTTTTCCGCGGTAATCGTCGAATACGTCGATCGAGCGAACCTGGCCCGGCGCCACCTCGTGCAGCACCGCCAGCAGTTCGCCGGCCGGGGTATGCACGTCCAGCACGAAGGCCAGGTCGCGCCGCACCTGCGGGAAACGCGACAGCCCCCCGTGGCGCGGCAGAGCCCGCTGCGCGAGCGCGCTGCTGTCGAGTTCGAACAGCACCGGCGCGGACGCCAGATCGAAGGCCTGCACCAGACGCGGGTGCAGCGCGCCGATCCAGCCGATGGCGCGGCCGTCGGCCCACACCTCGGCGCTCTGCCCCGGATGCAGCGCGGGATGCACACCGCGTCGCGTATCGAGTGCGTGGCCGGCCAGCTGTTCGAGGTCGCCCTTGAGGTCGAAGAAGTCGACGCGCCGTGCCGGTGCGCCCCATTGCTCGGGCAACAGATCGCCATAGACCAGCCCGCCCAGCTTCATCGGCTGCGCGGCGAGCGACGCGTAGACCCGCCCCAGTTCGAAAATGCGCACGCGCGTCTGCTGGCGGTTGAGGTTGTGGCGCAGCGTGTCGATCAGGCCGCCCCACAGCGTGGTGCGCATCGCCGACAGGTGGCTGGCGAGCGGATTGGCGAGCGGCAGCGGCCGGGCGTTGGCGTCGAGCGCGGTTTCCCACGCCGGGTCGACGAAGCTGTAGGTGATGACTTCCTGGTAATCGAGGTCGACCAGCGTCTGCCGCAGGCTGTCGTCGGCCCGCAGCGTCTCGTCCTGCGGCAGCATGCGCGAGGGCGCGGCCGGTGGCTGCGCCGGGATGTTGTCGTAGCCGAACAGGCGCACCGCCTCCTCGATCAGGTCTTCCTCGATCGCGAGGTCGAACCGGAAGCTGGGCGGATTGACGATCAGGTTGTCGCCCTGGCGTTCCACCCGGGCGCCGAGCGCGGCGAGGCCGCGCGTCACCTGGTCGGCATCGAACGCGATGCCGGCGACGCGCGCGAGGCGCGCGAGCCGCAGCGTGATCGGCGGACGTTCCGGCAGCTCGGCCACGGCTTCCCGGATGGGCCCGACCTGGCCACCGCAGATGTCGACCAGCAGCTGGGTGGCACGCTCCATCGCCTGCAGGGTGGCGCCGAAATCGACGCCGCGCTCGAAACGATGCGACGAATCGGTGGACAGGCCGAGCCGCCGCGCCCGCCCGGCGATCGCCGCCGGCGCGAAGAACGCGGCCTCGAGCATGATGTCGACGGTGGCCGTCGTCACGCTGGTCGGCTGCCCGCCCATGATGCCGGCCAGCGCGACCGGCCCGCTGGCATCGGCGATCACCAGCATGTCGGGTGCGAGTTCGGCGGTCTGGCCGTTCAGCAGTTCCAGCGTTTCGCCCGCGCGTGCCAGTCGCACCTCGATGCCGCCGTTCAGCCGCGACAGGGCGAACGCGTGCATCGGCTGGCCCAGCTCGAGCAGGACGTAATTGGTGATGTCGACCGGCGCCAGCAGCGGGCGAATGCCGCAGCGCTCGAGCCGTTCGGCCATCCAGCGCGGCGTGGTCGCCTGCGCATTGATGCCGCGCACCACGCGTCCCAGGTAGAGCGGACACGCCGCAGGCGCCGCCACGCTGACCGGCACCGCATCGGCGATCTGGTTGGCGACTTCGCCCACCTGCGGAAACCGCACCGCGGCGCCGGTGAGCGCGCCGACCTCGCGCGCCAGGCCCTGCAGCGAGAGGCAGTCCGCGCGGTTGGGCGTCAGCTTGAGCGTCATCAGCGTGTCGTCCAGATTGCGCCAGCTGCGGAAATCCATGCCCACCGGCGCATCGTCGTCCAGCACCATCAGGCCGTCGGCCGCGCCATCCAGCCCCAGTTCCTGGGTCGAGCACAGCATGCCGAAGGATTCGACGCCGCGCACCTTGGCCACCTTGATCTCGAAGCCGGGCAGCACGGCGCCGGGGCGCGCGCACGGCACCTTGAGGCCGGCGGCGGCATTGGGCGCGCCGCACACAATCGTGACCGGCGCCGGCTCGCCGACGTCGACCCGGCAGACGCGCAGGCGGTCGGCGTCGGGATGCGGCTCGGTCGACAGGATCCGGGCCACCACCACGTTGTTGAACGGCGGCGCGGCCGGCGCCAGCGCCTCCACTTCCAGACCGGCCATGGTGAGGACGTGCGCGAGCTGGGCGGTATCGAGCCCGGGGTCAACGAGATTGCGCAGCCAGGATTCTGGAAATTGCATGATGTATTCGCTCTAATTAATTGAATTGTTTGAGAAAGCGAAGGTCATTCTCGAAGAAAAGTCGTAGATCGTCGACGCCGTAGCGCAGCATCGCCAGACGCTCGACGCCAAGGCCGAAGGCAAAACCGACATAGCGTTCGGTGTCGATGTTCACGTGCCTGAACACATTGGGGTGCACCATGCCGCAGCCCAACACTTCGAGCCAGCCGGTGTGCGAGCAGACGCGGCAGCCCTCGCCGCCGCACATCACGCAGCCGATGTCCATTTCGGCCGACGGCTCGGTGAACGGGAAGAACGAGGGACGGAAGCGCACTGCCAGGTCGTCGCGCTCGAAGAAGTTGCGCATGAAGTCGGCCAGCACGCCCTTGAGGTCGGCAAACGACACCGACTCGTCAACCCACAGGCCTTCGATCTGGTGGAACATCGGCGTGTGCGTCACATCGGAGTCGCAGCGATAGACCCGGCCCGGCGCGATGATACGCAGCGGCGGCTGGTGGCTTTCCATGTAGCGCACCTGCACCGGCGAGGTGTGGGTGCGCAGCAGTTCGCCGCCCTGCAGATAAAAGGTGTCGTGCATCGCGCGCGCCGGATGGTCTTCCGGGATGTTGAGCGCGGTGAAGTTGTAGAAGTCGGTCTCGATCTCCGGTCCGGTTGCCACCTCGAAGCCGATCGAGCGGAACAGCGCCTGGATGCGCGACAGCGTCTTCGACACCGGATGCAGGCCGCCGCCCCCTGCCCCGCGCCCCGGCAGCGTCACGTCCAGCGTCTCGGCCGCCAACTGGCGATCCAGTTCGGCCTGCTGCAGCGCATCGCGCTGGCCCTTGAGTGCCGCCTCGACCGCCTGCTTGGCCTCGTTGATGCGGGCGCCGGCGGTTTTGCGTTCCTCGGCGGGCATCGCGCCCAGGCTTTTCAGCAGCTCGGTGAGCTGGCCGCTTTTGCCCAGATACGCCGCCTTGACCTGCTCCAGCGCTGGCAGGTCCGGGCTGGCCTGGATGGCGGCAAGAGCGTCGGCAACGATTTCATTTGGATTGCGCATGGCGGTTCTGGAAAATCTCAAATGTGTCCACGAAGGGCACGAAATTCACGAATCAAAACAATAGCGTTCCAGTGTTTATTCGTGTGCTTCGTGGATAAACTTTTTTGTTGTTGGGGCCGCACCAACAAAAAAAGGCCTTGCGGCCTTTTCTTGTTGCTTTCGGTGTTGCTTACGCAGCGAGCTTGGCCTTGACCTGTTCGACGATCTTGGCAAAAGCGTCCTTGTCGAAAATCGCGATGTCGGACAACACCTTGCGGTCGATCCCGATTTCGGCACGGCTCAATCCGTTCATGAACACGCTGTAGGTCAGGCCGTGCTGACGCGAAGCCGCGTTGATACGGGCGATCCACAGTGCGCGGAACTGGCGCTTGCGTTGACGACGGTCACGATACTGATACTGACCGGCTTTCATCACCGCTTCGTTGGCGACGCGGAAGACGTTCTTGCGACGACCGCGATAGCCTTTGGCGGCATCGAGGACTCGTTTGTGACTGGCTCGGGCGGTTACGCCCCGTTTGACGCGTGGCATCTAATCTCTCCTTATGCGTAGGGCAACATGCGGGCAACCGCTTTGTGGTTGCTGGCATTGACGGTTTCCATGCCGCGCAACTGGCGCTTACGCTTGGTGCTCTTCTTGGTGAGAATGTGACGCATGAACGCGTGCGAGCGCTTGAATCCGCCGCCGCCCAGCGCGCGGAACCGCTTGGCGGCGCCGCTCTTGCTTTTCATCTTAGGCATGATGCTTCCTTTTTTATCTCATGCGGCCAGGTGACCCCGCGACGCGGAATGCTTCACCAACCCGACTGCACGTATTGTGGCGTTATCGATCCCTGGGGATCCGAGAAACGCCGGTCTCGAAAAACCGTGCTGCTTAAATCTTTTTCTTCGGCGCCAGCATCATCACCAGCTGGCGACCTTCCATCTTGGGGAACTGCTCGACCACCGCCAGTTCCGCCAGGTCCGCCGAGACGCGTCTCAGCTGGGCCATGCCGATTTCCTGGTGGGCCATTTCGCGGCCCCGGAAACGCAGCGTAATCTTGGTCTTGTCGCCTTCTTCAAGAAACTTGATCAGGTTGCGCAGCTTGATCTGGTAATCGCCTTCGTCGGTGCCCGGACGGAACTTGATTTCCTTGATCTGAACCTGCTTCTGCTTCAGCTTGGCGTCGTGCTGCCGCTTGCTTTCCTGGTACTTGAACTTGCCGTAGTCCATGATCTTGGCCACGGGCGGCTGAGCCGTCGGGGCAATTTCAACCAGGTCCAGGTCAGCCTCTTCAGACTGACGCAGCGCATCGGCAATTTTCACAATGCCAAGCTGCTCGCCTTCCACACCGACCAAACGCACTTCAGGGGACGTAATCTCTCCATTGATGCGTGTCTGTTTCTTTTCTGTCGCGATGAGCCGTTCTCCAAATAAAAACCTGACGCCGTGCGCCGAGGCAAAAAGGCCAAACAAATAAAGAAGGCGCGGGGCCATATCCCGTAACGGGGAGCCCAACGCCTTGTTTGACCGCTATTACTGTCGCGCCAGCGTTTCCGCTTTCAGGCGCGCAATCAAGTCATCCAAACTGAGCTGCCCCAGGTCCTGGTTGCCGCGGGCACGGACGGAAACCAGACCGGTTTCCATTTCCTTGTCGCCGACGACCACCTGATAAGGCAGCTTCTGCAAGCTATGTTCCCGGATTTTATAGTTAATTTTGTTATTACTCAAGTCCGAAACCGCCCGGATGCCAGCCTCGCGCAGCGCCTGGGTGACTTTTTGGGCATAAACGGCCTGGTTTTCGCTGATATTCATCACCATCACCTGCACCGGCGCCAGCCATAGCGGGAAATTGCCGGCGTGGTGCTCGATCAGGATGCCGATGAAGCGCTCCATCGAACCGAGAATCGCGCGGTGCAGCATCACCGGGGGCTTGCGGCTGTTGTCCTCGTCGACGAACTCGGCGCCGAGCCGCACTGGCAGGTTGAAGTCGAGCTGGATGGTGCCGCACTGCCACAGCCGGCCGAGCGTGTCCTTCAGCGTGAACTCGATCTTGGGGCCATAGAAGGCGCCCTCGCCCGGCTGCAGGTCATAGGCCAGGCCATTTTTGTCCAATGCCGCCGCCAGCGCGGCTTCCGCCTTGTCCCAGCTTTCGTCCGAACCCACGCGCTTGTCGGGCCGGGTCGACAGCTTGACCAGCACGTCATGGAAGCCGAAGTCGACATAAACCTTCTGCAGCATGACGATGAAGTCGGCCACTTCCTGCTCGATCTGGTCTTCGGTGCAGAAGATATGCGCGTCGTCCTGGGTGAAGCCGCGCACCCGCATGATGCCGTGCAGCGCGCCCGAGGGCTCGTTGCGATGACACGAACCGAACTCGGCCAGCCTGAGCGGCAGGTCACGGTAGGAATGCAGGCCGCTGTTGAAGATCTGCACGTGGCCGGGGCAGTTCATCGGCTTGACCGCGTAGTCGCGATTCTCCGACGCGGTGGTGAACATGTTGTCGCGGTAGTTTTCCCAGTGACCGGACTTTTCCCACATGCTGCGGTCCATCACCGCCGGCGTGCGCACTTCCTGGTAGCCGAAGTCGACGAACTTCTGCCGCATGTACTGCTCGATCTGCTGCCACACGATCCAGCCCTTGGGATGCCAGAACACCATGCCCGGCGCCTCGTCCTGCATGTGCAGCAGGTCGAGCTGCTTCGCCAGCTTGCGGTGGTCGCGCTTCTCGGCCTCTTCCAGGCGGTGCAGGTAGGCGTCGAGGTCTTCCTTCTTCGCCCACGCCGTGCCGTAGATGCGCTGCAGCATCGGGTTCTTGGAATCGCCGCGCCAGTAGGCACCGGCCAGCTTCATCAGCTTGTACGCGCGCGGCAGCTTGCCGGTCGACGGCAGGTGCGGGCCGCGGCAGACGTCGAACCAGTCGCCCTGGCGGTAAATGCTGAGTTCCTCGCCGGCTGGGATCACGTCGTCGATGATCTGCACCTTATAGGTCTCGCCCAGCGCGGCGAAGGCCTTTTTGGCGTCCTCGCGCTCCCAGACTTCGCGCTGAATCGGCAGGTCGCGCTTGACGATCTCGTCCATGCGCTTTTCGATTGCAACCAGATCGTCGGGCGTGAAGGGGGTTTCGCGCGCGAAATCGTAATAGAAGCCGTCCTCGATCGACGGCCCGATCGTCACCTGGGTGCCTGGATACAGTTCCTGTACCGCCTGTGCCATCACGTGCGCGGCATCGTGACGGATCAGGTCAAGCGCCTCGGCGTCCTTGCTGGTCACGATGGCGAGTGCCGCGTCGGCGTCGATCAGGTGGCTGGTGTCGACCAGTTTGCCGTTGACCTTGCCGGCAAGCGCCGCCTTGGCGAGACCCGCGCCAATGCTGGAAGCGACCTGTGCGACCGTGACCGGCGCCTCGAACTGCCGGACCGAACCATCGGGAAGCGTGACGTTGACCATGAACCCAACTCCAGAATGAAAAAAAGCGCGGACCGGCCGCGCTTTCGGATACTACAAGAAGATGCAGAAATTATCTGCGAACAGCAATGCGCCGGGGCTTAACCAGTGACGTCCCTGCAAGTTCGCGGTGACATTTCGCAACCTCCGTGGGCCGTTCAGCCCCGCTTGAAACTGGCCATCCCGGCCCTGTAAATATTGGTAGGCGCGATTGGACTCGAACCAACGACCCCCACCATGTCAAGGTGGTGCTCTAACCAGCTGAGCTACGCGCCTAATGCGGGGCGCATCATAACCGATACGCCGCGGGCGTGTCGAGTCGGCGCGGGAATTTTTCCATCGGCCCTTCAAGTGCCATGAGTTCGATGTGCTACCTGGGTCCGTTTGCCGCTCAACCGCCGCGTCGACTATGTGTTGATCGGCAACGTGGCCATCGCGCTCCACGGTATCGAGCGGGCGACGATGAGATCGACGTCACGGAGGCCAGGACGCCGGTCCGATAGTCGCCTCAACGTACTGCTCTACCCGCCCCTCGACTACGCAGAGATGCGCCGCCGCGCAGTCGCGTTCCGTGCAGGGCCACGTTCCGGTGGTTGTGGTCTGCATCGACGCCCCGATCGCGCTGACACAGACGGTGGGCCGCCCGATCGGCCTGGCCGACGTCGAACACCCCAGGCGCCTGAAGGCAGAAATGGCTTCCGATCGCGGCAGCCGCACCACCATCTCAGCGACGACAGCCTGCGCGCGTTTTCGCCGCAATAAAGCCGCTCCAGTCTTAGGTCTGCGCCGGGGAAGCTCTGAACAAGTCAAAATCCGCCTTGCGAGCGCAGCGAAGCACCCAGAGTCTGTCCCTATCAACCTAACCCAATTTATTGGTTTGCCCAGCAGCCTCTTAGGCTTGAGAGAACGCTTGCGACCATTGGCGGGAGCGTCTACAAATCGGTAATCCATTCTAATAATATGTCAAGGGAGGAGTCATGCACCAGTTCGCCTCACGGCTGTTATTTGCCAGTTTTCTTCTGCTTTCGCCCGTGGCATCAGCCGCTCAGTTGCAGATAGCTCACATGAGTATCTCGGGAGGCTCGTTAAGTGAGCCACTTATCGGTCTTTATCCAACGCTTATTCATATCGGTCCCGATACCGATCTCGTCGGCGGCTATATCGGGTCTGGAGGCACGACCACGACAGGGCCCGCTGAGTATGCGGCGGACAACCTCATGGTATTTGAACTGGGTGGTGCCACCGCCAGTGTCTACACCGCGGCGAGCAACTTGGGCGATATTAATTCCCCGGCAGGATCCAAGCAGGGAGGTGCGGTTGCTCAAGGGACCCTAGATCCCGACGCGGGCATAATCACTTTGGACGTGAAGAGCTTTTTCCTCAACTCGAACGATACGGATCACAGTATCGCGCCTGCCCCTTGGCTCGGAAGTCCTCCCGTCACAGGCACTTGGGACGGTACGACAGGCTTCTACAATCTTGAATGGAGCTTCTATATGCCTGGGTTTGGATTTGGTTCGACCTGGTATCTGTCGCTTACCGGCACGGCGACGCCTGTCCCGGAAGCGTCCGTGCTCGGACTTTGGATCACGGGTCTCGGGCTGTTGCTCCCTTGGATGAGAAAGCGGAGTAATCCTGACGACAAGTCTCATGTGCGTCTTGGGTTTAGGCTTACCAAGTCATCAGGGGCTTTGATGAGCGGCGCTCATGGCGTAGGCATTCAACCCACTAGTTGCTGGCTGCCAGCAAGCCCCAGCGCCGCATCACCTCGTAGCGCGCGCCATCGGATTCGGTGATGGATTTCACTAGTACGAAATCCTCGATCGGCCAGTTCACGGGATGGCATTCCGGCACCGCGCCACCTAGCGACTTGCGAAGCAGGGTAACGTGCGGAACGTGCGGGCGGGCGTCGACGGGAAAACCCGCAGCCTGCAGCGCGGCATTGAGCGAGCCGACCAGGTCGAGGTACTGCGGCGGCGTCTCGCTCGCACCCAGCCAGCCGATGCGGTTGTGGCGCCAGTAGCCGGCTCGGTCGAGTAGCAGTTCGAAAGGCTCGGCGTCGACACTGTCGGCGCACGCCCTCAGCGCGTCCAGCCGCTCCGCCGGCGTGCTGCCGAGGAAGGCGAGAGTGATGTGGACAGTCTCGGCGCGCATGCGGCGTCCGCCCCAATGCTGGTGCAGCCACTTGCCGGTGCGGCTGAGGGCGTCGCGTGTGGCGTCGTCGGGCCACAGGGCGAAGAACAGACGCAGCGTTTCGGCTGCCTCTGACTGGGTTTCAGCCACGCACGATCAGGCACACCGCCTCGGCGGCGATGCCTTCGCCGCGGCCGGTGAAGCCGAGCTTTTCGGTGGTGGTGGCCTTGACGTTGACGCGGTCGAGGGCGATGCCGAGGTCGTCGGCGATATGCGCGGTCATGCGCGCGATGTGCGGCGCCATCTTGGGCGCCTGGGCGATGATGGTGGCGTCGACGTTGCCGACCTGCCAGGCGCGTTCTTTCAATTGTTCGGCGACACGGCGCAGCAGGATGCGGCTGTCGATGCCGGCGAACGCGGCGTCGGTATCGGGGAAGTGGCGACCGATGTCGCCGAGCCCGGCCGCGCCCAGGAGCGCATCGCAGATCGCGTGCAGCAGTACGTCGGCGTCGGAGTGACCGGCAAGGCCGCGCTCAAAAGGAATGTCGACGCCGCCGACGATCAGCTTGCGGCCTTCGACGAGCGCGTGCACGTCGAAGCCGTGTCCCACTCGAATGTCATTCATTCAGCTTCCCCAGAATCAGGCCCGCTAGTTCCAGGTCCTGCGGATAGGTCACCTTGAGGTTTCGGCTGTCGGATTCGACCAGCCTCGGCTGCAACCCGAGTTGTTCGATGGCCGAGGCTTCGTCGGTCATGTTGCTGCCGGCGGCGCGCAGCGCTTCGACCAGCGTGCCGTGGCGGAACATCTGCGGGGTTTGCGCCTGCCACAGGCCGGCGCGCGGGACGGTGGCCTCGGCGCGGGTGCCGGAAGTGGTGTCGGCCGAGGCGCGCTTGAGGGTGTCGGCCACCGGCACGGCAAGCAGACCGCCGACCGGGTCGTCGGCCACTTCGTCCAGCAGCTTGGTGAGCATTTCGTCCGGCAGGCAGGGGCGCGCGGCATCGTGTACCAGCACCCAGTCGTCCGCGGCACAGACTTTGGCAATGGCGTCGAGGCCGTTCAGCACAGTTTCGGCACGGGTGGCGCCCCCGCAGCGCAGCACTTCGATGCGCTCTTCCCAACCTTGCCAGGCGTAGTTGTTCCAGCGCTTGTCAGTCGGCGAGAGCACGACAAAAATCCTGGTGATGCGGGGCTCGCGCGCCAGCACCATCATCGCGTGCGCGATCATCGGCACGGCGTTGAGGTCCATATACTGCTTTTCGACGGCCCCGCCCATGCGCGAACCGGAGCCGGCGGCGGGGATCAGCGCATAGAAGCGGCTCATGATTCGCTATGCGGCGCAAGCACGTCGCGGTTGCCGTTCGACTGCATCGACGACACCAGGCCTGCGCGCTCCATGTCCTCGATCATCCGCGCGGCGCGGTTGTAGCCGATGCGCAGCTGGCGCTGCACCGACGAGATCGATGCGCGACGCGACTTCAGCACGTAGGCCACCGCCTGGTCGTAGAGCGGGTCGGCTTCCGCCGCTTCGCCGTATTCGTTGCCGCCCTCGCCCGCTTCTTCCGGCGACTCCAGCACGCCTTCGATGTATTCGGGTTCGCCCAGCGACTTCAGGTAATCGACCACGCGATGCACTTCGTTGTCCGACACGAAGGCGCCGTGCACGCGCTGCGGCAGCCCGGTGCCGGGCGGCAGGTAGAGCATGTCGCCCTGCCCCAGCAGCGCCTCGGCACCCATCTGGTCGAGGATCGTGCGCGAGTCGATCTTGCTGGAGACCTGGAACGCGATGCGCGTGGGAATGTTGGCCTTGATCAGACCGGTGATGACGTCGACCGACGGCCGCTGCGTCGCCAGGATCAGGTGGATGCCGGCTGCGCGCGCCTTTTGCGCCAGCCGCGCGATCAGTTCTTCGACCTTCTTGCCGACCACCATCATCAGGTCGGCGAGCTCGTCGATCATCACCACGATCATCGGCATGGTTTCCAGCGGCTCGGGATTGTCCGGCGTCAGGCTGAACGGATGGGTCAGCGGCGTGCCGGCCTTCTTGGCGTCACGCACCTTCTGGTTGTAGCTGGCGAGGTTGCGCACGCCGACCGCCGACAGCAGCTTGTAGCGCCGTTCCATTTCGGCGACGCACCAGTTGAGCGCGCTGGCCGCCTGCTTCATGTCGGTGACCACCGGCGCCAGCAGGTGCGGAATGCCTTCGTAGATCGACAGCTCCAGCATCTTGGGGTCGACCATGATCATGCGCACGGCGGACGGATCGGACTTGTACACCAGCGACAGGATCATCGCGTTGACGCCGACCGACTTGCCCGAGCCGGTGGTGCCGGCCACCAGCAGGTGCGGCATCTTGCCGAGGTCCGCCACCACCGGGTTGCCGGCGATGTCCTTACCGAGCGTGATGGTCAGGGGGCTCGCGCTGTCGTGATAGGCCTGCGAGCCGAGGATTTCGGAGAGACGCACGATCTGGCGCTTGGGGTTGGGAATCTCCAGCCCCATGGTGTGCTTGCCGGGAATCGCCTCGACCACACGAATGCTGATCACCGACAGCGTGCGCGCCAGGTCCTTGGACAGGTTGACGATCTGGCTGCCCTTGACGCCAATGGCGGGCTCGATTTCGTAGCGCGTGATCACCGGGCCGGGCGAGGCCGACACGACCTTCACCTCGACGCCGAATTCGGCGAGCTTGCGCTCGATCATCAGCGAGGTGTATTCCAGCGCCTCGGCGCTCGCGGTTTCCACCGCCTCGTCGGCGGGGTCGAGCAGGTGCAGCGGCGGCAACGGCGAATCGGGCAGGTCGGAGAACAGCGGCGCCTGCTTCTCGACGACGGCGCGCGTCGATTGCGGGACTTCCTTGACCACCGGCTCGATGCGCACCGGCGGCGCTTCGTCGAGCTTCTTCTTGACCACCGAGACTTTCGCCTCGCGTTTCTGCTGCGCCACTTCGCCCAGCTTGCGGTCGCGCGAGGCTTGCCAGGCCTGGATCGCATTCCACCAGGTGCGCTCGGCCCACTCGCCGGTGCGCTCGGCCATCGAAAGCCACGACACGCCGGTAAACAGACTGAAGCCCACGGCCATCAACAGCAGCAGGACCAGCGAACCGCCGGTGAAGCCCAGCAGCGCACCCGCTCCGGCGCCCACCAGGCTGCCAAACACGCCGCCGTGCGCATCGGGCAGGGCTACGGCCCAGTGCCAGGCACGCAGCCATTCGACGCCGGTGCTGGAAAACAGCAGCAGGCTGAAACCGCCGAGCCGGATCCAGCGCTGGCGCCCGCCCGCCAGCGGCGTTTCATCCAGACGCCGGAAGGTGCGGATGACGTAGGCCACCGCCAGCACCACCCACCACCAGGCCGACACGCCGAACAGCATCAACAGCAGGTCGGACAGGTAAGCACCGCTCTGGCCGCCCAGATTGTGGAGGGTGACGTCGTCGCCGGTGGTGCTGAAACTCGGATCCGCAGGGCTGTAGGTCAGCAGGATGGCGGCGAGGAAGAGTGCGGCGGCCCCCACCAGCAATGCGCGCGCCTCGCGCAGCAAACGCTGCATGCGGGGCGACAGGGGCTGAGGTGAGCGGGGAGCGGGACGCGCCATGAACGGTTTTCTGCGGGGAATGTGCGGATTATCCCGGATAACGCATCCGGACGCGAGACGGCGACCGCAAATGGCCGTCCGATGCACCCTGCGCGATGAATACCGGGCGGGCGGCATGGAAATGCAGCCGCCAAGTTTGGTTAGAATAGGCCGCTTTCCCCTCCACCTGGAAACGACATGAGCACCCAACACCACAAACTCGTCATTCTCGGTTCCGGCCCCGCCGGCTATTCCGCCGCCGTCTACGCCGCGCGCGCCAACCTCTCCCCGGTCGTCATCACCGGCATGCAGCAGGGCGGCCAGCTGATGACGACCACCGATGTCGACAACTGGCCGGCCGACGTCGACGGCGTCCAGGGCCCCGAGTTGATGGACCGTTTCCAGCGCCACGCCGAACGCTTCAAGACCGAGATCATTTTCGACCAGATCCACACCGCCAAGCTGACCGAGAAGCCGTTCACCCTGATCGGCGATTCCGGCACCTACACCTGCGATGCGCTCATCATCGCCACCGGCGCCTCGGCCATGTACCTGGGTCTGGAAAGCGAACAGGCCTTCATGGGCAAGGGCGTGTCGGGCTGCGCCACCTGCGACGGCTTCTTCTACAAGAACCAGGACGTCGCCGTGATCGGCGGCGGCAATACCGCGGTCGAGGAAGCGCTGTATCTGGCCAACATCGCGAAACACGTCACCGTGGTGCACCGCCGCGACACCTTCAAGTCGGAGAAGATCCTGGTCGACCACCTGATGGAAAAGGTCAAGGAAGGCAAGATCAGCCTCGAACTCGACCACACGCTGGACGAAGTGCTCGGCGACAAGACCGGCGTCACCGGCATGCGGATCAAGAGCACCAAGGACGGCGCGACCAAGGACATCGCGCTGACCGGCGTCTTCATCGCCATCGGCCACAAGCCCAACACCGGCATCTTCGAAGGCCAGCTCGAACTCGAAGGCGGCTACATCGTCACCAAGAGCGGCAACAAGGGCAACGCCACCGCCACCAGCATCGAAGGCGTGTTTGCCGCCGGCGACGTGCAGGACCACATCTACCGCCAGGCCGTCACCAGCGCCGGCACCGGCTGCATGGCCGCGCTCGACGCCGAACGCTACCTCGACGCGCTCGGCAAGGCGTAACGGAGTCATGCGCGATGAAGCGCGCCCGCGGCAGTGCGCTCGCCCCCGCCTCGTTCGAGGCGCTGACGCGCATGCGCCGCGTGCTGCGCGAGCAGTCGACCCAGCCCGCCTCGCTGCATCAGGCCCCGCATAAACCCAAACCCGCGGCTGACGGCGCCATGCTGTTCCGTCGCGCCGTCGCCGATGCCGTTCCCCTGCCGCCTTCCGATCGCGCCGAGCTTGCGCGCCCGCGCCCCAAGCCCGTCGCGCGTCAACGGCGCGCCGACGAGCAGCAGGTACTGGTCGATGCCCTCGCCGATCCGTGGGACTGGGAAGCCGCCGTCTCCACCGGCGAGGAGCTGTACTTCGCGCGCCCCGGCGTGCCCACCGCCGCGCTCCGCAAACTGCGGCGCGGCGGCTGGGTCATCAAGGGCGAACTCGACCTGCACGGCCACACCGGCGACGAGGCACGCGTCGCGCTGGCCGCCTTCCTCAACCGCTGCATGATCGAAGACCGTCGCTGCGTCCGCATCATCCACGGCAAAGGCCACGGCTCGAAAAACCGCCTGCCGGTGCTGAAGAACAAGGTGCGCCACTGGCTGATGCAGCGCGAAGACGTGCTCGCCTTCTGCCAGGCCCGCACCGTCGACGGCGGCGCCGGCGCCGTCATCGTTTTGTTGAAATCCTCATCCCGTTAAAGAGAGCCCATCATGAGCGAGCCCGTTATCACCGATTTCGAACTGCCCTCCACCGGCAGCACCCCCTTCAAACTGTCCGACCACCGCGGCCAGAACGTCGTCGTCTACTTCTACCCCAAGGACAACACCTCCGGCTGCACCCTCGAAGGCCAGGAGTTCCGCGATCTGTACGCCGACTTCGCCAAGGCCAACACGATTGTCGTCGGCGTCTCGCGCGACAGCCTGAAGTCGCACCAAGGCTTCAAGGCCGAATTCGAGTTTCCGTTCGAACTGTTGGCGGACACCGATGAAAAGGTCTGCGAACTGTTCGGGGTGATGAAGCTGAAGAACATGTATGGCAAGCAGGTGCGCGGGGTGGAGCGCAGCACGTTTGTGTTTGATGCGGAGGGGAAGTTGGTTAAGAGCTGGCGCGGGTTGAAGGCGCCGGGGCATGCGGCGGAGGTGTTGGGGTTTGTGCAGGGGCTGTGATTCGTGACGCTCGCTCCGTTATTGCGAGCGGAGTGAAGCAATCCAGTGAGGAATTGGCGCGAAGCACCACCGAGTAGTGAAGTGTGTAGTTAGTTGAGCACCGTTGGCCGGGGGTAGCCCGGCAGCTAGTCACTTTCTTTTGTCTCGCCAAAAGAAAGTAACCCAAGAAAAGGCGACCCCGACAGTCCCGAATTCCCGA
>CAZUVC010000046.1:0-26912 GCA_964623745.1 uncultured Thiobacillus sp. | reverse complement strand
CTGCGGCAAGTCGACCCTGCTGCGCTGCTTCAACCGCATGAACGACCTGGTCGACATCTGCCGGGTCGACGGCAAGATCCTGATGGAAGGGAAGAACATCTACGACCGTGACGTCAACGTCGCGCTGCTGCGCCGTCGCGTCGGCATGGTGTTCCAGAAGCCCAACCCCTTCCCCAAGTCGATCTTTGAAAACGTGGCTTACGGCCTGCGCATCATGGGCGTCAATAATCGCAGCACGCTGGAGGAAGCGGTCGAGAAGGCCTTGCGCGGCGCCGCGCTGTGGGGCGAGGTCAAGGACCGCCTCGACGAGAATGGCCTGAGCCTGTCCGGCGGCCAGCAGCAGCGCCTGGTGATTGCGCGGGCGATCGCGCTGGAACCGGACGTGCTCTTGCTGGACGAACCGGCCTCCGCCCTCGACCCCATCTCGACCGCCAAGATCGAGGAACTGATCAACGAGATGAAGGACCGGTACACCATCATCATCGTGACCCACAACATGCAGCAGGCGGCGCGCGTATCCGATTACACCGCCTTCATGTACATGGGCGAACTGATCGAGATCGGCCGCACCAACGACGTGTTCCTGAAGCCTGCGGTGAAGCAGACCGAGGACTACATCACCGGGCGCTTCGGCTGATCGCTGTCGGGGATTGATGCTTGTGGGCAATCCGGGTACAGCAATGCGCACGCCGGCTTCGGACAAATCTGATTTTTTGCGGCTGGGCGCCGAAGCGGATCTGGCGGCAATCTTTGCGCCGCGACTCTATCTGGTCGATGCCGATCCGCAGACGCGCGCACAACTGGTGACCTGTTTGCGCGATAAAGGCTTTGACGTCGTCGCGGCCACGGACAGGGACGCCGCGCCCCCGCCGGCCGATGTGCTGATCGTTGCACTGGCCGGCCTGGGACCGCGTGCAAACGTGCCGGAATGGCTCGCGGCAAAGCCGGCCACGCCGCTGATCGTGCTGGATCGGCCCCAGGTGTTTCCTGGCCGCACCGCACCGCTGAGCTTTACGCCGGATGCCCGGCTCAGCCTGCCGGTCCAGCCGCGCAAGCTGGTGGCCACGATCAGGCAGGCGTTGAGCCTGGCGCGCATCGAATCCGCCGATCTCCATGCAGCGACCGCGCGTGTCTATCGCTTTGCCGGCTGGGAGCTGGATTCCGCCGCGCGCCAGCTGACCTCGCGTGACAGCCCGGCGATCCAGCTCGACCCGCGGGAAAGCGACGTGCTGAAAGCCTTGCTGACGTTTCCGCGTCAGGTGCTGACACGCGCACAGCTGATTGCGATGGTCTGGGGCGCGGGTGAAGCCATCGAAAACAGGACGCTGGATCGCCCGATCACGCGGCTGCGTCGTCACCTCGGCGACGACGTGCGGTATCCGGTCTTGCTCAAGACGGTGGTCGGCGTCGGCTATCGGCTCGACGTCGACGTCGAGAAAACCGACTAGCCGGCGGACGCAGCCGTGGCACGGGGCGGCTCAGTCGCCCTCCGCTCCGGCTTTTTTCAACGCGCCCAGCCACTTTTCAGCCTGCTTCGCGTCCAGGTTTCCCGTGCCGCCGATCAGCGTCTCGTGCACCGGGGCGAAGCCCACGAAGCCGAGGATGTTGCGTTCCAGCGCGCGCACGCTGTGGGCGCGAAACACCCAGCGATACAGCCCTGCCGGCATTCCCATGGTGACGACGACGCGAGCGGAGCGGCCGGCCAGGCGCTTCTTGAACATGGCATGGCTGTCGCTGCGCTCGATGGCGAAGCCGGGGCGCAGGACCTGCTCCAGAAAGCCCTTCAGCAGCGCTGGCATGTCGCCCAGCCAGAGCGGAAAGAACAGCACCAGGTGCCCGGCCCAGAGAATGTCGTCCTGCGCGGCGGCGAGACCGGACGGCACACTGCCCTCCTCCCAGTTGGCTGGACTGCGCAGCAGCGGAAAGTCGAGCGTGGCCACGTCGATGCGCCGGACTTCGTGGCCGGCGGTGGTGGCGCCGTCGGCGTAGGCGTCCGCCAGCGCGTGGCAGAGATGCGGCTGGAGGGTGTCCGGGTGGCCCTGAATCAGCAGGATGTGTTTGCTCACAGTGCGCTCCAAGCTAAGACCGGCTTTCAATGTAGCGGATTTTGCGAGGCCGGGCGGGGAAACGCGGCGCGAAAAAAAGCCCGGCAGGGCCGGGCCGATTCAGGAGGAGAGGTGCTTTAGTTGTTCTTGGTAACGGTGGGTAGGCCGGCCTCACGCCATTCCGGGAAACCGCCGCGGAACCAGTGGACGTTCTTGTAGCCGGCCTTGATCGCCATCACTGCGGACTTGTAACCGCGCCAGCAGATGGTGCCGTCGCAGTAGACGATGAAGGGCGTGGCCTTGTCCTTGGGCAGGCGGCTGAGCGTCCACTGGTCGTCGCCCGGATCGAAGCCGACTTCCTTGGCGCTGCCTTCCTTGTAGGTGAGCGAACGCGCGCCCGGAATATGGGCCTTCTCGAATTCCTCTTCCACCCGCACGTCGTACACTGCCATGCCCTTGGCGATCAGCGCCTGGGCTTCGGCGGCGGTGATGACCTTGGCGCCGGGCAGTACGGTCGGGGTGGTGTTCAGCATCGAGCCGACGATCTTGAAATCGTTCTTGGTGGCGGTGCTGAGCGCAAGATTGAGGCTGTTGCCGTTTTGCAGCGAGGCGGACAGCTTCTTCTGGGTGCTGGCCGACACGGTCTCCGGCAGCACGCTCAGCGCGCGCAGCGGGACCGCCGTGCTGGTGAACACGATGCGCCCGCCGTTGGCTGCGGTCCAGGTCTTGGCTTCTTCTTCGGCCGCGACCGCGAGGTCGTAGCGGCCGATTTTCAGGCCAAACAGCGGCGCCTCGGCCATGCGGTGGAACTTCATTTCGGCAAAGTCTGCCTTGCTCAGGCCGCGGCTGTTGATTTCGCTGCGCGCAATACCGCCCATCAGCGATTCATAGTCGGGTACGCCGAGCCGGGCGCCGGATTTCGCGGCCAGTGTGCCTTTGAAATTGGGGCTGGCGACGAACGCGGCGGCGGTGGTTTCGTCGGATTTGAGCAGGGGCTCGAACTTGAAGCGGCCCAGGTTGGCGATGACCTGGGCGGGGCCGAACACCATGTCAAGGTTGCCGTCGCGCGCCTGCTTGAGGGCGGCAAAGCCCCGGGTGTAGTACTGCAGGCGAACCGGCTCGCCAATCGATTTTTCGACATCCTTGACGAAGGCGCGATAGCGCTGGGTCGTGGCCATGTCCGCCAGGGATTCATGCTGGTCCAGCACGATGCCAAGGGTAAGCGGGGCCGCTTGCGCCGTGCCAGCAAGCAGCATCAGGGGAATCAGGGCATAACGCAACATGGCAGTCTCCTGTTGTGTTGGTGTGTTCAATAACCGGCCGGGATGAGCCCGGAATCGGTCCGTACGGATGGTCCAGCAACAATCAGGCCAGCCAGCCCTTCAGGGTGGTGCGCAGGGCGGTTTCGTCGACCGGCAGCGGCAGCGCGGCATCGACGCGCAGCCGCGCGCGGACGGTGTCGAGCACCGCCTGATGGGCGGTTTCGTAAAACACCAGGATGCGGGTCTGCGGCGAAGCCTGCGCGGCCGCCAGCAAGGATTCGAGGTTGGACAGGCGGTCGCGAAAGTCGGTCTGGTGATAAAAGTCCGCCACGATGACCGCAGGCGGCGCTTTGCGCAGCGCGCCGATGGCCTTGCGCTCCGACCATTCGGTGACCACGGCGAAGCCCAGTTCCTGAAACAGCGTCTTGTAACCGGCCGTGCCGATGAAGGCATTGACCATCAGCAGACGCGGCGCGCTCATGCGGCCGGTTTTTTACTGGCGGGCCTTTTGGGGCTTGCGGCCTTGGCCGGGGCTTTCTTGGTGGCGGGCTTCTTCTTCGCGGCAGGCTTTTTAGCCTCCTTGGCGTCGGCGTCGGCGTCGGCGTCGGCTGTCTTGGCTTTCTTCGTCGCCGCCGGTTTGGCTGCAGTCTTGCGCGCCGGTTTCTTGGCCGGGCCCTTGGCCACGCGCGCGGCGATCAGCCCGAGCGCTTCATCCAGCGTGATTTCTTCCGGCGTGATGTCCTTCGGTAGCGTGGCGTTGGTGCTGCCGTGCTTCACATACGGGCCGTAGCGGCCGCTGCGCACCGTGATGTCCTTGCCGTCCTCCGGGTGCGGGCCCAGGTTCTTCAGCACCGAGGCCGCCGAGTCGCCGCGCGGCTCGCGCTCCATCGCCAGCACTTCGAGCGCGCGCGACAGGTTGATTTCGTAGACGCTGTCGGCCTTGGGGATCGACTTGAATTTGCCGTCG
This sequence comes from uncultured Thiobacillus sp., assembly GCA_964623745.1. Taxonomy (GTDB): domain Bacteria; phylum Pseudomonadota; class Gammaproteobacteria; order Burkholderiales; family Thiobacillaceae; genus Thiobacillus. The sequence continues at coordinate 22,638 of CAZUVC010000046.1, read as the reverse complement.
TGCAGCAGATAAGGGCCGAAGCGGCCGTTGTTGGCGACGATCGGCAGCCCGGTGGTGGGGTGATGCCCGACCTCGCGCGGCAGCGAGAGGAATTTCAGCGCCAGCTCGAGCGTCGCGCTGTCCAGCGGAATGTCCTTCGGCCACGACGCGCGGCGCGGCTTCGGCGCCTTCTTGTCTTCCGGCATCTCGCCGATCTGCACATACGGTCCGAAACGGCCCGACAGCAGCTTGACGTCGAGCCCGGTGGCGGGATCCTTGCCGAGGATGTTGTCGCCCTCGGCGGTGCCGGCGTGCAGCGGCCGCGTGTAATCGCAGTCGGGATAGCCGGAGCAGCCGATGAAGAGGCCACGCTTGCTCGCCTGCATGAACAAGGGCTTGCTGCACTTGGGGCAGGGCTCCATGATCGGGCAGCCGCGCTCGACGTCCTGCTTGGCTTTCAGTTCGCCGTCAAAGCCTTTCCAGAATTCGCCCAGCAGCTGCGACCACACGCGGGTGCCGTTCGACACATCGTCGAGCTTGTCTTCCAGCTTGGCGGTGAAGTCGTAGTCGACGTAATGGCCGAAATGGCGGGTCAGGAAGCAGTTGACCAGACGGCCGATGTCGGTCGGCTGGAAGCGTTTTTTCTCCAGCACCACGTACTCGCGGTCCTGCAGCGTGGAAATGATGCTGGCGTAGGTGGACGGCCGGCCGATGCCGTGCTCTTCTAGCGCCTTCACCAGACTGGCTTCGGTGTAGCGCGGCGGCGGCTGGGTGAAGTGCTGTTCGCCGTAGAGCTTGTCGACCGGCAGGGTTTCGCCCTCGACCAGCGCCGGCAGCTTGGATTCTTCCTCGTCCTCGTCGTCCTGGTACACCGCGAGGAAGCCGGCGAAGGCCAGCGTCTGCCCGGTGGCGCGGAAGGTGCCCTCGCCCACCGTGATGTCGGCGGCGACGGTGTCGAACTGCGCCGGCGTCATCTGGCAGGCGACGGTGCGCTTCCAGATCAGCTCGTACAGGCGGATCTGGTCGTGCGTCAAAAAGGGCTTCACCGCCTCGGGCGTGCGCATCACCGCGGTCGGGCGCACCGCTTCGTGCGCTTCCTGCGCGTTCTTGGTCTTGGCCTTGTAGGCGATTGCGGCGGGCGGCAGGTAATCCTTGTCGAAGTGGGCGCTCACATACTTCCGGATGTCGGTGATGGCTTCCTGCGCCAGGTTGACCGAGTCGGTCCGCATATAGGTGATGAGGCCGACCGGACCTTCGCCGAGGTCGACGCCTTCGTACAGCTGCTGCGCGGTCCGCATCACGCGGTCGGTGGTCATGCCGAGCTGGCGCACGCCGGCCTGCTGCAGCGTCGAGGTGGTGAACGGCGCCGCCGGATTGCGCGAGCGGCGCTTCTTCTCGATGCGCATGACGCGCGCGTCTTTTGCTTCGAGAGTCGCCAGCCATTCCTTGCTGCGCGCCTCGTGTTCGACCGTGAACTGTTCGAGCTTCTCGCCGCGGAAATGGGTGAGTTTTGCGGTGAACGCCTGGCTGCCTTTATGGCTGTCGAGGTGCAGCGTCCAGTATTCGCGCGGATCGAAGGCCTCGATCTCCAGCTCGCGCTCGACGATCATCCTCAGCGCGGGCGACTGCACGCGGCCGGCGGACAGGCCCGGGCTGATTTTCTTCCACAGCAGCGGCGACAGGTTGAAGCCGACCAGATAGTCCAGCGCACGCCGCGCCTGCTGCGCGTCGACCAGATCGGAGGCGATTTCGCGCGGGTTGCGTACCGCGTCCTGGATCGCCGATTCGGTGATCTCGTAGAAGGCCACGCGCTTCATCGGCGTCTTGACCTTGCGTTCCTTGAGGATTTCGCTGATGTGCCAGGAAATCGCCTCGCCTTCGCGGTCCGGGTCGGTTGCCAGCAACACCAGATCGGCTTTCTTGGCCGCCTTGACGATGGCCTCGACATGCTTGGCATTGCGCTCGATCACCTGGTACTTCATGGCGAAGGTTTCGGTATCGACCGCGCCGGTTTTCGGCTCCAGGTCGCGCACATGGCCGTAGCTGGCGAGGATGTCGTAGTCGTCGCCGAGGTATTTTTTCAGCGATTTGGATTTTGACGGCGACTCGACGATGACGAGTTTGGACATAGGGTTTAGTGCAGACGTCCCGGCTCGTGGTTCAGCAACATGTCTTCCAGATGGGTGAAGTGCTCGATCAGCCCGCGGCTCCACAACACGATCAGCGTCATCCAGCGCACGTGGTCCGGTTCGATGTCCTCGCCGGCCAGCGCCATCAGCCCGGAAATCACCCACTCGCGCGATTCGGGGTCGAGGATTTCGGCGCCGACCAGGAAGGACAGCTCGGCGCGGCAGGCGTCGTTCAGGCGCTCGAGTTCTTCCGGCGCGTAATGGCGGTCGAAGGCCTGCGTCAGCCGGTCATGCGTTGCGCTGCCGGACAGGTTGGCGTACCAGTCGAGCGCGGCGTGGATGTCGGCCTCCTCGAAACCGGCGGCAAACAAACGTTTTTCCAGCGCGTCGCGGTCTGGCGCGAGTTCGGCCATGCGAAAGCTTTCGTAGAGATAAACCAGAATATCGAGCATAGGGTCAGTGGATTTTTTGGTAGCGCCCGCCGGGCAAGGATGCGATGCGCCCGTCCAGTTCAAGCGCCAACAGCTTCGCCGAAAGCGCTTCCAGCGTCAACCCGGTTCTTTGAGCCAGGGTGTCCAGCGTGACGGGCGCACCGTCGAGCGCGGCCAGAACGGGGTCGGTCGAGTGCTCCGGCAAACTTGGTGAGGTCAGGCGCTGCGGCCATGCCAGTTCGTCGAGGATGTCGGCGGCCGACTCGACCAGCTTGGCGCCCTGCTTGATCAGCGCATGACAGCCGCGCGACAGCGGCGAATGGATCGAACCCGGAATGGCGAATACGTCGCGCCCCTGCTCGGTGGCGACGCGTGCTGTGATCAGCGAGCCGCTGTCGGGCGCGGCCTCCACCACCAGCACGCCCCGGCTCAAGCCGCTGATCAGCCGGTTGCGGCGCGGAAAGTGGCCCGGCAGCGGCGGCGTGCCGAGCGCGAACTCCGACACGATCAGTCCGTTTTCCACCAGCTGATGTGCCAGCGCCTTGTTGCGCGCGGGATAGACGCGGTCGAGCCCGGTGCCGACGATGGCGACGCTCGATCCCGCCCCCGCCAGCCCGCCGCGATGCGCGGCGGCGTCGATGCCGAGCGCGAGCCCGCTGATGATGGTGAGCCCGGCGTCGGATAGCGCGTGGGCAAACGCCTCGGCGTCGCGTACGCCCTGCGGGGTGGCGTTGCGGCTGCCGACGATGCCGAAGCCGGGCTGGTTCAGCAGGTCGCGCCGGCCCTTGCAGTACAGCACCGCGGGCGGGTCGGCGATCTCGAGCAGGTTTTTCGGGTAGTCGTCATCCGCCAGCGTCATCAAGCTGTTGCCAGGTTGCGCGAGCCAGGCCTGGGCGGCGTCCAACGCGGCGGCATCGGGTTCGCCCAGCAACGCGTCGCACTGGGCGGCCGACAGATGCATCATCAACGCGCTGCGGCCGGATGCCAAAACGGCCTCCGGAGAACCGAAGGCCGTCAGCAGGCGAAGCAGGCTGGTGTTGCCCACCCCGTCAGCCAGGGCGAGGCGCAGCCAGGGGTCGGTCACGCGCGAGGCATCTTCTGCGTGCGCACGATCAGGGGTTCCTGACCGTATCGAGCAGGTAGACCGGCCCGTCGGACTGCATGATCAGCGCATACGACACGCGGTCGTACACGCGGTACAGCATCACCTGGCCGCTGTAGGCGTCGGGCAGCTTGACCGCCCGGTCGCTGCGGTTGCCGAGGCAGGTGCTGCGGAAGCTGTTGCGCACATCGGCCGCCTGGTCGTAGGTGACCTTGCTGCCTTCCTTCAGGCAGCGCACGTCGCTGTACAGCCAGGCGCCGCCATCGGGGACGCCGGTGGCCTTTTCATTGACCCAGGTCATGCGGTCTTTTTCGTCGCGCGTCAGCATGACGGCCTGGCCTTCGCGAAACACCGACAGCACATGACCGGGTTCGAGGCCGTCGCGGCTGCCGCGGTTGATCACCACGGTCTGGTAGCGACCGCTGTCGGACAGGCCGCCGTAGGCCGAGATGATGCGGCCGCTGATCGCGGTTTCGGGCGCGTGCGGGATGTATTCGAAGGTGGTGCTTTCGTCGGCTTCCACCAGCTTGTCCTTGGGCAGGATTTCCTGGGCCGACTGGGTGATGTGGATTTTCTGCGGCGCGCCCTCGACCAGGGTGCGCGCATCGCCCAGGTATTCGACTTCGTAGCCCAGCACTTCGCCGGTTTCCGGGTCCTTCAGCTGCTTGCCGGGGCGCAGCACGTTCCAGCGCGTGACGCCGGGCTTGCCGCCGGTGGCGAAGGCGTCGTCACCCGCAGCCAGCACCACGCGCTCAGCATTGCTGCCCAGAATGAAGGGCGCGTCGTCGAGTGCGCCTTTCGGCACCACGCGCGGCTGCGACAGGAAGGGGTGGATCACGCGGATCGGAATGGCCGGAATCGCGTCGCTGCCGATTTCGCTTGCGCGCGCGCCGGGCGACAGTCGGACGGTCTGCATGCCGCCCTTGTCGCCCCGCACCAGCGACAGCCGCGGCTCCTTGCCGCTGCGGTCGAGCACGATCAGGTCGCCCGGATAAATCAGGTGCGGGTTCCTGATCTCGTCGCGGTTCAGGTTCCAGATCTGTGGCCAGCGCCACGGGTCCTTGAGGAACTTGCCGGAGATGTCCCACAGGGTGTCGCCCTTGACGACCACATGGGTGTCCGGGGCGTTGTCCTGCAGTTTAAGGGTGTCAGCCAGTGCCGGTGCAGCGAGCAGCAGGGCAAGAGAAACAGCGAGTAGGCGCACGGGGGAACCCTCCATTTAGACCTTGTCTAATTTTGCGTTGAAAATATACTGTGCGCTTAGCTTACGGCTATCCGTCACCTTATATTTAGTGCGGCGCGCCAGAATCATGCAGATTTTGCATCAAAGTGTGCGCCCATCCCATTCTTTCGTAAAGCTTCGTTATGGCCAGACTCGACATTTTGCATTACCCCGATGCGCGCCTGCACACTGTCGCCAAGCCGGTGAAAGCGGTCGACGAACGCATCCGCCAACTGATCGACGACATGGCCGAGACCATGTATGCCGCCCCCGGTATCGGGCTGGCTGCGACCCAGGTCAATGTGCACGAGCGCGTCATCGTGATCGATATTTCCGAGACCCACGATGCGCTGCAGGTGTTCATCAATCCCGAGCTCGTCGCCCAGTCTGGCACCGAGGAAAGCGAAGAGGGTTGCCTGTCGGTGCCCGGCGTATTCGACAAGGTGACCCGCGCCGAACGCGTCACCGTAAAGGCGCTCGACCGCGACGGCAAGTCGTTCGAACTCGAGGCCGACGGCCTGCTGGCGGTGTGCATCCAGCACGAGATGGATCATTTACTGGGCAAGGTCTTCGTCGACTACCTGTCCAACCTCAAGCGCAACCGCATCAAGGCCCGGCTCTTGAAGCAGGCGCGCGAACACCGGCCCGACGCCGCGCCGGTGCGCGCCTCGCTCTGAGCCGGCCGGTGCGGATCCTGTTTGCCGGCACACCGCCGTTTGCCGCGGCCGCCCTCGAGGCCCTGGCCGACGCCGGCCACGACATCGTTTGTGTGCTTACCCAGCCCGATCGTCCGGCCGGGCGCGGCATGAAGCTCACCCCCAGCGCGGTCAAGCAGGCGGCGCTGGCGCGCGGGTTGTCGGTCCTGCAGCCGGCCAGCCTGAAAACGCCCGAAGTCCAGGCCGAGCTCGCCGCCCTCAATGCCGACGTCATGGTGGTTGCCGCCTATGGCCTGATCCTGCCGCAGGCGGTGCTCGACCTGCCGCGTCTCGGCTGCCTCAACATCCATGCTTCGCTGTTGCCGCGCTGGCGAGGCGCCGCGCCGATCCAGCGCGCGATCCTGGCCGGTGACACCGAGACCGGCGTCACCATCATGCAGATGGACGCCGGCCTCGACACCGGCGCGATGCTGACGAAGACTCCGGTGCCGATCCGCGACAGCGACACCGCGGCGAGCCTGCACGACACGCTGGCCGCAGCCGGCGCGCGCGCCATCGTCGCGGCGCTGGAAAACCCGTCCGCCCTGGTGCCGCAGGTGCAGGACGACCGCGCGGCGACCTATGCCGCCAAGCTCAGCAAGGAGGAAGCGCAACTCGACTGGAGCCAGCCGGCCGAGGTGCTGGCGCGCGCGGTGCGCGCCTACAATCCGGCGCCCGGCGCGTGGACGCTGCTCGACGGCGCGCCGCTGAAAATCTGGGCGGCACAGGCCGTTGCCGGCGCTGGCCAGGCGGGCACGCTGCTGCGCGCCGACGCCGAGCAGCTGATCGTCGCCTGCGGCGATGGCGCGCTGGCCCTGCACACGGTGCAGCCCGCGGGCAGCAAACGGATGCCGGCGGCGGCCTTTCTCGCCGGTCGGCCGCTCGCGCCCGGCACGCTTTTCGGCGGCTGAGCCCGGATTACGCGCCGCGCGTCCTGCTATCATCCGCCGCTTGTCGCAGCGGCCGGAATTCCATGAATCAAGCAATGAACCTGAGCGTGTTCCTCCATGCGTAATCTGCAAAAACTGGCCGCCGGTGCGCTTGACGACGTGCTTGCCGGCGCGGCGCTGCACCAGGTGTTGCCGCGGCGCCTGCAGCAGCTGCAAACGCCAGGCGAACGCGGTGCGCTACAGGACATCGTCTACGGCAGCCTGCGCCAACTGGGTCGCCTCGACGCGTGGCTGGACGCGCTGCTGGAGCGTCCGCTGACCGACCCCGAACTCGGCTGGCTGTTGCGCGTGGCGCTCTACCAGCTGGCCTACACGCGCGCCCCCGCGCATGCCGTGGTGCACAACGCCGTCAGCGCGGCGGGCGAAGGCTGGCGTCGCGGTCTGGCCAACGCGGTGCTGCGCAACTTTCAGCGCCGCCGCGCCGAGCTGGACAAACTTGCCGACGAACAACCGACCGCGCGCTGGTCGCATCCCGACTGGTGGATCGCCAAACTGCAGAGCGAGCATCCGACGCACTGGCAGGCGATCCTCGAGGCCAGCCTGCTGCACCCGCCTTTCACGCTGCGCATCAATTGCCGCCATGGCGATGTCGCGGCGTATCTGCGGCGTCTGAACGATGCCGGCCTGCCGGCGCATCAAACCGGCCCCGATGCGGTCACGCTCGACCGCGCGGTACCGGTGCACGGCCTGCCTGGCTTCGACGAAGGCCAGGTGTCGGTGCAGGATGCCGGCGCGCAGTGGGCGGCGCGCCTGCTCGATGCGCAGGCGGGCGAGCGCATCCTGGACGCGTGTGCGGCCCCCGGCGGCAAGACCGGCCATATCCTCGAACGCAGTGATGTGGATCTCGTTGCGCTCGACGTCGACACGGCGCGACTGGCGCGGGTGCAGGAAAACCTCGATCGACTGCAGCTGAAGGCCACGCTCGTTGCCGGCGACGCCGCGCAGCCCGAGGCCTGGTGGGACGGCCGGCCGTTCGATCGCATTCTGGCCGACGTGCCGTGCAGCGCTTCCGGCGTGGTGCGCCGCAACCCCGACATCAAATGGTTGCGCCGTCCCGAAGACATTGCTCAATTTGCCGCCCAGCAAGCCGTTATGCTGGAGACGCTGTGGCGACTGCTGGCTCCGGGTGGTACATTGCTTTACGCCACCTGCTCGATATTCCATGAAGAAAACGCCGGGCAAGTGCAGGCATTTCTGGCGCGCCATGCCGGGGATGCCGAACGCTGCCTGCTTCCAGAACCTTTGTCCGACGGAGTCCTGCTGCCCGCTGCCGAACATGACGGTTTTTATTACGCCCTGCTGCGCAAGACCTGACACTGCCCTGCTGCGCAGGCTGTTCGCGCTGGTGCTGGCGGGCTGGCTGGCGCTGGTCGGCAGCGCGCTGGCCAACGATAAAAGCGCGGTGCGGCAGGCTGCCATCCAGGTGACGCCGCAAGGCTATGTGCTGGATGCGCTGATCGATATTGCGCTCAATCCCACGCTGGAAGATGCGCTCGCCAAGGGCATCCACCTGCATTTCCAGCTTCAGCTGGAATTGAGCCGCCCGCGCAGCTGGTGGCTGGACGAGGACATCGCTGAGCCGGTACGCAAGCTGCGGATTTATTATCACCTGCTGCTGCGCCGTTACGTCGTTGAAACCGGCTACACCACCCGCACGGCGGCCACCCTCGACGAGGCGCTCACCCTGCTGGGGCAGGTGGAGAGCTGGCATGTGCTGGACCGCGGCGTGCTCAGGCCCGGCCAGCGTTACGATGCCCGCCTGCGGCTGCGTCTCGACACCGCACAACTGCCCAAACCGCTGTCCATCGGCGCGGTGACCAGCGACAAATGGGAGCTGGTGACGCCCTGGTACGACTGGTCGTTCGAAGCGCCCCTCGTCAAATCGCCCATGCCCTGATGCGCCGTCTGATTGCCGCCGCCCTCGTCATGGGCATCGCCTTGCTGGGACTGCTGTTCTACGCCAGCGGCGACAGCGCCGTGTTCTCCGACTCCCTGCCCACCCTGTTCGTCGTTGGCGGCGTGCTCGGCGTGGCGATGCTGCTGCTGCTGGGCTGGCGTTTGTGGTGGCTGCAAAAACGCATTCGCCGCGGCGTCTTCGGCGCCAAGCTCACGCTCAAACTGCTGGCCATGTTCGGCGTCGTCGCCCTGCTGCCCGGGCTGGTGGTGTACGGCGCCTCGGTGTTCTTTCTCAATCGATCGATCGAAACCTGGTTCGACGTGCGCGTCGACAATGCGCTGGCCTCCGGCGTCAACCTCGGCCAGGCCGCGCTCGATGACCTGCTGCGTGAACTCGACAAAAAAGCCCAGCGCATGGCACTGACCCTGTCCGACGAGGGCATGGGTTCGATCATCACCAGCCTGTCCACCCTGCGCGAACAGAGCGCGGTGCAGGAGTTGACGCTGTTCGACGAACGCGGCGGCGTGATCGCGCACGTCAGCGGCGAAAGCGGCACCCTGCTGCCGGTGCTGCCCGAGCGCAGCGTGCTGTGGCAGGCACGGCAGCAGCAGCCCTACAGCCGCATCGAGGAGGTGCCCGAGCGCGGACTCATCATGCACGTCATCGTGCCGGTGTATACCAGCGCGCTGACCAGCGATACCCGCGTGCTGCAGCTGGTGCAACCGGTGCCGGCCAGTCTCGCGCGCGACGCGCAGGCGGTGCAGCTGGCCTACCAGGAATACCAGCAGATCGCGGTGTCGCGGCTGGGGCTGAAGCGCCTTTATGGCGTGGCGCTGACGCTCACCCTGATGCTCGCGCTGCTGATGACCCTGGTCATCGCCTACCTGCTGTCGGAGCGGCTCGGTGCCCCGCTGCGTTCGCTGGCGCGCGGCACCCGCGCGGTGGCCAAGGGCGATTTTTCGCAGATGCCGACGGTGAAGAGCCGCGACGAACTCGGCGTGCTGATCCAGTCGTTCAACCGCATGACGCGCCAGCTGTCCGAGGCGCGCGAGCAGGTGGCGCAGACCCACCAGCAGACCGAGCAGGCCAAGGCGTTTCTTGAGCGCGTGCTGGCCAACCTGTCATCCGGCGTGGTGGTGCTCGACGAGGCGCTGCAGGTGCGCACGATCAACAGCGCGGCGGCGCAGATTCTGGGTGTCGACGCCTCCGTGCTCGACGCGCGGCCGCTTGCCGGGCTGGGATTGCCGGGCGAGGTGCTGAACGAATTTGGCATGCGGATGGTCGCGCGCTTTGGCGAGCATGCGGGCGAGTGGCAGGAGCAGATCGATTATGCCGGCCCCGGCGGCAGCCAGACATTGCTGGTGCGCGGCACCCGGTTGCCGCCGGGCGTCGAACGCGGCTATGTGCTGGTGTTCGACGACGTCACCAAGCTGATCGACGCCGAGCGCAACGCCGCATGGAGCGAAGTGGCGCGGCGGCTGGCGCACGAGATCAAGAATCCGCTTACCCCGATCCAGCTGTCGGCCGAGCGCATCGCGCGGAAACTCGACGGTCGCCTCGAAGTGGCGGATGCCGAGTTCCTGTCGCGCGCGACGCAGACCATCGTCAACCAGGTCGCCGCGATGAAGAGCATGGTCGACGCCTTTGCCGGCTATGCGCGGATGCCGCGCGCCAAGCTCGAGGCGCTCGATCTCAATGCGCTGGTGCACGAAGTGCTTGCGCTGTACGACGCACGGGCGCTCGGGCTGCAGCTGCAACTCGACGCCGGCCTGCCGCGTGTTGCGGGAGACTCCACATTATTGCGACAGGTGATACATAATCTGTTGCAAAATGCGCAGGATGCGCTGGCGGGTCATGCCTCGCCAAAGGTTGAGATCAGCACGCATCTCAACAACCAGGCTGTTTGCCTGACTGTAACCGACAATGGAGCCGGCTTTCCGGAGCACCTGATGACGCGGCTGTTCGAGCCTTATGCAACGACCAAGGCCAAAGGGACCGGTCTGGGGCTCGCCATCGTCAAAAAAATCGTGGAAGAACACCAGGGCAAAATCCAGATCGAAAACCTCAAATCGGGCGGCGCGGCGATACGCATCGCGCTGCCTGTTTTTGCGGCAGCCGGAGAACACACGTGAGCGGGCATATTCTCGTCGTCGACGACGAAGTGGGCATTCGTGAATTGTTGTCGGAGATTCTCACCGACGAAGGCTATGACGTGCACCTGGCGGAAAACGCCGAGGCGGCGCGCGCCTTCCGCGCACTGCGCCGCCCTGACCTGGTCCTGCTCGACATCTGGATGCCCGACACCGACGGCGTCACCCTGCTGAAGGAATGGGCGGGCGGCGGCCAGCTCACGATGCCAGTGGTGATGATGTCCGGCCACGGCACCATCGATACCGCGGTCGAGGCCACCAAGCTCGGCGCGGCCGACTTTCTGGAAAAGCCGGTGGCGCTGGCCAAGCTGATCGACACCGTCAGCAAGGCGATCAAGCGCGGCGTCGCGCTGCCGCGGCGCGCGCCCAGCATGGACCTGTCGGCGCTCGGCCGCAGCCCGCTGATTCTCGACCTGAAAAAGCGCCTCGGTCAGATCGCCGGCAACACCGCACCGGTGATGCTGCAGGGCGAGCCCGGCAGCGGCTTCGAGGTGTGCGCCCACTTCCTGCATCAAACCGGCACGCCCTGGGTCGAGATCAAGGACCGTGCTCGCCTGGTGTCCGATCCGCTGAGCTTTGTCGAATCGCTCGGCAACGGCACGCTGTTCCTGTCGGACGCGTGCGAGCTCGCGCGGCTGGAGCAAAAAGGCCTCGGGCTGCTGCTCGACCGCATCGAAGGCACCGGGGCGCGTCTGGTGTGCGCGTCCAGCCGCAGTCTCGACACCATGGTGGCGGCAGGCGAATTCGACAGCCGGCTGTTCTATCGTTTGTCCAGCCTGGCGATCCAGGTGCCGCCCCTGCGCGAGCATCGCGAGGACATTCCCGAAATCGCCAATTTCATGCTGGCGCAGCTGATCGAGGCGAGCGTCTGCCCAGTGCGGCGGCTCACCACGCCGGCGCTGAATCAGCTGCGCAATTTCGACTGGCCGGGCAACCTGCCGCAGCTCAACAATGTGGTGCGTACGCTGGCGGTCACCGCGCTGGCCAGCGAAATCGATGCCATCGATGTCAACCGCGTGCTGGCGCCGATGAAGCAGGCTTCGCCCGCAGTGGCCCACGGCATCCCGCTCGACATTCCGCTGCGCGAGGCGCGCGACGCATTCGAGCGGATGTACTTCGAACACCTGATCCAGAAGGAAGGCGGCAGCATGACGCGGGTCGCCGACAAGTCCGGACTGGAGCGCACCCACCTGTACCGCAAGCTCAAGCAGCTCAACATCAAGCATGGCCGCAGACTTGACGAAGATCTGTGACACGGGTGTAGTGTCGGGCATGAGGAGTACGCTGCCTCGGGCATTCCCCTCCCCTCCCTTGCCCCGCACCTCATCATGAAAATCATCATCCTCGGCGCCGGCCAGGTCGGCTCCAATCTGGCGGCCAGCCTCGTCGCCGAGAATAACGACATCACCGTGGTCGATCTGGACGCCGCGCGCCTGTCCGAGCTGCAGGACCGCTTCGACCTGCGCACCGTGCGCGGCCACGCCGCCCACCCCTCGACGCTGAAGACGGCCGGCGCCGGCGACGCCGACATGCTGGTGGCGGTGACCCAGAGCGACGAAACCAATCTGGTGGCCTGCCGGCTGGCCGCCACGCTGTTCAACATTCCCACCCGCATCGCGCGCATCCGCTCGAACGATTTTCTGGAATCCGAAGGCGAATTCCTGTCCGAGCATTTCGGCGTCGATCACATCATCAGCCCCGAGCAGGAAGTCACCGATACCCTGCGCCGGCTGATCGAGCACCCCGAAGCCCTGCAGGTGCTGGACTTTGCCGGCGGCAAGGTGCGTCTGGTCGCGGTGCGTGCCTACCATGGCGGCCCGCTGATCGGCCACGAACTGCAGGACCTGCGTCGCCACATGCCGGACATCGACGCGCGGGTGGCCGCGATCTACCGGCGCGACCGCGGCATCGTGCCGAAGGGCATCACCGTCATCGAGCCGGGTGACGAGGTCTTCTTTCTCGCCCGCAGGCAGGACATTCCGGTCGTCATGCGCGAGCTGCGCCGCATGGAGCGTCCGGTCAAGCGGGTCATGATCGCCGGCGGCGGCAACATCGGACGCCGGCTGGCGGCGTCGCTCGAGCGCCACTACGAAGTCAAGCTGATCGACCACAACAAGGCCACCTGCGCACAGCTGGCCGAACAGCTGCACCGCACCCTGGTGCTGCAGGGCGACGCCACCGATGAGGACCTGTTCGAGCAGGAAAACATCGAGGCCATCGACGTCTTTTGTGCACTGACCAACGACGACGAGGACAACATCATGTCCGCGCTGCTGGCCAAGCGCATGGGCGCGCAGCGGGTGATTGCGCTGATCAACCGCTCGGCCTATGTGAACCTGGTGCAGGGCGGCGAGATCGACATCGCGATCTCGCCGGCGCAGGCCACGGTCGGCCCGCTGCTGTCCAAGATCCGCCGCGGCGACATGGCGGCGGTGCACAGCCTGCGCCGGGGCGCCGCCGAGGTACTGGAAATCGTCGTCCACGGCGACCTCAAGACCTCCAAAGTGGTGGGCAAGCGCATCGGCGATGTGGCGCTGCCGGATGGCGCCTCGATCGCCGCCATCATCCGCGGCGAGGACGTGCTGATCGCCCACCACGACATCCTGATCCAGGCCGAAGACCACCTGATCGTGTTTGCGCTCAACAAGCGCATCATTCCCAAGGTCGAAAAGCTGTTCCAGGTCGGTTTCGGCTTTTTCTGATACCCGACCGCAGACTCACGGACACCTTGTTGCCGGATCGTGCCCCACGACGCGCAAGCCAGTAACCCGCCGCCACGCTTGCGTGTGAGCTCAGGCCGGATGCGTCGTCCGATCTCCCGTTTTGCACCGGTCCTGCATGTGTTCGGGATGGTGATCCTGATTTTTTCCTTCACCATGCTGGTCCCGCTGGCGACGGCCGTGGCTGGGCACGATGCCGCACAGTTCGCGTTCGACGAATCCTTTGCCGTGACGCTGATCGCCGGCTTTGCGCTGTGGCTGGGGGCGCGGCGCTGGCGCCGCGAACTCAAGGTGCGCGACGGCTTTCTGCTGGTGATGCTGGTGTGGACCGGCCTGCCGGCCTTCGCCACCCTGCCCTTCCTGATCCATTCGCCGACGATGGGCTTCACCGACGCCTATTTCGAGGCCATCTCGGCGATGACCACCACCGGCGCCACCGTGATGAGCGGGCTCGACACGCTGCCGCCTTCGCTCAATCTGTGGCGACATCTGCTGCAGTGGCTGGGCGGCATGGGCATCATCGTGCTGGCGGTGGCGATCCTGCCGCTGTTGGGCGTCGGCGGGCGCCAGTTGCTGAAGGCTGAGTTGCCGGGGCCGATCAAGGACAGCAAGCTCACCCCGCGCATCGCCGATACGGCCAAGCTGCTGTGGGCGATGTATGCCGCATTGACCGTGGCGTGCGCGGTGGCACTCAAGTGGGCCGGCATGAGCTGGTTCGACGCCATGTGCCACGCCTTTGCCACCCTGAGCCTCGGCGGCTTTTCAACCCACGACGCCAGCATCGGCTATTTCGATTCGCCGCTGATCGAGGGCGTATTGATTGTCTTCATGATGCTGGCGGCGCTCAACTTCATCACCCATTTTCTCGCCTTCCACCAGAAGAGCCTGGCGCCCTACCGGCACGATCCCGAGGTGCGGGGCGTGCTCGGGGTGGTGATCGCCAGTTGCCTCGGCATCAGCCTTTATGTGTGGCAGGCAGGCGTCTATCCGGAGTTCCTGACGGCGCTGCGCCATGTCAGTTTCAACCTGGTGTCGCTCGCCACCGACTGCGGCTTTGCCAGCACCGACTACAACACGTGGCCGATTTTTGCGCCGATGTGGATGCTGCTGCTCAGCTGCCTCACCGCGAGCTCCGGCTCCACCGGCGGCGGCCTCAAAATGATCCGGGTGGTGCTGATGTTCCGCCAGGGTGTGCGCGAGCTCGAACACCAGCTGCATCCCGCTGCGCGCCTGCCGGTCAAGATCGGCGGCCACGCCGTGCCGAACCAGATCGTGTTCGCGATCCAGGCCTTCGTCATGATGTATATCGCCACCATCGTGACCATGACGCTGGTGTTGCTGGCCAGCGGGCTCGATTTTGTCAGCGCGTTTTCCGCCGTCATTGCCTGCATCAACAATGCCGGGCCCGGACTCAATGAGGTCGGCCCCGGAACGAACTACGCCAGCCTCAACGACTTCCAGACCTGGATGCTCGCATTCACCATGCTGCTCGGGCGGCTCGAACTGTTCACCGTATTCGTGCTGTTCACCCGCGCCTTCTGGCGCGGCTAGGCGCCGGCGCTGGTAACATCGCGTTAATCGAAGCCCGTCCCATCCCTGCCATGTGCGGCGGGAGGGTCAACGCCACTCCAAACGACACATGTCGCAAATCCTGCCCGTCGTTCACATCCTGTCGAAAGTGCTGATGCTGTTTTCGACAGCCTTCCTGCTGCCGCTGGCGGTTTCGCTCGTTCTGGAGGACGGCGCGCACAAAGCGTACGACTGGGCGATCGCCATCACCTTCCTGTCCGGGCTGGTGCTGTGGGTTTTTTCCCGCCGCGGCAAGCGCGAACTGCAGACGCGCGACGGCTTCCTGCTGGTGGTGATGATCTGGACGATCCTGCCGCTCTACTCGGCCATCCCGCTGCTGTCCTACATGCCCGAGCTCAGTTTCACCGACGCCTATTTCGAGGCGGTGTCGGGCCTCACCGCAACCGGCGCGACCGTGCTGTCGGGGCTGGATGCATTGCCGCCGTCGATCAATGTGTGGCGTACCGAAATGCACTGGATCGGCGGCATGGGCGTGATCGTGCTGGTGGTGGCGGTGCTGCCGATGCTGGGGGTCGGCGGCCGCCAGCTGTTCAAGGCCGAGACGCCGACGCCGATGAAGGACAGCAAGCTCACCCCGCGCATGGCGGAAACCGCCAAAGGCCTGTGGCTGGTGTACGCCATCTTCACCGTGTTCTGCATTCTGGCGCTGTGGCTGGGTGGCATGAGCTGGGTGGATGCGCTGGTGCATGCCTTCAGCGTGATGAGCCTCGGTGGCTTTTCCTCGCACGACGCCAGCTTGGGCTACTTCGATTCCGTGGTGCTCGAGATCATCGTCATGGTGTTTGCGCTGATCGCGGCGATCAGCTTTTCCACGCACTTCATGGCGCTGCGGATGAAGAACCTGTCGGCCTACCGTTTCGACACTGAAATCCGCTGGGTCTTCTTCGTGCTCGGCGCCAGCATCCTCGGGCTGACGTTCTATCTTCTGTACAAGGGCTTTTACCTGGATTTCCCCGAAGCGCTGCGTTACGCGGCCTTCAATACCGTGTCCGTCGCCACCACGCTCGGCTTCTCCACCACCGACTACAACGTCTGGCCCTATTTCGCGCCGCTGTGGATGCTGTTCCTGTCGAGCTTCATCGCCGGCTCCGGTTCCACCGGTGGCGGCATCAAGATGCTGCGCGCGATCCTGCTGTACAAGCAGGTCTATCGCGAGATGATCAAGCTGGTGCACCCCAGCGCAACGGTGCACACCAAGCTTGGCAATCAGCCGGTGCCCAACAAGATCACCTATGCGGTGCTGGCCTTCCTGTTCATCTATGTCGCTTCGATCGTGGTGCTGTCGTTCGTATTGTCGGCGTCGGGATTGGACATCTTCACCGCCTTTACCGCCGTGGTCGCGATGGTCAACAACACCGGCCCCGGCCTCGGCCAGGTCGGCCCCGCCAGCAACTACGCCATCCTGAATGACTTCCAGACCTGGGTATGCAGCTTTGCGATGCTGCTCGGGCGCCTGGAGTTCTTCACCCTGCTGGTGGTGCTGACCCCGGTCTTCTGGAGAAAATAATGCCGTCGATTTCAGATTTCGAAGCCATGCTCGCCGCCGGCCGCGATAACGCGCTGCTGCGCTTTTCGCTGGGCAACGAATACCTGAAGGCCGGTGACGCGGCACAAGCCGCTGCGCATCTGCGCCGCGCGGTCGAGCACGACCCGAAGTATTCCGCCGCCTGGAAGCTGCTCGGCAAGGCCCTGACCGACGCCGAATCCTGGCAGGATGCGCTGGCCGCCTACCGGCAGGGCATCGCCGTGGCCGAGGCGCGCGGCGACAAGCAGGCCGCAAAGGAAATGGGGGTATTTGCCCGCCGCATCATGAAACAGCTTGGGTTAGAATCCGACGACTGAATATTTGAAGGAGCAGCAAATGACGCGGATGGTGAATTGTGTGAAGCTTGGGCGCGAAGCCGAAGGCCTGGCCTTCCAGCCGGTGCCGGGTGATCTGGGCAAGAAGATTTTCGAGAATGTGTCGAAGGAAGCCTGGGGCGGCTGGCAGCGCCACCAGACCATGCTGATCAACGAAAACCGTCTCAACCTGGCCGATCCGCAGGCACGCAGCTACCTGATGGAACAGATGGAACGTTATTTCTTCGGCGGCGGCAATGTCGACGCCGCAGCGGGTTACGTGCCGCCTGCCAAGTAGGTCGTGCGCGCTTGTTGACGCTTTATCCGAAGGGGTAAGCCCGGGAGGCAGCGGCTTTGCAACCACGGCCTGCCCCTTGCGGCTAATCCGGCATCGGCACAA
Organism: uncultured Thiobacillus sp.; assembly: GCA_964623745.1. Classification (GTDB taxonomy): domain Bacteria; phylum Pseudomonadota; class Gammaproteobacteria; order Burkholderiales; family Thiobacillaceae; genus Thiobacillus. Next base: position 5,534 of record CAZUVC010000046.1, on the reverse strand, counting down.
AAAAAACGGGCTCCCGCGGGAGCCCGTTAGCATTCGTGATGCCAAAGAATCACATCACTTCTTTTTCGATTTCTTCCAGCGAGGTGTGGCGCACGTCCTTGCCCTTGACCATGTAAACCACGTATTCCGACATATTCTTGGCGTGGTCGCCCATCCGCTCGATTGCCTTGGTGACGAACAGGATGTCGATGAAGACCGAAATCGTGCGCGGGTCTTCCATCATGAAGGTGATCAGGTGGCGCAGGTTGAGGCGGAATTCCTCGTCGACCGACTGATCCTGGCGCGCGATTTCGACCGCCTTGGTGGCGTCCAGCCGGGCGAAGCCGTCGAGCGCCTTCCTCAGCATGTCGAGTACCAGATCGGCCATGTATTTCACTTCTGAAAAGCGCGGCAGGCTGATGCGCTCGGCCTGGTGGATCAGCTTCGCCATCCGCGCGATCTTGGCCGCCTCGTCGCCGATGCGCTCGAGGTCGGTGATGGTCTTCACCACCATCATCACCATGCGCAGGTCGGATGCGGTCGGCTGCCGGCGCGCGATGATGTGGGTGCAGTCCTCGTCGATCGCCACCTCCAGCGCGTTGACCTGATGGTCGTTGGCGTCCACGCGCTCGGCCAGGTCCATGTTGCCGGAGATCAGGGCTTCGATCGCATTGGTGATCTGCTCTTCGACCAGCCCACCCATTTTCAGCACGCTGGCGCGGACGGCTTCCAGTTCGGCGTCGAACTGCTTATAGGTATGTTCTGTTGGCATGGCGGTGTTCTCTCAAGAAATATCGTCTGATTATATGCGCCGTCTGTGACGATTTGATGTACGGCCGTTTTCAGCGCGACTTGAAGGGCAACGCGTAGCGGGTTCCGTCGACATCGAGAAACAGGGTCCAGTCGTGCCGCCCGCTGATGCAGACCGGCAGCGTCACGTTCGAGGCGAACGCCCCGTCGCCGGCGGGCCGCAGGTCATACCGGTTGAATCCCATGTCCATCCCCGCCATCTGGAATTCCGCGCTGATGCGGCGGGCATTGGGCGCGGATACGCGCAGGCCGAATGCTTCCAGCGGCGTCGGCTGCGACAGAAAACGCACGTCCACGGCCGCGCCGCGATGGCTGAACGCGCAGCCGGCCAGCGGATCGGCGCAATGCACTGCCACGGCGTCGACCGGGCGTTTCAGCCACCAGCCAGCCACCGCGATCGCGATCAGCGCCGCAGCCAGCAGCAGCGGCACGGCCACCCGCTTCATGTCCACGCTCCGCGCAGCAACGCCACGCCGTGCGCGCCGTGCGATTGCGCCAGCGCTACGTCGTCGCGCCCCAGTCCGCCCAGTCCGTAGACCGGAATCGGGCTGGCCGCGGTAAGCGCCGAAAACGTCTCCCAGCCCAAGGTGACCGCACCCGGGTGCGTGAGCGTGGGCAGCACCGGCGACAGCAGCGCGAAATCGGCACCGATTTCTGCGGCATGGGCGAGCTCGGCGCCGTCGTGGCAGGACACCCCGATCAGAAAATTGTCCGCTTCGGCGTAGTCCGGCCGAGCGCTCAGCCGGGCGGCGGCGGACGAATCGAGATGCACGCCATCGGCGCCCGCGGCGTGCGTCAGTTCCGCACTGCCGTTGAACACCACGCGCGCGCCGTGCAGGTGGGCGCGGCGCACCGTCTCGCGCGCCAGCGCCAGCCGCTCGGCTTCCGGCAGCGTTTTGTCGCGCAGCTGGATCAGTCGCAGGCCGTTGGCCAGCGCGACATCCAGCCGCGCCAAAAAGCTGTCGACGCCCAGTGATTCGGCATGCGAAATCCCCAGCACCGGCGGCAACGCCAGCGCCTTCAGGATCGGGAAATTCGCCGGCAGCAGCGGCGTCACCTCGACCGCGTCGGGCAGCTGCCAGGAAAAAAGCTGCCCCTCATGCGGATGCGGCACGCCTTCCCACTGGAACACGCGGAAAAAATTCAGCCGTACCGTTGCGTGCGGGTAGACGAAAACGCGGGTGATCCAGCGACAGGTGCGGGTGACGACGATGCCAAGTTCCTCGTGCAGTTCACGCGCCAACGCCGCGTCCAGCGATTCGCCCGCCTCCACCTTGCCGCCGGGAAATTCCCAGTGGCCCGCATACACCTTGCCCGGTGGCCGCTGCGCCAGCAGCACGCGGCCGTCGGGCTGAGTCAGCACAGCGGCGACAACCTCGGTGATCGACGCGGTGCTCAATGCCTGCCCGCCCAGTCCCGCGCGAACTGCCACGCCACGCGCCCGTTGCGCGCGCCGCGCCCAAGCGACCATTGCAGTGCTGCACGCTCGAAGCTATCGTCTACCGGCGCGCCGAGGCTTGCGGCCCAGTGGCGCGCGATGGCCAGATAGGTGTCCTGGTCCATCGCGTGGAACGACACCCACAGTCCGAAGCGGTCGGACAGCGAAATCTTTTCCTCGGTCGCCTCGCCCGGATGCACCTCGCCGCCGAGGTGTTTCGTCTCCAGGTTCTCGGCCATGTATTCCGGCATCAGGTGGCGGCGGTTGCTGGTGGCGTAGATCAGCACGTTGTCGGACGGTCCGGCGAGCGAGCCGTCGAGCGCGGCCTTGAGGCTGGCGTAGCCCGGTTCGTGCTCGGCGAAGCTGAGGTCGTCGATGAAGACGATGAAGCGGTAGTCGGCGTCGGCCAGCAGATCGAACAGGTCTGGCAGATGGGGCAGGCCGGCTTTGTCGACCTCGATCAGGCGCAGCCCTTTCGGCGCATATTTGGCATGCACCGCCTTCACCAGCGAGGATTTGCCGCCGCCCCGCGCACCGGTCAGCAGCACGTTGTTGGCCGGCTTGCCGGTGACGAACTGGCGCGTGTTGGCGTCGACGCGCTGCTTCTGCTCGTCGATCGCCAACAGATCCTTGATCGCGACCCGCTGCGGATGCAGGATGGGTTTCAGGCCGCCCGCCTGCGCCGACCAGCGCGCGGCGCGCACGGTCTTCCAGTCGAGGCCGTGGGCGGTGGCGGGCGTGTCGAGGCGGTCGAGCAGGCGCTCGATGCGGGGCAGCAGGGAAGCGAGATCGGTCATGCCGTGATTCTAGCGGATGGCGCCCGCCCGCCCGGCGGCAGCGCCTTAGGAAAAATTTAGGCTCCTGCTAGCAACAACTTAGCAACGCGTCGGGTGCGGCTTGCCTAAGCTGCGGTTTCCGGGCGCAACGCCCTTCTCACGGGGGACCATCATGAAAACAAGACTGATCTTTGCCGCCGCCCTGCTCGCGGGCGGCGCGAATCTCGCCGCGGCCGCGCAGGCCGACGACATCCGCCACGGCCGCTACCTGGTGCAGATCGGCGGCTGCAACGACTGCCATACGCCGGGCTACATGCGCCTGGAGGGCAAGATCAGCGAGGCCGAGTGGCTGACCGGCGACGCTATGGGCTGGCAGGGCGCGTGGGGCACGACCTACCCGGCCAACCTGCGCAGGCTCGCACACGACATGGACGAGGGCGCGTGGGTGAAGCGGCTGCGTACGCCGATGCGCCCGCCCATGCCCTGGTTCAACCTGCAGGCGATGAGCGACGCCGACCTGCTCGCGATCCATCGCTATCTGCGCAGCCTCGGACCCAAGGGCCAGCCGGCGCCGGCCTACGTGCCGCCCGGCGGCAAGGTCGCCACGCCCTATTTCGACTTCTCGCCGAAGAACCTGCCGGAGGTGGCCAAGCGATGAGCGCGCCGGGCCTGACAGGCGATCTGGCTCGCCTCGAAACCATGCGGCTGATCCGTGCCTGCGAGGAAGCGCTGGTCGAACTGCAGCGCGGCGGCGCGCCCGGCACCTGCACCAGCGTCGGCCAGGAGGCGTGCGCGGTCGGCGTCATGGCGGCGCTCGAGCCGCGCGACCGCATCCTCACCAACCACCGCAGCGCCGCGCACCTGATCGCGCGCGGCGCCGATCCCGGGCGCCTGATGGCGGAAGTGCTCGGGCGCGTCGACGGCTACTGCGGCGGCCTGAGCGGCAGCCTGCACATCTCGGCGAAAGAACTCGGCGTGGTGCTCACCTCGACCATCGTCGGCGGCGAACTGTCGATGGCGCCGGGCGTGGCGCTGGCGCAGAAGATGGGCGAGGGCGAGCCGGGCGGCATCACCGCGGTGTTCTTCGGCGACGGCGCGGCCTGCGAGGGCATCTTCCACGAGGCGCTCAATCTCGCCGTGCACTGGCGCCTGCCGCTCCTGTTCGTGTGCGAGAACAACGACTGGCAGGCTTTCGTGCACCGCCGCGAGACCATGGCCGACCGCGCCATCGCCGACTGGGCGGCAGGCCACGGCCTGCCCGTCGAGACGGTCGACGGCAACGACGTCGGCGCGGTCGAGGCGGCCGCCGCGCGCGCCGTGGCGGCGATCCGTGCCGACGGCGCGCCGCGTTTCCTCGAACTCGTCACCTACCGCCTGCGCGGGCATTTCGAGCCGGACGACCAGGCCTACGTCGACCCGGCCGAGCTGGCGCATTGGCGCGCACGCGATCCCATCCTGAACGAAACCACGCGCCTGCGCGCCGCGGGCATGCTCGACGACGCGACGCTTGCTGCGATGCAGACGCGCGTCGCGGCGCGCATCGACGACGCCGTGCGCTTTGCGCAGGCGAGCGCCTGGCCCGCGCCGGACGCGCTCACCCGTCACGTCTACGCCAGCGAGGAGGCCACCGCATGAACCGCATGACTGCCGAACAGGCGCTCCACCAGGCCCTTGCCGAGGAAATGCAGCGCGACCCGCGCGTGCTGCTGCTGGGCGAAGGCGTCGCCACCAAGCACCGCGACCTGGTCGCAGCCTTCGGCGCCGACCGCGTGCGCAACACGCCGCTCGCCGAAGCCGTCATCGCCGGCACCGCCGTAGGCGCTGCCGCCAGCGGCCTCCGGCCCGTGGTCGACCTGCTGTTCGCGCCCTTCCTCGCCTACGCGATGGACGCGCTCGTCAACAGCGCCGGCAAGCTGCGCGCGCTCTCCGGCGGGCAGTTCGAGTTTCCGCTGGTGACGCTTGCGATGACCGGCAGCGGCTGGTGCGTCGGTGCGCATCACAACCACAACCTGGAAGCGATGTTCGTGCACGCGCCGGGGCTCAAGGTGGTGATGCCGTCGACCCCGGCCGACTTCAAGGGCCTGATGAAGGCGGCGATCCGCGACCGCGACCCGGTCGTCTTCTTCGCCGACCTCGGGCTGCTGCATCAGGACGGCGAAGTGCCCGGTGGCGACCACGTGGTGCCGCTGGGACGCGCCGCGGTACGCCGCACCGGGCGCGACGTCACGCTCGTCGCCTACGCCAAGACCGTGGGCGTCTGTCTTGCGGCGGCCGACGCGCTGGCCAGCGACGGCATCGACGCCGAGGTGATCGACCTACGCACGCTGAAGCCGCTGGATGCGGACACGGTGCTCGCCTCGCTCGGCATAACCGGGCGGCTCGTCGTCGTCACCGAGGCCAGCGGCCTGTGCGGGGTGGCGGCGGAAATCGCCGCGCTCGCCGCGACCCGTGCCCTGCACCGGCTGCGCGCGCCGGTGGTGCGGCTCACCGGGCCGGACGCGCCGGTGCCGGCGTCGTGGGCGCTGGAGCAG
>CAZUVC010000045.1:11166-27360 GCA_964623745.1 uncultured Thiobacillus sp. | reverse complement strand
CACGGCGCCTGCACCGGCAGCGCCTTTCAGTACGTTTCTACGAAGTGCATTCATTGGCAGATCTCCTATGGTTACAAAATTTTCGATTCGCAGGGATCACGCCCGGAGGCGTGACGCGGGTCTGACATCTGCCGTGCCTGCCTGAGCCAACCTGCCCGGGCGGTACACGGCGGACACGGTATCAACCCACCCTGTCCTGCAAATTTAGGGCGAATAAGACCACAATAGTTTCATCGCGCATACGGGTAATTTACGACCAATTTCGCGGGCGGATGCGACCATGACATGCCGCTGCACCGGAAGAGCGCTTCATACCATCAAGTTGATGTGGCGTGTCACTGCTCCCCCTTTGCCCGCGTGTCGTGGGTGTCAGTGGCCCCGTTCGGCCCGGCCGCAGCGAGAACAAAGGAGAGTTTAATATCCTTATGAATAAATGTACGAATTTCCAGCATGCTGCCATTCGTACCAGGTCATTTCGATTCATATTGACGGTATCCATGACGGGATACGGTGGCTAGAATGCCCCCACATTCATTCCGCACCGTCCCATGGCTCGCCTCGCCACTCCGCTTACCGACACCCGCATCCGCCAGACCCCGCCCGCCACCAAGCCGGTCAAGCTGGCGGACGGCGGCGGCATGTATCTGCTGCTGGGGCCGGATGGCTCGCGCTACTGGCGGCTGGATTACCGCTTTGAAGGCAAGCGCAAGACCCTGGCCCTCGGCGTGTACCCCGACGTCTCGCTCGCCGAGGCGCGAAAACGCCGTCATTCCGCCCGCGCCTTGCTGGCGGCCGGGCACGATCCGGCGGCGCTGAAGAAGGCCGACCGCGCCGGCCTCGGCTCAGCGATCGGCGCCGATGGCCAGACCCACGCGCTGGCCATGCTGGGCGAAGGCGTCTGGGAATGGACCGTGGAAAGCGGTGAAGTGCGGCACAACGCGCACTGGGCGCAATTGATGGGGCTGGACCCGGCGCACAGCGTGCACACCTGGCAGGAAGCACTCGATTGCCTGCACACGCAGGAGCGCGACACCTTGATGACGGCCATTCAGGACTGTCTCGCCGGTGCGCCCGTGTTCGAGTGCGAACACCGGATCCTGCAGCCGGACGGCAGCGTGATCTGGGTGCGCAACCGCGGCAAGGTGGTGGCGCGCGATGCTGGCGGCAAGCCGTTGCGCATGGTGGGCAGTCTGCACGAGATCACCGCGCAGAAGCACGAAGCGCTGGTGATGCAGCGGCACACGCTGTTTCTGCAGACGATCGCGGCCCTGAGCGAACTCTTCACCGCCGAACTCACCGAGCAGATGCTGCTGTCGCGCATCTGTACAGAACTGGTCACCGACGACCTGTACCGGCTGGCGTGGGTCGGCCTGCTGGATGAGGCCGGCGACACCCTGCGTCCGGTGGCCGCGGCCGGCCTGCCGGTCGCGACGCTTGCGCGGGTGTCCACATGCATCGGCGCGCCGCAGGAAAACGATCCCATCGACCGTGCGATCCGGCTCGGTGCCACCGTGGTCAACAACGACACAGAGAGCGGACCGCTCAGCGCATCCTGGCGCGAACAGGCGCGCGCGCTCGGCTATCGCTCGTTTGCTGCCACGCCCTTGCGCATGCACGGGCGCGTGGCCGGCATGCTCAGCCTCTACAGCCAGGAGCCCCAGGCATTCGGGATCGAAATCCTGATGCTGCTGGAAAAACTGGCTGCCGACCTCGGCGCGGCGCTCGCCCATCGCGCCGCACTGGCGGCCCTGCGCGAGAGCGAAGCGCGCTTCCGTCTGCTGCTCGATGCGTCGCCCGAAGCGATTTTCGGCGTCGACACCGAGGGAAAGTGCACCTTCGTCAATCCAGCCTGCCTCGCCATGCTGGGCTACACGCAGGAAGAAATGCTGGGTCAGAGCCTGCACCCGTTGATCCATCACACCTACCCCGATGGCCGTCCCTATCCGAAGGCGCAGTGCCACCTCCGGCAGTCCACGCTGGAGGGCCGTCCCACCCATGTCGACAATGAGGTGCACTGGCGCAAGGACGGCACCTGCTTCCCGGTGGAATACTGGTCGCACCCGATGTACCGCGATGGCGTACTGGTGGGGGCGGTGGTCAACTTCATCGACATCAGCGAACGCCGCAGCACCGAAGAGGCGTTGCGCGAAAGCGAAGCGCGCTTTCGCGCGCTGGCGGAACAATCCACCGACTGGATCTGGTCGGTGGATACGGCGGGGCACCACACCTACTGCAACCCACGCGGCGTCGCCAGCCTCGGCTATTCGCTCGACGCCTTTCTCGCCTTGACGCCCGAGGACCTGCTGCACCCGGACGACCTGCCGCTCTACCGCGAAACCTACGAACGGGCCTACGCCGCACGGCAAGGCTGGCATAACGTCGTGCTGCGCTGGCGCCACCAGAATGGCAGCTACCGGATTTACGAATCGAACGCATCGCCGGTATTCGACGAGAACGGGGCGCTGACCGGCTTCCAGGGTGTCGATCGCGACGTCACCGAGCGCAAGCAGGCAGAGGCACGCATCGAATTCCTCGCCCACCACGACGCGCTCACCGGCCTGCCCAACCGCGTGCTGCTGCGCGACCGTTTCGAGCATGCGCTGGCCACGGCCGAGCGTTCGCGCACGCGGGTGGCCATGCTGTTTCTCGACCTGGACAACTTCAAGGTGGTGAACGACACGCTCGGCCATGCCGCCGGCGACCAGTTGCTGCTCACGGTGGTGGCGCGCCTGGCCGCCTGCACCCGAGACAGCGACACCATCAGCCGCCAGGGCGGTGACGAATTCATCGTGCTGCTGGGCGACATGCCGGACCTGGAAGCCGTCGAGCGCATCGCCAGCAAGATCCTGATCCAGCTGGCCGAGCCGGTGGACATCAACGGCCATGCGCTCAACGCCACCTGCAGCATCGGCATCGCAATGTATCCCGACGACGGCACCAGCTTCGACACGCTGCTGCAGAAAGCCGACGCCGCGATGTACAACGCCAAGGGGGCCGGGCGCAACATCTATCAGTTCTTCGACGAGCAGATGAATCGCCAGGCGCACGAGCACCTGCTGCTGCAAACCCGGCTGAGCCGGGCGCTGTATCAGGCCGAGTTTCATCTGCACTACCAGCCGCAAATGGAAATCGGCAGCGGCCGGGTGGTCGGCGTCGAAGCCCTGCTGCGCTGGCGCAATCCGGAGCTGGGTGACGTCGCGCCCGCACGTTTCATTCCGGTGGCTGAGGATTGCGGCCTGATCGTGTCGATCGGCGCCTGGGTGATCGAAGAAGCCTGTCGGCAGGCGCAGTCCCTGCGCCAGGCCGGCAGCGAACTGACCATGTCGGTCAATCTGTCGGCGCTGCAGTTTCGCCGCACCGGCCTGGTCGAAACCGTGGCGGGCGCGCTGGTGCGCAGCGGCCTGCCGCCGCACCTGCTGGAGCTTGAGCTGACCGAGTCCATCCTGCTGCAGGACGTCGACAACACCCTCGACACCGTGCGTCAGCTGAAAGCGCTGGGCGTGCGGCTGGCGATCGATGACTTCGGCACTGGCTATTCGTCGCTGAGCTATCTCAAGCGGTTTGCGGTCGACCGGCTGAAGATCGACCGCTCCTTCGTCAGCGACGTCAACACCGATCCGGACAGTGCCGCCATCGTGCGCGCGATCATCCAGCTGGCGGCCAGTTTGCGTCTCGGCATCGTGGCCGAAGGCGTTGAAACCGCGGCGCAGTTCGACTTCCTGCGCGGATCCGGCTGCCAGGACATCCAGGGTTTCCTGTTCAGCCGGCCGCTCGCGATGGCGCAGCTGAAGGATTTCCTGCTGCAGCATTCCGACGCGTCCACCCCGATCGTCTTGCCGCCTGCCTAGGGTCCTGTCGACCGGACGGGTTCGGCACCGCCGCATTCCTCCGCTATATTCCCCGCATGAGACCCGCGTCATCCTGGCGCACCCCCACCCTCAAACGCACAACGCAGGCAGTGATGAACAGGATCCAGCAGATGATCGGCGCAGCGCGCAGGCTGCTCATGCCGCGGCAACGCGCCGCGGATGCGGACGTGGGCGTGCTGGGCGCGATCATCAACTCGGCGCCAATCGGCATTTCGCTGACTGACCTGCAGGGCCGGTTTATCCGGACCAACCCGGCCTTCCAGCAGATGACCGGCCTCGGCGAAGCCGCGCTGCGCGCCGAAACCTGCGCGTCGCTGATCCATCCCGAGGATTTCCCGAATTACCAGGCCATGGTGCAGGAGCTGCTGGACGGCCAGCGCGCCGCTTTCCGGATCGTGATGCGCTACCGGACGCTCACGGGCAGCGTGTGCTGGGTGCGCTGCACGGTGTCGCTGCTGCAGGAAGGGCGAGCGGCGCCGCGCTACATCGTGGCGCGCACCGAAGACATCACCGAAAGCTGGCAGCGACAAAAACAGCTGCGCGAGCGGATCGAGCCCTTCCATATGCTGGTGGCGAGCGTGACCGACTACGCGATCTTCATCCTCGATCCGGAAGGGCGGGTCAACAGCTGGAACGTGGGTGCCGAACGCATCAAGGGCTATATCGCGGACGAGATCATCGGCCAGCACTTCTCGCGTTTCTACCCGCGCGAGGACGTCGCGCTGGGCAAGCCTGAGCGCGAACTGGAGGCCGCATTGGCACACGGCCGCTTCGAAGACGAAGGCTGGCGCCTGCGCAAGGATGGAACGGCATTCTGGGCCAATGTGATCATCACGCCGATGCGCGACGACACCGGTGCGCTACGCGGTTTTGCCAAGGTCACGCGAGACCTCACCGCACGGCGCCAGCTCGAGGAGCGCCTGCGCGAAAGTGAGGCGCGACTGCAGGCCTTCCTCAACCACAGCCCGGCCGTCATTTTCCTGAAGGACGTCGAAGGCCGCTACCTGCATGTCAATGCCAAGTTCCAGCAGCGTTTCGGGCTGCGCGGCGACGAGGTCATCGGCCGCACCGATGCCGCGCTGTTCGCGCCCGACCAGGCGGCGGCATTCAGCGCCAATGACCGCGAGGTGCTGACGTGCGGCGAGCCGCTGGAATTTGAGGAAACCGCCCACTACATCGACGGGCTGCGTACCAGCATGGTCAGCAAATTCCCGGTGCGCGATGCCGCCGGACAAACCCTCGGCATCGGCGGCATCGCAACCGACATCACGGAGTACAAGCGCACGCAGGAAGCCCTGCGCCTCAGCGAACAGGGCTTCCGCGAACTGGTGGACATCCTGCCGATCGCCGTCTACACCTGCGACGCGACCGGCCGCATCGAAAGCCACAATCGCCAGGCCGTTGACCTGTGGGGCCGTGCGCCGCGCATCGGAGATGAAGCCGATCTTTTTTGCGGCGCCTCCCGGCTCTATACGGCCGAAGGCGTCCACCTACCGCATCCGGATTGCCCGATGGCCGACGTGCTGCGCACGGGCAGGGCGGTGGCCGATCGCGAGATTGTCATCGAACGGCCGGACGGCTCCCGCCGCACCGCGGTGGTCAATATCATTCCGCGCCACGACGAACACGGCACGCTGACCGGGGCCATCAATTGCCTGATGGACATCACCGACCGCAAGCGCGCCGAACACCACTTGAAGGAATACAGCGAGCAATTGCGTGTGCTGTCGAACCGGCTGGTGGAACTGCACGAGGAAGGGCGGCTGGCGCTGTCGCGCGAACTGCACGACCGCGTGGGGCAAAACCTGAGCGCGCTCAACATCAATCTCAGCATCGTGCTGGGCCAGTTGCCGGAAGCGATCCGGGCGCAGGTGGGGGCGCGTCTGAAGGATTCGCAGGACCTGGTCGAAGCCACCGTCGACGTCATCACCGACGTGATGGCCGACCTGCGGCCGCCGCTCCTCGACGATTACGGCCTGCTGCCCGCGCTGAAATCGATCGCCGAACAGTTCTCCCGGCGAACCGGCATCGATGTCAGCGTGCGCGGGCCGGCCCGCCTGACGGGCCTGAGCCAGCAGGTCGAAATCTCGCTGTGCCGCATCGTGCAGGAATCGCTGACCAACCTGGCCAAGCACGCGCGTGCCGAAAACGTCAAAATCGAAATCGCGCTGCCGCCCGAGCAGATCACGCTGACGATTGCCGATGACGGCATCGGCTTCGACCCGAACGCGCAGGAGTCGCACAACGGCCGCACCGGCTGGGGTATGCTCACCATGCGCGAGCGGGCGGTGGCCCTGGGTGGCACCTTGATGATCGATTCCGAGCCCGGGCTCGGCACGCGCGTGACAGTCACACTCAAGAGGTAAGCATGAGCATCAATGTCCTGATCGTGGACGACCACGCAGTGATGGCCGAAGGCCTGCGCGCCCTGATCGATGCACAGGCCGATCTTGCGGTGACCGGCTGCGTGAACGACGGCCGCCAAGCGCTGCACCGTGTGGTCGAACTGTTGCCCGATGTGGTGCTGATGGACATCGCGATGCCAGAACTCAACGGCATCGAGGCCACCCACCTGATCCACGAACGCGCACCCGCCACGCAGGTGGTGATCCTCTCGATGCATTCGAACCAGGAATACGTGCTGCGGGCACTGCAGGCAGGTGCGCGCGGCTACGTGCTGAAGAAGAATGCCGCCGACGAAGTGCTGTCCGCCATTCGAACCGTGCACGCGGGACAGCGTTTTCTGAGCCGGCAGATCGCAGAAGGCGTGATCGACGACTACCTGCGCAGCGGCAGCGACAACGCGCTCGGCGCACTCAGCTCGCGCGAGCGCCAGGTGCTGCAACTGATGGTCGAGAGCAAATCGACCGTGCTGATCGCCGAATCGCTGTCGCTCTCGCCGAAAACCGTCGAAACCTATCGCGCCCGCATCATGCAGAAGCTCGGCATCGGCGACCTGCCCAGCCTGGTCAAATTCGCGATCCAGCACGGCCTGACCTCGATCGAGTAAGCCCGCAGGGCGGGCGCCTACCCCCACTGTAGGGGTTTCCCCGAGTCTTTTGTCGGGTTTCCCCGACTTCGCGCGCGCCATCCCCCCGCTACTGTTACGGCATGCAGCAACGTGTGATCGTTGCTGCTAAGGTCGGCTTCATGCGGCCGAGAGGGGGAAACAACGACAACAATCCGCCATGCGCTGTGTGTATTGCCTGTACGCCACGCGCGTGGGTTTGCGTTTGGAGGCAGCATGGCCGATCACATCACACCGATGCGTCATTGCAGGGCGCGGCCCGCGGCCCTGGTCTTGGCCGTGCTCGCGTTCAGCTTCGGTCCGATTGCACATGCGGCTGCCCCCCCATTGGCCGACCTCTCGCTGGAAGAACTCCTCAATATCGAAATCACCTCGGTGTCGAAACGGCCCGAGCGCCTGACCGATGCGGCCGCATCGGTGTTCGTCATCACCCGCGACGACATCCGCCGTTCCGGCGCCCGCTCCCTGCCCGAAGCCCTGCGGCTGGCGCCCAACCTGCAGGTGGCGCGCGCCAGCGCCAGCGCGTATGCGATCAGCGCGCGCGGCTTCAACAGCAATGCACGCAACAAGCTGCTGGTGCTGATCGACGGCCGTTCGGTGTATTCGCCGCTGTTTTCCGGGGTGTTCTGGGACGTGCAGGACGTGATGCTCGAAGACGTCGAGCGCATCGAGGTCATCAGCGGCCCCGGCGGCACGCTGTGGGGGACCAACGCGGTCAACGGCATAATCAACGTCATCACCCGGTCCGCGAAAGACACCCAGGGCGGACTGCTGGCGCTCGGTGCGGGCAACCACGAATCCGAAGGCGCGATGCGCTACGGCGGAAACCTGGGCACCAATGGGCACTACCGCATCTACGGCAAATACTTCGACATTGACCAGACCCGGACGACGACTGACACCCCGCGCGACGACGCCTGGCACAAAGGCCAGATCGGCTTTCGCACCGACTGGGCCGACGGTGCCGACACCTTCTCGATCAACGGCAATGCCTATCGCGGCGCGGCAGGCCAGCCCGCCCCGGGGACCATTTCAACGGGAACACCATTCGCGCTCGGCACCATCCGGCTGTCCGGCGCAAACCTGACCGGGCGCTGGGAGCGCCGGCTCGAAGGCGGTTCAACGCTCGCGCTGCAGGCGTATTACGACCGCACCGAGCGCATCGTGCCGCCCACCTTCTCGGAAACGATCGACATCGTCGACGTGCAGTTCCAGCATTCCCTGCAGCCGAAAGGCATGCACAGCCTGACCTGGGGCGCAGGTTATCGCTACAGCTTCGACCGCGTGACCAACAGTCAGTACGTCGCCTTTCTTCCGGCCAAGGAAAACCAGGCCTGGGCCAGCCTGTTCGTGCAGGACGAAATGCGCCTGCGCGACGACTTGCGCCTGACGCTGGGCGCCCGCCTCGAGCGCAACGACTACACCGGCGTGGAATTCCTCCCCAGTGCGCGCCTCGCCTGGAAACCCGCCGCCGATCATCTACTCTGGACCGCGGCGTCGCGCGCGGTGCGCGCGCCTTCGCGGCTCGACCGCGACACCTTTGTGCCGGGCAGTCCGCCCTACCTGCTGGCCGGCGGCGCCGCGGTGCGCTCGGAGATCGCCACCGTGTACGAAGTGGGCTACCGGGGTCAGCCTGCGCCGCAGCTCTCGTATTCGGTGACGGCCTTTTACGCCGATTACGACCACTTGCGCAGCCAGGAAATCGACGCGGGGGGTACCTTTCTGTTTTTTGACAGCAAAATGGAGGGCAGCGCGCGCGGCGCCGAAATGTGGGGGCGCTACCAGGCCGCGCGCACCTGGCGCCTGAGCGCCGGCCTGACGCTGCTGGACACGGACCTGCGCCGCAAGCCCGGCAGCACCGATCCGTTTGGCCCCAGCGCCCTCGGCAACGATCCGGAATATCAATGGAATCTGCGCTCGTCGTGGGACCTGTCGGCCCGCCACGAATTCGACATCATGGTGCGGCGGATCGGCGCCTTGCCCGATCCGAAAACGCCCGCCTACACGGCGGTGGATGCCCGGCTGGGCTGGCGCATCAACCACCACGCCGTGCTTTCGCTGGCGCTCAATAATATTTTCGACAGCACCCACACCGAATATTCGCAATCGACCGTTCAGGGGGAATTCGGTCGCAGCGTTTTCCTGCAGCTGCAGTTGCGCGAGTAGGTCCCATGCGTGCCTTGCCAGTTTTCCCGCCGTTCCGTTCGCTGCCGCACGCGCAGCGCCCTGCATGCAATGCGGCAACGCTGGCCGTCCTGTTGCTGCTCCTGTGGATGACCGCCTTTCCGGCGAGTGCCGCGGAGGAGGGCACCGACCTCGAGCAGAGCGTCAAGGCCGCATTCCTCTACAAGTTCGCCAGCTTCGTCGAATGGCCGGCACCGGTCATGCCGCGGCCGCCGACGCCGATCACGATCGCCGTCGCCGGCTCCGAGAAGATCGTGGCGGAGCTCAACCAGATGGTGGTCGGCCGCACGGCACAGGGCCATCCGATCACGGTCAGGAAAATTCGGGCCGGCGACTCGCTGGCCGGCGTGCACATCCTCTTCATCGGCGGCACCGAATCCGCGCGGCTCGGACAATGGTCCCAGGCCGCGCAGACGCATTCCACATTGCTGGTGACCGATTCCGAAAGCGCCTTGACGCGCGGCAGCATGATCAATTTCGTGCTGGCCGAGCGCCGCGTACGCTTTGAAATCTCGCTCGACGCCGCGGAAAAAAGCGGCCTCAAGCTGAGTTCGCGGCTGCTTGCCGTCGCCCAGCAGGTCCACCGGAGGGCGCCGCAATGATGCGGGCGATTGCGAAGTCGGTTCGCTACAAGCTGATCCTGGTGGTGCTCGCCACCAATTTCGCCGCCCTGGCGGTGGCCGGCATCGCGCTCGTCGTCTATGACCTGCGCAATTACCGCGATGTGTGGGCCAATGACCTGATCACCCAGGGTGAAATCATGGGACGCGCCAGCGCACCGGCCCTGACCTTCAGCGACCCCAACTCGGCCAATGCCTATCTGGCGCTGCTCGAGGCGCGTCCGGGCATCAAGGCGGCCGCCATCTACAACGCTCATGGCAAGCTGTTTGCCCGCTACGTGCGCAGCGATTCTCCGGCGAGCGTGTTCCCCGAGCTGCCCGATGTGGACGGGTTCCGGATTTCCGGAGATGAAATCATGCTGTTCAGCCGCATCGTGGAAGACAATGAAATTCTCGGCACGGTATACCTGCGCGCCCACTATCTGCTGCATGAGCGCATGGCGCGCTATATCGGCATTCTGGGCGCCGTCATGGTGTTCAGCCTGTTGGTGGCCTTCCTGATCGTGCTGTGGCTGCAGGCCCGGGTGACCCGACCCATTCTTGCCGTGACCGACGCGGCGCGCCAGGTCGTCACCCGGCGGGACTACACCCAGCGGGTGCTCAAGACCACCGACGACGAAATCGGCTATCTGGTCGACGCCTTCAACGACATGCTGGCCGAGATCGGCCTGCGCACCGCCGCCCTCGAAACCTCGCGCCGCGAACTCGAACACGAAATCGCCGAACGCGCCCGCGCCGAGGACAACCTGCGCACGCTGAACATCGAGCTGGAAACGCGGGTATCCCAGCGCACCGCCCAGCTGGAAAACGCCAACAAGGAACTGGAAGCCTTCAGTTATTCGGTTTCGCACGACTTGCGCGCGCCGCTGCGGGCGATCGCCGGGTTTTCCACCTTGCTGGTCGAAGACCACGGTCCCGACCTGAACCCCGAGGCCCACAGCAAACTGGATGTCATCCTCCGGGAGACCAGTCGCATGGGCACGCTGATCGACGACCTGCTCGCGTTTTCACGCCTGGGCCGCAAGGTCATGCAGTTTGCCGAACTCGACATGGCCGAGCTGGCCCGGACCACCTTCGACAGCCTGAACGCGCAGCGTCCGGGCCCGCCGGTCGAATTCAAGCTGGGGTCGCTGCCGCGCGGGCAGGGCGACCGCACCCTGATCGGTCAGGTGTGGGCCAACCTGCTGTCCAACGCGCTCAAGTTCAGTGCCCATCAGGACAAACCGCTGATCGAGGTGAATGCGATCAGCGACGAGAACGAGTACATCTATTTCGTGCGCGACAACGGCGCGGGCTTCGATCCGCGCTACCAGACGAAACTGTTTGAAGTGTTTCAGCGTCTGCACGATGCCAGCGAATTCCCGGGGACGGGCATCGGCCTGGCCCTGGTGCAGCGCATCGTATCCCGCCATGGCGGCCGCGTCTGGGCTGAAGGCAAGCCCGGCGCAGGCGCCACGTTCTACTTCACGCTACCCAAGGAGCCGCCCGATGGACACGTTTGAACAGGTGAAAATCCTGCTGGTGGAAGACAGCCCGCTCGATGCCGAACTCACCATCCGCGCGCTCAAGGATGGCAAGCTCGCCAACACGGTGGAATGGGTCAAGGACGGCCAGCAGGCGCTGGATTACCTGTTCCAGGAAGGCAGCTATGCCGAACGCCCGGGCGCGTTGCCGCAGTTGGTCCTGCTGGACCTGAAGATGCCGCGCGTCAGCGGCATCGAGGTGCTGCGGGTCATCAAGGCCGACGCGCGGACGCGGATGATCCCGGTGGTCGTGATGACGTCCTCGCAGGAGGAAAAGGATATCGCCGAGAGCTACGGCCTAGGCGTCAACAGTTACGTCGTCAAACCGGTCGACTTCATCGCGATGACCAATCTGGCCCGCCAGGCGGGCTATTACTGGCTGGCGATCAACCAGTCGCCCCCGTTATGAAGCGGCGCGTGCGCCCAGAACCCTGAGGGGCTCCAGCGGACATCCGGTTTCGCGGAGAACATGAGATGAATGAAAGCAATTTACGCATACTGAGCGTAGAAGACTCGGAACTGGATGCCGAGCTGTGCCACCGCGTGCTCGATCGGGCCGGCCTCAAGTTCCGCTCCGAACGGGTCTGGACCCATGAAGCCTATGAACGGGCGCTGAAGGATTTCGAACCCGACCTGATTCTGTGCGACTTCAGCCTGCCGGGCACGTTCGACGGCTTCACGGCGCTGTCCCTCCTGAAGGAGACGTCCCCGGACACCCCCTTCATATTCGTGTCGGGGACCATCGGCGAGGAACGGGCCGTCGAGGCCCTGAAACGCGGGGCGACCGACTATGTTCTGAAGGACCGGCTGGAACGTCTGGTGCCGGTGGTCCGGCGCGCGCTGCAGGAATCGATGAAACGGGTGGCGCTGCAGCATGCGCAAATGGCCTTGCGCGAAAGCGAGGAACGCTTCCGCCAGATGGCCGAGAACATCAGCGATGTGTTTTTCCTGTTCGACGCCCGCGCGCACCGCGTGCTCTACGTCAGCCCCGCCTACGAGACGATCTGGGGCGAAAGCTGCGCCCGCCTGTATGAAAACCCGGACGCCTGGCGCGATGCCATCCACCCGGACGACCGCGACCGGATTGCCCGCTCCCATGCCGACAGGGTCGAGAGCGGGCGCCACGACATCGAATACCGGATCGTACGCGAGGATGGGTCGGTGCGCTGGATCCGCGATCGCACCTTCCCGATACACGACGCCGCGGGGCAGCTGCAGCGCATTGCCGGCGTCGCATCCGACATCACCGCACGCAAGAAGGCCGACCAGCGGATCGAGCGCCTCAACCATATCTACGCCGTATTGAGCGGCATCAACACCCTGATCGTGCGGGCACAAAATCGCCACGAGCTGCTGCGCGCAGCATGCCGCATCGCGATCGACCCGGGGCGTTTCAGCATGGCCTGGATCGGCCTGATCGATCGCGACAATGCCCGGGTCAAGCCGGTCGCCTCGGCCGGCGACGTCCGCGATTTCCTCGATGGCCTGCCGGCCTCGGCATTCCAGACGGGGCAGGGCAGGGATGACCTGGTGGGGAACGCCGTGCACAGTGGCAAGCCGGTGATTTCCAACGACATACGCAGCGACACCCGGGTCCGGGAACAGCGCAGCGCACTGCTCGAACGCGGCATCCACTCGCTGGCCATCGTGCCGTTGCTGTTCGTGGGCGAGCCCATCGGCGTGCTGGCGCTGTATTCGGCCGATACCGAGGTGTTTGACGAGGAGGAAATGCGCCTCCTGACCGAACTCGCGGGCGATATTTCGTTTGCGCTCGATTATCTGGCGAAGGGGGAAAAGCTCAACTACCTCGCCTTTTACGATGCGCTGACCGGACTGCCCAACCGGGCGCTGTTTACCGAGCGCCTGGCCCAGCAGCTCGGCACTGCCGAGCAGAGCGGCACCCGGGTGGCGCTGGTGATGAGCGATGTAAAGCGCTTCCGCCTGATCAACGAGTCGTTCGGCCGCCAGGCGGGCGATGCGCTGCTGCGCGAGATTGCCGACCGTGCCCGTGACCATTGGCCGACGCCGGATGGCATGGCCCACCTCAGCGCCGACTGTTTTGCCGGCACGCTGATCGACCTCAAGGACGAGTCCCTGGCGGTGCATGCGCTGGAGCGGGCACTCAAGGCAGTGACGGGTCCGCCCTTCTTGGTCGGGGAGGAAACACTGGCGGTGTCGATGTCCGCCGGCATCGCGGTGTTTCCCGCCGACGGCAGCAACGCGGAAACCCTGCTCAGGAACGCCGAGGCGGCGCTGAAACAAGGCAAGGCGTCCGGCGAGCGCTATACCTTCTATCAGCCGTCGATGAATGCGAAAGTGGCCGAGACCCTGCTGCTGGAAAACAAGATGCGCAAGGCGATCGACAACGAGGAATTCGTCCTCTATTACCAGCCCAAGATCGAGCTGGCATCGGGGAACATCAGCGGTCTGGAGGCATTGATCCGCTGGAACGACCCGGACAGCGGCATCGTCGAGCCCGCCGCCTTCATTCCGCTGCTCGAGGAAACCGGCATGATCCTCGAAGTCGGCGCATGGGCCATTCGCCGGGCGCTTGCCGACCAGCAGCGCTGGCGCACGCGGCAGTTCCCGGTTCCGCGCGTCGCCGTCAACGTGTCGGCGATGCAGCTGCGCCAGGCAGGTTTCGTCGATCAGGTGCGCGTGGAGATCAGTGCCTCGGGCCTGAGCCCGCATGGGCTGGACCTGGAAATCACCGAAACGCTGGTCATGGAAGATATCGAGGGCAGCATTGTCAAGCTCGAGGCGCTGCGCGACATGGGGGTCCATATCGCGATCGACGATTTCGGCACCGGCTATTCCTCGCTCAGCTATCTGGCGCGCCTGCCGGTGCAGATGCTGAAGATCGACCGTGCGTTCATCTCCGCGATGAACCAGGACGCCAAGAGCATGGCCTTTGTTTCCACCATGATCTCGCTTGCCCACTCGCTCAGCCTCAAGGTCATCGCCGAAGGCGTCGAGACAAAAGGTCAGGCACGCTTCCTCAAGCTGCTGAAGTGCGACGAAATGCAGGGCTACCTGTACAGCAAGCCGCTGCCGTTCGAGCAGATCACGGCGCTGCTGGAGGCGCCGCCTGAAAATGTGATTCCAGCCGGACCAAGTCCTTCATGATTGTCTTGAACAACAGTGCCTTATTGAAACATCCTCATATACTGCTTCAATAGACGACTCGGCTATAAGGAGGGGTGGCCTTCCTGGGCATATTGCCGCTCGCGTGTTTCCTGGCACCGGATACAGCGCTTCGCCGTCGGATAGGCCTGCAGGCGGCTGAAGCCGATGTCCTCGCCGCAATCGATGCAGATGCCGTACTCGCCCTGGTTGATGCGCCCGAACGCCGCCTCGATATCCCGCAAATCCTCAATCTGCCGATCCAGTCGCGCCACATTCAGATCCGCCAGTGAGCTCGCCATCGATTCGTCTCCGCTATCGCCCGGCTCATTGTTGAGCAGATCGGCACGGTGCAAATCGCCCACGTTCTGGAGTTCGTCGCGCACCTCGCGCATCAGCAAGCGCGACGCATCGTCCAGTTTGCGGGTCAGTTCCTCGAGTTGGGACGGGCTGAGAGCGGACATTGGACCTCCTGCGCAGGTGAATGTGAGTTTCAGCATATTCCTTTTGCCGGCAGCTTGCATCCGCTGGAATGACATGGGCCCAGGTGGGCGACCCGGGATCCAAGCGGGGGCGGATTTCAGGCCCTAAGAGCCCCCTGTCTACGCCGGCCCCGCGATCCCGTACTTCGCATAATGTATATTAGCAAGTCCTGATATAGCACTCTATTGAGTAACGCGAAACTCAAGCCTGCTGCGGGTTCCGCAGCATTCAGACTGGTTGTCTCCATGTCCCTCGTTAAACCTGGGGAGGGATATGATCAAGTTCACTGTACTGAGTACGAAGGGCGGGGTCGGCAAGACGACTTTGGCAGCAAATCTTGGCGCACTCATGGCGGACATGGGGCTGAGAGTTCTGCTTGTCGACGCCGATGTGCAGCCAGCGCTCTCGAAATATTACCGTATAAAACGCGAAGCTCCGTTTGGGCTCACAAAAGTCATTACCACCGGGTATGTCACAGAGGATTGCATCTCTCAGACGGTAATCGATGGGCTCGATGTAATCCGGTCGGATGATCCAGATGGCAGTCTCCAAACCTGGCTCCTGCATCGTATTGATCGAGGCGAGCGCCTTGGCAATGCCCTGAATTCCCCCGCAGTATCCGAAGACTATTACGACTGCGTCTTAATCGACACACAGGGAACCGTAGGCCCACTGCAGGACACCGCCGCACTCGCTGCCACGCAGATCATTTCTCCAATCAAGCCGGAAATTCTGTCAGCTCGTGAGTTCAAAACGGGCACGATGGAACTGCTGGCGCGGCTTGAGCCCTCACCAAACTCGAAATACAGGGTAGGGCCGGTCAAAGCAGTCATTTCGATGCAGGACCGGACTGCCGACGCGAGAATTATCGCGGAGTCGATCAGACAGGACTTTATCAAGCTTGGCGGACGGGTCACGGTCCTCGATACGGTAGTTCCTGATGCTAAGTCCTACAAGGAATCGGCCACCCTGTGCATCCCTGCGCACCGGCATGAACCTTCGCGCAAGGGCACGATGCCATCTGCCTATGAAACCATGCACGCTCTCCTCTGGGAGTTGGTGCCGAGCCTCGCAGGTCATTACGCCGGATCGGAGGCAGCACAAGACATAGGCCGTGACGGAGCTGAAGCATGATGGCGGGCGGAAAGAAAAAGCCCCCACTCATGAACATCCCGAGTTCGATCAAGATGGTGGACTTGGCTGCGAAGCATGGGTTTACCCCAAAGTCCGATTCGGAAAAGCGGACCGTACGGGAGCGCCTGAAACTGGAGGTGTCCAACAGCCTGAACGTGCCGGCGCCAAACAGCGGGAGCGGCCTCAAGCATGACACTGAAGTGGATGATTCGTGGGCGAGTCTTCCCGTA
>CAZUVC010000045.1:0-11156 GCA_964623745.1 uncultured Thiobacillus sp. | reverse complement strand
TCCCGTAACCACCGTCCATTTCTATGAGCGTAATCCCCGCAAGGCGAACAACGAAGCCTACGCTGAGCTGAAGGAGAGCATCCGGGTCAACGGAATCCTCCAACCCTTGACCGTCACCAAGCGGCCGGGAGAAACCCATTACATCTTGTACGCGGGTGGCAATACCCGCCTGCAAGCCATCCGGGAGTTGTGGGAAGAAACCGCAGAACCGAAGTTTCGCGAAACCCGCGTCATCATCAAAGCCTGGCGCGGCGAGGCTTCCGTTCTGCTGGCCCACATGGCCGAAAACACCCAGCGCAACGACATGACCTTCTGGGATCGTGCCAACGGGACGCTGGAAATAAAGCGGCAGATGGAAGAGGAGGGCGGTAAAACACTCTCACACCGGGAGTTTGAAGCCGAAATCAAGAAATTCGGCCTCCAGACTGATCTGCGAACACTCAGCATGTACCGATTCGCAGTCGAAAAAATTGCCGATGTCGGCCCGTGGCTTTCCGGTTTAGCCGTGCGAGCCATCCAGCCTCGCCTGAACCTGTTGTTGAAGCTGGCTAATCATCACGACATCGAGGAAAGCGCTTTCTACGCCGAGGTGGTCACGCCAACCGCAAAGACCATAGCCGGCATGGTTCTGGAAGATAGCCATGCGTTTACCGCTGACTTGTTTCTTGGTCGATGCGAGGCCAGCTTGTCTGCCCGGCTGGAATTGACTGAACGGGACATGGGCAAGTTTCTCACCGCCATGGAGCGCTTCCCTGACATGACGCTGGAAGGTTTGCAGCGGATATGCAAGCCCCAGTGTCCGGTCGAACCCCAAACTCAACCCACACCAGATTCTGTCGGCCAGGAACCGGGGAAATCGTCACAGTCCATTGCTCTTGCTCCACGATTGCTTGGGATAACCACACCGACTAAGCCGACCGCAACAGAGCACGGTGAACGCAGCCAAAGAGTGAGTTCAACGGCTTCCCATTCCACAGTCAGTTTCCCCCCGATCCCAGCTGAGAGAGGAGAGCCGGACCGGTTGATGACCTTGATTCAGCAAGTGCTTGTCTCCGCCGGCCTCGGCTCCTGCTATGAGCCTTCACCTGGCATGCCCATGGGGTATTGCATGGGATTTCCCAAGGATGGCCCACTTGATTTGAAAGAGAACGCGCAGAGCCGCCAGGCTGCCTGGTGGGTGCTTGCGATGGCAAGCGGACAGTTCGAAACGGAAGTGTGCCGGTCTGGCCTTGAGGAGCCGAATGAGTGGCGCACCTTGATCCTGGAAGAGGGGAGCCAGGAAACGCTGGGAGGCCTGGAACTCGCCATACAGCACAACATTGGTGGCCAAGGTGAGTTTCTGCCGATTCCATGGCTGCTGAACCCGGACAACCCTATTGCGGGCGTGTGCCTTGAGTTGCTCTCGGTCATTCGTGGAGGGGCTCGATCATGATGATGGTTCGCGTCACCGACAACACGCTGAGAGCCTCGCTGCTGATGCACTTGATCGAGCAGCTTGAGCGTGGCGACCTTGCCGTCCTGCTGGAAAAGGGCGCTTGTCCGCGGTCCATGGATCGGTTGCGAGGTCTCGCCATTAATGAAATTCTGCACCTGGCCTCATCAGGCCATCCCGACATCCATTTCTCGATCGATGAGGGCGGTTTCGAACTCGGAATCGAAACCCTGTTTCGGCGCAAGCAGGAAACCGAGCATTTGGTGTATTGCATCCAGAATGGCGCCAGCCAGTCGATGCTGAACCAATTGTTCCCGTCGACCGACCCGCGTGTCATCCAGACCTACCGCAAGCTCCTCAAGAATGAGCGCAAAATCGGCCGTGTCGCGCTACCTGATGAAAGTGTCCGCGATCTGATCCACCAATGCTGGTTCGGGATGAATGAGGAATACCCCGAGATCACCACTCTCCGCGAAAAACTCATGCTTCTGCATGGGTTTTTCATCAACTATTCCCTCGACGGGCTGTATGCCACCGTCAATGAATTCAACGAACCCCCAAGGAAGCACCATGGCCAGAAATAAAAGCCGTGCCACTCCTCCGGACAGTCTGCCAATGAATCCATCGACAGACGATCAGGCCGTCTACAACACGATCAGCCCAGCAATGTTGCTGGACATATTCGATGAGCCAATCGTGTTCCAGCGTGCCTATGTGGGTCTGACAGGCAGCGCTGTGGCAGCACTGTTCCTGTCTTATGCGATCTACACGATAGACCGTCTTCCGAAAGACGCGGAAGGCTGGTTCAGAAAGAGCGGGGATGAATGGAAGGCTGAAACGGGACTGACCCGCTTCGAGCAGCAAACGGCTCGCCGCATCCTGCGGGAGCTGGATGTTCTGATTGAACGGCGGGCGGGCTTGCCGGCCGAGCTTTGGTTCAAGATTCGAATTGATCGCATTCTTGAGCTGCTATCGGATCAGGCAGAAACCAAGTGGGGGCAGGTCATCTAGGACCAGATGATGCCCCACGCATACGCCATAGCTGCCAAATCGAGTCAGGTGAACGAAAACCTGGCCCAGGGGGTGAAAGACCTTCTGTCGGCGCTTGGTAACCGCTACGTGGCGTATTACCCCTCCCTCGCCGAATTGACGGGTTCTCCCAAAGCCGCCCTGATGCTTGGACACGCCATGTTCATGACCCGTGTGGTCCTGGACAAGCAGCCCAATCGCGGAGGGTGGTTCTGGAAGACATCGAAGGAATGGAAGCAGGTCGCCGGGTTGAGCGTCCGGGAGATTGAAACATCTCGTAAAGTGCTGTTAAAAGACGGCATCTTGCAGGAATCAAGACGTGGAATGCCAGCCAAACTCTGGTTCAGGGTCGATCTTGACCGCCTGGCTTTGAAGCTGTGCCAGTATGCCAATACCACCTACCGCCCCTGGTCATGGGAAGACCGGGTGCTGAAAACGCTGCTCGGTAAACCGGTGATGTTCTACGCCCCTTTTGCGTGGACGGCGGACAGCGCCTTGGCGGGTCTCTACATGTCCAGCCTGTTCAATCGGCTGCGGCAGACATTATCCCGGAACGAAGTTGACAAGGAAGGCTGGTTCAGCAGCCCGACCAGCCAATCACTGATCCATCTCCATTTTGGCCGTCGCATGTTGATGAATGCCCGAGCCAAACTGATCGAGTCCGGCATGATGGAAGAGGTGCGGGAAAGCCGTATGCAATCCCAGTTGTTGTCCCGGATTATGTTAAAAACGCTGCCGGCCAAAATCTGCCTGGAAGCCAATGAATTCCACAGTTTGTCGGAATCCAACAAACCAGATTGTCGGAATCCGACAAACAAGAGTTGCTCAAAACGCGTAACAAGAGTTGCCGGAACCGTAAAACAAGAGTTGCCGGAACCGCAAGTCAACAGTTCACCTTTCCGCGAAACAAGTTCTGCGGAAACAGCAACTCACTCTAATAAGGAAATAAATACTCCATACCACCCCCTCCATAACAGCCTGGAGGGGGTGGGCGTATTCGATTTCCCCAAAACCATCCGGACTGCGCCAGCAAGTGCTGATCTGGAAAACCTGATCTATCCGGACAAGCTGCTTCCCGGCGAGAAACAGACCGCACGGCAGATTCTGCACGGCAGCCCCAATCCTCAAATCATCCTCGACGAGCTGGCAGGCCAGATGCAGGACGGCCACGTCAAGAACGCGATCGGCTATCTGCGAACCCTGAAAACCCGGCAACAGGCAGGAGCATTTGAGCCGGAGTATGCCCATCGGGTTGAAGCAGATCGAAAGCGCCGGCAGGAAATACTGGAACAGCGAAAGCGCCTGACCGTTGAGCCACAAACACCGGTTGCGACAAACCGCGACTCAGCTCGGATCAAGCTGACCGAACTGCGCCAGAGCATTTGGGGAAAGAAATGACCAGAACCACGACCACAGGAAGTGTGGGTGATGGTAGTGCCATCACCGAAACAGGCAACCGCAAGGTGGCGCAGCAGGAAGTGTGGGTGATGGCAGTGCCATCACAGGAACAGCCAGCCGCAAGGTGGCGCAGCAGGAAGGGGTGATGGTAGTGCCATCACCGAAACAGCCAACCGCAAGGTGGCGCAGCAGGAAGTGATGACTATAGACGGAGACATTTGATGGCAACACCGAAATCGAAGATCAAGTTCCCGACCTCGGCGGATTCGCCGTTCGAGGATGGGTATGACATTGCTGGAGAGCGAGATGCTCTGAAAGATTTGGTCGAGGCGGAGGAACCGGACGAGAAGGATCCTCGTTGGGAGCGTTTCATGGACCTGCTCGAAAGGGAAGAGCGCCTGCGGCAGGAACAGGCGAATCGCCAGCAACGCCAATACGCTGACCCGATCGTTCCAGATCATGAGGCACGTGCACTGAAGGCAATCGGCAGCCTCGTTGCTGATGAGACGGATGTGATGGCAATCCATACCAAGGAGGCCTACCGACTGTTCATCGGCAGGACGCGTGATGAAAGCCCGCGCGGCTACGGAATCACTAGCGGGAAGAAGGTTGCAGCAGTGCTCCGGTCAATCTGGAACCTGTCGGCCAATGACAATCCCTATGCGGACTGGATTCTGGTGCAGGTGACGGATCGTGTCGGCGAACTGCGCCAACAGCTTGAGCATGCCGGAAAGCATTTCCAGGACGATCTGGACAAGTTGCAGGCGCGTGGCCTGCGCGTGTCCGTATTGAAGAGTCGTGCGCCAGTGGAAGTGGAACTGGGTTTCCGCAGTCCCTACGGTTACATGATCGTGGATTTGATCCTGGACTTTGACTGGTATGCGCGTGTGGTCAAGACGATGGTGCAGAAGAATCGTCTGGGCGACATCGAAGGGAAGGAAGACTTGTACCAGATGACCAAACGGATTCGGGCGTTGTTCGAGTCCACCTTGCCCTATCAAAAGTATCTCCTCCGTGAGGAACTGCGCTTGCTATCCAGGAGCGATTTCCTCCCTGGCGCCAGCGATGAATCAAGAAAACGGGTTGAAGCTGCGGTAGGGATATTCGGGGCTGTGCCGCAACCGATCTTCACTGGTGAAGTGCGACCGCGTCATAGCCGTCGTCGGGCGGATGTGAGTGAGGCAGAGATGCGATTGCTGGTGGATGTGGCGCAGGGGAAAGTGGATACGGCCGGAAGTGATCTGAATCAGGAAAACACGCTCCTATGAGCGGTTTGTCATCAATCCAGATGGATAAAAGGCCTTTTAAGGGTAAGGGGGCGGATGAGTGGCTGGCGCGGCTCCATCGTGACTACCGGAAGGTCGTGTTTGAGATGGAGGAATTGTCTGAGCATTCGAAGGGTGCCGCAGGCAACGCCTGGTATGTGTATCTGCATCACCGGAAATCGACTGGGCAACGCTTCCTGATGTGGCGCAGCTTTGGCGTGAAGCATTTCCACCTGACATGGGACAGCATCCAGCCCACGCTGGGCCGAATGACACGGTCACAGCAGGACTGGTTTGAGGACGTCAATGCGGCAGTGCGGTTGCTGAATGCGAAGGAGGTCGTGACCAGAAAGGCAATACGCATGGCACAGGAACTGAACATCGAGGATTGAAGCAATGAAGTGGGTACGCCACCCCTTGGCGTGGGTTATTTAATCAAATGAAGGAGAAAAGGCAATGAGCAATGAATTTCGTGGCACGGGCAATCTGGGCGACAACCCCACGCTGAAGACCGTCCTGGTCAAGGGCGAGGATCGAAAGGTCGCAGAGATCCGGGTTTTCTTCGACGAATACAAGCCGGATGGTCAGGGTGGTTTCGAGCAGTCCGGTGGGTTCTGGATGAATGCGTCGGTGTGGGACAAGCGCGGCGAAGATGTTGCCCAACACCTGCGCAAGGGTGCGCGTGTGCATGTCGCCGGCCGCTTGGCCGAGCAGGAATGGACAGACAAGGAATCTGGCGAAGTGCGGAAGACGATGCAGCTCAATGCCGATGATGTCTATCTGTCGCTGTCTCGTCTTGAGGAAGTGAAATTCAGGCCGAAGGTGCAGGAAGTGGGGGCTTGATGCGAACAGCATCCACTCTGCTGCTTTCATCAGCGCTCATGCTCCATTCCTCAGCATTTGCTGCTGAGAGCCACGAGCTGATGATGTGCAACACCTATTCGGGTGGCGGAGGTGTCAGCGTCAAGGGCGGAACCCTCAAGTGCGAAGGCGAACCGGATGCTCGCGGCTACAGCAAATTCTGGACGACGAGTCTGATGGACCTGTACGGCCAGGGCTGGAGGGTTGAGTCCATGTCGACCTACCCGGCGAGCTCGTCCGGGGAGGCGACGGTGATTTTCCTGTTGAACCGGACAACGACATCCGGCCCCGCTTCACCTGCGCAGAAATAGGAGGCTTCATGAGACACCCAACACAGCCTGAGGAAAACATGATTGCAGCGGTGCTGCAATCGGTGTCGGAAGACGCGTGCCGGCATGGGATGGGCTCGGGATGTTTTCATGGGTTCGAGTTCAAGGCCATGAGGCTTGGACGGCGTGGCCGGCCAGGTGCAATGGCAAGAGTGAAGATTGTGGTCAGCCAGGATGGCGAGGTGATCGAATCACGATTACTCGATGTCCTGAATGATCCGCTATAGGCCGCGGCTGGGTTGAGTCCGGGATATGAGCCAGCACTATTTCAACACGACGTTTGACGGTGAACCCGTGACCGTCATTCTTGGATGGGACGCAACGGTTTGTTCAGGGAGGCGATGCAGTGATAGACAAGAACTGGCAGGAAATTGCCCCGGATCCTGATTGGGTGAGGCAGGAAGTGGCCCGCCTGAATGAGGCAGTCGATGAATTTGCCAGCGCCATGAAGGCGAAGCTCGGGCAGAAAGCACATGAGGGCTGGACGGGCTGGGACCAGCCTGAATCGGGCATCAAGATCTGGAATGCCATGCTTGCCCAAGGCGCTGCGGTACCGCTGGCCAAGGGGCAGGAAGTGGACATTGCCAATCTGGCGATGATGCTATGGCGGACCAATGGGAGGATGGAATGAATTCCCTTGCGATCTGGGGCCTGATGTTATCGACCGAGCTGGCAGTTCTCATTGATGTGTCTGCGATTTCAGGAGGGCTTGAGTGAAGCTCTACCTCTGCGAAAAACCTTCACAAGGCAGAGAAATCGCCAGCCACATCGGTGCTCGGACACGTGGGGATGGATGCATTACTGGTAACGGTGTGTCGGTAACCTGGGGTATCGGCCATCTGGTTGAGCAGGCGAAACCGGATCACTACAACCCGGCATTGAAATTCTGGGACATCGCGCACTTGCCTGTGCTACCGGATGAGTGGCACATGGAGGTGAAGCACCAGACCCGTGATCAGTACAAGATCGTCTCGAAGCTGTTGAAGCAGGCAACTGAGGTTGTCATTGCCACGGATGCCGACCGTGAGGGCGAAGTGATCGCACGGGAGTTGATGCAGCTTAACGGCTATCGTGGCAAGGTTTCGCGCCTTTGGCTTTCAGCGTTCGACGATGCGTCGGTGAAGAAGGCTCTGGCTAACATCCTGCCGGGCGAAAAAACGCTGCCGATGTATTTCTCCGGGATGGGCCGAAGCCGGGCGGACTGGCTGGCCGGGATGAATCTCACCATGGCCTTGACCAAGGCGTTCGGTGCCGGCGGCAAGGACGGAACCTTGCATTGTGGTCGTGTACAGACGCCTGTGCTGGCTTTGGTGGTGCGGCGCGAACGGGCCATCGCCGCATTCGTTCCAAAGGCGCACTTCGGGGTCAATGCAACGTTTCTGATGGGCGGGGCATCCGTACCGATGGCCTGGGTGGCGCGAGCGGCGCTTCTCGACGATGAGGGGCGTCTCCTCGACCGCGAAAGTGCAGAGGCGGTGGTCAGGCAGGTCGCAGGGCAGACCGGGAAGGTGAGTCTTGTCGAGACGACACAGGAATGCGAAGTCGCGCCGTTGCTGTACAGCCTGGGATCACTCCAGCGGGAGGCCTCGGCGCGCTTCGGGATGAAGGCGCAGGCCGTACTCGATGCTGCGCAGGCACTTTACGAGAAACACAAGGCGACATCGTATCCACGAACGGATTGCGAATACCTGCCACGGTCGATGCTGGCCGAATCGAACGAGACGCTGAATGCCATCGCCGGAGCGAAGCCCGAGCTGGCAACACTGGCCACGGTTGCCGAGTCGGCGCTCAAGGGTGCCGATGAGCGTTTCCGGGCCAGGGCATTCAACGACAAACAGATCACGGCCCACCACGCGATCATTCCGACGCGAAACCCAAACATCAATGTGTCGGCCATGACGCCGACCGAGCGGACAGTCTTCGACATGGTTTGTCGACGTTATCTGGCGCAATTCCTGGGGGATTACCAGTACAGCAAGACAGTGATCGAAGTGATCTGCGAGGGTGAGAAATTCAGGGTGAGCGGCAAGACGCCGCTGGTCCCCGGCTGGCGGCAGACCCTGCCCGAGGTGACGAAAGCACCAACGGACAAGGACGATGACCAGGATGCTGCGGTGACGCTCCCGAAGGTACGTGTGGGCGAGGATGCCCACAACCTGCGTTGCGAGGTGCAGGACAGAAAGACCTCTCCACCCAGGCGTTACACCGAGGGCACGCTGTTGGCGGCGATGGAGTCGATCGACAAGGAGATCGAGGATCCGCGCTGGAAGGCGGTGATGAAGAACAAGGAGAAAGCGGGTATCGGAACGGATGCAACGCGATCGGCCATTATCGAGGGGCTGTTCAAGCGGGACTATATCGTCGCCAAAAAGAAGGAGCTGCTGCCGACCGAGAAAGCTGTCGCGCTGATCGGACTGATCGAGGATGTCTCGCCAGAAATTGCAGATCCAGTCTTGACTGCTCAGTGGGAAGATCGACTGAGCCAGATTGAGAAGGGCGAGATCGAGTTGTCGCAGTTTGAGCTCAGTCTTGGCGAGTGGCTGGTGCAGGTGATTGAAGGCATCAAGCGTCAGAAGGGCACACGGCAGATCTCCACGTCTGGAAAGACTCGTGATTTGCCGACCAAGGGTCGTTCGGTCGTGGCGTGCCCAACCTGCGGCGAGCCAATGCGCAGAATTGATGGTTCGAATGGCTTCTTCTGGGGCTGTACGGCGTACCGGGAAGGTTGCAAGTCGACGCTTCCTGATGTCGATGGAAAGCCCGGCGCCGCCAGGGAGGCGTCGCTTCCAAAATCGCAGGCAGGGCCTTCCTATCCATGCCCCAGATGCCAGAAGCCCTTACGCCTGGTGAAAGGCCCGAAGGGGCCATTCTGGGGATGTACAGGCTACCCGGAATGCAAGCACAGCCAGCCGGATGATGAAGGGAAGCCGGGCCTGCGGACTGACGAGGCGGCAGGCAAGGTTCGGCGTACCGAGGCGGTCGTGTCGCGAGGAACACCCATGCGTACCGCCAAGGCAGGTGCAGCCTGTCCGGACTGCAAGACTGGCCTACTCGTCAGCAAAACCATGAAAGATACCGGTAAGGCATTCGTGGGATGCAATCGCTTTCCTGCCTGCAGATTCTTTGCATGGCCAGCGAAATAGCCGGACGCGAGTGATGCACACCACACGGGTTGAAATTCCCTGCGCCGAGCCGGTATGGCTGGTTGCCGAATGGCCAGACGGCACCTTGTGCGATCTTCATGAGCTGCGTGAAATGACACACATGAGCGACGACTATCAGATTGTTCGAGTGCTTACGCACGACGAAGGATTCACCCCAATCAAAACTCAACGATGGAGCTCGAATTGCAAATGACAGAAAGTGAAATCCGCCACGCAGTGAGTGACGAGCTGGTGAGGGATGTGCTTCGTGAGCGCCGCTCAGAACGTCGCTGGCGACTGATCAAGCGCGGAATGATGGTCTCGGCCGGCGCGGTGTTCTTTGCCTTGTATCTCTTCGGCTACGCAAAGCAGATGGGATGGCAAATGATCCCCAACAACGAGATCACGGCTGTGATTCACATCGATGGGGAGATTTCCGCCGGCGCCACGGCCTCGGCGGAGAAAGTGGTTCCATTGCTCAGGCAGGCCTTCGAGGCGAAGAACGTGAAAGCAGTGGTTCTGAGTATCGACAGCCCAGGAGGCGCTCCGGTTGAAGCGGAGCGAATTTACCAGTCGATCAAGGTTTTCAGAAAGAAGCATCCCAAACCGATTGTTGCGGTGATCAACAACGTTGGTGCGTCGGCAGCCTACATGGTGGCGCTGCATACCGACAAAATATACGCTGCGAATTATTCGCTTGTCGGATCCGTTGGCGCGGTTCTGACAGGTTGGGACTTCCACAAGGCGCTTGAGAAGCTCCAGATCAGCCAGCGGGTGTATGCCTCCGGCAATCTGAAATCCATGCTCAATCCCTATATGCCCATGACGCCAGAAGCCGATCGCAAGGCACAGGAAATGGTTCAGAAGATGGGCGAAAGATTCAAGGCAGAGGTTCAGGCTGCCAGGGGGAAGAAACTGCAGAACGGAGTGGATTACACCACCGGCGAAGTCTGGGATGGTGTGCAAGCCAGGGAGATCGGGTTGATCGACGAAATCGGTACGCTCGATACCGTGGCGAGTTCATGGGATAGGGCGGTGCACGATTTTGGGCCGCGAGCGCCAGGGGCGGGGTGGTTAAGTGGCATGGCCACGGCCTTTGAATGGCTGGCACGCTTTCAGAATGGTTTGCATTGATCGCTACTGGGTGATGAAAAAATAATCGCGCGGTAAGGACGCTTGATCGGACTGAGATTTTGGGTGAAATGCTAAAGTCTTATCCACAGAAAATGTGGATGAATTGTCATGGAGCCGGATATGAGTAATGTGGTGGGCCTCGCGGGGTTTCGGTGCCCGGTTGGCTGCATGGGCATGCATTCCGTCGATGGCCTGGTTGAGGTTTTTTGCCAGGAAGGGTGGATGCGTGGTGTCGTCTATGAACACCATGAAGAATTGAGCCTTGCCCATGAGAGTGATGACGTGATTTTTGCTGAGCACATCGAGATGCGCGAGGCATGGGTTCATGTTCGCGAGCTTGCCGAGGCGGATCTTGCGAAAGACATCGAGAACCTGCGAAAGCGCGGTCAATTTCTCTGTGAGACTGTCGACTGAAGTGGGGTCGACGTACTTCATGGCGTTACATCAAGGATGCCGAACGGCTGCGCGAACCGATGCAAAAGATTACTGACTGCCTCTTGAGTTCTTTTTTAAACGGCATACAATGTTTATCATCTGATGATAAAGTAAGTCATGCGGGCTGATA
>CAZUVC010000044.1:0-28241 GCA_964623745.1 uncultured Thiobacillus sp. | reverse complement strand
GCTGTCAAGTCACCGCTCGCGCATTGTCTGGATTCGGCGGGAACGGCGGCGCTCCGTGCAAACGTCCGCCTAAAGCAGGCCGAGGTGGCCAGTGCGCCAATGGCAGCCGAGGCCGGAGGCCGTGTGGAAACTCGCAGGAAGTCGATGGTGAAGACGGTGTGAGACGGACGAACCTGCGATGATTGTTGGAATCATCAAATTTCCGTTGTTTGTTTGGTGAGTAAAACAGGCCTTCAGGCCTTGATTGCCGCCATCAGGGTTGTCATCCCAACGATCTGTATTACCCGCTTCAGGTTGTACGCCAGCACATGCAAACTCATCTCGGTTTGCACATGCTCAAGGGTGCGCATCAGGAAGTGTCTAGCACCCATCCAGAATTTGATGGTGCCGAACGGGTGTTCCACTGTCTGCCTTCGGATGCGCATCACATTCGGTCTGCCGTCCAGCCGCGCTTGCATCGCTTCAAGCACGGCTTCATGCTCCCAGCGGCTGACACGGCGGTAGTCGCTTGGCGTGCACTGGGCCTTAATGGGGCAGCGCGGGCAGTCCGAGCTCCAGTAGCGGTGAATCAAGTGTCCCGCTTCCACTCGGGCGAATCGTCGGATGAGCTGACTGCCCGCCGGGCAGCGGTAGGTATCGGTATCGGGCTGATAGACAAAGTCCGACTTGTCGAACCGGCCCTCGGCTTTGGCTTCCGACGTCATTGGTTTGGATACGTAGGCAGTAATGCCAGCCTGATCGCAGGCCAGAACTTCCTCACCGTTGAAGTAGCCCCGGTCCGCGATATCGACGAGTACTCGGCTCGAACTTGAACGAAATCGAACCACAAACAATAATTTGCGGACTTGAGTTTGCGCGGGGTTATCGAGTTCATTAAGTGTGCGCACGCCGCCCAGCCCTGAAAATCAATACGCTACGCCGTCATTGAAATCGGCTCTGCACACGCCTGCACAATTACGTGTCGATTCTGACAATGGCTGCCTGCTCGTCGGTGTCGAGCGGCTCTTCGTTATCGAGTTGATGCTGCAGCACGGCGAGGTCGGCCTCCGAGGCGTCGTGGCCAGCGCGTGATCGTTGGACGATGCGTTCGCGCAGGGTGGCGACGGGGACGGGGAAATCGAGGATGCGGAATTCGATGTTGCGGGTGTGCGCCACTTCGCGCAGCAGGTCGCGTTGCCAGCGTGCGGTGAAGGTGGCGTCGACGATGACCGGCCAGCTGGCGTCGAGGATTTCTCCCGCCAGTCTGGCCAGATGGGTATAGGTGCGGCGCGTGGCATCGGCTGCGTATAAATCCCGTCCGACGCCGGAGCCACTTTTCGCCAGGGCATCGAGGCCGGCCAGGCGCTTGCGCTCGACGTCTGAACGCAGGCGGATGGCGCCTGGAGTCTGCATCAGTTTTTGCGTGACGGTGGTCTTTCCGGAGCCGGACAGACCGTGGGTGATGTCGAGGCGCATGGGCTGGGCGTGCGTCAGGGTGCTTGCCAGGCCCAGCAGCGTGCGCACTTCGACGAGAGCGGCAGCGCGCTCGCGGCCTGAGGTCTGCGCAGTGCGAATGGCGGCGACCTTGGCGCGCACCAATGCGCGGTAAACGGCGTAGTAGCGCAAGAGCACAAGCCCCGCGTAATCGCCGGTGGCTTCCAGCCAGCGGTTGAGGAACAGCCAGGCCCGGTCGGCATGGCCGCGCTGCAGCAGGTCCATGTAACAGAAGGCGACTTCGGACTGGATGTCGATCCAGCGCAGTTCGGGGTTGAATTCGATGCAGTCGAACACCAGCAGTTGGTCGTCGACCCAGGCGAGGTTGCCGAGGTGGAGGTCGCCGTGGCATTCGCGTACGAAGCCGTCGCGCTTGCGCGCAGCCATGAGCGGGGCGAGCCGGGCATGTTCGGCTTCGCTCCAGCGCTGTAGGGCGTCGAGGCTTTGTTGGACGGCCGGGTCGTCG
Source organism: uncultured Thiobacillus sp. (assembly GCA_964623745.1). Classification (GTDB taxonomy): domain Bacteria; phylum Pseudomonadota; class Gammaproteobacteria; order Burkholderiales; family Thiobacillaceae; genus Thiobacillus. The sequence continues at coordinate 26,302 of CAZUVC010000044.1, read as the reverse complement.
AGGCGCGGTGCGATCTGCTCGAAGTTCTGCACCACTGGCTGCCGGATTTTTTCCGGCGTGCCCCAGGGGCTGTCTGGCGCGGCGCGTGCGCAGCCTTCGATATGGAAGCGGGCAAGGGTGGCGGCGATGGCTTCGATGTGGTGCGCGGTCAGGCCGCCCGCTGCGTCGAGTCGGTCGAGCGTGGCGTCCACCGGGAACTGCCTCATCTTCACGGCGTACTCGAAGGCCGCGCCGCTACCGTTGATGCGCGGCGCGGCCGGAGTGCCGGTGATGGGGACGACGTCGAGATAGATGACCGGCGCGAGCCGTCGGTTGAGTTGCACTTCGTCGCGGCACGCGCGCAGGCGCTTGTCGAGGCTGCTGAAATCGAGGAAGCCGAGGTTGAGCGGCTTCTTGATCTTGTAGGCGAATTCGCCGGTGAGGAGAACCCAGGAGATATGGGTTTCGATGACCCGGACCGGGCCGGCCACGTGATCGAAGCAGGCCGGGTTGTGCAGGCTCCGGATCAGTTCGGCTGACTCACTCATCGTTTCCGGCTTGGTTGTGCATCCTGCGGAATACCGCGAACCACGATTTTCAGGGCTGCGTGTGCGGTGTCATCTGGAAAGCCTGGCGGTCGAAACCCAGTGACGCCGCCTGCGCCAGCAGTGCCTCCAGGGTGGCCGCGTCGAGTTGCGGGGTGCGCGCCAGAATCCATGCATAGTCGCGCCCCGGTTCGCCCACCAGCACCCAGCGGTAGTCCGGGTCGAGCGCCAGTATCCAGTAATCGCCGTAGAACGGGCGGAAGAAGCTCACCCGCAGCTTGGCGTTGCCGCTGCCTTCCACCGCGTGGGCGATGCCTTTCGCCTGATCGAACGTGCCGGCCGCCGTGCGGCATTCGTTCAGCACCGCAATCTGCGAATCCTCCTGCCGATAGGTGGCGCGGGTATCCGCGACGCATTTTTTCTGGAACCAGTTGGGCAGGTGGGCGACCTCATACCAGGTGCCGACATAGCGATCCAGATCGACTGACTGGACGGTCGGAAGCGGCGGGTGGACAGTCGTGCAGGCGCCGAGGATCAGGCTTGCGCCGAGGACGATGGCGAGTTGAGCGCGCTTCATGGTGGATGTCCTCTCTGCGTTATCGTGCGAGGGCTGGCCCGACTTCGACGCGACTTAGCCGCGCCGCTTCATGCAAAAACCCTCAGCCGGCTTCGATGGCCGGCACTGCAGGGCACTTACCAGAACCGGTACCAGGGCTTGCCCTCGATGCTCACACCCTTGGTGTACTTGCTATTGGGGAAATTCAGCGTCAGCACGCGCAGGGTGTCGTCGCGCAGGTCGTTGAGCTTCAGCTTGTCGTAGGACACGACCATGATCGCCAGCGCTTCTTCCAGCGCGGGGGCTTCGGGGTAGGTTTTCAGGACTTCCTTGGCGCGGTTGGCGGCGGCCACATAGGCTTCGCGCTTGAGGTAATACTTGGCGACGTGGACTTCGTGGCTGGCCAGCGCGTTGACCAGGTATTTCATCCGGGCGGTCGAATCCTCGGCGTATTTGCTGTCGGGGAAGCGGGTGACCAGTTCCTTGAATGCCAGGAAGGCGTCGCGCGCGGCGCGCGGGTCGCGTTCGGACAGGTCCTGGTCGACCAGGTTGCCGAGCAGGCCGAGGTCGTCATTAAAATTCGCCAGACCCTTAAGATAGTAGGCGTAATCGACGTTAGGGTGATTGGGGTGTAACTTGATGAAGCGGTCGCAGGCCGCAATGGCGGAAATCGGCTCGTTGTCCTTGTAATAGGCGTAGGCGACTTCCAGTTGCGCCTGCTGGGCATAACGGCCGAAGGGGTAGCGCGATTCCAGCGTTTCGAACAGTTTGATCGCGCGCTCGTAGTTGCCGCTGTTGAGGTTATCCTTGGCTTCGGCGTAGAGTCTTTGCGCCGACCAGCCCGCGGTTTCATCCTGAACCTCGGGCAGCAGGCCGCAGCCGCCCAGGGCAAGCGTGGCGACGAGCAGGGCACCGCCGCACGCCCGTTTGAGGCCCGCCCCTTTAAGGCCAGGCGCCCGCATGAACGCATTAAAACCGGAAAAGCATTGCTTGAGCATGGGAACAGACACGGAAAATTTGTCCGACGATTATAAGGGAAATACGGAAACCGGCGTCCGCGAGCTGGTGATTCCGGACGCCCAGGGCGGCCAGCGCCTGGACCAGGCGCTGGCGAGCATGCTGCCCGAGTACTCGCGCAATCGCATCCAGAACTGGATCCGTGCGCGCAAGATCGCGGTGGACGACGACTGGGGCACCACCCGGATGAAGGTCCACGGCGGCGAGTCGGTGCGGGTCGAGGTCGAGCCTGATCCGGACGCCACGCCGGATTCGCCGGAGGCGATCCCGCTCGACGTGGTGTTCGAGGATTCGATGCTGCTGGTCATCAACAAGCCGGTGGGCCTGGTGGTGCATCCCGGCAGCGGCAATCGCCACGGCACGCTGCTGAACGCGCTGCTGCACCGGGTGTCGCAGGTGGCCGAGTTGCCGCGCGCCGGCATTGTGCACCGGTTGGACAAGGACACGTCCGGTCTGCTGGTCGTCGCCAAGACAATCCGGGCGCATACCGACCTGGTGCGCCAGTTGCAGGCGCGCACGGTCAAGCGCGAATATCTTGCCCTGGTGTATGGCGAGGTCGACCGGCCAGGCACCGTCAATGCGCCGCTGGCGCGCGACCCGCACAACCGCACCAAGCGCACCGTACACAGCATGGGCAAGGAAGCCATCACGCATTACGACGTGGTCGAGCGCTTCCCCGGCTTTACGCTGCTGCGCTGCCGGCTGGAAACCGGACGCACCCACCAGATCCGGGTGCACATGCAGCACATCGGCCATCCGCTGGTGGGCGAGTCGGTCTACAGCGCCAGCCGTCGCAGCCACCACAAGATTCCCTTCCCGCGTCAGGCGTTGCACGCCGAGCGGCTGGGGCTGATCCATCCGGTGACCCAGGACGCCATGCACTGGGAATGCCCGTTGCCGCCGGACTTTGCCTCGCTGCTTGCCGCCCTGCGCGACAACACGATCTGGGCCAAGTAGCGTGATCCTGCCGGACTGGCCCGCGCCCGCACGGGTGCATGGCCTGATGACGGTGCGCACCGGCGGTGTCAGCCAGGCACCGTGGAGCAGTTTCAACCTCGGCGATCACGTCGGCGATGACCCAACCCATGTGGCGGCCAACCGCGCGTCCCTGCGCCGGCAGCTGCCGGCCGAGCCGGCCTGGCTGCGCCAGGTTCACAGCGCCCGCGTGGTCGAAGCCGGACGCGACCCCAATCCAGAAGCCGATGCATCGTATAGCCGCGAAACCGGGCAGGTCTGCGCGGTGCTCACTGCCGACTGCCTGCCGGTGCTGTTCTGTGACCGTGCCGGCAGCGTGGTGGCGGCCGCGCATGCCGGCTGGCGCGGGCTGGCGGATGGCGTGCTGGAAGCCACGGTGGCCGCGATGCAGGTGGCGCCGCGCGAGGTGATGGCCTGGATGGGCGCGGCCATCGGGCCGCAGGCTTTCGAGGTTGGCGACGAAGTGCGCGCGGCCTTCGTCGCGCAGCAGCCCGAGGCGGCGGCCGCCTTCGTGCCGCATGCGCCGGGCAAATGGCTGGCCGATCTCTATGCCCTCGCGCGCATCCGTCTCGGCCACGCCGGGGTGGAGGCGGTGTACGGCGGTGGACGCTGCACGTTCAATGAAACGGACGCCTTCTATTCCTATCGCCGCGACGGCGTGACCGGTCGCATGGCGTCCTTGATCTGGCTGGGCTGATTTAAAGCCACTTCTGCATGAAGCGCGCCTCGCCCAGTGCCGGGTCGAGCCGGTAGTCGTCAAATCCCAGTTTTTCGTAGAGCGCGCGCGCAGCAGCGTTGCCGGCAAGCACTTCGAGCGTGAGCTTGCACGCGCCCCGTTCGCGTGCGATCGCTTCCACCTCGGTGAAGAGTCGCGCGGCGATGCCGCGTCCGCGGTGGCTGTCGATGACGACCACGTCGTGCACGTTGACGAGCGGAGCGCAGGCAAAGGTGGAAAAGCCTTCGATCGCGTTGATGAGGCCGACCGGGGCACCATCGTCCCAGGCCAGAACGCTGAAGACGAAGGACCGCGCGGCGAGCGCTTTGGCGAGGTGGGCGCGGGCGAAATCGGACAGCGGCTGGCCGCCGCCGGCCGGGTCGCGCGCGTAATGGTCGAGCAGCGCGACCAGCGCGGCGGCGTGCGCCGGGTCGTCGTAGCGGGCGCGCACGACTTCGATCATGTCGGCCGGGCGTTGCCGTGGCACGCGCGTCCGGCTTACAGCGTGTCGATGCGCATCGACAGGTCGACCGCGCGCACATGCTTGGTCAGGCTGCCGATGGAAATGCGGTCGACGCCGGTTTCTGCCACGGCGCGCACGTTGTCCAGCGTGATGTTGCCCGATGCTTCCAGTTGCGCGCGGCCGGCGTTCAGCGCCACCGCCTCGCGCATCGCGTCGAGGCTGAAGTTGTCGAGCAGGATCAGGCGGGCGCCTGCATCCAGCGCCTCGCGCAGCTGGTCCAGCGTTTCCACCTCGATCTGCACGCTGGCCTTGCCTTCGGCCAGATCGAAGGCGGCCTGCAGCACCGGGGCAATGCCGCCTGCCGCCGCGATGTGGTTTTCCTTGATCAGGATGCCGTCGTACAGCCCGGTGCGCTGGTTCTGTCCGCCGCCCGTGCGCACCGCGTATTTTTCGGCGACGCGCAGGCCGGGCAGGGTTTTGCGGGTGTCCATCACGGCGGCGCGGGTGCCGCGCACCGCGTCGACATAGGGCCGGGTGGCGGTGGCCACACCCGACAGCGTCTGCAGGAAATTCAGCGCGGGGCGCTCGGCGGTCAGCAGGGCGCGGGCGTTGCCGCTGATTTCGACCAGCACGCTGCCGGCTTCCACGCTGTCGCCCTCGTTGACCCGCCAGTCGATAACGGCGCCGAGGTCGAGCGCCTTGAAACAGGCGTCGAACCACGGCCGGCCGGCGATCACGGCGGCTTCGCGGGTGATCACGCGGGCGTGCGCGGTGCGCGATGGCGGGATCAGGCGGGCGGTGAGGTCGCCGCTGCCGACGTCTTCTTCCAGCGCGCGGGTGACGTCGGTCAGGACCTTTTCTTCGTTCAATTCGGACATGGCGGGTTGAAATGAGCAAAAACGCCACTATTTGGCGTGGTAAGAATATACCTTAGCACGAGGCCACCCATGCGTTTTGACAAGCTCACCACCCAGTTCCAGCAAGCCTTTTCCGACGCCCAGAGCCTGGCCGTCGGCGGCGACCATGCCTACATCGAACCGCAGCACCTGCTGCTCGCGCTGCTCAACCAGGAAGGCGCCGGCGCCGGTTCGATCCTGTCGCGCGCCGGTGGCCAGGTGCCCGCGCTGAAAGCGGCACTGACCCAGGCGCTGACCCGTCTGCCCAAGGTGGAGGGCCAGGGCGGCGAGGTGTCGATCTCGCGCGAACTCAACAACCTCCTGAACCTGACCGACAAGGAAGCGATGAAGCGCAACGACGCCTACATCGCGTCCGAGTTATTCCTGTTGGCGGCGCTGGACGACAAGGGCGAAACCGGCCGGCTGCTGAAGCAGCATGGCGTGCAGAAGGCCGCGCTGGAGCAGGCGATTGCGGCCGTGCGCGGCGGCGAAGCCGTGCAGTCGCAGGAAGCCGAAGGCCAGCGCGAGGCGCTGAACAAGTACACGCTGGACCTGACCGCGCGCGCGCGTGACGGCAAGCTCGACCCGGTGATCGGCCGCGACGACGAAATCCGCCGTTCGATCCAGATCCTGCAGCGCCGCACCAAGAACAACCCGGTGCTGATCGGCGAGCCCGGCGTCGGCAAGACGGCGATCGTCGAAGGCCTGGCGCAGCGGATCATCAATGACGAGGTGCCGGAGACGCTCAAGGGCAAGAAGGTGCTGGTGCTCGATCTGGCGGCGCTGCTGGCGGGCGCCAAGTATCGCGGCGAATTCGAGGAGCGGCTGAAGGCCGTGCTGAAGGAACTGGCGATGGATCCGGGCCGCTACATCGTCTTTCTCGACGAGCTGCACACGCTGGTCGGCGCGGGCAAGGCCGAAGGCGCGATCGATGCGGGCAACATGCTGAAGCCGGCGCTGGCGCGCGGCGAACTGCACCTGATTGGCGCCACCACGCTCGACGAGTACCGCAAGTACATCGAAAAGGACGCTGCACTGGAGCGCCGTTTCCAGAAAGTGCTGGTCGACGAGCCGAGCGTCGAATCGACCATTGCGATCCTGCGCGGCCTGCAGGAACGCTATGAACTGCATCATGGCGTCGACATCACCGACCCGGCGATCGTCGCTGCGGCGGAACTCAGTCATCGCTACATCACCGACCGCTTCCTGCCTGACAAGGCGATCGACCTGATCGACGAGGCGGCCGCGCGCATCAAGATGGAAATCGATTCCAAGCCCGAGGTGATGGACAAGCTCGACCGCCGCATCATCCAGTTGAAGATCGAACGCGAGGCGGTGAAGCGGGAGACCGACGAGGCCTCCAAAAAGCGGCTCGGCCTGCTGGAAGACGAGATCGAAAAACTCGGCCGCGAATACGCCGACCTCGAGGAAGTATGGAAAGCCGAGAAGGCCCAGGTGCAGGGCAGCGCCCACATCAAGGAAGAAATCGACAAGCTGCGCGGCGAGATGGTCGACCTGCAGCGCCAGGGCAAGCTCGACAAGGTGGCCGAGATCCAGTATGGCAAGCTGCCGCAGCTCGAGGCCCAGCTGAAGCACGCCGAAGCCAGTGGTGAGAAGACCGCATTCAAGCTGTTGCGCACCGAAGTCGGCGCCGAGGAAATCGCCGAAGTCGTCTCGCGGGCGACTGGAATACCGGTGTCGAAGATGATGCAGGGCGAGCGCGACAAGCTGCTGCACATGGAAGACAAGCTGCACAGCCGCGTGGTCGGGCAGGACGAAGCGGTGCGCGTGGTGTCCGACGCGATCCGCCGTTCGCGCGCGGGACTGTCCGACCCCAACCGGCCGCTCGGTTCCTTCTTGTTCCTCGGCCCCACCGGCGTCGGCAAGACCGAGCTGTGCAAGACACTCGCCGAATACCTGTTCGATTCCGCCGACCACATGATCCGCATCGACATGAGCGAATTCATGGAGAAACATTCGGTCGCGCGCCTGATCGGCGCGCCGCCCGGCTACGTTGGCTACGAAGAAGGCGGCTACCTGACCGAAGCGGTGCGTCGCAAGCCTTACTCCGTCATCCTGATGGACGAGGTGGAAAAAGCGCACCCGGATGTCTTCAACGTGCTGCTGCAGGTGCTGGACGACGGCCGCCTGACCGACGGCCAGGGCCGCACGGTCGACTTCCGCAACACCGTGATCGTGATGACGTCGAACCTGGGTTCGCAGATGATCCAGAGCATGAGCGGTGATGACTACCAGGTCATCAAGCTCGCCGTGCTGGGCGAAGTGAAGTCCTACTTTCGCCCCGAGTTCATCAACCGGATCGATGAGGTCGTGGTTTTCCACGCACTGTCGGAGTCGCACATCGCCAGCATCGCGCGCATCCAGCTGCAGGGCCTGGAGAACCGCCTGGCGCAGATGGAGATGACGCTCGACATCACCGATGCCGCACTCGCCGAAATTGCCAAGGCCGGTTTCGATCCGATCTACGGCGCGCGGCCGCTCAAGCGTGCGATCCAGAGCGAACTCGAAAACGCGCTGGCGAAGGAAATTCTGTCCGGCCGCTTCGCCGCCAAGGACACGATCCGCATCGACGCGCAGGACGGGGTGTTCAGCTTCGAGAAGGCGATCGCGCAAGCCGCCTGATCCGGGCCGTCGAAGCGACGCAGGGTGGGCGGAATTCCGCCCGCCCTGTTTTTTTGGACGCGGCTTTTTGGAGACGGCGCGTTGCGCCGGTAGCCCGGTCGTGGATCGAGCGGGATGCGCTTCAGGGCGCCAGCTTGTCCATGGCGAACAGGGCCAGCACGAGCACCGGGACGAATATCGCAAGAAAAACCGCGAGGCGCATGCTCAGCAAATCCGGCAGCATGATGCGACCGCGACTGCCGATTTTCTGGATCGTCGAACCGAGGTAGCCCGACGTTTCGGCATACAGATAACTGCCCGCCATCAGGCCGAGTATGCCGGCGATCGCGTCGTAGTTGCCCTGGCCCAGCGCGGCTACGCCGGTCCCCGGGCAGTAGCCGAGCAGACCGAGCCCGACACCGAAGAGCAGGCCGCCGGCAATGTTGGCGGCATAGCGGGTCGGCTTCACGTGCAGTTCGACCAGGCCCAGCGCGCGCAGCGAAAAAATGCCGGCCATGCCGACGGTGATCGCGGTGAGCATGACCTTGATGACCGTGAAATCCGTCAGGAAGAACTGGCCCATCAGCACCTCGTACTTGGCCACGCCGCCTTTCTGCAGCAGGAAGCCGAACACGACCCCGAACAGAAGGCCGAGCACGAGTTGGCGCGCTGAATCCGGTTTGCCGGGGTCGTACGTGTCATTTTCTTCGGGCGCCTGCGCCGGCATGACCAGCACCGGCGGGGCATTCTCGGGCAGGGGATGGGCGGGGGTGCTCATCGCGTGGCTCACAGGCGATACAGCAGATGGGCGGTCGCGACGGCGGCGACGAAGAAGCACGCGAGCGCGATCCACGAACTCACCGACAGCTGGAGTGCGCCGCTGATGCCGTGGCCGCTGGTGCAGCCGCCCGCGAGCCGGGCGCCGTATGCGAGGATCGCACCGCCGACAAACGCCATTCCCAGACGCAGCGCGACATCGGGGCCGAAGTGCTGCGCCCACAGCGCGGGCACCCAGGCGGGGTTGATTTCGCCGCCGGTGAGCGCGGCGATGAAGGCCCCGAGCAGTATGCCCAACACCAGCATCACCCCCCATTCGATCTTCGGCTTGGTGTCCTGGTAAAACGTCAGCTTCTCGGTATGGCCGCGGGCGAACAGCTTGCCGATCATGCCGGCCAGGCGGGCGTAGGCGGTCGAGACGCTCAATGGCTTGTTGGAAAAATAGAATGTGGCCATCGACAGCAGGCCGATCAGCGTGCCGACGAGGTAGGGCGACCAGGCACCCGATTCGGTTTCCATGATCAGGCCGCCTTCTTCGCCTCGTCGGACTTTTCGAGCGGGAGCCCCAGCTTTTCCCACGCGGTGATGCCGCCGAGCATGTTGTGGATGTGCGTAAAACCGTTGCGCTTGAGGATGCTCGCCGCCACGCCGGAGCGGTGGCCCACGTTGCAATGCACGACGATGTCGCTGTCCTTCGGCAGCAGCGGCAGGTTGTCCTCCAGATGGCCGACATAGCGGTGCACGGCGCCCGGGATGTGCTTCTCGTCCCACTCGTACTCGTCGCGAACGTCGAGCACGTGAACGCGGCCCTGCTGCATCCAGTTCGCCGTTTCGGACGCGCTGGTCGTCGCGATGGATTCGATCGGCAGTCCCTCGTCGCGCCAGCTTTCCATGCCGTTGGCGAGGATGCCCGACACGCTGTCGATGCCGATGCGCGCGAGCGACATCACCGCGCATTCCATCGCTGCGGGACCGTCGGCGACCAGAAAGACCCGTGTATTCTCGTTGGCAACCCAGCCGCCGAACGCCGGCACGCCGTCGAGCCAGATGTTGTAGGCGCCGGGAATATGCGCCGCGGCAAAGGCTTCCGGCGAGCGGGTGTCTATCACCAGGCCCTCCTTCATCCGATGCTGGAATTCGCGGGGCTGCAGGACCTGAAACGTGGACGGCCACTTGAGCGGCCTGCCGGGGAGCAGGTTCACTTCTTCCATGTGCAGGAAATACGGCGGCCGCGCCATTTTCTCCGCCAGCTTGTGCGCGACGAAGTCGCGGCGGTTTTTGGTGAATACCGGGTTCGTCCCTTTTTCGATCCCCAGCGTGGAGTCGTCGCGTTCCGAGATATTGCCGCCGCACGCAGAGCCTGCGCCGTGCGCCGGATACAGCAGCGTATGGTCACCGAGCGGCGCGATCTTGCGGTGAATCGAGTCGTACAGGATGCCGGCGTTCTCGCCGGTTTTCTCGGGATCGGGCAGGTCGGTGCGCCCGGTGTCGCCGACGAACAGCGCATCGCCTGTCAACACGCCCCAGCATTTGTCGCCGGCGTCCTTGACGTAGACCGCGTAGGACATGCTCTCCGGCGTGTGGCCCGGCGTCTCCAGCGCAACGAAGCGGGTGGTGCCCACCTTGAATTCTTCGCTGTCCTCGAGTTTCACATCCGTCTCGCCGAACAGCGGGTGGGTGCCGCTGACGATCCTGGCGCCGGTCATCTGTGCCAGCGTGCGTGAACCGAACTCAAAATCCTCCTGGCGGTGCGTTTCCAGTACGTAGGCGATGGAGAGGTCGTTTTCACGGGCCAGACGCAGGTAGTCATCCACATCGCGGCGCGGGTCGATCACGACGGCGAGCCCGTCGCCGCATTCGAGGACGTAGGAATTCTGTCCCAGTCCAGGTGTCTTCAAGCGCTGAAAAAACATGCTTGTCCTCCGAAGTGATGGGGTGATGGGGTGCTGTATGCAAGACCGCATGCTGCCCATGCGTTGCAGGATTTACAGCTGTCACTATAGGAGGCACCTTCGGGTAGACAAGCCGGCGCACGCCGCGTCCTTTTGTCAGACTCGGACCCCACGTCGCCCCAGGTGCCGCAGCCAGACATGGCTGCTGTATGCCGCTGCGGCCAGATAGACCAGCCCTCCGGGCACCCACATGATCAGGCCGGCGAGTTGCTGGTCGGCGAGATCGGTCGCATCTCCATACAAGGGAGACGTGGCAAAGGTGAGCAGGGCGCCGAGCAGTCCGGTGTGCATCAGCGTGATCAGCAGTGCGAGCAGCGCACGGCCGCGGTTGACCGGTCGCGCGTACAGCACCGCCCACCAGAACAGCCCGGCGCTCAGCAGGAAGCACGCGTGTTCGAACGCATGCCACCAGGGGTGGTTCAGCGCCAGCATGTAGGGGCGCGGCGCGTGCCAGAACCAGATCGCCGCGCCGTGCACCGCCGTCAGTGTCAGCGGCCAGTGCGCCACATTCAACGGCCAGCGCCACAGCCTGCGCGCGCGATCACCGAGGGCGGCGCGCCACTGCGGCAGCGGGCGCGCGAGCACCCACAGCGGTGCAATCACCGCCATCAGCAGCATGTGCTGCACCATGTGCATCGCCGCGCCGGTTTTGGCCCAGTCGTCGAGAGGCCCGAGCACGGCGAACAAGGCCAGAGCGACCGCGGCATGAAACAGCCCGGCGCGCCCGGCGTGCGGTGCGATCCTGCGGCCGCCGATGACATAGGCGAGCCAGGCCATGGCCAGCAGCAGCGCGGTGAGCAGGGCCGGCAGGCGCTGCGCCAGCGCGCCGTCGAGCAGGCTGTGCGCGTGCGCCAGCGCGGGTGTGCCGGCCAGTGCCGCGACCAGCAGGACGCGGCTCATGGACACGGCGGCAGGCCGAGGACCGGGATGCCGATCACCAGCGTCGACACCGCGGCGACCGCGTACACGCCGGCGCCCAGCGTGGAGAGGAAGCGCCGGCTCGTCGGCTCGCCGATGCCGCTGCGGGCGGCGTGGCCGCAGCGGCGCACTTGCCAGGCCAGCCATGCGAAGGTGATCGCGGTGAGCGCGGCGAGCAGCCCGTTCAGCCAGGTGCGGGCGCCGAGGTCGGCAGCGGGGGGCGCCAGCGCGCAGCCGACCGACAGCCCGCCGTAGAGCGCGACGAACCAGACAGCCCAGACGATCAGGCCGAGCGCCAGCTGCAGCGGATGCGTGGGCGCCATCATCCGCCCGTGCCCCATCCGGCCGGGAACAGCACGACGCCGCCGTACGTCAGCCAGAACGTCAGCAGCGTGTATGACCACCACTTCTCGACGATCCCTGCTTCGTACGGCGCGTGCTGTCCCACATACCCCCGCCTCACCCGCAGCGCCTGCAGCGCCGCGAGCACGCAGGCTAGCGCCGCATGCAGCAGCAGATAGCCGAGAAACACCGCGATCACCGCATCGTGTGCGGTCCGCGTGGGCGACAGCGGCGCGGTGATCAGCACTTGCACCAGCACCGCGACATGCGCGAGGCCCAGACCGGCGATGCCCCAGAGCTGCATCTGCAGGCGCGCGGCAGTGCCGCGCCGCAGGGACTGCACGATACGCCGCATCCACAGCGTCGCGGCCGTGAGGATGAGGCCGGCGATCAGCAACGTCGTCGCGGGCAGCGGCGAGGTCGCCGGCGCCTGCCAGAGCGGCGCCACGGTCCACAGATAGAACCAGCCGAACAGCAGCGCCAGGAACAGCGAGGCATTCGAAAGCAGCGTCACCCCCATGCCCCACAGGCCGGGGCCGTCGAACGTGTGCGGGTGCAGCGGCGGGGCGCCTGCCGGCGAAGCGCCGGCTGCATCGTAGAGGGCCGGATGCAGGCCGTTCACCCACGACCAGCGCAGCATCAGTGCCACGCAGGCCAGCGTGGCCAGCGCGGCGACCGGATAGCTGCGGACGAGCAGCGCGATGCACACGACCGCCAGGCCCAGCGCGATCACCAGCGGCAGCCAGCTGTTGCCGGGCAGGCGCATGATCTCGCGCACGGTGCCGCTGACCGGATCGGTGCCGAGCGTCTCGCGCCGTCCGTGCTCGACCTTCGCCAGCCAGTGGTTTCCTTCGGCGATGCCATCGGGCAGGTCGGGGTGTTCCCACAGCGGGTGCCGCGTGGCGCAGTCGGGCTGGCTGGCAAAGTTGTATGCGCGCGGCGGCGTATCGCTTGCCCATTCGAGCGTGTCGGCATGCCATGGGTTGCGCGGCGCCATGCGGCCGAAGCGGAAATGCAGCGCGAGGTCGAGCAGCACGATCGCGATGCCGATCGCCATCACGAAGCCGCCGATCGACGACACCAGGTTGGGCAGGTCCCAGCCGAGGCCGGCTTCATAGGTGTAGACGCGGCGCGGCATGCCGAGCAGGCCGGTCCAGTGCATGATCAGGAAGGTCAGGTTGAAGCCGATGAAGGTCAGCCAGAACCCCCAGCGTCCCAGATGCTCGGATGGCATGCGGCCGGACACGTGCGGCAGCCAGTGGTACAGGCCCGCCACCAGCGGAAAGAACATGCCGCCCACGAGCACGTAGTGCATATGGGCGACGACGAAGTGGGTGTCGTGAACCTGCCAGTTGAACGGCACCAGTGCGAGCATCACGCCGGTCAGGCCGCCGGCGACGAACACCACCAGAAAGCCGACCAGCCACAGCATCGGCAGCCGGAATACCGGCTTGCCGGTCCACAGCGTGGCCAGCCAGACGAACACCTGGATCGCGGTCGGGATCGCCACCAGCATGCTCGCGGCCGAAAAGAACGCCTGCGCCAGATGCGGAATCCCCACCGTGAACATGTGGTGCACCCACAGGCTGAAGCTGAGAAATCCGGTGGTGATGATCGACAGCACCACCCAGCGGTAGCCGACGATCGGACGTTGCGCGAACACCGGAATCAGCGTGCTGACGATACCCGCCGCCGGCAGGAAAATGATGTACACCTCGGGATGGCCGAACAGCCAGAACAGGTGTTGCCACAGCACCGGGTCGCCGCCGCGGGTGACATCGAAGAACGGCAGGCCGGCGGCGCGCTCCAGTTCGAGCAGGATGCTGCCGAGGATCAGCGGCGGAAAGCCGACCACGATCATCAGCGCCATGCCGAGGATGTACCACGCGAACAGCGGCATCCTGTCCAGCGACATGCCGGCGGTGCGGCTGCGCAGGATCGAGACCACCAGTTCGATGGCCGTGCTCACGGCGGAAATCTCGATGAAGGTGACGCCGAGCAGCCAAAAGTCGGAATTCGATCCGGGCGAATGCACCGCGCTGCTCAAGGGGGTGTACATGAACCAGCCGCTGTTGGGCGCAATGCCCATAAACAGGCTTGAGATCAGGATCAGCCCGCCGAACAGGTAGCACCAGTAACCGAACGCGGACAGCCGCGGAAACACCAGGTCGCGCGCGCCGATCATCTTCGGGATCAGGTAGACCGCCAGCCCTTCGAGCATCGGCACGGCGAACAGGAACATCATCACCGTGCCGTGCATCGTGAAGGCCTGGTTGTAGAGTTCGGCGTCGAGCAGTTGCTGATCGGGCATGGCCAGTTGGGTGCGCATCAGCATTGCCAGGATCCCGCCGATCAGGAAGAACACCAGCGCGGTCCCCATGAAGCGCAGGCCGAGGACCGTGTGGTTGACCACGCTCAATGCGCGCCAGCCGCGCGGGTTGCCCCAGATGCGCTCCAGCTCTGCATGCAGACGCTCGCGGGCGGCGGAATCGGTCTCGTTCATCGCGTCTGCGTCTCCACCCAGGCATCGAATGCGGCCGCATCGAGGGCCTCCACCGCAAGCACCATGTGCGCATGGCCGGCGCCGCAGAATTCGGCGCACTGGCCGCGGTAGTGTCCGGGCTGGTCGGCGCGCAGGCGCAGCACGTTGGTGCGGCCCGGGATCGCATCGATCTTGCCGCCCAGCCGCGGTATCCAGAAGCCGTGGATCACGTCGGCGCTGCTGACATGGAAATCGATGGCGCGTCCGGCCGGTATCACGAGCCGGTCGGTACCGACGATGCCATGGTCCGGGTAGCGGATTTCCCAGCGCCACTGGTGGCCGATGATTTCGATCTTCAGCGGCTGCTCGCCCGACACAGGCAAGGGCAGCAACCGGTGACCCATCGGGATACCAAAAGCCAGCAGGATGACTATGCTGACGCCAGGGACGAGGATTCCGCCGCCAATGATCCAGCGCCGGTCGATGCGCCGGCGTGTCGCTTCGTCATGATCGCGCGGGGTGCGGAAGAGTGCATGCACCCACAGCCCGACGACGGCCAGCAGTACCAGCGCGGCGACGATGAACATCGCCCACCACAGGTCTGCGACGATCCGGGCCGCCGGTCCGCCCGGCGCCAGTGTCGATTGGGGGCCGGCGCAGGCGGCGAGCAGGACCGGCGCGCACGCCGCCACTATCCGTTTCGGGAGGACACAATGGCCAGCCCACCGCAGCATACGATCCACAGCCGGGCCGCGGTCGCCGGGCATCCGGTGCATCCGGTGATGATCCACTTTCCGGTTGCGGCCCTGCTCGGCGTGATCGGCACCGACCTCGGCTATCTCTACAGCGGCGATCCCTTCTGGGCGCGGGCCGGACTGTGGCTGGCCGGCGTGGGCGCGTTTGGCGGCTGGATTGCGAGCGTGGCCGGCGCAATCGACCTCTTCATCGTGCGTGAGGTGCGGCGCATGATCACCGCCTGGTGCCATGCGCTCCTCGCGATCATGATGCTTTCGCTCGCCTCGCTGAACTGGCTGCAGCGTTTCGAGGCGGCCGAGGCGATCTACCCGTGGGGTCTCTACGTGTCGCTGCTGACGGGGGGGCTCATCCTGGTCACCGGCGCGTTCGGCGGCCAGCTCGTCTACGAGCATGCGGTTGGCGTCAACGTCGAGGATTGACGCTGCCGGATGCCAGGGGGGGCGATACAGTGCGGGCGGCATCGCGACACTAAAACGGCTTGACCAGCACCTGCCACAGCACGGTGCTGATCAACACGATGGAAAGTGATCCGAGCATCAGGCAGGGCTTGAGAACGGGCGCGCGCGGACTGCGCTCCTGTTGTAGGATCAGCACGCCGTACAGCACATGACAGACGACCATGCCGGTCACCGCGGTCAGCTTGAAGATTAGCCAGACCCCGAGCGTGCGATCGAACAGAAACAGCAGGCTGCCGGTGACGATCGCGAACAACGCTGCCGGGGTCGCAACCGTGGTGAAGACCACGCGGTTCAGCGACGCGGCCCCACGCATCGGCGGCGCATCCTGCGGGTGCGACCCGCCGGCGGCGATGAGCACCGGGAGATACAGCAGGGCGCCGCACCAGATCAGCAGTCCGCCGATATGCAGGCCCAAGAGCCAGACGAGTTCCGGTTTCATGCCGCATTACCCTACACGGGTCGGACGTACGCGAAAAGGACCGACCCCATACCCCAGGGCATGAACCGCATCCATTCCGGCGAGGCAAGAAAGGGTGGACCGGCAGCTGGATAGCGCCCATTCGCCGGTCCGTGCGTCGTGGCCCTGGCAGACAGCCGGGCTTGTAGGAAAAATCTGATTTTTTGCCCGTCACGGAGATCGGACGCCGAGCCGATGATCACCGCGAGCACGATCAGGAAGGCGTAGCTCTGCAGAACGGCAGGGGGCATCCGTTGGCGAGCGGAACAAACGGATGGGCGGAGAACGGGGTTTCTCACCATGTGTGTGGCCGCGCTGGAATGACGGGGGCACCGGGCTTCGGTCTCTATGGGATGGGGGCGGCGGCACCCAGTCTGTAGTCGCAGCGCTTTTGCGTAACAGGCAAGAAACGGGTCTTCCTGAACCTGTCACGTATTGACGTCGTGTCAATTTGAGGCGCCGGCTCTGCATCCGTGAAAGGTACCGGGTGCATCCGTCATGACTTTGTCCGAATCACCGCACCCCCTAGAATGACTTGACGTTCACCCCCGCTGGATTTCCCTTGCCTGCCCGCCTTGTCCACGTCTTGCTGATTATTGCCGCGCTCGCAGCGTGGCCGGCGCACGCGCTGACGGTGGAGGTGGATGCACCGGAAGAACTCAAGGCGCTGCTGACGCAGCATCTGGAAACCGCACGGGCGGCACGGCAGGGCGAGGCGCTGGACGAGGCGGAGCTGGAACGGCTGCGCAGCGTGAGTGTGGAGACCGCGCGCGAGCTACTGGCGACGGAAGGCTATTTTTCGCCGCAGGTCGACAGCACGCTGACACGAGGGGGAGACGACTGGGTGCTGCGCTATGCGGTGACGCCGGGGCCGCGCACTCATGTCCGTTCGGTGACCATCGATTTCATCGGCGCGCTGGCCGAGACGGACCGTTCGTGGTTGCGCACGCGCGCCGAGCGCAGTTTCACGCTCGAAGTCGGCATGCCGTTTCGGCAGGCCGACTGGAATGCCGCCAAGGTCGCGCTGCTGGGCCCGCTGCTGACTGTCCGCTATCCGGCGGCGCAACTGGCGGCGAGCGAGGCGCGCATCGATCCGGACACGCAGTCGGCCGACCTGAGCGTGCGGGTCGACAGCGGCCCGGCATTTTTTTATGGCGAGCCGGTCATCAGCGGCAGCCAGCGTTATCCCGAGTCGATCGTTCGCAACCTGAGCCCGATGAAGCCCGGCCAGCCGTATCGTCAGCAGGACCTGCTGGATTACCAGATGGCATTGGAAACCAGCGGCTATTACGCGCAGGCCACGGTGCGCATCGAAACCGATCCGGCGCTGGCGGCGGCGGTGCCAGTGATTGTGGAGGTGAGGGAGCGGCCGCAAAAACTGTTCAGCGTGGGCGCCGGGGTCAGCACCGACACCGGCGCGCGGGTGCAGGCGGCGTGGGAGCATCGCGACGTTGCCAACCGCGGGCTTCGCCTGAAACTCGATGCGCGCCTGGAAACCGACCGCCAGACCGGCGCGGTGGAACTGGCCTGGCCGCGCAACGCACGCGGCTATGAAAACAGCCTGGGCGCGCAGCTCAAGCATGAAGACATCGAAGGCCAGGAGACGCGCGGCAATGTGCTGGTCGCCAAGCGCACCCGCACGCGCGGCCAGATCGAAACCACGCTGTCGCTGCAATACCAGACGGAAGAACAGTCCGTCGGCAATGTGGTGAGCGCGCGCAACCAGGCGCTGACCGCCAACTATGCATGGACCCAGCGTACCGTCGGGCGCGCGTTCTATCCGCGCCGCGGCTATGTGCTGACGCTGCAGGGCGGTGGCGCGTCCGAGGCGCTGCTGTCCGACACCAGTTTTGTACGCCTGTATGCGCGCCACACGCAGTATTTCCGCGCCGGCGACAACGGCCGCCTGATCCTGCGCGGCGAATGGGGCAGCGTGCTGTCCGACACGCGCGACGGCATTCCGACCGATTTCCTGTTCCGCGCCGGCGGCGACAACTCGGTGCGCGGCTACGCCTACCAGAGCCTGGGGCGCACGCTGGCAGGCGGGGTGGAATCGGTGCGGCACCTGGCCACCGGCAGCGTCGAGTACAACCATTTCTTCGAGGGCAACTGGGGCATGGCCGTGTTCGTCGACGCGGGCGACGCGGCCGACACCCCCGCCGCGCTGTCGCCGGTGTTCGGCTACGGCGTCGGCGCGCGTTACCGTTCGCCGGTGGGGCCGATCAACCTCGACCTGGCCTACGGCGAAGCCACCGGAAAATTCCGCCTGCATTTCTCGCTCGGGGTGCTGTTTTGAAGCGCATCGCCTGGGGGCTGGCCGCGCTGCTGGCCGTCTTGGTCGCGCTGGGGCTGGCGGCGGTGTGGCTGACCACGACGACCACCGGCTTCGTCTGGCTGGCGAAACAGGCGACGCCGCTAAGCAATGGCCGCCTCGCGCTCGACGGGGTGGAAGGGCGTCTGCTCGGGACGGCCCGCATCCGGACCCTGACGATCACCACCGCCACGCAGCGCATCACGCTGCAGCAGGTGAAGCTCGACTGGCAGCCGCGGTCGCTGTGGCAGCGGCTGATCGAGATCGACCTGCTGGCGGTGCAACACGCGCAGGTGGAAACGCTGGCCAAGGATCCGACGCCGCCCGCCTATCCCGCCACGCTGCGCTGGCTGTTCGACATCCGCGTGGCCGCGTGGGACGTGGCCACGCTTGACGTCGTCGACGCGGGGCAGACGCTGCAGTTCAGCGCGCTGCGCGGCACCGTGGATGGGCGCGGCGAGCGCTTCGATTTCACGGCCGCGGCCCGCACGCCGTGGGCGGACGTGGCGGGAAAATTCGGCATCCACAAGGACGCGCCGTTCAAATTGCAGGGCCGCTTCGACGCCACCCGCAGCACGCCGGTGCCGACCGAGGCGACGCTCGCCCTGACGGGCGAACTGGCGGCGATCGATTTCAGGCTGGGCGCGCTGGCCGAAGGCATGACGGTGATGGCCGACGGGCAGGCGGCGCCCTTCGAGCCAGTACGCCTGCCCCGCCTGCTGGTGGCGGGCGAGGGCATCGACCCGCGCCAGTTTGCGGCGGATGCGCCGCGCGCCGACCTGGCGTTTTCCGGTGTGTTCGAAGGCCGGCCCGGCGAGCGCCTGCTCGGCACCTTCAGCCTGTCGAACCGGCTGGCCGGGCGCTTCGATCAGGATCGCCTGCCGCTCGCCAACCTCACAGGTGCGGTGCTCGGCGACGCCAGCCACGCCGACTTCAGCGCGCTTGCGATCGATCTCGGCGCGGCCGGGCAGTTTACCGGTGACGGCCAATGGCGGGATGGGCGCTTCAACGTCAACCTCGCCAGTCCGCGCGTGAACCTGGCCGGCCTGCACCGCGACCTGAACGCCACGCGGATCAAGACGCATTTGAAACTGGCAGGCGACGCCGCACGCCAGACGCTCGACGCCGACGTCAGCGAAACCTGGGGCCAGGGCCGCTTCACGCTGAGCCATGCCGATGCGGCGCTGCGGCTGGAGTCGGCGAACTTCAGCGGCCAGGCCGGTCGGCTGACGGCGAAGGGCGTGCTGCAGCTCGATGCCGGGCGCGCATTTTCGGCCGAGTTCGATGCTTCGCAAATCAATCCCGCCCGCTTCGGAAAATTTCCGCGCGGGCGGCTCAATGCGCGCGGCGAAGCCAGCGGTGCGCTGGCACCGGCGCTGCGCCTGCAGGCGCAGTTCACGCTGCCGCCGGGCGATCTCGACGGGCGTCCGGTCAGCGGCAAAGGTCGTGTGCGCTACGAAAACCAGCATCTCGCTGACGCCGACGTCGACCTGAATCTCGCTGGCAACCGGGCGAAGTTGCTCGGTGCCTATGGCCGCGCCGGCGACCGCCTCACCTGGGACATCGATGCGCCGGCGCTGGCACGGCTTAACCTCGGCCTCGCGGGACGCCTGACCAGCCGCGGCAGCGTCAGCGGCGACCCCGTTGCGCCGCAGATCGAAGCGACCGTCGCGGCCAGCGGCCTGCGCCTGCCGGGCGACATCGTCGCCGACACGCTGAACCTGGAACTCGATTTGCAGGCGGCCGCCACCGGCGCGTTCACCGGCCGGCTCGACGCGCGCGGCGTCACGCTGGCCGGGCAGCGCCTGAGCGTCGTGCGCGCCAACCTGCAGGGCCGACGCAATGCCCATACGTTGACGCTCGACGCCAGCCTGCCCGACTGGCAGGTGAGCGCGAGCCTGGCCGGCGGGCTCGATGTACAGCAGGTCTGGCGCGGCCAGCTGAATCAGGCGCGGGCAGAGGGGCCGTGGCCGATGCTTTTGATGGCACCTGCCACGCTGCTGCTGTCGCGCGAGCAGCAGCAGGTGAGCCAGCTGACGCTGACGCTGGCCGACGGCCGCGTCACGGTCGAACAGTTCAATCTGCAGGATGCGCAGTGGACGAGCCGCGGCACGCTCGCCAATCTGCCGCTGGCGCCGCTGTTGACGCTGCTGGAAACCGCGCCGCCTTTCACCACTGATCTGCGGGTCAACGGCAACTGGAACCTGCGCGCCGGCAATACCCTAGACGGCACGCTGCAACTGCGTCGCCACTCGGGCGACGTGCGGATGAAGGACCCGGCGCTGAACCTGGGCCTCACCACGCTCGAACTCGATCTCGATGCGGTGGCCAGCCGGGTCAGCGCGCGCATCGAGGCGGCCAGCCGCGAAGCCGGCCAGTTGCGCGTCGAAGGCCAGGCGACGCTGGCTCGTGTGGGCGCCGGCTTTACCCTGCCGCGCAGCGCGCCGCTGGCCTGGACCGCGCAGTTCGATGTCTCCGATCTGCGGCTGCTGCGTCCTTTCCTGCCGGTCGGCGTTCGCGCCGATGCGCGACTCAACGCCAACCTGACCGGCAGCGGCAGCCTCGCGGCGCCACGCATCGATGGCCGCATCGACGCCAGCCGGCTGCGGTTTGCGATGCCCGAGGCGGGCATCGCGATCAGCGATGGCACGCTGAAACTGCTGCTGGCCGACGACCGCGTGCGGGTGCAGGAAGGCGAGCTGATCGGGCCCAGTGAAATCCAGGGCGGGGGCGGCCGCATCGTGGTGAGCGGCGAGGCGCAGTGGAAAAACCCGCAGGCGGGGCTCACGCTCAATTTCGAAAAATTCGCCGTCACCAACCGCAGCGACCGCCGCGTGGTGGTGTCCGGCGCCACCCGGCTCCAGCTCGACCCCAAGCGGATGCAACTGACCGGCGAGCTCACCGCCGACCGTGCCCGTCTTGAAATGCCCGAAGCCAGCCGGCCCGCGCTGTCGAGCGACGTCGTCGTCGTCGGCCGGCCGCCGCCCGAAAAAACGGCGGCCCAGCGCATCCCGCTGGAGCTCGACCTCAAGCTCAACCTGGGCAAGGATTTCCTGTTCAAGGGGGGCGGGCTCGACGCGCGCCTCGGCGGTCAGCTGCGCGTGTTCACGGTCAATACCGTGCTGCGCGGCGAAGGCCGCATCCAGGTGGAGGAAGGCCGCTATGCCGCCTATGCGCAGACGCTCGACATCGAGCGTGGCGTGCTCAACTTCATCGGCCCGATCGAGAATCCGGGACTCGACATCCTGGCGGTGCGGCAGACGCCCACGGTGAAGGTCGGCGTGCAGGTCCGCGGCACCGTGCAGCGGCCGCTGGTGACCTTGTATTCCGATCCGCCGCTGCCGGACACCGAGAAGCTCGCCTGGCTGGTGCTGGGGCACGGGCTGGAAAATGGCGGCCAGCAGGAATTCGCCCTGCTGCAGATCGCCGCCGGTGCGCTGCTGTCGCAGGCCGAGTCGGTCAGCATGCAGGCGCAGCTGGCCGAGGCCTTGCGCATCGACAGCTTCGGCGTGCGGGGCGGTGAGGGCGACGACCTGGCCACCACCGTGGTCAGCGTCGGCAAGCGGCTGTCCTCGCGCGCCACGCTGAGCTACGAGCAAAGCCTGGACGGACTGAACCAGGTGGTGAAGGTGCTGTATCAGCTGTCGCCGCGCGTGCGACTGGAAGCGCAGGCCGGCCAGCCGAGCAGTTTCGATGCGTTTTACACGCGCGAATACGACTGAATCGATCAAATCCCGATGGTAGAATCGGGGCCATGTTCGACGTCCGCATCATCGCCATGACATTCCCGCGCCGAATGCCGGCTCTGTCCGGAGGCTGCCGCTGATGCGCATCCTGCTGTCCAACGACGACGGTTATTTCGCCCCCGGCCTCGCCGCGCTGGCGCAGGCGCTTGCGCCGCTGGCCGACATCACCGTGGTGGCGCCCGAGCGCGATCGCAGCGGTGCCTCCAACTCGCTCACGCTCGACCGTCCGCTGATGCTGCGGCAGGCGCCCGGCGGCTTCTATTACGTCAATGGCACGCCGACCGATTGCGTGCACCTGGCTGTCACCGGCATGCTCGATCACATGCCCGACATGGTGATTTCCGGCATCAACCACGGCGCCAACATGGGCGACGACACGATTTATTCCGGCACCGTGGCCGCCGCCACCGAGGGTTATCTGCTGGGCATTCCGTCGATCGCGGTGTCGCTCGCCAACCACAATGCCCAGCATTTCGATACCGCGGCGCGCGTGGTGGCCGAGCTGGTGCAGCGCATCCAGTCGCAGCCGCCGACCGAGCCGATGCTGCTCAACGTCAACGTGCCGGACCGCGCCAGGGCCGATCTCGCCGGGCTGACCGTGACCCGGCTGGGCAAGCGCCACAAGGCCGAGTCGGTGGTGAAGACGACCAACCCGCGCGGCCAGGTCGTCTACTGGGTGGGCGCGGCGGGGCTGGCGCAGGATGCGGGTGAAGGCACCGACTTCCATGCCGTCGACAACGGCTATGTATCGATCACCCCGCTGCAAATGGACCTCACCCGTTTCAGCCAGATGGACAGCGTGAATGCATGGCTGAAACGTTGAACCTGCGCGGCGGCATCGGCATGACTTCGGCGCGCACGCGCGGCCGCATGATCGAACGCCTGCGCGAGCAGGGCATCAGGGACGAGACCGTGCTGTCGGCCATGGGCACGGTGCCGCGCCATCTGTTCGTCGATCAGGCGCTGGAGTCGCGCGCCTACGAGGACAACGCGCTGCCGATCGGTTTCGGCCAGACCATTTCCAATCCCTACATCGTTGCACGCATGGCCGAGCTCGCGCGCCATGGCGAGAACGGTCACGGCCGCGCGCTCGGTCGCGTGCTCGAAATCGGGCTGGGCTGCGGCTACCAGGCCGCGGTGCTGGCCAAGCTGGCACGCGAAGTGGTGTCGATGGAGCGTATCGCTGCGCTGGTCGGCAAGACGCGGGTGCGGCTGCGCGAACTCAGGATCAACAACGTCAAGCCCAAGCACGGCGACGGCATACACGGCGCCAAGGACTTCGCGCCCTTCGATGCCATCGTGATCGCGGCCGCATTCGCCGAAGTGCCGAAGGAACTGCTGGCGCAGCTGGCCGACGGCGGCCGCCTGGTGATGCCGCTCGGCAACAGCAGCCAGACGCTATGCGTGATGGAACGCCAGGGCGACGCATACAGCGAGCGTCTGCTCGAAGGGGTGAAGTTCGTGCCCCTGCTGCCGGGTGTGGCATGAGCAGACAGGCCGAGATATTCACTGTGCGGGCCGCCTTGCTGGGCGCTCTGCTGGCGCTGGCGGGCTGCACTTCGACCGGCCCGGCGCCGGTGAGCGAGCGCACCGGTACACACACGTCAACCAAAACCGAGACGCCGCGCCCGTCGCAGATCGTGCCGTCGACCACTGGCCTGCACACCGTGCAGCGCGGCGAAACGCTGTATGCAATTGCGTTTGCCAATGGCCTCGATCATCGCGACGTCGCCCTCTGGAACCAGCTCGAATCGGCCGACCGCATCCTGGTCGGCCAGGTGCTGCGCCTGACGCCGCCGCCGGGCGCGGTGGAAATCCTGCCGCTCGACGACGACGCGGCGCCGAGCGCGCGCCCGCTGATCGAGGAGCAGGTGCTGCGCGAACCGCAGGCGGTGCTGCTGCCGTATTCCGAAGCCAACTGGGTGCAGGCGACAGCGCCGCGCCCGCCGGCCGTCGCCGTGGCGCCGCCGCCCGCCCCCGCCCCCGCCCCAGTGCCGACACCGTCGCCGGCGCCCCCGGCGAACGCCGGCGCCGTCGCCTGGATGTGGCCGGCCGAGGGCCCCCTGTTGGGCCGCTTCGGCGCGGCGGGCGGCAAGGGCATCGACATCGCCGGCGAGCGCAATACGCCGGTGATCGCCATTGCGCCCGGTAAAGTGGTCTACAGCGGCAGCGGGCTGCGCGGTTACGGCCGCCTGCTGATCGTCAAGCATGCAGACGAATACCTGTCGGCCTACGCGCACAACGAATCGATCCTGGTGAAGGAGGGCGACACCGTGGCCGCAGGCCAGAAGATCGCCCTGATGGGAGACAGCGATGCCGACCGCGTTAAACTGCATTTCGAGATCCGCCGGTACGGCAAGCCGCTCGATCCTCTGAATTATTTGCCGGAGCGTTCATGAGCACCGATTCCAACGAAGAACAGGAAGACCTGGCACAGGAAGAAGCCGAAGCCGAGCTGCAGGCGCAGGATACCAACGAGGAACTGGCGTCGGCCATACTCGACGAGCCCCAGGTCGACGTCACCCAGCTCTACCTCAACGAAATCGGCCAGGCTCCGCTGCTGACGGCGACCGAGGAAGTGGCGCTGGCACGGCGCGTGGTGGAAGGCGATTTCGAGGCGCGCCAGACCATGATCGAGCGCAACCTGCGGCTGGTGGTCAACATCGCCAAGCACTACGCCAACCGCGGACTGACCCTGCTCGACCTGGTGGAAGAGGGCAACCTCGGCCTGATTCACGCGCTGGAAAAATTCGATCCCGAGCGCGGCTTCCGCTTTTCCACCTACGCCACCTGGTGGATCCGCCAGAACATCGAGCGCGCGATCATGAACCAGTCGCGCACCATCCGGCTGCCGGTGCACATCATCAAGGAACTCAACATCTACCTGCGCGCCAAGCGCCACCTGGAAACCCATGGCGTCACCGACGCCAGTTCGGACGATATCGCCGCACTGACCGGGCATCCGGTCGAGGATGTGCGCCGCATCATGCAATTGAACGAGCGGGTCGCCTCGCTCGACGCGCCGCTCGACGTTGATCCGACGCTGTCGCTGGGCGAGGCCATCGCCGACGACAATGCGCACCTGCCGGACGAAATGCTGCAGATCGAAGAGATCGAGCACCATGTCCACGAATGGCTCAAGCAGCTCAACGACAAGCAGCGCTGGGTGATCGAACGGCGCTTTGGCCTCAACGGCTGCGAAGCCTGCACGCTGGAAGACCTGGCGCTGGAACTGCAGGTGACGCGCGAACGCGTGCGCCAGATCCAGATGGAATCCCTGCGCGTGCTGCGGCAGCTGCTGCGCCGACGCGGCGTCTCCAAGGACGAGCTGTTCTAGTCGGGGGACCGGTACCCCGCTCGGGGGCCGGCGCATGAAGACATCGCCATGATCAACTGGTCGCACATCGACACCGTCTTTCTCGACATGGACGGCACCCTGCTCGACCTCCATTTCGACAACCATTTCTGGCGCGAGCACATGCCGCGCCGCTATGCCGAATACCACGGCCTCGACGAGGCGGTGGCGCGCGCCCACCTCGACCAGCACTACGAACGCCACGCCGGCACGCTCAACTGGTACTGCCTGGATTTCTGGAGCAGCGAACTCGCGCTCGACATCGTGCAGCTGAAGGAAGAAGTTGTCCACCTGATTGCGGTGCGTCCCGACGTGCCGGCCTTCCTGCAGGCCCTGCGCTACTCCGGCCGGCGCGTGGTGATGGTCACCAACGCTCACCCCAAGAGCCTCGGACTGAAAATGCGTGAGACAGGGATCGAAGCCTATTTCGATGCGCTGATCTCGTCCCACCAGGTCGGCCTGCCCAAGGAACATCCGGATTTCTGGCAGGGCCTGCAGGCGATCGAGCCCTACGACAAGACGCGCACGCTGTTTGTCGACGACAGCCTGCCGGTGCTGGAAAGCGCACAGGCCTATGGCATCGGGCAGCTGCTGGCGGTGTGCAATCCGGATTCGAAGCAGCCGCACAAGGATTGCGGGGGGTTTCAGGCGATTACGAGTTTTGAGGAGGTGATGCCGGAGAGGTGAGCGTCGTTGCGAGGCGCGTAGCGCCGAAGCAATCCAGTTTGGATTGGGCGCGAAGCATCTCTACTGGGAAAAGCTTCGCGGGGCTGCTGACCGTTGGCCGGGGGTAGCCCGGCGGCTAGTCACTTTCTTTTGTCTCGCCAAAAGAAAGTAACCAAAGAAAAGGCGACCCCGACAGTCCCGAATTCCCGAAGATCAAGTGCGTCGGGTGGGCGGCAAAGAACTCGCCCCGCCTTGTTGTTTTTGTTTTTTGTGGGCGGGGCTCAAACACCTTTGCCGCTGATCCACCCGACGCA
>CAZUVC010000043.1:8449-28257 GCA_964623745.1 uncultured Thiobacillus sp. | reverse complement strand
TTGGGCAGGCGCTGGCGGTGCTGCTTGAGCAGTTCGGCCTTCATGTTGGCATTCTTGACAACAACCAGAAGAAAGTCAAGCTACAGGGGTGGGGACTCGGAATGACTCCCTTACAGCCTGATCTTCCCTGAACAAACCTATAGCTTCGTCCAGCCTGCATACAACAAAGACGGTCCGCCAGCCGCGCAACTGGCGAGCGGTACGCAGGACTAAATCCGGCTCGCCGTCTGCCGCATCACATCCGCCGCAAAGCGCATCGCCATTTTCACCGGCATCGGCAGCGGCGCGCCGCCGTGGTCGATGGCGGTCTGGGCGTGCTGGGCCTCGTCGGTTTTCATTTGTTCGACGACGGCGCGGCTTTTGGCATCGGCTTCCGGCAGCTTTTGCAGGTGCCCGTCCAGGTGCGCTTCGACCTGGCGTTCGGTTTCGGCGAGAAAGCCGAGGTTCCATTTGTCGCCCAGCATGCCGGCGACGACGCCCATGCTGAAGGCACCGCCGAACCACAGCGGGTTCAACAGGCTCTTGCGGCCGCCGAGTTCGTTGATGCGCGTTTCGCACCAGGCGAGGTGGTCGGTTTCTTCGCTCGCGGCGCGTTCGAGTTCGGCGCGGACCTGCTCGTTTTTCGTGGTGAGCGCCTGGCCGGCGTAGAGCGCCTGGGCGCAGACTTCGCCGACGTGGTTGACGCGCATCAGTGCGGCGGCCTGGACGCGTTCGGTTTCGCTCAGTTCGGCCTCGGGCCCGCTACCGGGATAGGGGCGCGCGGCGTGGGGGCTGGCGAAGACGGTGCGCAGGCCGAGGTCGAAGGTGGTGATGAGCTGGTCGAGGCGGTTCATGGTTGATTCCTCAAATTCGATTTCGCTTCAAAGTTGGCAAGATCGCGAAGGCAAGCCGCAGACAGTGCACGTACCCCGGCAGAGCGTGGTTGTTGCCGACACGTCGGCTTTACAACCACGGCCTGCCCCTTGCGGGTAAGGCGCGGCCGACAAAGAGATTGCCAACTTTGAAGTGAAATCATTTCACGTAGTAGTTGAAGTTGCTATAGGCGGCTTCGGCAACCTTGAACCACTGGAACTGGGTGTCGCGGAACAGCTTCCACGAACGGTAGATCGTGGCGAAGTCGGGATTGGTTTTCGCTTCGGCCTCATAGAGCTCGAAGGTGGCGCGGCGCGCGGCGAGCATGACGTCCTTGGGGAAGGGATGCAGCTTGACGCCCTGCCCGGCCAGGCGCAGCAACGCGGGCGGGTTCTTGGCGTCGTATTGCGCCAACATTAATTGATTGGCTTCGGCGGTGGCGACTTCGAAGGCCTGGCGATAGGCCTCGGGCAGCGCCTGCCACGCGGCCTGGTTGACGTAGAAACTCAGCTGCGGCCCGCCTTCCCACCAGCCGGGGTAGTAGTAGTGCTTGGCGATCTTGTGGAAGCCGAGCTTCTCGTCGTCGTAGGGGCCGACCCATTCGGCGGCGTCGAGCGCACCGCGCTCCAGCGCGGGATAGATGTCGCCGCCGGGCAGCGTTTGCGGCACGGCGCCGAGCTTGGCCATGATCTGGCCGCCGATGCCGGGGATGCGCATCTTGAGGCCCTTGAGGTCGGCCATCGACTTGATCGGCTTTCTGAACCAGCCGCCCATCTGGGTGCCGGTGTTGCCGCCGGGAAACTGCATCACGTTGTATTTGGCGTAGAGCGTACGCAGCGCCTCGATGCCGCCGCCGGCATACATCCAGGCGTTTTGCTGGCGCGCGGTGAGGCCGAAGGGCACGGCGGTGTCGAACGCGAGCGCGAGATTCTTGCCGACGTAGTAATAGCCGGCGGAGTGGCCGCATTCGGCGGTGCCGTTGCCGACCGCGTCGAGCACCTGCAGGCCGGGCACCAGTTCGCCGCCAGCGAAGACGCGAATCTGGAAACGGCCAGAGGTGAGCGCGGCCACGCGTTTGGACAGGGTTTCGGATGCGCCATAGATGGTGTCGAGGCTCTTGGGAAAGCTCGACGCCAGCCGCCAGCGAATGGCGGGCAGCGCGGTCGATTCCCCGGGCGCGGCCTGCGCCGCGGACAGCGGCAGCAGGGCGGCGACGCCGGCGCCGCTCAGAAAGTCTCGTCTTTGCATGGAGGTGCTCCGTTTTGGCCGATTATACGAGGCCGCCGCTCCAGGCGGAGGCCGAAGCGCCGCATGTTAAAATTGCCGCCTTTTCCAGCCCGCCCATTTGCCATGTTCAACCGCCAAGACACCCTCGCCAAGACCGACCCCGACCTGTGGGCCGCGATCCAGAAAGAAGACCAGCGCCAGCAGGACCACATCGAACTGATCGCATCGGAAAACTACACCAGCCCGGCGGTGATGCAGGCGCAGGGTTCGCAGCTCACCAACAAGTATGCCGAGGGCTATCCTGGCAAGCGTTACTACGGCGGCTGCGAATACGTCGACATCGTCGAACAATTAGCCATTGACCGCGTGAAGGCGCTGTTCGGCGCCGAGGCCGCCAACGTGCAGGCCAACTCCGGATCGCAGGCCAACCAGGCGGTGTTCCTGGCCTTCCTCAAGCCCGGCGACACCATCATGGGCATGAGCCTCGCCGAAGGCGGCCACCTCACCCACGGCATGGCACTCAACATGAGCGGCAAGTGGTTCAACGTCGTGGCCTACGGCCTCAACGAAAAAGAGGAAATCGACTACCCGAAGATGGAAGCGTTGGCGCGCGAGCACAAGCCGAAGCTGATTATCGCCGGCGCCTCGGCCTACGCGCTCAGGATCGACTTCGAGCGCTTCGCCAAGATCGCCAAGGAAATCGGCGCGATCTTCATGGTCGACATGGCGCACTACGCCGGCCTGATCGCCGCGGGCGTGTACCCCAACCCGGTGCCGCATGCCGACGTGGTGACCTCGACCACCCACAAGACCCTGCGCGGCCCGCGCGGCGGCATCATCCTGATGAAGGCGGAACACGAGAAGGCGATCAACTCGGCGATCTTCCCCGGCCTGCAGGGCGGCCCGCTGATGCACGTGATCGCCGGCAAGGCGGTGGCGTTCAAGGAAGCATCGACCAAGGAATTCAAGCACTACCAGGAGCAGGTGATCGCCAACGCGCTGGTGATGTGCAAGGTGCTGGTCGAGCGCGGCCTCAGGATCATCTCCGGCCGCACCGAGAGCCACGTCTTCCTGGTCGACCTGCAGCCGAAGAAGCTCACCGGCAAGGAAGCCGAAGCCCTGCTCGGTCGCGCCCACATCACGGTAAACAAGAACTCGATTCCGAACGACCCGCAGAAGCCCTTCGTCACCAGCGGCATCCGCATCGGCACCCCGGCGATGACCACCCGCGGCTTCAAGGAACTCGAAGCCGAACAGCTCGCCCACCTGATCGCCGACGTGCTCGACGCACCGGCCGACGAGGCGGTGATCGAGCGGGTGAAGGGCGATGTGGCTAAGTTGGTGGCGAAGTTTCCGGTTTATGGCTGAAAGCGTGAAGGGGGAGGGGTAAAGGGGAAGGGTGAAACGTAGCCACCGTTCGTTGAATGCCTGGAAGCAGGCGATGGAGCTGGTGGTTTCTGTTTACGCTTTGTCCGCATTGCTCCCGCAAAACGAGCAATATGGGCTGGTTAGCCAATTGAGACGTGCTGCGGTATCCGTACCCGCCAATATTGCCGAAGGCGCTGCGCGTAACGGAAGCAAGGAGTTCCTCCACTTTCTGAGTATTGCGAGCGGATCGTTATCGGAGCTCGACACCTTGATCGATTTGGCCCGGCAGCTTGGATATATTGAAAACACTGAGGAACTGAATGCGAAGGTCGATGATGTGTCAGGACTGGTCATGGGATTGGCGACATCAATACGCCGCAAGCTCTGACCCTTCCCCCTTCACCCTTCCCCCTTCACCATGAAATGCCCCTTTTGCGGCTCCCTCGACACCCAGGTCATCGACTCCCGCGTCAATGAAGCGGGCGACGCGATTCGTCGCCGTCGCCGCTGCACGGCGTGCGACAAGCGTTTCACCACCTGGGAAACCGCGGAGTTGCGGCCGCCGCAGATCGTCAAGACCAATGGCACGCGCGAGGATTTTTCCGAAACCAAACTGATGGAAGGTTTTCGGCGTGCGCTACACAAGCGCCCGGTGCCGACCGAGCTGGTGGACGCCGCGGTGGAGCGCATCCGCCAGCGCCTGCTGACGCGCGGCGCGCGCGAAATCCCGGCGCGCGAAGTCGGCGAGCTGGTGATGATCGAGCTGAAGAAGCTCGACAAGGTTGCGTATATCCGCTTTGCATCGGTGTACAAGAGCTTCCAGGACCCGGACGATTTCCGCGACGTGCTGCAGGATCTGGAACGCACGCCGCCGCATGGTGTGGACGACCTGTTCGAGTAAATCTTTTGAGCGCCGCCACCGCCTTTTC
The DNA here is from genome assembly GCA_964623745.1 of uncultured Thiobacillus sp. Taxonomy (GTDB): domain Bacteria; phylum Pseudomonadota; class Gammaproteobacteria; order Burkholderiales; family Thiobacillaceae; genus Thiobacillus. The sequence goes on along the minus strand of CAZUVC010000043.1, from coordinate 23,881 downwards.
CGCTGCCGACCACGCCCATATGGCGCGCGCGCTGCAGCTGGCGGCGCGCGGGCTTTTCACCACCAGCCCCAATCCGCGCGTCGGCTGCGTCATCGTCAAGGACGGTCAGGTCATCGGCGAAGGCTGGCATCAGCGCGCAGGGACGCCGCACGCCGAAATCCACGCACTGAGTCAGGCCGGCGCCGCAGCGCGCGGGGCGACGGTCTACGTCACGCTCGAACCCTGTTCGCACCACGGCCGCACCCCGCCCTGCGCCGAGGCGCTGGTCAGTGCCGGCGTGATACGCGTGGTGGCGGCGATGCGCGACCCCAACCCGCTGGTGGCGGGCGGCGGCATCGACATGCTGACGCTGGCCGGCATCCACGCCGAAGTTGGCCTGATGGAAGCCGAGGCGCACGCGCTCAACCCCGGCTTCATTTCGCGAATGACGCGGCAGCGCCCGTGGGTGCGACTTAAAACCGCCGCGACGCTGGACGGCAAGACGGCGCTCGCCAACGGCAACTCGCAGTGGATCACCGGCGAAGCCGCGCGTGCCGACGTGCAGCAGTTGCGTGCGCGCGCCTGCGCGATCCTCACCGGCAGCGGCACGGTGCTGGCCGACAACCCGCGCATGACCGTGCGCGATCTCGACATCGGCCGCCAGCCGCTGCGCGTGGTGGTCGATTCCGGATTGCGCACGCCGGTCGATGCGGCCATCCTGCCCGCGCTCATTGCCTGTAATCACGCCGATCCGGCTGCGCGCGCGGCACTTGAAGCCGCCGGTGCGGACGTGGTGGAGCTGCCGGGTACGCAGGGCCGGGTCGACCTGGCTGCCCTGCTCACGCTGCTGGCGCAGCGCGGCGTCAACGAACTGCATGTCGAGGCCGGCGCCGCGCTCAACGGCGCCCTGCTCGCGGCGGGGCTGGTGGACGAATGGGTTGCCTACGTGGCGCCGATGGCAGTGGGCGACGACGCGCGCGGCCTGTTTGCGATGCCGGCGCTGACGGCGCTGGCCGATGCCGCGCGCTTCCGGTTCGCCGACGTGCGCCAGATCGGCGGCGACCTGCGGCTGACGCTGCTGCCTGCGTGAGCGGCTTCAAGGATCATTTTTCTTCGGCGTCCGACCGCTACGCCGCCTTCCGTCCCGACTATCCCGCTGCACTCTACGACTGGCTCGCCGGCCTGTGCAGCGAGCGGAACACCGCCTGGGATTGCGCCACCGGAAGCGGCCAGGCGGCAGTGGGGCTGGCGGCGCATTTTCGCCGCGTGCTCGCCACCGACGCCTCCGCCGAACAGATCCGCCACGCGGCGGCGCATCCGCGGATCGAGTATCGCGTGGCGCCGGCCGAAGCCAGCGGGCTTGCCGACGGCAGCGTCGATCTGGTCAGCGTCGCGCAGGCGGCGCACTGGTTCGACCTGCCGCGCTTTTATGCGGAAGTGGCGCGCGTGCTGAAGCCGGGCGGCGTGCTCGCGCTATGGGGCTACGGTCGGCTGGTGCTGCCGAACGAAATGGATGCGCCCTTGCTGGATTTCTACCGCGACACCGTGGGACCGTACTGGCCGCCGGAACGCGCGCTGATCGACGGCGGCTACCGGGATCTGGATTTTCCGTTTGCGGACATTCCGGCGCCGGCATTCTCGATCGACGTCGTGTGGAGCCTGGACCGGCTGCTGGACTATGTCTCCACGTGGTCGGCCGTGCGGCGCTACCAGGCCGAACGCGGCGACGATCCCCTTACGGGACTGCGTGCGCAACTGGCGGCTGCGTGGGGCGACCCTGCGGCGCCACGGCGCTTGCAGTGGCCACTGTTTCTGCGGGTCGGACGCCGGTCATGAAATAGTCGATCAGGTCCTGCACCGGGCGGATTTCGCTGCCAAAAGGCAGCGGCTCCGAGCCGCGAAAGAACAGGCCCTTGTTGACGTCGCCCTTCAGCGCGGCGACCAATTGCGAGTCGATGCAGAACTGCCCCGCCTTGGCGATGCCGTCGCGCAGGCCGCATTGCGTCAGGCAGTGCAGGCCGATGGCGCAGCGGTTGGGATCGGCGCGGGCCACGGCCTGCAATTTCGCCTCGCGCTTGAGGTAGTTGGCAAGCCACGGGGTTTTGACCGCACGCGCGGGCAAGCCGGCCACGCTCATGAAGGTGACGATGTCTTCGGGCCGGGCCTCGGCCAGTACGCGCTTGAACTCGGGATGGGCGTCGCCTTCGACGGTGACGGCGAACGGCGTGCCGATCTGCACCGCCGATGCGCCCAGCGCCAGCGCGGCCTTGAGTTTTTCGTGGCTGTTGATGCCGCCGCCGACGATGATCGGAATCTGCCCGCGCGCGATGCCCAGGTCGTCGAACGTCTTGAAGATGCCGGGCAGGACTTCGGCGATATCGAAACGCACATGGGCAAGCTCCTCCGGATTCGGCGCGCCGAGGTGGCCGCCGGCATACAGCGGATGCTCGATCACGATGGCGTCCGGTAGCCTGCCGCCGGGTCCGAATTTTTTCAGGCGCGACCACTTCTTCAGCACGATGGCGACACCGCGCGCATCCGACAGGATCGGGATCAGCGCGACGTCGGGATAGGCTTCGGTCAGTTCCGGCAGGTCGAGCGGCAGCCCCGCCCCCATGACGATGGCCTGCGCGCCCGAGGCGCACGCCTGCTTGACATAGGCCGGATGCGCGTCGACTGCCTTCATCACGTTGACGGCGATGAGTCCGTTGCCCGCCGCCAGCGCGAGCGCAGCCTTGATCTCGCGGTCGAGCGCGATCAGGTTGAGGCGGTTGAGCTCATCGCGGTCGCGGCAATGCAGGGCCTGCGCCGACAGGTCGGCGTGATGGTGCCGCAGGTCGATGCTCGCGATGGTGCCGACGCCGCCCACCCGCGCCACCGTGCCGGCCAGCCGATGCGCGGAAATGCCCACGCCCATGCCGCCCTGGACGATGGGCAGCAGCGTATGGCCACGAATGACAAACGAGGCGGAGGATTCCATGCCGAGTCTTCCAGCGATGCAAAGCGCCCATTATAGCCATTGCGGATGCGTTTATCCTGTTACTGACCGGGATAGCCCGGATGCGTCGCGTCGGGAGAGTGTGATGGTTGACGCTTTGGCGCCTGCAACCTCGGCCCACCCCATGCGGGTGTTCACCCACCGGGCCTAAACGCCTACAATGCGTGGTCCAGCAGGCAGGTCTCTCGCGCATGTTCACCGGCATCATCCAATCCATCGGCCGCATTCACGACTACGAAGCCCGCGGCGCCGATGCGCGCATGGTCATTACCGGCGGTGGGCTGGATTTTTCCGACGTCGCGATCGGCGACAGCATCGCGGTCAACGGCGTCTGCCTGACCGCGGTGGCGCTCGCGCCCGACCGCTTCACCGTCGACGTCTCGGCCGAGACGCTGCGCTGCACGGAGGGCTTCGTGCCGGGCGCCGAAGTCAACCTGGAAAAGGCCTTGCGGCTGGTCGACCGCCTTGGCGGCCATCTGGTGTCGGGCCATGTCGACGGCGTCGGCACGGTGCACCGCTTTGCGCCGGTCGGCGAATCGCATCTGCTGGAAATCGACGCGCCGGGCGAACTCGCGCGCTACGTCATCCGCAAGGGCTCGATCACGGTGAACGGCGTCTCGCTGACGGTCAATGCGGTGGAGGGCGCACGCTTCGCGCTCAACCTGATTCCGCACACACTGGACATGACGACGCTCAAGCACCTGAAAGCAGGCAGCCGCGTCAACCTGGAAGTCGACATGATCGCGCGCTACGTCGAGCGCCTGGCCCAATTTACGAATACAACGGACAAAGACTGATGAGCCTCGCCTCCACCCTGGAAATTATCGAAGAGCTGAAAGCCGGCCGCATGGTCGTGCTGGTTGACGAGGAAGACCGCGAAAACGAGGGCGACCTCGTGATGGCGGCCGAGCATGTGACGCCCGACGCGATCAACTTCATGGCCAAGTACGGCCGCGGCCTGATCTGCCTGACGCTGACCGACGACCGCTGCCGCCAGCTGGGCCTGAAGCAGATGGTGAGCGACAACCAGACGCCGCACGGCACCGCGTTCACCATTTCGATCGAAGCGGCCGCGGGCGTGACCACCGGCATTTCGGCGGCCGACCGCGCGGTCACGATCCAGGCCGCGGTGAAGAAGGACGCCAAGGCCACCGACATCATCCAGCCCGGCCACATCTTCCCGCTGCGCGCGCAGCCCGGCGGCGTGCTGGTGCGCGCGGGCCACACCGAAGCCGGTTGCGATCTCGCCGGTCTCGCGGGGCTGGTGCCGGCCTCGGTGATCTGCGAAATCCTCAAGGACGACGGCACCATGGCACGGCTGCCCGACCTGGTGCCGTTCGCGCAGGAGCACGGCCTGAAGATCGGCGCGATTGCCGACCTGATCCACTATCGCAACCAGACCGAAAGTCTGGTCGAGCGCGCGGCCGACCGCCTGATCCAGACCGTGTACGGCGCCTTCCGCCTGATTGCCTATCGCGACAAGTGCGCCGGTGAAACCCACCTCGCGCTGGTCAAGGGCGAGATTCATGCGGACAAGGAAACACTGGTGCGCGTGCACGAACCCCTCTCCGTGATGGACTTTCTCGACGTCACCGGCGGCGGCCATTCGTGGCCGATCCTCGGCGCGATGGAGCGCATCGCCGAATCGCAGTCGGGCGTGGTGGTGCTGCTGCATCGTCCGGAAACCGCCGACGCGCTGCTGAACCGAATCAACCCGCCACCGGTCGACAACCGCAAGTACGACCTGCGCGACTACGGCATCGGCGCACAGATCCTGCGCGATCTCGGCGTCGGCAAAATGCGGCTGCTGGCCAGCCCGCGCAAGATGCCGGCAATGGATGGTTTCGGGCTGGAAGTCACCGGCTATTCTGAAAAAGCATGATCCTCTGAGAAGAAAGGGACACACCACATGGGCACCACCGACAACATCTCCGAACTCGATCCCGTCTACCAGGGCGCCGGCCTGAAGGTCGGCATCGTCATGAGCCGCTTTAACCGGGACATTTGCGAGGGCCTGCTGTCGGCCTGCGAGATCGAGCTCGCGCGTCTCGGCGTCACCAAGGACGACATCCTGCTGGTCGACGTGCCCGGCGCGCTCGAGCATCCGCTCGCGCTGCAGAAAATGGCGCAGTCGGGTAAGTTCGATACGCTGGTTGCGATCGGCGCCGTGGTGCGCGGCGACACCTATCACTTCGAAGTGGTGTCGAACGAATCCGCGCGCGGCATTCTCGACGTGCAACTGGAAACCGGCGTACCGATCGCCAATGCCATCCTCACCGTCGACACCGAGGAGCAGGGCCACCACCGCATGGCCGAGAAAGGCCGCGACGCCGCACGCGTGGCGATCGAAATGGCCAATCTGCTGAAACGACTCTGACATGGCTGGTTCCCGCAAAGTCGCGCGCGAGTTCACCCTGCAGGGCGTGTACGCCTGGCTGGTGGGCGGCGCCGACGTCACGCTGATCGCCGCCAACCTCAAGGACGACGAGCAGTTCAAGCGCGCCGACGAGGACTACTTCCGCACCCTGCTCTACGGCGTGCTGAAGGAGGAAGACCTGCTGAGCACGCACATCACCCCCCTGCTCGACCGCCCGCTCGCCGAGCTTTCGCCGGTCGAGCGCGGCATTCTGCTGATTGGCGCCTACGAGCTGCTGCACTGCCCCGACGTGCCCTGGCGCGTCGCCATCAACGAAAGCGTCGAACTCGCCAAGAAATTCGGCGGCACCGACGGCCACAAATACATCAACGGCGTGCTCGACAAGCTGGCGCAGGATGTGCGCGCGGTGGAGATCGCGCATGCGGGGAAAGGAAAAATGTGAAGCGTGAGGCGTAAGGATTAAGGCGGCTTCACCTTTCACCCTTCACCCTTCACCCTTCACGCCTCACCATGGAATTCGACCTCATCGCCCGCCACTTCACGCGCGCCACGCCCGGCGCGGTGCTCGGCGTGGGCGACGACTGCGCGCTGCTGGCGCCGTCGCCGGGCATGCAACTGGCGGTGTCGACCGACATGCTGCTCGAAGGCCGCCATTTTTCGCCGCAGGACAGTCCCGCCGGGCTCGGCCACAAGTCGCTGGCGGTGAACCTGTCCGACCTCGCCGCGATGGGCGCGACGCCACGCTGGACGACGCTCGCGATTGCGCTGCCGGAAGCCAACGACGCCTGGCTCACCGCGTTTGCGCGCGGCTTTTTTCGCATGGCGGACCAGCACGGCATCGAGCTCGTTGGCGGCGACACCACGCGCGGCGCGCTCACGTTGTCGATCACGGTGATCGGCGAAGTGCCGCCCGGGCAGGCACTGCGCCGCGATGGCGCGCGGCCCGGCGATGACGTCTGGGTGTCCGGCACGCTCGGCGCCGCCGCGATGGCGCTGGCCTACCGCCAGGGCCGCCTCTTCATGGAGCAGATCGACGCCGCCAAAGTGCTGCCCGCGTTGTATCTGCCGACGCCGCGCATCGAACTCGGGATTGCGCTGCGCGGCATTGCCAACAGCGCGATCGATATCTCGGACGGCCTGCTGGGCGATCTGGGTCACATCCTCGAACGCTCGCAGGTCGGCGCCGTCGTCGAATTCGCCGCGCTGCCGACACTGCCGGTGGTGCAGACCTATCTGCACGAGAACGTCGCCCGCGACTGCGTGCTGGCCGGCGGCGACGACTACGAACTCTGCTTCACCGCGCCCGCAGAACGACGCGACGCGGTGCAGGCCGCCGCCGAATCAGCCGGCGTGGCGGTGACGCGCATCGGCCGCATCACTGCCGAACCGGGGCTGACGGTAATCGATGCCGACGGCCAGCCGATCCCCATCGATCACACCGGCTATGACCACTTTGCAGCCTGATTTCAAATTCGTGTTCGCGCATCCGGCGCACCTGATTGCGTTTGGCTTCGGCAGCGGACTCGTGCCGAAAGCGCCCGGCACCGCTGGCACCTTGCTGGGGCTGCCACTGTACTGGGCGATCATCAACATCGCATCCGATCTGCCGAACCAGATCATTCTGTTGATCGCCACGTTTGTGCTCGGCATCTGGGCCTGCGGCCGCAGCGGCCGCGCGCTGGGTGTGGCCGACCATGGCGGCATGGTGTGGGACGAGATCGTTGCCTTCGCCCTGGTGTTGCTGTTCACCCCCGCCGGCGGTGCGTGGCTCATACTGGCATTTGCACTCTTTCGCCTGTTCGATATCCTGAAACCCTGGCCGATCCGGCTGGCCGATACGCGCCTCAAGGGCGGCTTCGGTGTGATGTTCGACGATCTTCTGGCGGCGCTGTACGCGATCGCCGTCATCAAAGGAGTGCAATGGCTCGTGTAAGCGACGAAGAACTGCATCAGCTCGCCACCGAACTCGGCGACAAGATGCGCGCGCGCGGTTGGATGCTGGCCACCGCAGAATCCTGTACCGGCGGCTGGGTCGGGCAACTGCTGACCGCGCTGCCCGGCTGTTCGCAGTGGTACGAGCGTGGTTTCATCACCTATGCCAACACCGCCAAGGTCGAAATGCTCGACGTGCCGCAAGCGACGCTGGACACCCACGGCGCCGTGTCCGAGGAAACCGCCATGGCGATGGCCAGCGGCGCGCTGAAGCACAGCCACGCCCAGGCCGCGCTCGCCATTTCCGGCATCGCCGGCCCTGGCGGCGGCACCCCGCAGAAGCCGGTCGGCCTCGTCTGCTACGGCTGGGCGCTGGCAGACGGCACCGTCATGTCGTCGATCTGCCGCCTCGACGGCGACCGCGAGGAAATCCGCTCGCGCGCAGTGGCGGCGGCGCTGCGGGGGTTGATTGAGCTGGTTGGCTAGGGGTCAGGGGTCAGGGGTCAGGGGTCAGGGGTCAGGGGTCAGGGGTCAGGGGTCAGCAAAAATGTAGCGCGGCCCCGTCCATTGAATAGCGCGGCGCAGCCGCACAAGGCCCCCTGAATCCTAGCCCCTGAATCCTGACTCCTATCTAAACGCCCACGCCGCAAACGGTTCGATCTCCTCCCGATTCAGCAGCACCAACTGGTAGGCGTTCGGATTCAGCGCATGGTCCGGCGTGGTATCGACGTTGAGGCGCTGCAGCACATAGCCGAGCAGCGCGCGCCGCACGTTCACCTCGATGACCGCTCCGCTCGCGCCGTAATCGAGCAACAGGCTTTCGCGCCGGTCGGCATCGAGCCCGGCGTGCGGCGCCAGCACGAGGCTGACCGATTCCACCCAGTCGTCGTCGTACTGCTCGCCGGAGTCGGCGGGCGTCTCAAGACAGTGCGCCTCGGTGATGCGCGACAGCACAAAATCGCGGAAATCACAGGTGTCCTCGCTATACGCCCGCACATGCCAGCGCAGCCCGGTATTGACCAGCGTGTGCGGCTCGAGCACGCGCGCCGCGCCGCGCTCGCGGCTCGACAGCGAACGGTAGCTGACCCGCAGTTTGCGCCGGGCGTGGATGGCGCGAGTGATCTGCGCCAGCGTGTGCGGACCCGGCAGGCGCGCCGGCAGCGGCAGCGACGCGGTGGGCAGGCCGTAGATCAGTTCGTTTCCGTAGGGGCCGTTGGCCACCGCCAGGTTGGCGGCAATGACGGGCAGCGCAACCTCGGGTGCAAGGTCGGCAAACACGGCGGCAAACCCCTCGCCCGGCACGAAGCCGAACACGCTGTGGTTGTAGACGAGGTTGCCGGGCGCCAGATCGCCGTACAGCTTGAGGTCCTTGGTTGCGGCCGGATCGGACTGGCCGAAGGCGCGGGCGACGTCGCTGCGCGTCACCACCCCGGTGTACCAGGCCATCAACTCGATGTATTGCAGCCGCTGACGCGTCGCCCATTTCACGTCCAGGCGCATTTTTTCCTTTGAAATCATCGCTCGCTCCGCTCGAGCCCGTGTTGCCGCATTATAGGGCGGGCCGTATCAAATACAATCTATCAACTGTTACTTTATATGTAGGTGATATTTTTTATTGACATTGCAAGAAATACACCCTACAGTTCGGCCATCGCAACCCTGAGGAGAGACACCATGGCCACCGCCGCCGCACTGACCGAAGACAAGAACAAGGCGCTCACCGCCGCGCTTTCGCAAATCGAGAAACAGTTCGGCAAGGGCTCGGTAATGCGCCTGGGCGATCACGACGTCTCGCGCGACATCCAGTCTGTTTCCACCGGTTCGCTCGGGCTCGACATCGCGCTCGGCGTCGGCGGCCTGCCACGCGGCCGCGTGGTCGAAATCTACGGACCGGAATCGTCCGGCAAGACCACGCTCACCCTGCAGGTGATCGCCGAAATGCAAAAAATGGGGGGCACCGCCGCCTTCATCGACGCCGAACACGCGCTCGATCCCAACTATGCCGGCAAGCTTGGCGTCGATGTCGACAACCTGCTGGTGTCGCAGCCCGACACTGGCGAGCAGGCACTGGAAATCGCCGACATGCTGGTGCGTTCAGGCAGCGTCGACGTGGTCGTGATCGACTCGGTCGCCGCACTCACGCCCAAGGCCGAAATCGAAGGTGAGATGGGCGACTCGCACATGGGCCTGCAGGCACGACTGATGAGCCAGGCGCTGAGGAAACTCACCGCCAACATCAAGCGCACCAACACGCTGGTCATCTTCATCAACCAGATCCGCATGAAGATCGGCGTCATGTTCGGCAGCCCCGAAACCACCACCGGCGGCAACGCGCTCAAGTTCTACGCCAGCGTGCGCCTCGACATCCGCCGCATCGGCGCGATCAAGAAAGGCGACGAGATCGTCGGCAACGAAACCAAGGTCAAGGTCGTCAAGAACAAGGTCTCGCCGCCGTTCAAGGAAGCCTTCTTCGACATCCTGTATGGCCAGGGCATCTCGCGCGAAGGCGAAATCATCGAACTCGGCGTTCTCCACAAGTTCGTCGACAAGTCCGGCGCCTGGTACGCCTACAACGGCGAGAAGATCGGCCAGGGCAAGGACAACGCGCGCGAATACCTGAAGGAGCACCCGGAAATCGCCCACGAAATCGAGGCGAAGATCCGTGCCGCCGTCGGCGTCAACAACCCCACCGCTGCGGTCGAGGATGAAGTCGAGGCCTGAGCCCGGCGCTGAACCCAGCGCCTCAGACCTGCGCGCCCGCGCACTGGCCCTGCTGGCGCGGCGCGAACACAGCCGCGCCGAACTCACGCGCAAACTTGAGCGCGCCGGCTTCGTCCCGGAGGACATCGCCGCCCTGCTGGACGAGTTCGAAACCAAGAACTGGCTGTCCGACCGCCGCTTCGCCGAAAGCTGGGTCGCCGACCACCGCGCCCGTGCGGGCAGCATCAAACTGGCCTATGACCTGCGCCAGCGCGGCGTGGGGGACGATGTTATCGAAGCGGTCTTGGGTGAGCACCGCGACAGCGAACTCGAGCGTGCGCGCGAAGTGTGGAAGAAGAAATTCGGCACCCCGCCAGTCGATGCCGCCGCGAAAGCGAAACAAATCCGCTTTCTGTTGAGCCGTGGTTTCTCTCAGGAAATAATACAAAAGACCTTGAGGGCGATGGACTAATTTGACGCCCTAATTACGCCCCATTTGTTTCGTTGAAATCGGAAAGTGAAATTTGCTGTGCCATAGAAAAAGCCTCCCGAAGGAGGCTTTTGTAAGACAGGGCGCAATGTCGTGCAGTAATCGCGCCCTAGCCGTGCTTGCAATTACTGACGGCACTCAGCAGGAGCGTATTTAGCCAGCAAAGTACCAGCAGTTCCCGCCAAAGTGGAGCCGGCCGCATTACAGTTCCAGGTAATGGGGTTAACAGGCAAGGCTCCTGCCACCAGAGGGCCTGCACCATCACGCGGCGCCAGAACGATCGTGCCGCCACCAGAGGTTGCAGGATAAGTAATGGTAATTTCACCGTTTGCTGCCGCCACCATATTCTGTACGTTGCGTGTAGCCACAAAAGCGGGCGTAGCTCCAACGCCAGGGGTGTTGTTGTTCAGAGCAATGCCGTTAGCGGCATTTTCAGCAATCGTAGCCTTGATGCCCGAAGCTAGACTCAAACCTTCAGTCACTTTCGCACGCACCGTGTAATCCTGGTAAGCAGGAATCGCCACCGCAGCCAGAATACCGATAATCGCCACGACGATCATCAGTTCGATCAGGGTAAAACCTTGTTGTACTTTACGCATTTTGAATCTCCTTGAGTTGGGCATATTGAACACGAGCCTCCCGTGTCTGCACATTAACGTGCAGGGTCTGTGCCAACTTTAGATCCCGCGGCAGGAATTCATGCAATATTTGTGTAAGCCATTGATTTAGATTGACTCATGCAGGGGCACACGGTAGAGAATAGGCCGCCTCCCAGCTATCCGCCGATGCCCCTATGCGACACGAGATGACAATTTGCGTCACGTGCTGGCCAAAAAACAAAAGCCACGGTTTCCCGTGGCTTTTGTTTGAATCTGGTGGGTCGGGCGAGATTCGAACTCGCGACCAACGGATTAAAAGTCCGCTGCTCTACCAGCTGAGCTACCGACCCGTGGACAGGGCTGGGCCCTATCCGCGAAAGCCCGAGATTATAGCCGAAGCCGCGCGGCGGGGTAAAGAGGCGCGGCGCTTTTTGCTGGCGGCGCAGGCGCCTTGGGCTGTTGCGACTACGGTTGTGCGGGCCGCTCCGCCTATTGATACGGGGTCGGATCGGCCACGCCGGCCTTCTCGAAGCCCTGGCGGCGCAGGCGGCAGGCGTCGCAGCGGCCGCAGGCGCGACCGTCGGCATTGGCCTGGTAGCAACTGACGGTTTGTGCGTAGTCGACGCCGAGTTCGATGCCGCGCTGGATGATTTGCGCCTTCGACAGGTACTGCAGTGGCGCATGGACGCGCAACTGTGCGCCTTCGACGCCGGCCCGGGTGGCGAGGTTGGCCATATGCTCGAAGGCGGCGATGAATTCGGGGCGGCAGTCGGGGTAGCCGGAATAATCGACGGCGTTGACGCCGATGAAGATGTCGCGCGAACCCAGCACCTCGGCCCAGGCGAGCGCCAGTGCCAGCATCACGGTGTTGCGCGCCGGAACGTAGGTGGCCGGGATGCCTTCGGTGGGGCTCTCGGGCACGGCAATGGCATCGTCGGTGAGCGCCGAGCCGCCGATGTCGCCCAGGCCGAGGCGCATCACCCGGTGCTCGACGGCGCCGAGGCTTTTCGCCACGCGCGCGGCGGCGGCCAGCTCGGCGGTGTGGCGCTGGCCGTAATCGAGGCTCAGGGCATGGCAGGCGTAGCCCGCCGCGCGCGCGATGGCGAGCACGGTGGCGGAATCGAGGCCGCCGGAGAGCAGGATGACCGCGGGTTTCATGGCAGGAATCATTTTCCTGGCGCGTTCCCCCACAGCAGCTTGTGCAGCTGCACCTGCATCCGCACCGGCAGCCGGTCGGCGAGGACCCACTCCGCCAGTTGGGCCGGCGGCAGTTCCCCCTGCACCGGGGAGAACAGGACCGGGCAGACGCGATCGAGCTTTTGCGCGCGCAGCACCTCGCGCGCCCATTCATAGTCGGCGCGATCAGCGAGCACGAACTTGATCTCGTCGTGCGGTCCGAGGTGGGCGAGGTTTTCCCAGCGGTTGCGCGCCTCCTCGCCGGAACCCGGCGGCTTGACGTCGACGATGCGCGACACCCGCGGGTCAACCGCGCTGACATCGAGCGCGCCGCTGGTTTCCAGCGACACCGAATAACCGGCGTCGCACAGCGCGGTCAGCAGCGGCAGGCAGTTTTTCTGCGCCAGCGGCTCGCCGCCGGTGACGCACACGGTCGGCACACCAAAGTCGGCGACTTGCGCCAGCAACGCACTCAGCGTCACGGCGTCGCCACCCTGGAAGCTGTAGGTCGTGTCGCACCAGCGACAGCGCAGAGGACAGCCCGTCAGTCGGACGAACACCGTCGGCAGGCCGGCACGGCTGGTTTCGCCCTGCAGCGAAAGAAACACCTCCGTCAAACGGAGGGTGGGTGACGCGGACATGCGGGTTTATTCCATTTCCGGATTGAAAAGATCGCGAAGGTGAGCCGCAGACAGTGCTTTAGCACGGCAAGGCGAAACCGACAAAGAGATTTTCAATCTGGAAATGGAATTACTTGAGTGTGGACAGCCGACGGGCGGCAAGGGTGGCAGCCGGTGTGCCGGGATGCTTCGCGACGATCTCCTCGAGCGTCTTGCGGGCAGCGGCCGTCTGCTCCAGCGCGATCTGGTTGGTGGCGATGTTGAACAGCGCATCGGGCACCTTGGGATTGCCGGGATAGGTGGCGACCAGTTTTTGCTGCTGCGCCAGGGCGGTCTTGTAGTCTTTCAGCGCGTAATACGAATAGCCGATCCAGTACTGCGCATTGGCAGCGAGTTCGCTGTCGGGATGGGCCTTGAGAAAGCTGCCAAAGCCGGCGATGGCGCCCGGGTAATTGGCTTCGCGAAACAGCGCGAGCGCGGTTTCGTAGCTGCGCGACGCCGCCGCGGCATCGGCGGGCGGCGCACCGGCCGCCACGACACCCGCATCGGCAGTCGCAGCGTCCGCCGCAGGCTGGGCGGCTTTGGTGAGGTCGGCCAGGCGCTGGTCGAGATCGGCGTACAGATCGTTCTGCCGCTTGCCAAGCGTCTCCAGCTGGTGCTGCTGCATTTCGGCCAGTCCGCGCAGCCGCGCGTTTTCAGCCTTCAGCGTTTCGACTTCCTTCAGCAGGTCGAGCAGCTTGCGATTGTCCTGCAACGCGGCTTCGATCTTGCCGAGCCGCGCATCGACCGCATCCGCCCGCTGCTGCAGCGCCTGCGTCTGCCGGGTCAGCTCGGCATTGCCGAACAGCGCCCATGCCGGCTGCGCCAGCGCAAACGCGCCGACGAGCACCAGGCCGCCCCGCCGCAGCAGGCGCTTATTCGTCGCCATACACCACATCGGTGCGACGGTTCTCGGCATGTGCCTCTTCGGTGCTGCCGGTGTTGCGCAGCTTTTCCTCGCCGAAGCTGACCGCTTCCATCTGCGACTCGGTCACGCCCAGCACGGACAATGCGCGGCGCACGGCTTCGGCACGCTTTTGTCCCAGCGCCAGGTTGTATTCGCGGCTGCCGCGCTCGTCGGCGTTGCCCTGCAGGATCACGCGGGCATTGCGGTTGGCGTTGAGGTAGCTGGCATGGGCCTGGATCATCGCGCTGTATTCATCCTTGATCACGAAGCTGTCGAAATCGAAGAAGACGCTGCGCTTGGACAACACGTTGGCAGGGTCCTTGCGCGGATCGACGCCGGTGGCGTCACCCGGCAATGCGCTGCCCGAGACAGAATCGCTGCTGGTTCCAGTGCTGGCGGCGCCGGTCGACGGTGCCGTTGTGGCGGTGCCGCTGCGGTCCTCGACCTGGGCGGGCGTCGTGCCCTTGGTGCCGCAGGCGGACACGGTCAGGGCAAGCAATACGGGCCAGAAAATCTTGTTCATCTGTCTCTCCTTTTAGAATGAAAACGAATCAGCATGGGCCTCCCGGAAAACCGGGCCACCCGCTCCCTACTCCTGTTGCTACGGCCCCCAGGCCGGTTCGCGGGCATCCACCCCCGACTCCGACAGACGCGCACGGGTCTGGCCGTCCAGGCTCACCGTGCCAAGGATACCGCGTCCACCCTGCACAGTGGCATACAGCACCACCTGGCCGTTGGGCGCAAAACTGGGCGACTCGTCGCGCGCGCTGTCGGTCAGCACCCGGGTCTGACCGGTGGACAGCTCGTGCAGCACCACCCGGAAGCGGCCTTCGTCGCGACTGATGTAGGCAAGACGCCGGCCATCCTTGCTGATCGAAGGAGACACATTGTAACTGCCATTAAAGGTCACCCGCCGGGCATCGCCGCCGCTCGCCGGCATCTGGTAGATCTGCGCACTGCCACCGCGATCCGATGTGAAATAAATCGTTGTGCCATCGGGCGAGAATACCGGCTCGGTGTCGATGCTGGCGCTGCGTGTGATCCGCACAAGCCCGCTGCCGTCGGCGTTGATCAGGTATACCTGCGAGCCGGCGTCGCGCGTCAGCACCACCGCGAGGCGCTTGCCGTCCGGTGCCCAGGCGGGCGCTGAGTTGGAGCCCTTGAAGGCGGCGACCTTGGTGCGCCGGCCATCCTGCAACGACTGCACGTAGACCACGGGCTTCTTGTCCTCGAACGACACATAGGCCATGCGCGTGCCGTCCGGCGAAAAGCGCGGCGAAATCACCGGCTCAGCGGAACGCACCACGGTGCGCGGATTGTGTCCGTCGGCATCGGCTACGCGCAGTTCATAGCGCGTGCCCTGCTTCTGCACATAGGCGATGCGGGTGCTGAACGCGCCCGGCGTGCCGGTCAGTTTTTCGTAGACGATGTCGGCGATCTGGTGGGCGGTGGCGCGCCACTGTTTGGCCGGGATGGTGTAGGCGAATGCCGCCAGCTGGGTGCGCTTGATCACGTCCAGCAGATAGAAGCGGACTTCGAAGCGGCCGCCCGGCAGGGCGGTCACCTGGCCGATGACGACGGCGGTCGCGGCGCTGGCGATGCCGGGCATGTTGTG
>CAZUVC010000043.1:0-8439 GCA_964623745.1 uncultured Thiobacillus sp. | reverse complement strand
CGGCATCGGCACCGCGGCCGCGCCAGAACGCATGGTCCACCTGCGCCGGCGCCACCGGCCGGGCCGCACCGCCGAGGTCGACCCGCCTGAACTGGCCGCTGCGCTCCAGATCGTCGCCGGCGATCTGCGACAGGTCAGGCGTCGGCTGGCCCGGTGCTGCCTGAAACGGCACCATCGCCACCGCAATCTTGTTGGCGGCGCCGCCGATCACCTGGATTTCAAGCGCGGCACGCGCGGAAAACGGCGCCCACAGCAGGGCAAGGAAAAGCATGGGGTAAAACAGAACAACGCGCGGCATGGGCTCGGGAATCTCGATCGAAGGTGCCTGACTTGCAGGGCAGTTTAGCATGGCGCGCCGAGGCGCGTAGGGCGCGGCGCCGCATCGGCTGGCGTCGCGCTCAGGGTTTGGGGCGGTGAACAAAGGAAAGTTCCGGAACGAATTTCGCGCGTGCATCGCGATCCTCCGGCAGCGGCAGCGGCGACGACTTCTCGATGGCACGCACCACCGCATCATCGTACGCCGCGTTGCCGCTCGATCGCGTCACCCGCACGCTCTGCACTTCGCCGGTCGGCAGCAGCCGCACCAGGCAGCGCACTTCGGGATTGCCGACGAGGTTGTCGGGCAGGCGGGTGTTGCCACGTACCTTGGCGCTGATCTGATCGCGAAACTGGCCGACGACGCTGGCGACTGCGGCCTCGCGCCTGCTGGCTGCCGCGCGCGCCTCGGCCTGGCTGGCCTGTTGCGCGGCCTGCGCCGCCTCTGCGTCAGCCATGCGCCGCACCTGCTCGTCTTCCTCGATCTGCCGCTGCTGCGCGCGCTTTTGCTGCTCGGCCAGTTGCTTCTGCTGCGCCACCCTGGCGGCTTCTGCGCGCGCGTTCTCCTCCGCCGCCAGCTGTTTTTTCAGGCGCTCGGCCTCGATTTTTTTTTGCTCGAGCGCGATGTCGGGTGGCTTCGGTGGCGGCGGTGACTTCACCACCGGTTCCGGAGGCGGCGGGCGTACGGGTTCGGGTTTCGGCGGCGCGGGAGGCGGCGGCGTGGGCGCGGGCGGCTTCACCGCCACCGAGGGCGGCAGCGAGGTCCAGACGTCGACCATCACCGGCGCGGCCTCGCGGGTCTGCCACGACACGCCGAACACCAGCAGCAGCACAAAGGCGGCGTGCACGCCCAGCGCCATCGCAGCGGCGGCGAGTCGGGGTGCAGCGGGGCGGGAGACGAAGGGCGTGTGGGCGGGCAGATTCATCGGGCCGGGCGGGCGAGCAGGCCGATGCGGGTGATCTGCGCCTGCTGCAGCACCGTCATCGCATGCATCACTTCTTCGTAGCGGACGCCTTTGTCCGCTGCGATGACCACGGCCTGATCCGGCGCGGCACCGTGCAGCGCGGCCACCTCGGCCGCCAGCGCCGACTTGGGGATCACCCGCTCGACACCCCCGGCCGCGCGGTCACGCAGCCGGTATTCGCCCGACTCCTTGATGATGATTTCCAACGGCTGCGACGGCGGCTGCGCGGTCTGGCCAACGCTCGGCAGCTCGACCTGGCCGGGATTGATAAAGGGCGCGGTCACCATGAAGATGACGAGCAGCACCAGCATCACGTCGATCATCGGCACGACGTTGATCTGGCTTAGCTGTTTGCGGGTGCGTGCCACCGTCTAGGCCGCCTTGGGAGCCTGCCGCTGCAGGATGTTGGAGAACTCTTCCATGAAGCTTTCCATGCGATTCGACAGGCGATCGATGTCGTGGGTGTAGCGGTTGTAGCCCACCACCGCGGGAATGGCAGCGAACAGGCCCATGGCGGTGGCGATCAGCGCTTCGGCGATGCCCGGCGCCACTTGCGCCAGCGTGGCCTGCGCCACGCTCGACAGTCCCAGGAAGGCGATCATGATGCCCCACACGGTGCCGAACAGGCCGACGTAGGGCGACACCGAACCGACCGTGGCGAGAAACGACAGGTGCGATTCGAGGTTGTCCAGTTCGCGCTGGTAGGTGGCGCGCATGGCGCGGCGGGTGCCGTCGATGATGACATTGAGCGACAGTCCGGCCTGCTGCCGCAGCTTGATGAATTCGCTGAAGCCGGCCGCGAAGATGCGCTCCATCTCCCCCGCGGTTTCACGCTGCCCGGACACCCGCTTGTACATGACGTTGATGTCGCCGCCCGCCCAGAATTCGCGCTCGAAGCGGTCGGTTTCGCGCAGGGCGCGCTTCAGCGTGAACAGCTTGATGAAAATGAACCACCATGACAGCAGCGATGCGCCCAGCAGCAGCAGCATCACGAGCTGCACCGGCACCGAGGCATGGATGATCAGGTGGAACAGCGAAAGGTCCTGGCTGAGTTCTGGATTCACGGGGTCTGGGTCAGTGCCTGAAGTAGGGTTGGGGGCATTTTAACGGGTTTGAAATTCGTCGCGTCGACGCAGGCCAGCGTCACCACCGCTTCTGCCAGACAGACGTCGCCCCGCAGGAGTTCCTGCCGCACGACCAGGCTTGCACGTCCGGCTTCGCGCAGATGGACGGTCACGTCGAGCGCATCGTTGAAGCGCGCCGGCGAACGGTAGTCGATTTCCACCCGCCGCACCACGAACACCACACCGGTCTCGTCGCGCAGCACGTCCTGCTCGAAGCCGCGTGCACGCAGCCATTCGCTGCGTGCACGCTCCATGAATTTGAGGTAGTTGGCGTAGTACACCACGCCGCCGGCGTCGGTGTCTTCCCAGTAGACGCGGACCGGCCAGTGAAACGGCGCGCTCAAAACAGGTCGGTGCCCGGGGCGGAAGGCGTGGCGATGCCCAGGTGACGGTAGGCCAGCGGCGTGGCGATGCGGCCGCGCGGCGTGCGCTGCAGGTAGCCCTGCTGGATCAGGAAGGGTTCGAGCACATCCTCGATGGTGTCGCGCTCCTCGCCGATGGCGGCGGCGAGGTTGTCGAGGCCAACCGGGCCGCCCATGAATTTCTCGACCACCGCGGACAGGAGCTTCCTGTCCATTACGTCGAGTCCGGCGCGGTCCACATCCAGCATCACCAGCGCCGCATCGGCCACCGCACCGGTGGCCTGACCGTCCGCCTTCACTTCGGCATAGTCGCGCACGCGGCGCAGCAGGCGGTTGGCGATGCGCGGGGTGCCGCGCGAACGGCGGGCGATTTCCAGTGCGCCGGCTTCGTCCAGATTCATCTGCAGCAGGCCCGCCGAGCGGTGCACGATGAAGCCGAGCTCTTCCGCCGAGTAGAACTCCAGCCGCGCGACGATGCCGAAACGGTCGCGCAGCGGGTTGGTCAGCATGCCGGCGCGGGTGGTGGCGCCGACCAGGGTGAACGGCGGCAGGTCGAGCTTGACCGAGCGCGCGGCCGGACCTTCGCCGATCATGATGTCGATCTGGAAATCCTCCAGCGCCGGGTAGAGCACTTCCTCGACCACCGGACTCAGGCGATGGATCTCGTCGATGAACAGCACGTCGTGCGGTTCCAGATTGGTGAGCAGCGCCGCGAGGTCGCCCGCGCGCTCCAGCACCGGGCCCGAGGTCTGGCGCAGGTTGACGCCCATCTCGCGCGCGATGATATGCGCCAGCGTGGTCTTGCCCAGCCCCGGCGGGCCGAACAGCAGCACGTGGTCGAGCGCCTCGCTGCGGTTCCTCGCGGCGCTGATGAAGATTTCGAGCTGTTCGCGCGCCTTCGCCTGGCCGACATATTCGGCCAGCGTGCGCGGCCGTAGCGCGCGTTCGATCTGTTCTTCCTGCGGGCTGACGGCGGCGGGGGCGATGAGACGGTCGGTTTCGATCATGACCCGGACGGTGAGACGGAGAAGCCCGAATTCTACTCTGCGGCGGGCGCCGCATCCTGCACCAGCTGGCCGCGCCCGCGCGCCTTCGCTTCGTACAGCGCGCGGTCGGCGCGCGCCAGCGCCTGGCTGGACGAATCCGCCTCCGCCTTGCCGAGCCAGGTCTGGCCGGCGCTGAGCCCGGTCTGCAGGTCGAGGCCGGCGGCATTCATCTCGCTCAGGAAGCGTTCGCTCAGGCGCTGATACCAGGCGTCGAGCCCGGACGCGTCGAGCCCGGTCAGCAGCAAAACGAATTCGTCTCCGGCCAGCCGCGCCGCCAGGTCCGCACGTCGGGTCAGCGCCTTCAGCGCGCGCGACAACGCCAGCAGCACCTGGTCGCCCACGCCATGGCCGAAACGGTCGTTGACCGCCTTGAAATGGTCGATGTCCAGCAGCACCAGCGCGACCGGATGTTGCCGCCCGGCCAGGCCGAGCGCCTGCTGGAACTGGGTCTCGAACGCCCGCCGATTGGGCAGGTCGGTCAGCGGATCGGTGAGACTCAGGCGCGCCAGCCGCACGTGCTGCTCCTGCAGGTGACGCGCGATGCGGTTGATGTCGGCCGCCGCCGGCTCGAATTCGACGAAATGCGGCACGATGGCCGGCACCGGCTCGTCGCGCGCCAGTGCGGTCAGCGCATCGCGCGTGGCGCTGATGTCGCGCAGCATGGTGCGGCGCAGGCGCAGCATGTTGCCGCCCAGCAGCAGCAGCACGGCAGCGAGTGTCAGCAGTCCGACCAGCGCATGCAGTTCGCCGTCACGCGCCAGGATCTTGTGCGGCGCCTGCGCGGTCAGCGTCCAGCCCGTATCCGGCACCTCCAGCCTGACTTCACGTCGTGCGCCGGTGATCTCGCCGCGGCTCACGATGGTGTTGCCCGCCGCGTCGACGATGGCGAGCGCGTGGTCGGGATGGATGGAGTCGTCGATGACGCGCTGCAGCTGGGGCAGGCGCACGCTGATGAAAATGCCCCCCAGCACCGAGCCATCCGCTTCACGCATCATCGTCACCAGATCGATATGTTCGAAACCGGGCACTTCGCGGTGCACCAGGGGACGCAGCGCCGACAGCGTCTGCGCGCGCCGCATGTCGAGCAGGCAACGCGGACCGACGCGCAGCGAGGCGGCCTCGCCGAGCACTTCGCCCTCGGGGCTGACCAGCGCCAGCCCCAGCAGGTCGGGCAGCAGGCGTTGCCGGGAATAGGCCCAGGCCTGCTGCTCTTGGATGGAGCCGACACGCATCAGGTCGATCAGCTCGGGATCGCGCGCGGCGTTCTCGATCAGCGCATGGTAGTAGTCCAGCAGGCGCACCAGGTTGACGCGCGTCTGCCTGGCTTCGAGTTCGAGCAGGCGTTGCTGCGTCTGCGCGTGGTTTTGCAGGCTGAACCACAGGCTGAGCGCGATGCCGGCCGCAAACAGCCCGACCACCGTAAATAGCAGCCACAGAAAATGGCGCTGCAGGGAGGCGACAGGCGAACGGGAAAGCATGGCGCCCGGAGAGTCAGGTTTTGGACAGGCTGCGCAGCGCCTGCCGGATCGCCTCGCCCACCGACAAATCGGCCGGCAGCTGGCGCACCGCCTCGGTGGTTTCACGCTCGTTGTAGCCCAGCGCCAGCAAGGCCTGGCGTACGTCGTCCGGGACGCCGGCAGGCCCCGTGCTGGCGATCGCGCCGGCGAAGACCGGTTTGCCCTTGAGCTCAAGCAGCAGGCGCTCGGCGGTTTTCTTGCCGATGCCGGGCACCTTGACGATGCGGCCAATGTCCTGCGCCGCGATCGCCGCCGACAGGTCGTTGACCGACAGGCCGGAGAGCACCGACAGCGCGGTCTTGGCGCCGATGCCGGAGACCTTCAGCAGTTCGCGAAACGCCGCGCGCTCGATCTCGCTGCCAAAGCCGTACAGTAAATGCGCATCCTCGCGGATGGCCAGATGGGTCAGCAGGCTGATTTTTTCGCCGAGGGCCGGCAGGTTGTAGAAGGTGCTCATCGGCACGTCGATTTCGTAGCCGACACCGTTGACGTCCACCAAAACCTGCGGCGGCTGCTTGGCGGCCAGCACGCCGCTGATGCGCCCGATCATTTGACGCGTCCGTTCATCGTATGCGACTGCTCATGTGTTCTCCCCGGATGACGAAGGATAGACGCAAACGCGTACGTCCACCTAACGCCGGGACGGCCTGCTAGCGCCACCGTCAGGCGAGTGAAGACGGAACTCATACCAGTCGCCCGCCCTTCATGCGATAGCCCGCGGTCGAGTGCGACCCGAGCCGGCTGCCATGCGCGTGGGCGATGGCGCAGGCCAGCGCGTCGGCGGCGTCCGCCGTCGGCGCGACGGGCAAGGCCAGCAGGCGCTTGACCATTTCCTGCACCTGTTCCTTGGCGGCCTTGCCGTGACCGACCACCGCCTGCTTGATCTGCAATGCCGTGTATTCGGCCACCACCAGTTCGCGCGACACGGCCGCGCAGATCGCGGCGCCGCGCGCCTGCCCGAGCAGCAGCGTCGATTGCGGGTTGACGTTGACGAAGACGATTTCCACCGCGCAGGTGTCGGGCTGCCAGGTGGCGATCACCTCGTTGATGCCGGCAAACAGAACCCCGAGACGCTGCGGCAGGCTGCCCTCGCCGCTCTTGATCACGCCGCTGGCGACATAGGCCAGCTTCTGGCCGGTCTGCTCGATCACGCCGAAGCCGGTGAGTCTAAGACCAGGATCAATGCCGAGGATGCGCAAGAGCAGGTTTACTCGGGAAGCACGGCGTTGGTGTAGACATCCTGCACGTCGTCGAGCGAATCGAGCGCATCGAGAATTTTCTGCATCTTCGCCGCGTCGTCGCCTGCCAGCTCGGTCTCGACTTCCGGTCGCATGGTGATTTCGGCGACGGCCGGCTTGAACCCGGCTTTTTCCAGCGCCTCCTTCACCACCTCGAAAGCCTTGGGATCGGGCGAGGTCAGTACCTCGATCGAGCCGTCCTCGTTGGGAATGATGTCCTCGGCGCCGGCGTCGAGCGCGGCGTCCATTACCGCGTCCTCACTCGCGCCGGGCTCCAGGATGATCTGGCCGCAATGCTTGAACTGGAATGCAACGCAGCCGTCGGTGCCCATGTTGCCGCCGTGCTTGACGAAGGCGTGGCGCACGTCGGCGACGGTGCGCACCTTGTTGTCGGTGAGGCAGTCCACCATCACCGCGACGCCGCCGATGCCGTAGCCTTCGTAGCGCACTTCTTCATAGTTGACGCCTTCGAGCTGGCCAGTGCCGCGCTTGATCGCGTTCTCAATGTTGTCCTTGGGCATCGACTCGGCCTTGGCCTTTTCGATTGCCAGCCGCAGGCGCGGGTTCATGCCCGTGTCGCCGCCGCCCATTTTGGCAGCCACGGTGATTTCCTTGATAAGCTTGGTGAAGATCTTGCCGCGCTTGGCATCCTGGCGACCCTTGCGGTGCTGGATGTTGGCCCATTTCGAATGTCCTGCCATGTTGATTCCAACGCAAATTGAATAGCCGGAGATTTTACACCGTGGCCCCTACTCTACGTTTCGGCATCGACCTCGGCGGCACCAAAATCGAGTTGATTGCGCTCGACGCCGGCGGCCAGGAAATCCTGCGCCGCCGCGTTCCCACGCCGCAAAACGATTACCTCGCCATCGTGGCGGCAGTCGCCGCGCTGGTGCACCAGGCCGAAGCCGAACTGGGACAAAGCGGCACGATCGGCATTTGCACCCCCGGCGCGATCTCGCCCGCGACCGGCCGGATGAAGAACTGCAACTCGACCTGCCTCAACGGCCGACCCCTGCAGGAAGACCTCGAACGCGCGCTCAATCGCGAAGTGCGGCTCGCCAATGACGCCGATTGCTTTGCGCTGTCGGAAGCCATCGACGGCGCCGCAGCCGGGGCCGATACCGTGTTCGGCGTGATCCTCGGCACCGGCGTCGGCGGCGGCGTGGTGGTACGCGGCCATCTACTCCAAGGCGCCAACGCCATCGCCGGCGAATGGGGGCACTCGCCGCTGCCCTACTTCCAGTTTGCCCACGCTCAGGCCGACCGCAGCGGTACCGGCCAACACCCCGCCACCGGCGAGGCGATCCTGCACCCGTGGCCGAGCCCGCGCGAACTCGAGGCCGCACCCGCCTGCTACTGCGGCAAGAAGGGCTGCATCGAAACCTGGCTCTCGGGCCCCGCGCTCGCGGCCGACCACGTGCGCTACGGCGGCGAGGACCTGCCCACGCACGAAATCGTTCAGCTGGCGAACGCCGGCTACGGCCCCTGCAGCGCCACGCTGGCCCGCTACGAGGAGCGGCTGGCACGCGCGCTGGCTGGCGTCGTCAACCTGATCGACCCTGATGTGATTGTATTGGGCGGCGGGCTCTCCAACATCGAGCGCCTCTACGACACCGTGCCACGGCTGTGGCCGCGCTATGTGTTTTCCGACCGGGTCGACACCCGGCTGGTGCCGCCGAAGTACGGCGATTCGAGCGGCGTGCGCGGGGCGGCGTGGTTGAGGAACGACTGAGCCGGCACTGTTCGCGGATTGTCGGCGCGAGTAGTGGAGGTGGTCGCGGGGTTACTGACCGTTGGCCGGGGGTAGCCCGGCAGCTAGTTACTTTCTTTTGTCTCGCCAAAAGAAAGGAACCAAAGAAAAGGCGACCC
>CAZUVC010000042.1:0-31123 GCA_964623745.1 uncultured Thiobacillus sp. | reverse complement strand
TTACTCTTCGATCTTCGCCACGACGCCGGCACCGACGGTGCGGCCGCCTTCGCGGATGGCAAAACGCAGGCCTTCGTCCATCGCGATCGGCTGGATCAGCGACACCTTGATGCTGACGTTGTCGCCAGGCATCACCATCTCGGTGCCGGCCGGCAGTTCGATCGAGCCGGTGACGTCGGTGGTGCGGAAGTAGAACTGCGGACGGTAGCCGTTGAAGAACGGGGTGTGACGACCACCCTCATCCTTCGACAGCACGTAAATCTCGGCACTGAACTTGGTGTGCGGCTTGATCGAGCCGGGCTTGGCCAACACCTGGCCGCGCTGGACTTCTTCACGCTTGGTGCCGCGCAGCAGCACGCCGACGTTGTCGCCTGCCTGAC
Organism: uncultured Thiobacillus sp.; assembly: GCA_964623745.1. Lineage (GTDB taxonomy): Bacteria > Pseudomonadota > Gammaproteobacteria > Burkholderiales > Thiobacillaceae > Thiobacillus. Next base: position 30,743 of record CAZUVC010000042.1, on the reverse strand, counting down.
CTTGGTCGAGCAGTTTGCGGAACATCTCGACGCCGGTGCAGGTGGTCTTGACGGTGGGAACGATGCCGACGATTTCGATTTCTTCGCCAACCTTGATGACGCCGCGCTCGACACGACCGGTAACGACGGTGCCGCGACCGGAGATGGAGAAGACGTCTTCAACGGGCATCAGGAACGGACGGTCAATCGCACGCTCGGGCTCGGGGATGTAGTTGTCCAGAGCATCGGCCAGCTTCATGATGGACGGTTCGCCAATGTCGCTCTGGTCGCCTTCGAGGGCTTTCAGGGCGGAGCCGACGATGATGGGGGTGTCGTCGCCGGGGAAGTCGTACTTGGACAACAGCTCACGGATTTCCATTTCGACGAGCTCGAGCAGCTCGGCGTCGTCGACCATGTCGGCCTTGTTCATGTAGACGATGATGTAGGGCACGCCAACCTGACGGGCGAGCAGGATGTGCTCGCGGGTCTGGGGCATGGGGCCGTCGGCGGAGGACACGACGAGGACGGCGCCGTCCATCTGGGCGGCTCCGGTGATCATGTTCTTGACGTAGTCGGCGTGGCCCGGGCAGTCGACGTGGGCGTAGTGACGCTTTTCGGTCTCGTACTCGACGTGGGCGGTATTAATGGTAATGCCGCGCGCCTTCTCTTCGGGCGAGCTGTCAATTTCGTCGTACTTCTTGGCCGCTCCACCAAACTTCTTCGACAGAATGGTGGTGATCGCCGCGGTCAAGGTGGTCTTGCCGTGGTCAACGTGTCCAATGGTGCCAACGTTTACGTGCGGTTTGGTCCGCTCGAATTTTTCCTTAGCCATTTCAAGTACCCCTCAATTTTGCACAAGTAACGATGCGACGACTTTGACAACTGCCTAATCAAACCGGTGCGCCAACCTTAATCGGCGACACCTAAAATCTGGTGCCCATGGGCAGGATTGAACTGCCGACCTCTCCCTTACCAAGGGAGTGCTCTGCCACTGAGCTACATGGGCCTTGGACTTACAACAACCAAATAAGCCCATTACAAAAACTGGAGCGGGTGAAGGGAATCGAACCCTCGTCTTAAGCTTGGAAGGCTTCAGCTCTACCATTGAGCTACACCCGCTTCGCCCTGCTCGACCTGCAAAATCTGGTGGTGGGGGAAGGATTCGAACCTTCGAAGGCAGAGCCGTCAGATTTACAGTCTGATCCCTTTGACCGCTCGGGAACCCCACCCAAACGAAGCGCGAGATTATAGGGGGCTTAGCGAGGTGGTGTCAAACACTGCCGGCGTAAATCCGCCGTTATACGTTGAACAGGAAATTCAGCACGTCACCGTCCTTGACAACGTATTCCTTGCCCTCGGCACGCATCTTGCCTGCCTCCTTGGCCCCCTGCTCGCCCTTGCAGGCAATGAAATCGTCAAATGCGATGGTCTGGGCGCGGATGAAACCGCGCTCGAAATCGGTGTGGATGACGCCGGCCGCCTGCGGCGCGGTGTCGCCCTTGTGGATGGTCCAGGCCCGTACTTCCTTGACCCCGGCGGTGAAATAGGTCTGCAGGCCGAGCAAATCATAGGCGGCGCGGATCAGGCGGTTGAGGCCGGGCTCGTCCCAGCCCAGCTCCTTCAGGTATTCCAGGCGGTCTTCCGGCGACAATTCCTGCAATTCGGCCTCCAGCGCCGCGCATACCGGGACGACCGGGGCGCCTTCCTTTTCAGCAAAAGCCTTCAGCGCATCCAGCATCGGGTTGTCGTGAAAACCGTCTTCGCTGACGTTGGCGACATACAGCGTGGGCTTGACCGTCATCAGGCACAGCGGTCTGATCGCCTCCATGCCCTCGGCGTCGAGCCCGGCCGCGCGCGCCGGGCGGCCTTCGTTCAGTGCAGCCAGCACCGGTTTCAGGGCCTCAACGATGACCTTCGCCTCCTTGTCGCCGCCGCGCGCCGCTTTTTCATAGCGGATCAGCGCTTTCTCGGCACTTGCCAGGTCGGCGAGCGCCAGCTCGGTGGCGATGGTGTCGACATCCGACAGCGGATCGACCTTGCCGGCCACGTGAATCACGTTTTCGTCGTGAAAACAGCGCACAACGTGGCAGATCGCGTCCGTTTCACGGATGTTTGCCAGAAACTGGTTGCCCAGGCCCTCACCTTTGGAGGCGCCCGCGACCAGGCCGGCAATGTCGACGAACTCGACGATCGCCGGCACGACGCGCTGTGGCGTGATGATCTCGGCCAGCTGCGCCAGGCGCGGATCCGGCACCTCGACCACGCCGGTATTCGGCTCGATGGTGCAGAAGGGATAGTTCTCCGCCGCGATGCCCGCCTGGGTCAGCGCATTGAACAGGGTGGATTTTCCGACGTTGGGCAGGCCAACGATGCCGCACTTGAGACTCATGGTTTTTCCTGAGGTAGGGGTGGTTTTGTGTTGGCGCGCTGGGTGGCGGCGTTCCACTCGCCTTGTTCGATCAGCGGCATCAGCTCCACCGCGCGTTCGATCGCCGCATCGATATCGGCTTGCTCCTCGCGGCGCGGCGGCTTCAGCACATAGTTGACGACTTCGTTGCGGTCGCCCGGATGGCCGATGCCGATACGCAGCCGCCAGTAGTCCTGCGTGCCCAGATGCGCGGTGATGTCCTTGAGGCCATTGTGACCGCCCATGCCGCCACCGAACTTGAGGCGCAGCTGGCCAGGCGGAATGTCGAGCTCGTCGTGCACCACCAGGATCTCGGCCGGCTCGATGCGATGAAAGCGCGCGAGCGCGCCGACCGCCTGACCGGAGCGGTTCATGAAGGTCTGCGGCAGCAGCATCCAGAGCGGTCCGCGGCGGCCGACGATACCGTGAAAGCGCGACTCGTGCGCCAGCGGCAGGCCCCACCCGTGCGCGAGGCGCGCGCAAAACCAAAACCCGGCATTGTGCCGGGTTTCTTCGTAGTCGCGCCCCGGGTTACCGAGACCGACAATCAGGCGGGGAGCCGTCATGACGACTCACCACGCAACCGTGGACGGGTTGCGTTCAGACTCACGCTGCCGGTGCAGCAGGCGTCTCGGGTGCAGGCTCGTCCGACTTCATGCCCTTGGGCAGTGTGATCGTCACCACCGCGGGGTTCTCATGCTGAATGTGCGCAACGAATTCCACGCCATCGGGCAGCTTGAGATCGTTCGCATGGATGGAATGACCCAGTTCCAGCGCGCCGATGTCGACCTCGATGTACTCGGGCAGGTTGCCCGGCAGACAGGTCACGTCGAGCTCGGTCACCACGTGGCTGACCTTGCCGCCGCCGGTCTTGACGCCGGGCGCGGTCTCTTCGTTCAGGAAGTGCAGCGGGACCTTGACGTGGATCTTGTGCGTCTTGTCGACACGCTGGAAATCGACGTGCAGCACCTGCTGCCTATAGGGGTGCCACTGGGTGTCGCGCAACAGCACGCTTTGCTTGGTGCCGTCGACGGTCAGCGACAGCACGGATGCGTGGAACGCTTCCTTGCGCAGCGCGTGGTAGAGCGCATTGTGATCCAGTTCGATCTGCATCGGGGCGTCGCTGCCGCCGTAAACGATGCCGGGGACCTTGCCGGTGCTGCGCAGGCGGCGGCTCGCACTCGACCCTTGCGCTTCGCGTTTGAAGGCGATGACTTCGATTTCCATGAGACTTCTCCTAAATAACTACTTAATAATGCATTGCCGAAAATGGTCAATGCATGGTTACCAATGCATCACCCGAAATGGGCAACGCAGGGCGCAGCCCCCGCGACCAGGGGCATTCCCGGTTCGCTATTCAATGCTGCTTACTCAATGAACAGCGAACTGACAGAATCCTCATTGCTGATGCGGCGGATGGTTTCCGCCAGCAGTTCAGCCACCGACAATTGCCGGATTTTTGCGCAGCCGCGCGCATCGTCGCGCAGCGGAATGGTGTCGGTCACCACCAGCTCGTCGATCGCGGAATGCGTCACGCGCTCGACCGCACTGCCGGACAGCACCGCATGGGTGCAGTAGGCCATGACCTTTTTCGCGCCATGCTCTTTCAGCGCATTGGCCGCCTCGCACAGCGTATTGGCGGTGTCGACCATGTCGTCCATGATGATGCAGGTCCGGTCCTTCACATCGCCGATGATGTGCATCACCTTCGCCACGTTCGGCTTCGGGCGGCGCTTGTCGATGATCGCCAGATCGCACTCCAGCCGCTTGGCGATCGCCCGCGCCCGCACCACGCCACCGACGTCGGGCGACACCACCATCAGGTTCGGGTGGTTGCGCTTCCAGATGTCGCCCAGCAGGATCGGGCTGGAATAGATGTTGTCGACCGGGATGTCGAAAAAACCCTGAATCTGGTCGGAGTGCAGGTCCATCGTCAGCACCCGGTCCAGACCAGCGCCCTGCAGCATATTGGCCACCACCTTGGCGGTGATCGCCACCCGTGCCGAACGGGTGCGGCGGTCCTGGCGCGCGTAGCCGTAATACGGAATGGCGGCGGTGATGCGGCCGGCCGAGGCGCGCTTCAGCGCATCGACCATCACCATCACTTCCATCAGCGTGTCGTTGGTCGGCTGGCAGGTCGACTGCAGGATGAACACGTCCTTGCCGCGCACGTTCTCGAGAATCTCGACCATCACCTCGCCGTCGGAAAAGCGCGACACCGTGGCCCGTCCGAGGTGGATGTTGAGATGGCGCGCCACATCGCCGGCGAGGCGCGGGTTGGCATTCCCGGTAAACACCATCAGGTTGTCTATGGACACGCGAGCCTCCGAGGGCTGGGCAACATCACAACAAAAACAGCCGCCACCGGCGGCTGCTCGCTCAATCTGGCTGGGGAGGTAGGGATCGAACCTACGAATGTCGGAATCAAAATCCGATGCCTTACCACTTGGCGACTCCCCAATAAATGGGTCCTGCTCAGGCGCAAAAACCGAACAGCGGATGCCTGTCGAGCCCCTGCGCCACAAATCCCCGCATCGTTTCAGGCAGCTGCCGCAGCACGTCCCGCGCTGCGTCTTCCGTCTCGAAGGATGCGAACACGCAGGCGCCTGAACCGGTCATCCGGGCCTCGCCGAACCGTCCCAGCCATTCGAGATGACGAGCCACTTCGGGGTAACGCCGAACGACCACCGGCTGCAGATCGTTCCGACCCGCGCCTGCGGAAAAGGGCGCTATTTTGAGGGCTGGCGTGTCGCGTGTCAATTCCGGCGCAGCAAATATCGCGGCAGTCGGCACCTGCACAGGCGGCGTCAAAACCACATACCAGGCCGGCGGCACCGCGATCGGCTGCAGGATGTCCCCCACCCCCTCGGCGAACGCCGTCTGCCCGAACACGAACACCGGCACGTCGGCACCCAGCTCGAGGGCCAGCGTTTGCAGGGTCGCGCGCGATAAATTGACCTGCCACAGATGGTTGAGCGCCAGCAGTACCGTCGCGGCATCCGAACTGCCGCCGCCCAGCCCGCCGCCCAGCGGCAGAATCTTGTCGAGCCGGATGGTCACGCCGGCGCCGGCCGGGGCATGCGCCTGCAGCAGGCGCGCCGCGCGCACGGTCAGGTCGAGATCTTCCGGCACCCCCGGCAGGTCGCCCTCGCGCACCACGCGGCCGTCGTCGCGCAGCTCGAGGTGCACGGTGTCGGCACGGTCAATCAGGCGGAACACGCTTTGCAGCAGGTGATAGCCGTCGGCGCGGCGGCCGACGACATGCAGGAACAGGTTGAGTTTGGCGGGCGCAGGATAGGCGTGGCTCATTGAATCAGCCAGCTGTCCGCCACCAGGCGGATTTGCAAGCCCTCGCGCGCCACCAGCATGCGGCGCGGGCGCGCATCGGCGGCGTATTCCAGATAATCGATCACCCAACCATCCTGCTTCAACTGGGCAACCCGCCCACTGGCGTCGGGGGTCGACTCGAACGGGCTGGTGGGCGCGGGCCGGCCCTGCACCCACCAGGCCAGCCCGGCCACCGGCAGCACATAGCCCAGCGCCTCGCGCGTCAGCGTCTCGGCATCGGCGGCGCGACGCGTGGGCTGGTTCGGCACTTCGAGCATGACGCCGTCGGCATCGCGCACGATGCGCGCCACGCCCTGCCCCAGCGGCGAGGTCATCAGCACGTCATCGGAGTCCGCGCGGTGCTGCCACTGGATCCGACCCGACAGACTCTGCTCGCCGCTCTGTACGCCGATGCGGCCCTGCAGGGTCCAGTTGGGCGACAGGGCAGGAAGCGGTGCGTCGATGCGCGCAACCGGCGCCACCGAGGCACAGCCGCCCAGTACCAGCGCACACAGCGCTGTCACGGCAAGACGGCGCATCAGCGTGCGTGGCGCCGCAGCGTTTCCAGCAGCAATTCGTTCTGCGGATGAACATGCAGACTGGACTGCCACAGCTTGCCGGCCTCGTCGCGCTGGCCGCGTGCCCACAGCACTTCACCCAGGTGCGCGGCGATTTCCGGATCGGGCCGCACCTTGTAAGCACGCTCGAGATACTCCTGCGCGCGCGCCAGGTTGCCCGAGCGGTACTGCGCCCAGCCCACGCTGTCGAGAATGAAGGGGTCTTCCGGCGCCAGCGCCAGCGCCTTGTCCAGCAGGACGATCGCTTCGGCCAGCCGGTCGGTGCGGTCGGCCAGCGTATAGCCCAGCGCGTTATAGGCCTGGGCATCGTCGGGGCGCAGCACGATCACGCGTCGCAGGTCGGCCTCGAGCACGTCGAGCTTGTCCAGTTTTTCCGCCGCCATGGCGCGGTCGTAGAGCAGTTCCGCCGAATCGGGGTAGCGCTTGAGGCCTTCCGACAACATTTCGTAGACCGCCTCGGATGCCTTGCTCTCGCGCAGCAGTTCGGCCTGAGCCTGAATCAAGCGCACGTTCTGCGCATCGTTTTCGCCGCGCGTGGCCGCCAGCAGGGCACGCGCCTCGTCCGACCGACCGGCACGCGCCAGCAGCGCGGCCTGACGGGCGCGCGCCGGCACCAGATAATTGCCGGACTGGACTTCGTCATAGTGGGCGAGCGCCGCTTCGGGCTGCTTCATCTGCTCGGCCACCTGGCCCAGGTAGTACTGCACGATGTCGGCGTCGCGCGGGCTGAATTCCAGCGTCCGGGTCAGCAAATCGCGCGCTGCGGCGTGGTCTCCCATCTGGAACGACAACAGGCCGGCCGCGAGGCTGATCTCGGCATTCTGCGGAAAATCCGTGGTCAGACGGGTGAACTCGGTGCGGGCGTCGGCGAACTGGTTGGCATTGACCAGCGCGCGCGCATAGCCCAGCCGCACATCGCGGGCGTCCGGATACTTCACCAGAAAATCGCGCATGAAATGAATGGCGTCGGCGTTCGAGGTTTTGCCGAGCAGTTGCGCGCGGCGCAGCGCGGCGGGTTCCCATCCGGGACGCAAGGCGTCGGCCCGCTCCAGCGCGGCAAGGGCGGCGTCAAAGCGCCCGGCAGCCGCCGCGGCCTGGGCAATCGCAAACTGCGCTTCGGGCAGGCTCGGGTGATCGGCCGCCAGACGCTCGACCAGCGCCAGCGCGGCCTGGGTATCGCGCAATTTGCCCATCAGGGCCGACAGATGCAAAAACCCGTTGGCCGTATTGCTCTGCAGCATGGTGCGCAGGATCGGCTCGACTTCGTCCATCTGGCCTTCGCTCAGCAGCAAGGCCGCCAGGGTCTGCCGTGCACGCTCGGAATCCGCGTCGGACGCGGCCCAGAGCCTGGCGGCTTCCAGCGCGCCGGGCTGGTTGCGCGCAAACATCGACACCTCGACCGCCCGCCGCGCCACGCGCGGATCCTGCGTCTGCCGCGCCAGATCGAGATAGGTCGACTGGGCAACGCCGATCGCGCCGCGCTGGCCGGCGACTTCGGCCACCAGAAATTTGAACAGCAGATCCGGCGTAAGCGGTTGCTTGGGCAGCGCGGCCTGCGCCTTGGCCAGCGCCAGTGCCTCATGCTTAGCCGCAAGCTCGGCCTCCGCCTCGGCGCTGCGTTCCGTCTGCGCGTCCACTGCCGTCTGGGTCTGCGCCTCTGCCGGCTGCGAGGCCCTGATCCCAGGCTGGCTGCACGCGCTTGCGGTCAGCAAGGCTGCGCACAGGGAAAGAAATTTAAATTGAGCCATGTTGAAGCCTTAAAGAGGGAGTGCCTGGCACGATTCTAAGCGTTCGATGCGTGCCTGCAAGCAAGGTTCACTCGGCCGGCCCTGTCATTGGGTGCGCAGCGCCTCGATCGGGTCGAGGCCGGCGGCGCGCCGCGCCGGATAAAAGCCGAAAAACACGCCAATCAGGAAGGACACCCCCACCGCCATCAGCACCGAGGCCGCGGTCACCTCGACCGGCAGACCGGCGAACTCGGCGACCAGCCAGGCGCCGCCGACGCCCAGCGCCAGCCCGATGGCGCAGCCGAACAGCGACAGCGTCAGCGCCTCGATCAGGAACTGCCACAGTACATCGCGGCGGCGCGCGCCGATCGCCATGCGGATGCCGATTTCGCGGGTGCGCTCGGTCACCGACACCAGCATGATGTTCATGATGCCGATGCCGCCGACCACCAGCGAGATGGCGGCGATGGCGCCGAGCAGCAGGCTCATGATGCGGGTGGTCGACGCCGCCGCCTCGGCGATCGCGGTCAGGTTGCGCACGGTGAAATCGTCTTCCTGCCCGACGCCGATGCGGTGGCGGTTGCGCAGCAGCTCGTTGATCGCGGACTCGGCCGCGTCCATGGTTTTTTCCGAGGTGGCCTGCGCCATGATGAAGCGGGCACGGTTGCGCAGGCTGCTGCTGAAGATCTTCTGCTGCGCGCTGGTGATCGGCACGATCACCAGGTCGTCCTGGTCACGCCCGTCCAGGCTCTGGCCCTTGGCGGCGAGCACGCCGATCACCTCGAACGGTGCCTGGCGGATGCGGATGACCTTGCCGATCGGGTCCTCGTCGCCGAACAGTTCGCGCGCCACCACCTGGCCGATCACCGCCACCCGCGCGCCGCTGCGCACGTCGGACTCGCTGAAGAAACCGCCCGAGTCCATCGGCCAGTCGCGCACCGCGGCGTAATCCGGCGAGGTGCCGAACACCGAGGAGCTCCAGTTGACGCCGCCGTAGATCAGCTGAGCACTGCCGGGCGTGACCGGCGACGCCGCCAGCACATCCGGCAGGTCGCGGATGGCATCGGCGTCGTCGAAGGTGAGCGTGGGCGCGCTGCCCATCGCCACCCGCGCGCCACCGGTGGTGGTGGCACCGGACATGATGATCAGCAGGTTGCTGCCCATCGATTCGATTGCGCCGCGCACCATGGCCTGCGCACCCTGTCCGATCGCCAGCATCAGGATCACCGCCGCCACGCCGATCATCATGCCCAGCATGGTGAGAAAGCTGCGCATGCGGTGAGTGGTGAGCGCGTGCCAGGCGGTCTCGAACAGGCTGGTGAAGATCATGCGGCCGCCGTGGCCACGGCCACGTCCTCGATCACGCGACCGTCCTGGAAGCGAATGCGCCGCCGCGCATAGGCGGCGATGTCGGTTTCGTGGGTGACCAGCACCAGCGTGATGCCTTCGTCGCGGTTGAGCTGGCTGAAAAAGCCCATCACCTGGTGGCTGGTTTCGCTGTCGAGGTTGCCGGTCGGCTCGTCGGCAAAGATGATGCGCGGCCGGCTCGCCATCGCGCGCGCGATCGCCACCCGCTGCTGCTGGCCGCCCGACAGCTGCAGCGGCGTGTGGTGCGAACGATCGCCCAGCCCGACTCGCTCGAGCACCGCCTGCGCCTGCTGCCGACGCGCCTGGCGCCCCATGCCGGCGTACATCAGCGGCAGGGCGACGTTGTCGAGCGCGGTCAGCTTGGGCAGCAGGTTGAAGCCCTGGAAGACGAAGCCGATTTCGCGGTTGCGCAGCGCCGCCAGTTGGTCCGACGACATGCTGCTGACGTCGATGCCATCGAGGTGATAACTGCCGCGCGTGGGTCGGTCGAGACAGCCAAGCAGGTTCATGAACGTGCTCTTGCCCGAGCCCGACGCGCCCATGATGGCGACGAACTCGCCCGCGGCGATCTGCAGGCTCACCCCGCGCAGCGCCTGGAACACGCCAGCGCCGGTGGGGTAGTCCTTTTCGAGGTTCTCCACCTCGATCAGCGGCTTGCCCGGTACGGCCATTAAAAGAGGCGCCCGCGCGGCATGCTGCTGTTGGCGTCCTTTTGAGCTTTGAGATCAGCCACGATCACTGCATCGCCCGGCTTCAGCTCGCCGGAGACGATCTCGGTCCAGGCCTTGTCGCTGATGCCGGTCTTGACCGCTATCCGCACCGGCTTGCCGTCGGCGCCCAGCACATGCACTGCCGCGCCGCGCGGCGTGCTGCCGCGCTCAGCGTTCGGGTCGGCCGGCGGACGGAAACGCAGCGACGCGGTCGGCACCCGCAGCACGTCGGGACGGGTTTCGACCTCGACGCGCAGGTTGGCGGTCATGCCCGGCATCAGCGCAAGGTCGGGGTTGGCGACGTTGACCACCACGTTGTAGGTGACGACGTTTTGCTCGGTGGTGGCGTTCAGCCGCACCTGACGCACCGCGCCGCTGTATTCGGCGTCGGGAAACGCATCGACGCGGAATTTCACCGGCTGCCCCACCTTGATCTGGCCGATGTCGGCTTCCGACACTGTGGAATCGATCTGCATCTGCGTCAGGTCCTTGCCGATCTGGTACAGCGTCGGCGTCTGGAAACTCGCCGCGACGGTCTGGCCGACGTCGACCTGGCGGTTGATCACGGTGCCGTCGACCGGTGAACGGATCACCGTGAAGCCCAGATTGGTCTGGTCGCGCGTCACCTGCGCGCGCGCCACCCGCACCAGCGCCATCGCCTGCTCGCGCGCCGCGCGCGTCTGGTCCAGTTCCTGGCGCGACACGTACTCCTGCTCGAACAGTGTCTGCATGCGCGTGGCGTTGGCCTCGGCCAGCCGCAGCTGCGCCTGGGCGTTGGCGAGGTTGGCGCTGCTTTGCGCCAGCGCCGCCTGGAACAGCGCGGGATCGAGCTCGGCGAGAATCTGCCCGGCCTTCACCTGCTGGTTGAAATCCGCTTCGATGCGCCGCACCGTGCCCGATACCTGGGTGCCGACGTTGACCAGGGTCACCGGGTTGAGCGTGCCGTTGGCCGACACCTCGGCGCGGATATCACCGCGATCGACGATCTCGGTGCGGTATTGCGGCTCGGCCGTCTTGTCGCGTGTTGTCCACCACCAGCCGCCTGCCGCCACCGCAGCGACCAGCACGATCAGCATCCCTGTTTTCTTCATTGCATGCCTTCCTGCGGGACCGGTTCCATCCAGTCCCAGCTCAATTCGCCCATCGCCTGCGCCAGTTCGGCGCGCACCACCCGCAGCCCCAGCCGGGTCTGCAGCTGGGACTGGCGCGCCTGCGCCAGATTTGCCTGCGCGCTTAGCACGTCGAGCAGGATGCCCAGCCCCGCCTTGTAGCGCCCGAGTGCCAGCCGTTCCGCCGCGGCCGCGCTTTCCACCAGGTCGGCGCTGCGGCGGTCCGCCTCGGATTCGCTCTGCAGCCGGTAATACGCGCGCCACACCTCGAGCGCCACCTGGTTGACCACGCGGTCGCGCTCGACCCGCGCCAGCTCGGCCTGGGTTTGCGCGGCGGCAATCTCGTAGGTGCTGCGGTAGCCGGTAAACAGCGGAATCGTCAGGTTCACACCCACGCTGGAACTGTTGGCGATCTGGATGCCACCGTCCTGCCGGCCGCTGGAAAAGAACGTGGACAGCCGCGGCTTGCCGGCCGCTTCGGCGTTGCGCACCCCGGCTTCGCGCGCCAGCAGCGTGGCTTCGGCCGCACGGAATTCCGGGCGGCGGGCGCGCGCAGCGTCGATCAGCGCGTCGACCGCGCCGCCGGGTTCGAGCGCCTGGCCGAACGCGGCCTCGTCGTCCGCCAGCTGCCAGGCCGTCTGGCCGACGTCGCCCATCAGCGCCGCCAGTTCGCCTCTGAGCCGCGCGGCTTCGCCTTCGGCGCGTATCCGCTCGATTTCACGCTGGGTGTAGACCGTCTTCGCCTGCAGCCGGTCGACCGGAATGCCGGTGCCCGCTTCCACCCGCGCCGTCGCCGCTTTCAGCGCTTCGAGCGCGGATGCCTCGGCTTCGCGCGCCGCCGCCACGGCACCCTGCGCGGTGGCCAGGCTGAAATAGGCGGTGACGGTTTGCAGGTAGAGCACGCGTACGCTGGCGTCGTGACTGGCGTGCGCGGCAGCCAGCAAGGCTTCGGCCGCGTCGCGGCGCGCGGCCCTGCCGCCAAAGTCGTACAGCAGATACTGCGCATCCAGCCCGAGCTGCCAGGCGCTGCGATCGTTCGGCAGTAGGTCGTCGCCACCGCGCGCCAGCCGGGCACTCAGAGAAACCTCTGGCAAATAGGCGCTTTGCGCCTGCCCCAGCTCGGCGGCCCGCAGCCGCGCCGTGAGCCAGGCGCTGCGGGTGGCGGGGTTGGCGCACAGCGCGCGCTCGACCGCGCGCGCCAGCGTGAGCGTGCCGACCACGACCGTGGCCTCGCAGGCTTCCGCCGGGCGCAGCTCGGCCGCCGGCGACGGCAGCGTACGCGCCATGACGAGGAAGGGATCCGCAGCCGAGGCCGCACCGCTGACCAGCATCACCAGCAGCAAAGAGAGTCGAGTATTCAAATTGGAGAAAACGTGTCAGGAGCGAAATGCCCCTGCTGAGAATGGCAGTGTATCGGTTCGGTTCCCCTGCGGGCAAACCTGCATGCGGAACGCGTATCATCGACAGCCCGGTTTCTCTGTTGCCCCCCATGCCCGAACTGCCCGAAGTCGAAACCACCCGCCTCGGCCTGCTGCCCCGGCTGCAGGGCCGCACGCTCAGACGCATCGTGGTACGCAATCCGCGGCTGCGCTGGCCGGTGCCGGACGATCTCGACGCCCGGCTGGCCGGTCTTCCACTGCAGACGCTCGACCGGCGCGGCAAATACCTGCTGTTCGGCTTCGGCACCGTCACGCAGATCGTGCACCTGGGCATGTCGGGCAGCCTGCGCTTTGCCGCGCCCGACGAGCCCGCCGCGCTGCACGACCACATCGACTGGCTGTTCGACGACGGCACCACACTCCGGCTGCGCGACCCGCGCCGTTTCGGCGCGGTGCTGTGGACCGACGACGCCGCACGACACCCGCTGCTGGCGCACCTGGGGCCGGAGCCGCTCACCGCCGCGTTCGACGCGGCCTATCTGCATGCGCAGTGCCAGCGCCGCAGCGCCGCCATCAAGCAGGTCATCATGGATGCGCAGGTGGTGGTCGGCGTCGGTAATATTTATGCGTCGGAATCGCTGTTTCATGCCGGGATTCGTCCTGCCACCGCCGCGCGCCGGCTCAGCCGCCCGGCCTGCGAACGGCTGGCCGCGGCGATCAAGCGCGTGCTGGCCGCGGCGATTGCCGCGGGCGGCAGTTCGCTGCGCGACTATGTCGCCAGCGACGGCGAATTGGGGTATTTTCAGCTGCAGACACGGGTGTACGATCGCGAAAACCAGCCGTGCAAGGCATGCAACACCCCGATTCGCCGCATCGTGCAAGGCCAGCGCGCAAGCTTCTACTGCCCGGCCTGCCAACGCTGAACCCTCTCCCAGGATCAAGTTTGTGATGAAATTTCCGTTAAATAATCGTTTCTTATCAGGCGGTTTGCCCGCATGAAGCTGATGACGCTGGTTGACGAGTTCGAACATTACAGCGCCTGGCGCGACGCCGTGTACGTCCGCGTCGAAGCGCTGCGCGACTGGCTCAACGCACAGGAACTGGGCGATGCGGAATCCGAACGCCAGTTGAACCAGTTGCTCGAACGCTTGCAGACGGACACGCTGAACGTGGCCTTCGTCGCCGAATTCTCGCGCGGCAAATCCGAGCTGATCAACGCGATTTTCTTCTCCGACTATCGGCAGCGGGTCCTGCCGTCGTCCGCCGGGCGCACCACGATGTGCCCCACCGAGCTGTATTACACGCCGACACGGCGTCCCGTGCTGCGGCTGCTGCCGATCGAAACCAAGACCCGGACGGGCAGCATCGCCGAGTTCAAGCGCGACGACGGCGCCTGGACCGAATTCCCGCTCAACCTCGACTCAGCCGATGAGATGAGCGCGACCCTGATGCGCCTGTCCGACACGATGTCGGTCGACGCCGCCACCGCCGAGGCCTATGGCCTGATCAACCCGGACGACGAGGAAACGGCGCGCAACCTCGCGCGCGACGGCAGCATCGCGATTCCGCGCTGGCGCCACGCGATGATCAACTTCCCGCATCCGCTGCTGAAGCAGGGCCTGGTCATCCTCGACACGCCGGGACTGAACGCCATCGGCACCGAACCGGAACTGACGCTCAACATGCTGCCCAGCGCGCATGCGGTGCTGTTTCTGCTGTCGGCCGACACCGGCGTCACCAAATCCGACATCGAGATCTGGCGCCGCTATATCGCACCGGTGCAGGGCGCCAGTCGCGCGCGGCTGGTGGTGCTGAACAAGATCGACGGCCTGTGGGACGACCTCCGGAGCGAAGACGAGATCAATGCCGAAATCGCCAAGCAGGTGGCGGGCAGCGCGACGCTGCTCGACTTGCCGGCTGCCCAGGTCTACCCGGTGTCTGCGCAGAAGGCGCTGGTGGCCAAGGTGAAGAACGACCCCGCGCTGCTGGCGAGAAGCCGCCTGCCGCTGCTGGAGTCAGCGCTGTCGCAGGAACTGATCCCCTGCAAGCAGGCACTGGTCGGCGAATCGACCCAGGGCGGCGTGGAGGACGTGGTGGTGAAGACCACCGAACTGCTGGAAACCCGGATCGCCACGCTGCAGGACCAGATCGACGAACTGGAAGGACTGCGCGGCAAGAATCGCGATGTCATCCAGCACATGATGGTCAAGGCCAACGCGGACCAGCAGCAGTTCGAGCGCGGCCTGCTGCAGTTCAATGCGCTGCGCAGCGTGTTCGCCAAACAGGTCGAGGTGCTGCGCAGCCATCTCAGCATGCGGGTGGTGCGCGAGAATGTGCGCGAGACCCGCCTGGTCATGGAAAAAAGCCGCTTCAGCACCGGCCTGCGCGAGGCGATGGGCCATTTCTTTCGCCAGATGGATGCCGACCTCAAAACCTCATCGGAATCGGTCCGGGAAATCCGCAACATGATGACGGCGATGTACCGGAAATTCAGCGACGAGCACGGTCTGGCGGCGGTGAGTCCGCCGAATTTCAGCCTGCGCAAGTACCGCAAGGAGATGGCGCGGCTGGAGGGCGTGTTCGACGAACGCTTCAACTCGATGTTCAGGATGCTGACCGTGGGACAGCAGCAGCTGACCGCGCGCTTCTTCGAAACGCTGGCGAGCGAGGTGGTACGGGTGTTCGAGCTGGCCAACCGCGAAACCGAAGCCTGGCTGAAGGCCCTGATCGCGCCGATGGAAACCCAGGTGCGCGAACACAAGCTTCAGCTCAAACGCCGGATCGAGAGCGTCAGCCGCATCCATGCCGCGACCGAAACGCTGGACGAGCGCATTGCCGAGCTCGAAGCCAACATGGCAATGGTGGGCGATCAGATGGACCAACTGGCGCGCATCAACACCCACATCAGCCACGCCCTCTCCGATCAGCCGGGCGAGAGCCGTCTGTTCAAAATCGCCTGAGCGGCGACGTGCCTGGACTTACTTGGCGGCGGTCAGGCGCAGGAATTTCTCCTGAAGCGTCTCGCGGGTTTCCGGGTAATCCGGATTCAAAGGGATGCAGTCGACCGGGCACACCTCCACACACTGCGGCGTATCAAAGTGGCCGACGCATTCGGTGCACTTGTTGGGATCGATGATATAGATTTCATCGCCCTGGGAAATGGCGTCGTTGGGGCATTCGGGCAGGCAGACGTCGCAATTGATGCATTCGTCCGTGATCATCATTGACATGGGGTTCTCCGAGTCATATCAGTTTTTGCTTATTTTCTCACTTAATCGCCGGGCCACCAATGGGTGGACGAAGGGCGTCACGTCGCCGCCCAGCTGCGCGATCTCGCGAATCATGCTGGCCGAAATGAACATGTACTGGTCCGACGGCGTCAGGAACAGCGTTTCGATGTCGGGCTTGAGGTTGCGGTTCATGCCCGCCAGCTGGAATTCGTATTCGAAGTCGGACGCGGCGCGCAGCCCCCGCAGCACGGCGACCGCGCCCTGCTCGGCGACAAAGTCGATCAGCAGGCCGGAAAAACCCTCGACCCGCACCTGCGGCACGTCGGCCAGCACCTCGCGCGTCATCGCCACGCGCTCGTCCATGCTGAAGTAGGGCCGCTTGTTGCGCGCCTCGGCCACCGCGACGACGACATGATCGAACAGGCGCACGGCGCGCCGCACCAGGTCCTCGTGGCCGCGCGTGATGGGGTCGAAGGTGCCGGGATAGACGGCTGTCAACATCGTGGGCTCATTCCTTGATCAGCAGGGCAAAATGCGAGCGCCCCGCGCGCCCGCTGCGGTGCATGATAAACCCCGGCGGCGCGATCACCGCCGTTCCCTGTTCGACATAGGCCTGGCCGCCGGATTTCAGATGGCGGGCCAGGTCGGCCAGCACCGGTGTGGTCAGGTCGCTGTCGAACGGCGGATCGACGAAGATCAGGTCGAAAGCCTCGCGGCTGTTTGCCAGCCAGGCCAGCGCATCGACACGCAGGATGTCGACCTGCTTCGCACCCAGCACGACGCGGTTTTTTTCCAGCGCTTCGAGGGCGGCGCGATCGCGCTCGATCATGATCACGCGCTCCGCGCCGCGCGAGGCGGCCTCGAAGCCGAGTGCCCCGCTGCCGGCAAACAGGTCGAGGCAGGCCCAGCCCGGCAGGTCCTGTCCCAGCCAGTTGAACAGCGTTTCGCGCACGCGGTCGGGCGTGGGCCGCAGACCGGTGCTGTCGGGAAAGTCGAGCAGGCGGCGTCGATACTGGCCGCCGATGATGCGCACCCGGTTGGGCGCTCCGTGCGCCCGTTGCGGCGGCGCGCGCTTAGCGAGCACGGCCCGCCCCCACCACCACGGTCACCAGCGCGTCGGGATTGATGGTGCGGGCGAATGCCTGCTTCACCGCGGCCACGTCGACCGCATTAACCTGGTCGACCCAGGTGTCCAGATAATCCAGCGGCAGGTTGTAAAAGCCGATCATCGCCAGGTAGTCGAGGATTTTCCGGTTGCTGTCGATGCGCAGCGGAAACCCGCCGGTGAGGTTCGATTTGGCCTGGGTGAGCTCGGCCTCGGTCGGACCCTCGGCGATGAACTGCCGCAGCGTGTCCTGCGCCACTTTCAGCGCGTCATCGGTCTGCTCGAGCTTGGTCTGCAGGCCCAGCTGGAAAGGACCGGCTTCCCGCATCGGCATGAAATAGCTGTAGGCGCTGTAGGCATAGCCGCGCTTGTCGCGCACTTCGCGCATCAGCCGCGAATCGAAGCCGCCGCCACCCAGCACATAGTTGCCGACGAAGAGCGGAAAGAAATCAGGATCGTTGCGCGCGACGCCGACGACGCCGACCCGTACATGGCTTTGCGTGGACGGATGGGCGATGCGCGCATCGGAGACGGCGGCGGGCACCGGCTTCGGCAAGACCGGCACCGGTGCTGCGCGCGGCAAGCCGGACGCCAGCCGGATGGCGATGGCTTCGGCCTCGGCGCGGCTGATGTCGCCCATCAGCGAAATCACCGCATTGGCCGCGCTGTAATGCCTGCGGTAGAACGCCTGCAGGTCGCCGCGCGTCAGTCGCGCAAGCGCAGCAGGATCGCCGGATTCGTCGTTTGCGTAGGGATGGCTGCCATACAGCGCGCGATAAAACGCCTTGTCGGCCACCACCCCGGGGTCGGCCTCATCCTCGCGGATCGAGGCGATCAGACGCTGCGTCTCGCGCTTCACCACCGCCTGCGGAAAATCGGGGCGCTGCAGCACCAGGGCGAGCAGATCGAGCGCCTTCTCCTTTTCGGCCGCGGACGACAGCGTGCGCAAGCTCACGCCGGCGCGGTCGCGGTCCAGGCGCCCCGACAGCACGGCGCCCACGTCGGCCAGCCGATGCGCGATCGCGGTGTCGGACAGGCCGCCCGCCCCCTGGTCGAGCAGACCATGGGTCAGTCGGGCCAGCCCCGACTTGCCCGCCGGATCGCGCGCACTGCCGGCGCGAAAATCCACGGCGATATCGAGCATCGGCAGCTCATGGCTTTCGACAAAATAAACCCGCGCACCCTGCGGCGTCTGCCAGTGCTGGATCGCGATTGCCGCCTGGGCCGCCAGCGGCAGGCCCAGCAGCAGGCCCGCAAAAACCATCCGGATCATCATGCCGCGCATTCCCTTGGTCTCAATTAGCCGCTCCATCTCAATTGGCATGGCGCACTCCCGGCACGGCAGCCGCGCGCGGCTTCGCCTGCAGCGGCTGTGGGTCGAGTTCGGCCACGCTCAGGCGTTCGTCCTGCAGCCATTTTTTGGCGACGGCCTGCACCTCCGCCGCGCTCACCGCGCGCAGCTTGTCGACCCGTCGCTCCAGCGCCTCGGGCGGCAGGCCGGCAATCACGTAATCGCCCAGCTGCATGGCCTGATAAAACAGCGAATCGCGCTGGTACACGTCGGCGGCGATGACCTGCGCCTTGACCCGCGCGAGCTCCGCCTCACTGATGCCTTCGCGCTGGACCCGCACGATTTCCGTGCGGATCGCCTTTTCCAGATCGGCCACCGACTTGCCCTGCGCGGGCGTCGCATCGATCATGAACATGCCGGGCCCGCGCGTGACGGCGTCGTACCCCGCGCTCGCGTTGACCGCGATCTGCTGCGTCTTGACCAGCCGGTTTTGCAGGCGCGCCGAATCGTTGCCGGACAGCACGCCGGCCAGAATCTGCAGCGCATAGGGCTCGCTGTCGCGCACCCAGTCGCGCAACGCAGGTGCATGCCAGGCCATCAGCAGATAGGGCAGCTGCGCCGGCGCTTTCACCACGATGCGCTTGGCGCCGATCTGCTCGGGCTCGGCCTGCGGCTTGCGCGCCGGCAAGGCGCGCGCGGGCAGCGCGCCGAAATGCTGCTTCGCCAGCGCGACCACTTCATCGGCCTTGACGTCGCCCGCCACCACCAGCGTGGCGTTGTTGGGCGCATACCAGCGCGTATACCAGTCGCGCGCGTCCTGCGCGGTCATGTTCTGCAAATCGTCCATCCAGCCGATGATGGGGCGGCGGTAGGGATGCGTCTGGTAGGCGGTCGCCATCAGGCGTTCGTACACCACCGATTGCGCCTGGTCGTCGGTGCGCAGCCGGCGCTCTTCCATCACCACCTGGATTTCCTTGGCGAACAGGTCGTCGCTGATGACGAGGTTGGCCATGCGATCCGCCTCCAGCTGCATCGACAGTTCGAGCCGGTCTTTCTGCATCTGCTGGAAGTACGCCGTGTAGTCGCGGCTGGTAAACGCATTCTCGCGCCCGCCGGCGGCGGCGATGCGCTTGGAGAATTCGCCCGGCGGCACCGTCTTGGTGCCTTTGAACATCATGTGCTCGAGCACGTGCGCAACACCGGTGGTGCCGTTGAATTCGTCGATCGATCCGGCGCGATACCACACCTGCGACACCATCACCGGCGCGCGCCGGTCTTCCTTCACGATGACCCGCATGCCGTTGTCCAGCGTCACGTCGGTCAAGGTCGCCTGCGCGCCGCCTGTCAGCAGCACCGCCAGGCCGATTGCCCAAAGACTGCGCATGTTCGTCCCTCTGATTGATTAAGTCCGAATGATAAGCCGCATCCGAATGATAAGATTGGGCGTCCGTCGAACAGCTGTGCTGACCGCCCACCTCCGTGTTTAGTTTCTTCAAGCCCAAACCCACTGATCCCGCCGCCGACGCGCCGGCCGACGTCCCTGCCGTCGAATCGACCGCGCCCCGTCCGGGGTGGGCACAGCGGCTGAAAGCCGGCCTCGCCAAGACCCGCGACCGTCTGGGCGGCCAACTGTCCGGCCTGTTCGGCGTCGGCCGCAAGATCGACGCCGAACTGTTCGAGGAACTCGAAACCATCCTCATCACCGCCGACATCGGCGTCGACGCCACCCAGACGCTGCTCGACACGCTGCAGAAAAAAGTGCGGCGCGAAAACCTCACCGAAGCGTCCGACCTGCAGGCCGCGCTGAAAGACGCGCTGATTGACCTGCTGACGCCGCTGCAGGCGCCGCTGGATGTCACCGCGCACAAACCCTTCATCCTGATGCTGGCCGGCGTCAACGGCGCGGGCAAGACCACCACCATCGGCAAGCTTGCCAAGCTGTACCAGGCGCAGGGATTGTCGGTGCTGCTGGCGGCGGGCGACACCTTCCGCGCCGCCGCGCGCGAGCAGCTGCAGGTCTGGGGCGAGCGCAACAACGTCACTGTGGTGAGCCAGGAAAAGGGCGATTCCGCCGCGGTGATCTTCGACGCCATCCAGGCCGCGCAGGCGCGCAAAATCGATGTGGTGCTGGCCGACACCGCCGGCCGCCTGCCGACCCAGTTGCATCTGATGGAAGAGATCCGCAAGGTCAAGCGGGTGATCGAAAAGGCCGCGCCCGGCGCGCCGCATGAAGTGCTGCTGGTGCTCGACGCCAACACCGGGCAGAACGCGGTCACCCAGGTCAAGGCCTTCGACGACGCGCTCGGCGTGACCGGTCTGGTGCTGACCAAGCTCGACGGCACCGCCAAGGGCGGCGCGATCGCGGCCATTGCCCACGCCGGTTTAACTCGGCCGCGGCCGATCCCGGTGCGCTACATCGGTGTCGGCGAAACCGTCGACGACCTGCGGCCTTTCGTCGCGCGCGAATTCGTCGACGCCATATTCACCCTATGAAGCGGCGCACGGCATGATCAATTTCAGTCAGGTCACCAAACGCTACCCCGGCGGGCATGAAGCGCTGGCCGGCGTCAACTTCACCGTCGAGCAAGGCGAACTGGTGTTCCTGACCGGGCATTCCGGCGCCGGCAAAAGCACGCTGCTGAAGCTGATCGCCGCGATCGAGCGGCCCACCAGCGGCATGGTGACGGTCAGCGGCCAGAACGTCGGTCGCCTGCCGCGCCGCGCGATTCCCTACCTGCGCCGCAACATCGGCCTGGTGTTCCAGGACCACAAGCTCCTGTTCGACCGCAACGTGATCGAAAACGTGCTGCTGCCGCTCGACATCGCCGGGCTCGAGCGGCGCGAGGCGCTGAAGCGCGCCCGCGCGGTCATCGACAAGGTCGGCCTGTTGCCGCGCGAAAAAGCCAATCCGGTCAGCCTGTCGGGTGGCGAGCAGCAGCGCCTGTGCATCGCCCGCGCGCTGGTGAGCCGCCCCGCCCTGCTGCTGGCCGACGAGCCCACCGGCAACCTCGACGCCGGCTATGCCGCCGACATCATGTCGATGTTCCGCGACTTTCATCAGGTGGGCACCACGCTGCTGATTGCCACCCACGACGACCGCGCCATCACCGCGCTGGGCGGGCGCATGCTCAGGCTCGATCACGGCCGAGTCGCGGAGACGACGTCATGGTGAGTTGGCTGCGCCACCAGAAGCACGCGCTCGGTTCGGCGCTGCGGCGCTTGCGCGCACAGCCGGTCACCACGCTGCTCACCGCGCTGGCGATGGGGGTGGCGATCAGCCTGCCGAGCGGACTCTATCTCGGCCTGATCAACCTCAGCCGGCTGGCGGGCGACCTGCCGGCGCAGCCGGAAATCAGCGTGTTTCTCGACGCCCGCGTCGCGACGGCCCAGCAATCCGCCATCGCCACCCGGCTCAAGCAGCCCGACATCGCCGCGGCCCGCTTCGTGTCGCGCGACGAGGCGCTGTCCGATCTGATCGCGGCGCAGGACCTCGGCGACGTCACCACCGGGCTGCCCAGCAATCCCCTGCCAGACGCCTGGGTGGTGCGCCCGCGCGACACCACGCGCGAGGGCATGACGCGGATTGCCGCCGAACTGGGCGCCTTGCCCGGTGTGGCGGAAACCCACCTCGACAGCCAGTGGGCGGACCGCCTGCAAGCGGCGCTTGCGCTCGGCCGCGCCGGCGTCGCGCTGCTGGCGGCCCTGTTCGCCATTGCGCTGGTCGCCATTTCGGGCAATGCCATCCGCGCGTTGGTGCTGGCCCGGCGCGACGAAATCCAGGTCAGCCGGCTGATCGGCGCCACCGACCGCTATATCCGGCGCCCTTTTCTCTATCTGGGCGCGCTGCAGGGCCTGCTCGGCGGCCTCGCGGCCGGCGCCGTGCTGGCCGGCGCCGGTCTCTGGCTGCGCACGCCGGTCGAGCACCTGTCCGGCCTGTACGGATCGAGTTTCCACCTATTGCCGCCCTCTGCGACCGAAATCGCCGTCGTGCTCGGACTCACCACCCTGTTCGGTTGGCTCGGCGCCTGGCTCTCGGTCATGCGCTCGCTGCGCCAGGTCGAGGCCGCGCCCTGATTACGGAACCCTGACCGGCTTTGGCACTCTTATTCCCCGAGTGCTAAAATGAAAGTTGAAGGGGGTATATCCGCATGACCGACACGATGACGTTACCGATCCCGGCGGCTTACAGCCTGGAAAGCTACATCCAGACCGTCAACCGCTATCCCATGCTGACGCTGGAAGACGAGCAGCGGCTGTCGCGCGCGTGGCACGACAAGCAGGACGTCGAGGCCGCCCGCCAGCTGGTGGTTTCGCACCTGCGCGTGGTGGTGAGCGTGGCCCGCCATTACCTGGGCTATGGCCTGCCGCACGCCGACCTCATCCAGGAAGGCAATGTCGGGCTGATGAAGGCCGTGAAGCGCTTCGACCCGGACCGCGGCGTGCGCCTGGTCTCGTTCGCGCTGCACTGGATCCGCGCCGAGATCCACGAATACGTGCTGCGCAACTGGCGGCTGGTCAAGGTCGCCACCACCAAGGCGCAGCGCAAGCTGTTCTTCAACCTGCGCAGCCTGAAACAGTCGCTCAACGCGCTGACGCTGAAGGAAGCCGACGCCATGGCGAAGGAGCTCAACGTCAGCCGCAAGGACGTGCTGGAAATGGAAACCCGGATGTCGGGGCACGACATGTCGATCGACCCGATGCTCGACGACAGCGAGGACAGCTACTGCCCGCTGGCCTACCTGGCCAGCCCGGACGAGAACCCGGCCCAGCTGCTGGAGCGCGAGCAGACCGAACAGCTGCGCCATACGGGCCTTGCCACTGCGCTGGAGAACCTGGACGAACGCAGCCGCCGTATCATCCAGGCCCGCTGGCTGGCCGAGGGCGAAGCGTCGACCCTGCACGAACTGGCTGCGGAATACGGCGTCTCTGCCGAACGCATCCGCCAGATCGAGGCACGCGCGCTGCAGAAAATGCGGGCGGCCATCCCGGCCTGACTATCAGTCCTGCACCAATAAAAGCAGCCCGCACGCGGGCTGCTTTTTTATTTTCAGCAAGCCTGCGCTGCTGCGTAACTGCGCAGATTTGCTAGCATTCAGGTTCCACGATGACAGGGTCCGACATGCGCACGCCTCGCCGCATCCTCCTCGGATTTTCCTGCAGCATGCTCTGCGTCGCGCTGGCGATTGCCGACGTTCCCGCAGCGGATTCGCCCGCCGGAGGGTCCGGCATGGCCGAGCGCATGTTCATACCACTCGCATTGCCATCCAGCCACAGCCCGGACCCGGGCACTGCGCAGCGCGACGAGGACAGCGGAAAATCGAATGGATATTCCTGGCGCGGGACCTCGACCGAAACGCCGGACTGGCGGGGCGTTCGCCGCAATGTCGGCTATTTCCTCGGCTACCAGTTTGCGGCCATCGCCGTGCTGTATGTTGCACCCGAGAGCATCTCCGGCTGGGACCGCGAACAGAAGCGGAACTACAGCTTCGACAAGTGGCGCGACAATGTGAGCAAGCCGGTGTGGGACGAAGACCGCTGGTGGATCAACTACGTCCTCCATCCCTACTGGGGCGCAGCGTATTACATTCAGGCGCGGGAACGCGGCCTCGACCGCATGCAGGCTTTCTGGTATTCGGCCTTGTTGTCCACGCTCTTCGAATACGGCGCGGAAGCGCTGGCGGAGCCCGTCTCCGCGTAGGATCTGGTGGTTACGCCCGTGGTGGGTGCGCTGGTCGGTGAATACCTGTTCGCGCCCTTGCGGCAACGCATCCGCGCCAAACCCGGCCCCTTCGACTGGTCAGACAAGGCCCTGCTGTTCATCACCGACCCGCTGGGTGTATTGAGCGCAGAAACCGACCGTTTGTTGGGAGTCAAGACGTCGCTGCAGTGGCAACCGGTCGGCCTGCACGCAAGCGGCAGGGACGGCCTGGCCGGCGCGATGACGCATGGGCGCACGCTTGCGCCGGTCTGGGGCCTGCAGTTTCGCGCAGACTGGTAGTGCGGCGGCTTTCAAGCCGGGCGTGTTTCTACGTGAACAAACGCCACCCAAACAATTCGGCCCCGCACTGCGGGGCCGAATTGTTTGGGTGCAACGCGCTTAGAAGAACGAGGCGACCAGGACCGACAGAATGCTGATCCAGGCCCAGATGATCATGCCGGTCACCACCACCATGGGAAAACTTTGGAAGGTCAAAAGCTGTTTCATCGCACATGCTCCATTCAGATATAAACGAATTCTAATTTATTCATCCTTGTCGCTCAAGCGGCGATTCGGCAGCAGGGGATCGTCGTCGTCCATCAGGATGCGCTCGGCCGGCCCTTCCAGGTCGTCGAACTGGCCGCTCCGGATTGACCAGAACACCCCGGCAATGATCAGCAGCACGAAAATGCCGGACAACAGGAAGAGGAAACCCATGATGCCGCTCATGGCGCAGCCAGCTCCTGCGTCTGCTGATACAGCAGTGCGCGGTCGCGCAGCAGACGCACCTCGACCAGCCAGCGGCCGCCGGCCGGCAATGCCAGCATGCCGCCATAGACGCCGGCGCCCAGCGTATCGAGCGCGACGGTGTGCGACGGCTGCGCTGCACCGGGTCGCAACAGGCGCACTTCAGCGTCGAGGCGCTCGACCGGCAGGCCGGTGCGGTCGCGCACGCGCACCTCGATTGCGCGCGCGCTGTCGCTGCCGTGCAGGCCGCCGACCTCGACCTGCCAGCCGAGTTCGGACTCGCGATGGGTCTGGCTGAGTTCGGACGACACCGCCTTGGCCGCGCTCTGGCCATGTTCGACCACCCCGGAAAATCCACTGTAGACCGCGCCGCCATCGCTGCCCAGCCACCAGCGCCCCAGTTCCCCGGGCAGGCCGTTGCTGGCGATATACAACAGGCTGCCGTTGATCACGACCAGCCCCATGAAAAAAGCAATCAGCAGCTTGGGCGCCCAGTGCATGCGCCCTGCGCTGCGGCGCCGGAACTGGGTCACCGCATACAGCACCAGGCCCGCCGCGAGAAAGACCGAAATGTGTATGGCCGCCACATCGAGCCCCGGCCAGCGCCCGACAATCAGCAGGAAGTACGCGAGCAGTGGCAACAGTCCGGCCAGCAGCGCGCGCAGGATGGGCGGCAGCGTCGGGAAGCGCCCGCCGATCAGGTAAAGGACAAGGACAGCCAAGAGGCCGCCGGACAGCGTGGTCATCGTATTCATGGTCGTTTCCCCGGGTGGTCGAAGCGGACGCGCTCCTTGCGCGCGTCCTCGGGCTTGCCCTTGGGCGTGAGGACCAAGTCGAAGCCCGGCGTTCTGGCCGCCACGGCGGGCGGCAGTTTGACGCTGGCCTGCACCAGCCCGCTGTGGCCCGACTTGATGGTGATTTCGCGGAAGTGGCCGACATCGAGCGCGTCCGCCGGGACGCCCTGCGCAGTGATGATGTAGGTCTGCGCCTGCGCCGTCTTGTTGGTAATGCGGATCTGATAGCGATTGCGGATATCGCCGTTGGACAGCACCACGTACAGCGGCTGACGGATCTGGGTAATCGCGCGGTCGAAGCTGCCACGGCTGCTGATGCTGTAGACGAGATAGGCACTCATCAGCACCAGCGCGACGCCGTAGCCGATGATTCTCAGGCGCTTCCAGTGCAGTTTGGGGGGGGCGGGCGTGGGGGACGCCAAATTCTGTTCCGAATCGTAGCGGATCAGGCCGCGCGGAAAATTGAACGAATCCATGATGGTGTTGCAGGCGTCGATGCACAGGCCGCAGGAAATGCACTTGTACTGCAGGCCATCGCGGATATCGATGCCGGCGGGGCAGACCTGTACGCACAGGCCGCAGTCGACGCAGTCGCCGAGACCTTTTTCGTGACGCTCGGCCAGCGTACGTTGGCCGGCGCGGGCGCTGGCGCGGCCGTGTGCCGCTTCGCCGCGGCGGTCATCGTAATGGACGGCCAGCGTTTCCGGCTCGTACATCACGCTCTGGAAACGGCCGTAGGGACAGACGTAGGTGCAGATCTGCTCGCGCATCAGGCCGGCCGCGGCATAGGTCGACAGCGTCAGGATGCCGGTCGTGATGTAGGCCGCTGAAGCGGCCTGGCCGGTGAAAAAGTCCACCACCAGTTGCGGCGCATAGGTGAAATAGGCGACGAAGGTGAGCCCGGTCCAGAACGACACCAAGCCCCACAGCGCGTGGGTGCCGCCGACCTTGAGGATTTTCTCGCGGTCCCAGGGCTGGCGATAGAGGCGAACCCGGGCCGGTCGCTCGCCCTGGATCTTGTGCTCGATCCAGATGAAGAAGTCGGTCCACAGCGTCTGGAAACAGAAGTAGCCGCAGAACGCCCGGCCGACCAGACCCGTCACGAAAAACAGCAGGATGGCGGCAATGAACAGCAGCAGCGCCAGCCAGATGACGTCCTGCGGATAGACCGTCAGGCCGAAAATCAGAAACCGGCGTCCCGGCAGATCGAACAGCACCGCCTGCGCCGGCGCATCCAGACGCGACCAGGGTAGCCAGGGCAGCAGGAAATAGATCGCGTAGGCCAGCGCGAGCACCGTGGTTTTGAAACGGCGAAAGCGCCCCTTCACCGAGCGCGTGACGATGGGAATGCGTTTCTGATAAAGACCGAGCTGGTCTTCTAAGCCTGTCTGCATGGCGCAACCGGTTGCATGGATGTGAAGCAAAAGCCCCCGAAAACGGGGGCTTTGCTCATCGCGTCACCGGCGGCCTTACTGCCCACCGCCCAGTTCATGTACGTAGACTGTCAACACCTTGATTTGTTCTGGGGTCAAGCGGCCTGCCCATGCCGGCATCACGCCCTTGTTGAGCCCGCCGGCGATGACGCTGCGGATCGCCGCGACCTTGCCCTCGCCCGTTTCTACACCCGGCACGTCGGCCCACAGCCAGACGTTGTCGGTGAGGTTGGGTGCGCCCATGTCCTGGCGCCCGGTGGCTTCACTGGTGTGGCAGTAATAACAGGCGGCGGTTTCGCTGCGGAACAGCACATCGCCCGCGGCAGCCTTGCCGGCATCGTGCTCGATGCCGGAGCGGCTGGCAACGTAATGCGCGAGCTGGTCGATCTGCTCGCCGTTGAGCACTTCGTTGAAAGCCGGCATGTAGCCGCGTCGTCCGTCCATCAGGGTTTCATGGATTTTCTCGAATGAACCGCCATACAGCCAGTCGTCGTCGGTCAGGTTGGGGAAGAAGCTGATCACGCCCTGGCCGCCGGCCTGGTGGCAGGCGGCGCAGTTGTCGGCGAACAGCACCTTGCCGGCGGACAGGATAAAGCCGTTCATCTCGGGGTCACGGGCGATCTGCTCGTACGACATGGCCTCGATCTTGTCGAAGTAGGGCTTTTGTGCGAGCGCGGCCTTGTTCATGTCAGCCATCAGCAACGCGCGGGTATTCCAGCTGTGCGTCTTGGTTTCGCCTTCGCTGTTGACATAGGTGATCTGCGACACGCCGCCGATCCAGCCCTTGCCCAGCGGCCAGGACGGGTAGATGGTCCAGTACACCAGCGCGAACACCACCGTGGCATAGAAGGTGTAGACCCACCACACCGGCAACGGGTTGTTGTATTCCTGCAGGTCGCCGTCCCATGCGTGGCCGGTGGTTTGAACTGTTTGAGATTGTAGTTTTTGCTCGCTCATTGCTTGTCCTTCGTGCCGTCTTGTTCGCCTGGCTGGTCGTCGAGACCGGGTTTATCGTCAAGAAAGGGAATATTGCGGTACGACTCGAGTTGCTTGCTCCGCTTCTTGCTACCGTAGACGTAGATCACGATACCCATAAAGGTGACGAAAAAAATGATCAGGGCCAGTGGCTTGGTATTCTCGGGTTTGGAAAACCACATCAGCCATTCCATGCTGTGCTCCCCGCCTGCGATCAGCGGTCACCGACGAAAGCGTCGTCGGTGTACTTGCTGAAATCGACCATGGTGCCGAGCACCTGCAGATAGGCCACCAGCGCATCCATTTCGGAAATGCCGGAGCGATCGCCGTCGTAGTTGCCGAAGTTGGCCTGTTCGACCAGATTCTTCTGCGCATCGGGGATGTGCAGCTGCTTGGCCACGGTTTCGCCGAACTTGGTGACGTTGGCGTCGTACTCGGCCTGCGACAGCGAATACGGAACGCCCACCTTGCGCAGCGCCTTCATGCGGCCGGCGACATCGGAAATATCCAGCGGCGTGGACAGGAGCCAGGGGTAGTTCGGCATCACCGACTCGGGCACCATCGAGCGCGGCGCCACCATGTGCTGCACGTGCCATTCGTTCGAATACTTGCCGCCGACGCGCGCGAGGTCCGGACCGGTACGCTTGGAGCCCCACTGGAACGGGTGGTCGTACTGCGACTCCGCGGCCAGCGAATAATGGCCGTAGCGCAGCTTCTCGTCGCGGAACGGACGGATCATCTGCGAATGGCAGGTATAGCAGCCTTCGCGAATGTAGATGTCGCGACCGCGCTGCTCCAGCGGCGTGTAGGGGCGCACGCCCTCGACCTTCTCGATCGTCTCGTCGATCAGGAACAGCGGCGCGATTTCCACCAGTCCGCCGACGCTGATCGCCAGCATGGTCAACACGGACATCAGGCCGATGTTGGTTTCAATCCATTCGTGTTTGAAGTTGAAGTTCATCTCTTATCGTCCCTGAATCATGCGTGCGCCATCTTGGCGGCCAGTTTGGCTTCCAGCGCGGCGCTCTCGCGCTTGCCCTGGCGGATGGTCATGAACATGTTGTACGTCATCAGCACGGTGCCGGTGAGGAAGAACATGCCGCCGATGGCGCGCATCGCGTAGAAGGGCATCATGGCCGCGACGGATTCGGCGAACGAGTACTGCAGGTTGCCGAACTCGTCGAAGGCGCGCCACATCAGGCCCTGGGTGATACCGGAAATCCACATCGCGACGATGTACAGCACGATGCCGATGGTGGCGAGCCAGAAGTGCCACTCGATCAGTTTCGCGCTATAGATCTTGGTGTCCCACAGCTTGGGCATCATGTGATACAGCGAGCCGAACGAGATCATTGCCACCCAGCCCAGCGCGCCGGAGTGCACGTGGCCCACGGTCCAGTCGGTGTAGTGGCTCAAGGCGTTGACTTCCTTCAGCGACATCATCGGGCCTTCGAAGGTCGACATGCCGTAGAACGACAGCGCGACGATCATGAAACGCATCACCGGGTCGGTACGCAGTTTGTCCCAGGCGCCTGACAGGGTCATGATGCCGTTGATCATGCCGCCCCACGAGGGCATCAGGAGCAGGATCGAGAACGCGGCGGCCAAGGACGAGGTCCAGTCGGGTAGCGCGGTCCAGTGCAGGTGGTGCGCGCCCACCCACATGTACATGAAGCTCAGCGCCCAGAAGTGGACGATGGACAGGCGATAGGAATAGATCGGACGGCCGGCCTGCTTCGGCACAAAGTAATACATCATGCCGAGGAAGGCGGCGGTCAGGAAGAAGCCCACCGCGTTGTGGCCGTACCACCACTGCGTCATCGCGTCCTGGGTGCCGGCGAACAGGCTGTAGGACTTCATCGAGAACAGATCAACCGGCATCGCCAGGTTGTTGAAGGTGTGCAGCAGCGCGGTGGCCAGGATGAAGGCGAGGTAGAACCAGTTGGCGACGTAGATGTGCGGCTGCTTGCGGCGCATGATGGTGCCGACGAACAGGATCAGGTAGGTGACCCACACCACCAGGATCAGCAGGTCGATCGGCCATTCCATCTCGGCGTACTCGCGGCCCTGCGAATAGCCCATCACATAGGACAGCGCAGCCAGCACGATCACGGTCTGCCAGCCCCAGAAGGTGAAGCTGGCCATGCCGTCAGAAATCAGGCGGGTCTGGCAGGTACGCTGCACGACATAGTAGGAGGTGGCAAACAGCGCCGAGCCGCCGAAGCCGAAAATCACCGCGCTGGTATGAACCGGGCGGAAGCGTCCGAAGGAGAAATAGGGGCTGTCGAAGTTGAGAAACGGCCAGGCCAGCTCGGACGCGATATAGACGCCGACAAACATGCCGACCACCGCCCACACCAGCGACATGACGGAAAATTTCTTAACGATATCAAAGTTGTATTGTTCCGCACCGGAATATGTGGTTACCGCCATCGACCGCTCCTGTTGTCCGCGAAAGGGCGCTGGGCCGCGCCTTATTACAGCATATGCTTATATTAAAAAACTGCGGGATTATAAGTCAGTCCGGCCGACCCCTGCAACCCACCCCGCCCTCAGGGACAAGGTTCAGGACGCCGCCAGCAGGACTTTCAGGTCCTGGGCAATGGCGTCCGGGCTGCTGCCGTAGGACATCAAGAGCCGCAAGTTACCTTGTTTATCAAACACATAGGTGCCTGCGCTGTGGTCGATCAGGTAATCGTCCACGCCTTTTACCGATGTCTTTTGATAGACCACTTTGAATTCCTTCGCCAATTCGCGCAGCGCGGCCTCCTCGGCGTACATGCCGAGGAAGTCCGGGTTGAAGGCGGGGACGAAGGTTTTCAGCACCTCCGGGGTGTCGCGTTCGGGATCGACCGTGACGAAAATGACCTGTACCTGCTCGGCCCC
>CAZUVC010000041.1:0-32065 GCA_964623745.1 uncultured Thiobacillus sp. | reverse complement strand
GCGGCGTGATGACCAAGCTCATCCACAAGAACACCACCATCCCGACCAAGGCGAGCCAGGTGTTCTCCACCGCCGACGACAACCAGAGCGCGGTGACGGTGCACGTGCTACAGGGCGAGCGTGAAATCGCCTCCGGCAACAAGAGCCTCGGCCAGTTCAACCTGTCCGACATCCCGCCGGCGCCGCGCGGCATGCCGCAGATCGAGGTCACCTTCGACATCGACGCCAACGGCATTCTGCATGTGTCGGCCAAGGACAAAGCTTCCGGCAAGGAGAACAAGATCAAGATCCAGGCGTCGTCCGGCTTGAGCGAAGAGGAAATCCAGCGCATGGTGAAGGACGCCGAAGCCAACGCCGCAGAAGACCACAAGGCGGTGGAACTGGCGACTGCACGCAACGCCGCCGACGGCATGATCCACTCGGTGAAGAAGTCGCTCGCCGACTACGGCGACAAGGTGTCGGCCGACGAGAAGGCCGCGATCGAGACCGCACTGAAGGAGTGCGAGGAGGCCGTGCGCGAAGGCGACAAGGACACGATCGAGGCCAAGACCCAGGCGCTCGCCACTGCCAGCCACAAGCTCGCCGAAGAGATGTACAAGACCGAGCAGCCCCAGGCGCAACCGGCCGGTGCCGCACCCGGCGGCAACGCGGGCGCAGCCGACGACAATGTGGTCGATGCCGAGTTCGAAGAGGTGAAGGACAAGTAAGTTCGTGAAGGGGGAAGGGACCGCGCCTGGGGCGCTCAAGGGAGAAGGGTAAAACCGGTCTCCCTTTTCCCTTTTCCTTTCACCCTTCCCCCTTTACCCTTCCCCCTTTTCTTATCACCCCATGTCAAAACGCGACTACTACGAAGTCCTCGGCCTCGCCAAGAATGCCTCGGACGAAGACATCAAGAAGGCCTACCGCAAGCTGGCCATGAAGCACCACCCCGACCGCAACCCGGACGACAAGGGCGCGGAAGAAAAATTCAAGGAAGCCAAGCTGGCCTATGAAGTCCTGTCCGACGCCGACAAGCGCGCGGCCTACGACCAGTTCGGCCATGCCGGCGTCGACCAGCAGGCCGGCATGGGTGGCGGCGGCAGCGGGTTTTCCGATGCCTTCTCCGACATCTTCGGCGACATCTTCGGCGGCGGCGCGGGCGGCAATCGCCGCGACCGCGTCTACCGCGGTGCCGACCTGCGCTACAACCTGGAAATCGGGCTGGAAGAAGCTGCGCGCGGCACCGAGACCAAGATCCGCATCCCGACGCTGGAGGAATGCGGCACCTGTCACGGCAGCGGCGCCAAGCCGGGCACCACGCCGACCACCTGCACCACCTGCGGCGGTCACGGCCAGGTGCGCATCCAGCAGGGCTTTTTCTCGGTGCAGCAGACCTGCCCGCGCTGCAGCGGCACCGGCAAGATGGTGGCCGATCCCTGCACGGCCTGCCACGGTGAAGGCCGCGTCAAGAAGCACAAGACGCTGTCGGTGAAAATTCCCGCCGGGGTCGACAGCGGCGACCGCATCCGTCTTGGCGGCGAGGGCGAAGCCGGGGTCAACGGGGGACCGGCGGGCGACCTCTATGTGGTCATCCACCTGAAAGACCATCCGGTGTTCAAGCGCGACGGCGACGACCTGCATTGCGAAATGCCGATCAGCTTTGCCACCGCCGCGCTCGGCGGCGAGGTCGAGATCCCCACGCTGGAAGGCCACGCCAAGATCAAGATTCCGGCCGAGACGCAGTCGGGCAAGGTGTTCCGCCTGCGCGGCAAGGGCATCAAGGGTGTGCGCAGCCATGCGCCGGGCGACCTCTTGTGCCACATGCAAATCGAAACGCCGGTCAACCTGTCCGAGCGTCAACGCGAATTGCTGCGGGAATTCGAGGCCTTGAGCCCGGGGCGGAACAATAACCCGCGCGCGCAGTCGTTCATGGACAAGGTGAAATCCTTCTTCGGGCAGTAAACTCCGGGTTCACGCCTCGGATATTCCGGAGCGGGACCCGCCTTGCTTCCACTACACCAAGGAGACATGAACATGCGCAAACCCTCACTGATCGTTGCCAGCTGTGCCGTATTTTTCGCCTTTCCCGCCCTGGCCGCCGACGTCCCGGTCATTGTCAAGATTCCGCGACTGACGGTCGAGGCGTCGGAAAAAATGGCGCGCGCCGCGCTCGACGCCTGCCGCAAGGAAGGCATCCAGATCGGGGTCACCGTGGTGGACCGCAGCGGCGATCCGATGGCGGTCTTGCGTGACACCCTGGCGCCGCGCATCACGCTTGAGATCAGCAAGCAAAAGGCCAACACCGCAGTCAACTTCAATGCCGCCACCTCGAGCATGGAAAACCGCTTCACCCACCCGTTCTCGGTCGGCAAGGTCGAAGGCCTGGTGTTCTCCGCAGGCGGCTTGCCGATCGAGGCCGCTGGCAACATCATCGGCGCGATCGGCATCTCGGGCGCCGCCACCGGTGCGCAGGACGAAGCCTGCGCCAAGGCCGGCATCCAGGCGATCCAGTTCGAACTGGAAAGCGCCAGTCTGTAAACCTCAGCGGCCGGGTTCTCCCCGGCCGCTGTCTTTCCGCACCCCCTTTTCTTCCGCTGCATGACCGAGCTTTTTACCGGCGAACACGCGATCGATTTCGAACGGCGATTCGGCGGAGTACGCCGGCTGTACGGCGCGGCAGCGCTCGCGCGTTTTCAGCAGTCGCATGTCTGCGTCATCGGCATCGGCGGCGTCGGCGCCTGGACGGCCGAGGCGCTGGCACGCACCGCCATCGGCCGGCTGACCCTGATCGACCCCGACCATCTGGCCGAATCCAATATCAACCGCCAGGTGCATGCGCTGACGCACGAACTCGGCAAGTCGAAAACCCAGGCCATGGCCGAGCGCATCCACGCCATCAACCCGCGCTGCCAGGTGACGGGGGTGGAGGAATTCCTGACCCCCGACAACGTGGCGGACCTGCTGGCAGGCGACTTCGACTATGTGGTGGACGCGATCGACAACGCACGCGCCAAGGTCGCGCTGATCGCCCACTGCCGGCGCCAGCGCATGAAGCTGGTGTGCGTAGGCGCCGCGGGTGGGCAAACCGACCCCGGCCGCATCGAACTGGCCGATCTTGCCCGCACCACCGAGGATCCGCTGCTCGCCAAGGTGCGCAGCCGGTTGCGCCGCGAGCACGGCTATCCCGCAGCCGGCCGCAAGCTGGGCGTCGACTGCGTGTATTCCACGGAGCCGCTCGCCTACCCCGAGGCCGAAGGCGCCGTATGCGACGAGCGACCCGAGGACGCGGCGCTGCACGGGCTCAACTGCGCCGGCTTCGGGTCTTCTGTATGCGTCACCGCCAGCTTCGGCCTGCGCGCGGCGGCGCACGTCCTCAGCCGCCTGGCGCAGGCGGCCGGGAAGAAATAACCCCTTGTCAGTATTCAATATTTCAATCAAATTGCCGTAAACAAACGAATGATCCGGGTGCGGTTCGGACTGCGCATACGCTCCGGATCGATCTGCCGACATGAGTCCGCAGCGGGGAACCGAGGAGGTGCGTGAAATGAAACACTGGATTGGATCCGTCATGCTGTTGGCGGCTCTGGCACTGAACCCGTTTTACGCTGCTGCCAGCGAAAAAACGCCGCTGGTACTGGGGGTGTTTCCCTATGTCTCGCCGGGCCAACTGGCCGCCTTCCACACCCCGCTCAAGGAGTATCTCGCCAAAAGCCTGCAGCGCCCGATCACCCTGGTCACCGCGCCGGACTTCCATGCCTTCATTGACCGCACCCATGCGGGGCAGTACGACATCATCATCACCGCGCCTCACCTCGGCCGCCTGGCCGAAACCCGCGACGGCTACCAGCGCCTGGCGCAGACCGGCCATGTCGTGCAGGGCATCTTCCTCGCCCGCAAGGATTCTGACATCCACAGGATCGAAGACCTGAAGGGCAGGACGGTGATGATCGCGCAGCAGGTGTCCCTCATTTACCAGATGGCGGAACAGCTGCTCAGGCAGAAAGGTCTGGCTCCCGGCGAATCGGTGACGATCATCGAGACACGCACCCACAACAACGCCATGCACGCGCCGGTCCGGGGTGAGGCCGATGCCTCGGTGACGGGCACGCTGTTATGGCGGGTCCTGGAAGACCAGCAAAAGAACCGCATGCGGGTGATCGGCACCACCGAGGAATTGCCGGGTTTTCTGTTGATGGCGAACAAGCGTCTGCCGGCACCGGATGTCGCCCGGATCAAGGGGTTGCTGCTCGACTTCCACCAGGTCCCCGGCAGCGAATCCTACTTTGCCACCACCGGCTACGAAAAGTTCAAGCACATCGACGACCGGGTGATGCGGCGGATGGACCCCTATACCCGCATCCTTACCCCCCCGGCCCAACCGTGACCGACAGCGCCACCCCCTTCTTCCAGTCCATCCGCACCCGGCTGGTCATCGTCAGCATCCTCATCGAGGTGACGATGCTGGGACTCCTGATCGCCAACAGCCTGCGCCTGATGACCGACGTGATGGAAGAGCGCACCGAGGCGCGGCAGCAGACCGTCAACCCGCTGCTCAACGCCTCGCTCGGCGCCCGCCTGTTCGAACGCGACCATGCCGCAATCCGGGAAATCCTCAACCAGCTGGTCAGCAGCAAGGCCGCCGAACTCGACTACGTCGTCGTCTACGACGACAAGCACGTCGTCTATGCCCAGGCTGGCAATATTGACGCGACCCGCATGCCCCTGCTCGACCAGGACATCCGGCAAAGCATGGACGATCTGATCTATGACACCAGCATCCCGATCACGCTCGCCGGCGAAACCGTGGGCCATGCACGCTACGGCCTGTCGCTGGCGTCCTACATGGCGTCGAAAGACAACATCCTGCGCCAGAGCCTGCTGATCGCCGGCGCGGAAATCCTGTTCACCCTGCTTGCGCTCGGGCTGGCCGGTTATCTGCTGACGCGCCATATCAAGTCGCTGCTGGCGGCCACCCGGAAAGTCAGTGCAGGCGATTACGGGCTCTTCATCCCGGTGACCAGCCGCGACGAAATCGGCGTGCTGGCCAGCAACTTCAATACCATGACCGAGGCGATCCGCAACCGGATCGAGGCGCTGCATCAGTCCGAGCAGGCGCTGCACGAGGAAAAGGAGCGCGCCGAGGTGACGCTGCATTCCATCGGTGACGGCGTCATCACCACCGACCTCGAGGGCCGCGTGCGCTATCTGAACCCGGTGGCGGAAACGCTGACCGGCCACGCGCTCGCCGACGCCCTCGGCAAACCCATCGAAATCCTCTACCGGGTGCAGGACCAGGCCACCGGCAGCCCGCTCGCGAATCCGGTGCGTCTGTGCCTGGCCGAGGACACGCTGATCAGCGGCGCCAACCAAGCCCAGCTCGTGAGCGCCGATGGCAATCAGTACGCAGTCGAGGAAACCGCGGCGCCGATCCGCGGCAAGGACGGCAAGACCATCGGTGCCGTGCTGGTGTTCCACGACGTGACCGAGGCCCGCGAGACTTCGCGCAAACTCGCCTACCAGGCCACCCACGACGTGCTGACCGGGCTGATCAACCGCCGCGAGTTCGAACGACAGATCGGAGAAACTCTCAAGGAAGCCAAGACCGACGGCACCGACCATGCTTTCTGCTATATGGACCTGGACCAGTTCAAGGTGGTCAACGACACCTGCGGTCATATCGCCGGCGACGGCCTGCTGATTGAGCTGGCCACGATGATTCGGCATCGCGTGCGCGACACCGACACCGTCGCCCGTCTCGGCGGCGACGAATTCGGCGTGCTGTTGCGCAATGTGCCGATGAACGAGGCGCGTGCCCTGGCCGAGGATATCCGCAACCGGGTGCACGACTACCGCTACCTGTGGGATGGCCAGACCTTCGAGGTCGGCATCAGCATCGGCGTGGTGCCCATCCGGCCGGACACCGGCACCGCGGCGGAAGTCTTCAGCAACGCCGATATCGCCTGTTTCATGGCGAAGGACAAAGGCCGCAACCAGATCCACATCTCCAACCTCGACGACGTTGAACAGGCGCGGCGTCATCTGGAAATGCAGTGGTCGGCACGCATTCCCAATGCGCTGGAAAACGACCGCTTCGTGCTGCATTACCAGAAGATCCTGCCGCTCGACCCGGCCGGCGGCGCGCCCCATTGCGAACTGCTGGTGCGCATGCTGGAAGAAGACGGCTCGCTGATCCTGCCGGGCCGCCTGATCCCGGCCGCCGAACGCTTCCGTCACATGCCGGACATCGACCGCTGGGTGATCCGCAATGCGCTCAAGCTCATCGCCACCCATGGCAAGGCGCTGGGCATGGCCAGCTACGCGATCAACCTGTCCGGACAATCGCTGGGGCAGGAAGACCTGCTCGATTTCGTCAGGCGCGAAATCCTGCGCAGCGGCGTCAGGCCCGGCCTGATCACGTTCGAAATCACCGAAACCGCGGCCATTCGCAACGTATCGCATGCAGCCCGTTTCATGACCGAATTGAAGAAAATGGGCTGCCAGTTCTCACTCGACGATTTCGGCAGCGGCCTCAGCTCCTTCGGCTATCTGAAGATGCTGCCGGTGGATTACCTGAAGATCGACGGCAGCTTCGTGCGCAACATGGTGCACGACGACCACGACCACTCGATCGTGGTCGCGATCACCCAGATCGCAAAGACACTGAAAATCGCCTGCGTGGCCGAGTTCATAGAGGACGAAGCGACGCTCAGGGCGCTACAGGAAATCGGGGTGAACTACGGGCAAGGCTATTATTTGCATCGTCCACAGGCCGTCGACCGCGATGTTCTCGCCCAGAACCACCCAGGCAACGGGTTCTAGCCGGCCACTCGCGCGGATCCGAGCAGCACGCAAGGAGGGGTGGCCCGGCCGGCACTCAAGGATAGGCGGCAACATCCGATACATCAGGATGAAGCAGCGTATTCCGGGAACATGACCTCTCACCTACAGCGCATCCTCGCAGCCGCTGCGCTGCTTGCCGCAGCCGGCAGCGCGCAGGCCGCCCAACTGACGCTGCAGCTGAAATCCGCAGTCGGCGCCGCCGTCGAGGACGTCGTGGTCTATCTGCTGCCCGCCCGGCCCGTAGCTGCCCTGCCCGCCCCAGTGCCCACGCGCATCGACCAGGTCGACAAAACCTTCGTTCCGCTGGTCTCCGTGGTGCAAACCGGCACCCGCGTCAGCTTCCCCAACCGCGACAACATCCGTCACCACGTCTACTCGTTTTCACCGCCCAAGCGCTTCGAAATCAAGCTGTATGCCGACACGCCCAGCATGCCCATCCTGTTCGACAAGGCGGGTTACGTGGTGATGGGCTGCAATATTCACGACAACATGATCGCCCACCTGCTGGTGGTGGACACGCCCTGGTTCGCCATCACCGATGCGCGCGGCACGGCCCGGATCGTCGATGTGCCGGCGGGCAATTACACGCTGGTCGCCTGGCATTACATGCGGCCCGACACGCAGGCGCTGACGATGCCGCTCAGCCTGAAGGCGGACATGACGCAGACGCTCACCCTGCCGGCGCGGCCCTCGGACTGAAGCGCACGCACATGAAACGCTTTCGCTTCAAGACGCTGCAAAGCCAGATTTTCGTTTTTTTCTTCCTGCTGATTCTGGTTACGCAACTGGGCAGCATTGTGGTCACCAGCACGCTCGGCCTCGCGATCGTCAACCAGACCCTCGGCGAGGAGCTGGAAACTGCAAAACGCGTGTTTGTCCGCCTGTTTGACCAGAACACGGCGTTTCTGACCCAGGGCGCGCGCATCCTCGCAGCCGACTATGGATTCCGCGAAGCCGTCGCCAGCCGCGATGCCGAAACCATCGCCTCGGCGCTCGACAACCACGGCGGCCGCATCGAGGCCGACCTGATGCTGTTCGTCGGACTCGACGGCCAGATTACGCCCAGCGCCGCCACCCCGCAGGCGATCGATCCCAGCCAGCTGGCCTGGCTCAATCCGCGTGAGCCGCAGCGCAATCCCACCGTGCTGATCGAACGTATTCAGGGCCGCCTGTACCAGCTCATCACCGTGCCGGTCACCGCTCCGCTGCCGATCGGCGCGATCGTGGCCGGCTTCCGGATCGACGCCGGGCTCGCGCGCGAGATCGGCACCATCACCCACACCGACGTCAGCTATGTCAGCCGGCATCTCGACGACGACTGGACCGTGCATGCCAGCACGCTCGACGACGCCCCGCTCGGCGCCCTCGACGCGGCGCTGGGCAGCGGCGGCGTCGGTGCCGACAACATCAGCAAGATCGCCACCGACGCCGGCAGCTACCTCAGCCTGCGCGCCCGGCTACCGTCTCCGGATGGCCAGCAGTCTTTCGCGGTGCTGCAAAAATCGCTCGATGCCTCGCTGGCGCCCTTCCGCGACCTGCGCGACAAGCTCTTGATCCTGGGTGCATTCGGGCTGCTGCTGTCGGGACTGCTGAGCCTGGCGATCGCACGCGGCGTCACCCGTCCGATCCAGGCGCTGGCCGGGTTTGCACAGCGGATCGCCCAGGGCAACTACGGTGAAAAACCGGTGATCGACGGACGCAATGAAATCGCCGATCTGGCCCATGCATTCGAACACATGAGTACCGAGATCGCCACGCGCGAGGCGCATATCCTCGACCTGGCCTACCGCGATGTGCTCACCGGCCTGCCCAACCGGACCATGTTTCACGACCGTCTGCAGCAGGCGCTGCATGCCACCCGGCGCGTCGGCAAGCCCCTCACCGTGCTGCTGCTGGGCCTTGACCGCTTCAAGTATGTGAACGACACGCTCGGTCATCCCATCGGCGACCTGCTGCTGAAGGAAGTGGCGCAGCGCCTGCAGGACGCCCTGCGCCGCGCGTCGGACACGGTGTCACGGCTGGGCGGTGACGAATTCGCGGTGCTGTTGCCGACCGATGGCCCGGAGCATGCGCGCAAGGTCGCACGCGCCCTGCTGGAAGCACTGGAGCAGCCGATGACGCTCGACGGTCAGATCATCGACATGCGCGGCAGCATCGGCATTGCGTCAGCACCGCTGCACGGCGACGACATCACCACGCTGCTGCGTTGCGCCAACGTCGCCCTGCACGAGGCCAAGCGCACCGGCTCGGGCTATGCGGAATACGACGCCCGCCACGACCACAACACGCTGGCGCGGCTGTCGCTGATGAGCGAGCTGCGCGATGCCGTGGAAAACAATCACCTGACGCTGTTCTACCAGCCCAAGGTCGATCTCAAGAATAGCAATGCGCATTCGGCGGAAGCGCTGGTGCGCTGGGTCCACCCGCAGCGCGGCCTGGTGCCGCCCGATGACTTCATCCCCTTCGCCGAACAGACCGGCTACATCAAGGCAATCACCACCTGGGTACTGAACGAAGGCGTGCGGCAATGCGCCGAATGGGCACACAGCGG
Organism: uncultured Thiobacillus sp.; assembly: GCA_964623745.1. Taxonomy (GTDB): domain Bacteria; phylum Pseudomonadota; class Gammaproteobacteria; order Burkholderiales; family Thiobacillaceae; genus Thiobacillus. Next base: position 22,695 of record CAZUVC010000041.1, on the reverse strand, counting down.
GCTGGCGGTGAACATTTCGATCAACCTGTCGGCACGCGACCTGATGAACGCCGAGTTGCCGGACTATTTCGCCGGGCTGCTCAAGCAGCATGGCTGCGAGGCGCAGCGTATCTGCCTGGAAATCACCGAGAGTGCGATCCTCGACGATCCGGGCCACGCGCTGGAGAACCTGCGGCGGCTCGATGCCATCGGCTGCAAGCTGTCGATCGACGACTACGGTACCGGCTACTCCTCCCTCGCGTACCTGAAGCAGCTGCCGGTGAACGAACTCAAAATCGACCGCTCATTCGTCAAGAACATGGTGAACGACGCCAGTGACCGCGTGATCGTGCGCTCGACCATCGATCTCGCGCACAACCTCGGCCTGCACGTGGTGGCCGAAGGCGTGGAAAACGAAGCCATCCTGTCCGAGCTGTGTCTGCTGGGCTGCGATCAGGCGCAGGGGTATCTGTTCTCGAAACCGGTATCGGCCACCGACTACTACGCCTGGGTGCGGGGCGAAAGCTGGAAGGCGCCGCTGCGCCAGGCGCGCGCCGGCTGACTCAGGGGCGCGCCGCGGCAAACAGGCGGAAGAAATTCTGTGTGGTTGCCTCGCCCACCGCCTCGACGCGCATCCCGCGCACCCTTGCGATTTCCTCGGCCACATGCATGACGAAGGCCGGCTCGTTGGTCTGCCCCCGGTGCGGCACCGGCGCCAGATACGGCGAATCCGTCTCGATCAGCATGCGCTCCAGGGGTATGGCGGCCGCCACCTCGCGCAGGCTGGCGGCATTCTTGAACGTGACAATGCCGGAAAACGAGATGTAGAAACCCTGCTCGATGGCCGCCTCGGCCACCGCAAGGCTCTCGGTGAAGCAGTGCATCACGCCGCCCGCCTCGCCCGCGTGCTCCTCCAGCATGATGCGCAGGGTATCGTCGGCGGCGGAACGGGTATGGATCACCAGCGGCTTGTTACAGGCTCGCGCGGCGCGGATATGGGTGCGGAAGCGTTCGCGTTGCCATTCGAGGTCGCCGGTCAGGCGGAAATAATCCAGCCCGGTCTCGCCGATCGCGACCACCTTCGGGTGGTCGGCCAGCGCAACCAGTTCGTCCACCGTCGGTTCGGTGCAGTCCTCGTGGTCGGGATGCACGCCGACCGAGGCATACACATTGGGATGCGTTTCGGCGAGGCTGCGGATTTCGGGAAACTTTTCCAGTTCCACGCTGATGCACAGCGCGTGGCTAACCTGGTTGGCAGCCATGCGATCGAACACCGCGGGCAGCTTGCCGGCAAGGTCGGGGAAATTGATGTGGCAGTGGGAGTCGATGTACATGCGGTGCATACGCGGGCAAACGCGTCTTCGTCAAAAAAACCCGGTGCACCGCCAGGCGGCTGGGGCGCTACATGGTGTGCGTGGGACGCACCGATTTTAACGAACCGCCGAGCAAACCTTCAATCTTGTGTTGCGCCGCCTTGCCGCTTTCGTTGAACGCGAACTGCACGCCCACGCCCTGGGTGCGGCTACCGTGCGCGCCGGTGGGCGTCACCCACACCACCTTGCCGGACACCGGCAACTTGACGGGGTCCTCCATCAGCGTCAGCAGCATGAAGACTTCCTCGCCCATCTTGTAGCTCTTGGTGGTGGGGATGAACAGGCCGCCGCCCTTGACGAAGGGCATGTAGGCCGCGAACAGGGCGGATTTTTCCTTGATCGACAGCGACAGCACGCCGGGGCGGACCTGTCCTGTTACATCGTTGGCGGTTGCGTTCATCGTTCGTCTCTCATCAATCAAACACGTGCCGGTACTGAATCAGCCAGGCCTCCAGCTGCAAGGCCCGGTTGAGCGGATGCGCCAGGGTCCTGCCTTCGTTCGCCTGCTTGCGGGCCAGCGCCAGCAGCTTCGCCAGGTCGGCCTGCTGGCCCAACTGCGCCAGCACGTCAGTAAAGTCGCGGTTGAACTGCACGCTGCCGCGCAGTCTGACCGCCAGCAGGTCGCCCAGCCACTTGTACACCACGTTATGCCAGGTCTGCGGACTGACGGCTTTCCAGCGCTCGCCCAGGGTCACCGGATCGAGTTTTGCGGGACGCGCCAGACTTTCCAGCACGCCACGGCGTTCGTCCAGTTCGCTGCCTTCGGCCCAGCGCTGCGCATCGAGCGGGGTGCCGCCGGAAAGCGCCAGCAGCTGGATCGCATCGTCCACCCCCTGCGCGTCCAGCCATTGTGCAGCCAGATCAAGCGGCGGCAGGCCGATGTCGAGCCGGGTGCACCGGCTGCGGATGGTCGGCAGCAGACGTCGCGGCTGATCCGACACCAGTACGAACACCGTATTTAACGGCGGTTCCTCCAGCACCTTTAACAGCGCGTTGGCGGCGGCCAGGTTGAGGCTGTCCGCCGGATTCACCAGCACCACCCGGAACCCGGCCCGGTAGGTGGACAACTGGACGTAATCGACCGCCTCGCGCGCCTGGTCGACCTCGATCGCAGTGGCCAGGCGGGTTTCTCCGTCCTTGGTGGTCTTTTCCTGCAGGCGGACCAGGCGGAAATCGGGGTGGCCGCCGGTTTCGAACCAGTGGCAGGCTGCGCACTGGCCGCAGGCCCCGCCGTCGGGCTGTGGTGCCTCGCACAGCAGGGCCTGCGCCCACGCCTGCGCCAGCGCCCCCTTGCCCACGCCGCGCGGCCCCGTCAACAACAGGGCCTGCGCCGGACGGGCTCGGGTGGCCAACAGGCGCTTCCAGGCGGCGTCCAGCCAGGGATAAGGGGCGTTCACGCCAGATCCTGCAAAAGGTGACCGATTTCGGTCTGCAGTTCGGCAATGCTCTGGCGCGCATCCAGCACGCGGATGCGCGACGGTTCGGCCTGCGCACGGTCGAGATAGGCATTGCGCACGCGGCTGAAAAAACTGTCGGCCTCGCGCTCGAAACGGTCGGCTGCGCGCGCGGCCGAGCGGCGCGCCTCGGCCACCTCGGGCGGCACGTCGAACAGCAGCGTCAGATCGGGGGCAAAGCCGCGCTGCACCCAGCTCTCCAGCACGGCAATGCGCGCGGCCGCAATGCCGCGCCCGCCGCACTGGTAGGCGTAGCTGGCGTCGGTGAAGCGGTCGGACACCACCCAGGCACCGCGCGCCAGCGTCGGCAGGATCAATTCGGCCAGATGCTGCTGACGTGCAGCAAACATCAGCAGCAGCTCGGTATCGGGATCCATCGCCTGATGCAGCAGCAGTTCGCGCAGGGTTTCGCCGAGCGGCGTGCCGCCGGGCTCGCGGGTGACGACGACTTCCCTGCCCTGCTGGCGCAGCCAGTCGGCGACGAAGGCGAGATGCGTGCTCTTGCCGGCGCCATCGACGCCTTCGAGGGTGATGAATCGGCCGGGCGTGCTCATCGTCTCTGGTAGCGGTTGACGGCGCGGTTGTGCGCTTCAAGAGTGCTGGAAAACACATGGGTGCCGTCGTTGCGCGAGACGAAATACAACGCATCGGTCTTCGCCGGATTGAGCGCGGCGCGGATCGCCGCCTCGCCGGGCATCGCAATCGGCGTCGGTGGCAGCCCGCTGCGGGTGTAGGTGTTGTAGGGCGTGTCGGTCTGCAGGTCGATCTTGCGCAGGTTGCCGTCGAAACGCGCGCCCACGCCATAGATGACGGTGGGGTCGGTTTGCAGGCGCATCCGCAGCCTGAGGCGGTTGACGAACACGCCGGCGATTTCCGCGCGTTCGAACGCAGCGCCGGTTTCCTTTTCCACGATCGATGCCATGATCAGCGCCTCGTACGGCGTGGCATACGGCAGGCCCGGCGCGCGGGTTTCCCACGCCGCTATCAGCTTCTGCTGCTGCAGGCGATAGGCACGCCGCAGCACGGTGAGATCAGACGAATGGGGAGCGAAAAAATAGGTGTCGGGGAACAACAGGCCTTCGGGATGGCTTTCCTCGGCGCCGATCGCCTGCATCAGCTCGGCGTCGCTCATGCCGGCGCTGTCGTTCTTCAAGAGCGGCTGTGCGGCGAGCGCGGCGCGCACTTCGCGCCAGTTCCAGCCCTCGATCAACTGCACCGCAACCTGAGACACCTCGCCGCGTTCGATTTTGGCCAGCAGCGCCAGCGGCGTCAGCGGCCGGTCGAAAGTGTAGACGCCGACCTTGAGCGCGTCGCCGCGGCCCAACGCGCGCGCCAGCAGCCAGAACAGCGGGGCATTGGCGATCACGCCCTCGCGTTCCAGCTGCGTGCTCAGCTGCCGCAGGTGCGTGCCGGGCACGACGTTGAGGGTTTTCGGCAAGGGCTCGATGCGCAGCGGCTGGCTGGCGTACCAGGCCAATCCGCCTGCCAGCATCAGCGCGGCGATCAGCGCCAGCGCGAGCAGTCGTTTAATTGTCTTCATACAAGGCCGTATTCAGGGTCTCGGTCCAACCGGCGGGCGACCAGTTCGCATCGCCCAGTCGGGCCACGCGACGCACACCCATCAGACTGTTGCAGATCATCAGCTCGTCTGCCGCGAGTATAGCGGCAGGCGGCAGGCGTTCGATACGGGTGGGGATGCCGCGGCGCGCTGCGGCGCGCAGCAGGCGTGCGCGTGCCACGCCGGCGACGCCGCACTGCCCGAGATCCGGCGTGAACAGCACGCCGTCCCGCGCCCAGAACAGATTGCTCATGACGCCGCCGACCACCATGCCGTCGGTATCGCACAGCAGGCCTTCGACAATGGCCGGGTCGTCCCATTCGGCCCGTGCCAGCACGTTCTCCAGCCGGTTCAGGTGCTTGATGCCGGCCAGCCGCGGCTGGCGTGCCAGCTGCAGGCTGCACCAGCGCGCCGTGATCGCCTGTGGTGCATCGGCGCCGGCATGCGCCGGCAGCGGCGCGGACATTACCAGCCGGGTGACCGCTTGCCCATCCGCCATGGCATAACCGCGCGCAGCGATCCCGCGCGTGATCACGATCTTGACGACGCCCGCCGCGGCTTCGGCCACCGCGCAGGCTTCGCGGTGCAACAGCGCCTCGTCGGGACACGCCAGCCCCAGCGCCGCGCAGTCGGCTGCGAGCGTGGCGTAATGGTCGGACCACCACAGCGGCTGGCCGGCCTGCATCCGCAACGTGCGGAAGACGCCGTCGCCGTAGGCCAAACCGCGGTCGCGCGCGTCGATGGTTTCGCAAGGCTGGCCGTTGACGAGGGTCATGGTTCAAGCGCACGCAACAGGCCGCGCGCCTTGGCACGGGTTTCGTCGAGTTCGCGGGTCGCGACGGAATCGGCAACGATGCCGGCGCCGGCGCGAAAATCGACCGTGTCCCCATGCAGCAAAAAGCTGCGGATCAGGATGTTGAAGTCGAAGCTGCCGTCGCAGTTGATGTAGCCGACGCTGCCGGTATAGCTGCGTCGCGGCGTCTGTTCGAGTTCGCGGATGATCTGCATGGTTCGCACCTTGGGACAGCCGGTAATGGTGCCGCCAGGAAACACGGCGCGCAAGGCGTCGAACACGCTGACGCCGTCACGCAGCCGGCCGCGCACGGTCGATTCGATGTGATGGACGTGGCGGTAGCTGGTGATTTCCATCAGCGCCACCACCTCGACGCTGCCCGGTTCGCAGACCCGCCCGAGGTCGTTGCGCTCGAGATCGACCAGCATCACGTGTTCGGCGCGCTCCTTCGGATGCGCCTCGAGGCGCGCGCGCAGCGCGGCGTCTTCCGCCGCATCCTCGCTGCGCGGATGGGTGCCTGCGATCGGACGCGTTTCGAGCACACCGTCGCGCCCCAGGCGCACCAGCCGCTCGGGCGACGAACTCACGATCGCCCAGTCGCCCATCTGCAGCAGCGCGGAAAACGGCGCCGGGTTTTTCCGCATCAGGCGCTCCAGCAACGCGGCGGCGCATGCCGGCGCCGCGAATTCACCGCGCCAGCCGCGCGACAGGTTGACCTGGAACACGTCGCCGGCACGGATGTAATCCTGGATGCGGGCGACGCCTGCCAGAAACGCGGCCGGGTCGTCTTCCTGCAGCGTACGCAGGGTCGGCACTGCGGGCAGCGGCGGCGTGGCGGTGGTCAGATCATCCTGCATCAGGTCGAACAGGCCGGACTGGCCGGCTTCGGCCAGCAACAAGCAACGGCCGTTTGCGCGATCGAACAGGATCGCCGCCGGAATGCGCAGCAGCCAGGCCACCGGAAAGCCGGTTTCGTCCACGGCCGCGCCGGCGCTGGGCTCGAACAGCCCGCCCAGCTCATAGGCCCAGGCGCACAGCCAGCCGCCGCTGAACGGCAGCCCGGCTGTGTCGCCGGACGGCTCGATCCGGCGCTGCATCGCCGGGTGCGCCTGCAGGCGCGCGAGACCGTCTGCGGCATCGATGCGAGTGAGGTCCTGCGGAAAGGCAAACAAGATGTCCCAGCCGCTATCGCCGCTGCTGAGAAAGAGTCCGGGGTAGCGCTGGGGATGGGCCGCCTGCAACCCAATCAGGTCAGGCCGCTGCTGTTCGGGCCGCAGCGGCCATTCCCGGATTTCGGGCGTATGCATGCACTCCCTGGCGACGGTCAAACGCGCTTGAAGACCAGCGAGCCGTTGGTGCCGCCGAACCCGAAGTTGTTCTTGAGCGCGGCGTCGATCTTGAGATCCCGCGCCGTATTGGCGCAGTAATCGAGGTCGCATTCGGGGTCTTGCGAGAAGATGTTGATGGTGGGCGGCGAGACCTGATGATGCACCGCCAGCACGGTGAACACCGATTCGACGCCGCCGGCGCCGCCGAGCAGGTGTCCGGTCATCGACTTGGTCGAGTTCACCACCGCCTTGTAGGCCGCATCGCCGAGCGCGAGCTTGATCGCATCGGTCTCGTTCTTGTCGCCCAGCGGGGTCGAGGTGCCGTGCGCGTTGATGTAATGAATCTGGTCGGGATTGATGCCGGCATCACGCAGCGCATTCAGCATCGAGCGCTTGGGACCATCGGTGCTTGGCGCCGTCATGTGATAGGCGTCGCCGCTCATGCCGAAGCCGGAGACTTCAGCATAGATTTTTGCGCCGCGCGCCTTGGCATGCTCGTATTCTTCCAGCATCAGCACGCCGGCGCCCTCGCCCAGCACGAAGCCGTCACGATCCTTGTCCCACGGGCGACTGGCGGTGGCGGGGTCGTCGTTGCGGGTGGACAGCGCGCGCGCGGCGGAAAAACCGCCGACGCCGAGCGGCGAAATCGCGCATTCGGCACCGCCGGCAACCATCATGTCGGCGTCGCCGTGCTCGATCATCCGCGCCGACAGGCCCACCGCATGCAGGCCGGTGGTGCAGGCGGTGACCACCGCCAGATTGGGCCCCTTGATCCCATACAGAATCGAGAGGTTGCCGGAAATCATGTTGATGATGGAACCTGGAATGAAGAAAGGAGAAATCTTCCGCGGACCGGATTCCTGCAGCAGGGTGTGCGTTTCCTCGATCAGCGGCAAGCCGCCGATCCCGGAACCGATGTTGATGCCGATCCGCTCGGCGTTGGCATCGGTGATTTCGATACCCGAGTCGCGAATCGCCTGGATGCCTGCCGCCATGCCGTACTGGATGAAGGTATCCATGCGGCGGGCTTCTTTCGGGTTGAGATATTGATCAACATCGAAATTTTTGACTTCGCCCGCCATGTGAGAGGCGAAGGGTGACGGATCAAAGCGTGCGATACGGGCGATGCCGGTGCGACCGGCCACCAGGTTCTCCCACGCTTCCGGGATGGTGTTGCCGACCGGGGAGATGATCCCCAGACCGGTGACGACGACGCGACGTTTGGACAAAAGTCAGTCCTTATTCAGGGATTCGGCACAACCGGAATTGAAGGGCCGGGTGGCCGGTCCGCCTGCCGTTGCTGGGCGGGCTTGGCACATGCCGAATCGATCCACATTGAAATTTGCGCTGGCTTGATGCGGTTCGCCGAACCGGGCGAAGACCGATCAATTGCGCGGGTGATCAGCTCGAGTGGCTGTTGACGTAATCAATGGCCTGCTGAACGGTGGTGATCTTCTCGGCTTCTTCATCGGGAATTTCACAACCGAACTCTTCTTCCAGCGCCATCACCAGTTCAACGGTGTCGAGCGAGTCAGCGCCCAGGTCGCCGACGAAGGAAGACTCGTTCTTGATGTCTGCCTCGTTCACGCCCAGTTGCTCGGCGACGACTTTGATTACACGCTGTACGTTATCCATTCCTGATCCTCTCTTGAAATAAGGCTTCAACAAAATTGAAGCCGGACGATTTTACCAAACTTTAGGGGGCGATTACGCCATGTACATGCCGCCGTTGACATGTAATGTGGTGCCCGAGATATACCCTGCTGCGGGTGAGGCCAGAAACGCGACCGCTTGCGCAATATCTTCCGCTGCGCCGAGACGACCCAGCGGAATATGCGCGAGCAGCGCCTGACGCTGCGCATCCGGCAGCGCGCGCGTCATGTCGGTGTCGATGAAGCCCGGCGCGACGCAGTTGACCGTGATGTTGCGGCTACCGACTTCGCGCGCGAGCGACTTGGTGAAGCCCATGATGCCGGCCTTGGCTGCACTGTAGTTGGTCTGCCCGGCATTGCCCATGGCGCCGACCACCGAGGCGATGGAAATGATGCGGCCGGTACGCGCCTTCATCATCGCGCGCAGCACCGCACGCGACAGGCGGAACACCGAAGTCAGATTGGTCGCCATGATGTCGTCCCATTCCTCGTCCTTCATCCGCATCAGCAGATTGTCGCGGGTGATGCCGGCATTGTTGACCAGGATGCCGATTGCGCCGAAATCCTTTTCGATTGCTGCGATCACCGCGTCGACCTCGGCGGCGTCGGTGACGTTGAGCTTCATGCCGCCGCCCTTGATGCTGGCCGCAGCGAGGTAATCGCTGATCGCCTGCGCGCCCTTATCGCTGGTGGCCGTGCCGACCACGGTGGCACCGGCCTGGCCGAGTGCCAGCGCGATGGCCTGGCCGATTCCACGGCTGGCGCCGGTGACTAAAGCGATCTGTCCTTGCAGCATGGTGTCTCCTGTCAGTTGTTCAGTGCAGCTTGGAGGCTGGCTTCATCCACCAGCGCCAGCGCCGGCAGACTGTCGTCGATGCGCTTGGTCAGGCCCGCCAGCACCTTGCCGGGGCCGCATTCGATCACACGCTCGGCGCCGGCGGCTTTCAGCGCCTGCACGGTTTCGACCCAGCGCACCGGGGTATGCAGTTGCCTGGCCAGCGCCACGCGTATGGCTTCCGGGCTGGTGTGTGGCTCGACATCGGTGTTGTGCAGCACTGGAATCGTCGGCGCAACGATCGCTACGTCCTGCAGGTGCGCCAGCAGCTTCTCGGCGGCCGGCAGCATCAGCGAGGAATGTGAAGGAACCGACACCGGCAACGGCAGCGCGCGCTTGGCGCCCTTCTCTTTCGCCAGCACCATGGCACGCTCGACCGCGGTGCGGCTGCCGGCAATCACCACTTGTCCGGGCGAATTGAGGTTGACCGCTTCGACCACGTCGCCGGCTGCCGCCTCCAGGCACACGGCCCGCACCACGTCGTCGTCGAGGCCGAGGATCGCCGCCATCGCGCCGCTGCCTTCGGGCACCGCCGCCTGCATCGCCTCGGCGCGGAAGCGTACCAGCTTGACAGCATCTGGGAAGCTCAGCGCGCCCGCCACGACCAGCGCGGCGTATTCGCCGAGGCTGTGGCCGGCCAGCAACTCGGGCTGCGGCCCGCCCATCGCCTGCCACACGCGCCAGGTCGCAATATCGGCGGCGAGCATCGCGGGCTGGGTGTTCACGGTCTGGTTCAGCGCGTCGGCCGGCCCTTCGCTCACCAGCGTCCACAGGTCCTGGCTCAGCGCGTCGGAGGCTTCGGAAAAGGTGAGGCGCACTTCGGGCCGGGCCGCGAGGCCCTGCAGCATGCCGACCGATTGCGAGCCCTGTCCGGGGAATACAAAAGCCAGTTTCACAGCATTGCCCTCTTCCATGACGCATTCAAAACGAGACGCGAAGATGAGCCGCAGACAGTGCTGCAGTACGGCAAGGCGAAATCGACAAAGTATCGTTTTGAATTCGACATGGAATCAGTACTTCAGGAGCACGGAGCCCCATGTAAAACCGCCGCCAAAGGCCTCCATCAGCACGGTCTGGCCGCGCTTGATGCGGCCGTCGCGCACCGCCACGTCAAACGCCAGCGGCACCGAGGCGGCCGACGTGTTGCCATGGCCGGCGACGGTGGTCACCACGTTGTCCATGCTCATGCCCAGCTTCTTCGCAGTGGCAGAAATGATGCGGATATTGGCCTGGTGCGGCACCAGCCAGTCAATGTCGGATTTCTGCAGGCCGTTGGCTTCGAGCGTTTCGTCGACGATGCGGTCGAGCGTATTGACCGCCATCTTGAACACAGCGTTGCCTTCCATCCGCATCAGCGCAGGTTCCTTCATGCCGGTCGAGGGGCCGCTAGTGGTACGCAGCAATTCCTTGTGGCGGCCGTCAGCGTGGATATGGGTGGCGATGATGCCGGACTCAGCGGACGCGCCCAACACCACCGCGCCGGCGCCGTCGCCCCACAGGATACAGTTGCCGCGATCATTCCAGTCGGTGATGCGCGACAGCGTCTCGGCGCCGATCACCAATACGTGTTTGGCTGCGCCGGTCTTGATGAACTGATCGGCCACGCTCATGGCGTAGACAAAACCGCTGCACACCGCCTGCAAGTCGAACGCCGGCTTGCCATTGGTCATGCCGAGCTTGGACTGCACGATGCACGCGGTGCTCGGAAATACCAGATCGGGCGTGGTGGTGGCAACCAAGAGCAGGTCGATGTCATCGATCGCCAGGCCCGCCGCGTCGAGCGCGGCGCGCGCCGCCTCGACCGCCAGATCGCTGGTGAACTCGCCCTCGGCGGCGATATGGCGCTCGCGGATGCCGGTGCGTTCGACGATCCACTGGTCGTTGGTCTCCACCAGTTTTTCGAGATCGGCGTTGGTGAGGATACGCGCAGGCAGATAGCTGCCGGTGCCGAGAATGCGGGAATAGGTCAAGCGGCTACCCGTTGAATAAGTTGAATCTGTTCGCTGATGCGCTGCAGCACATTGTTGCGGACTTCGTCGCTGGCGGTTTCGATCGCATGCTCGAACGCATAGCGGTCGGCCGAGCCATGGCTTTTCACCACCACGCCTTTCAGCCCCAGCAGCGTGGCGCCATTGTAGCGGCGCGGATCGAGCCGCTGCTTGAAGGCCTTGAGCACCGGCATCGCGATCAGGCCGGCAATGCGGGTCAGCAGATTGCGTTTGAATTCAGCCCGCAGTGTGGTGGTGATCATCTTGGCCAGGCCTTCGGAAGCCTTCAGCGTGACGTTGCCGACAAAGCCGTCGCACACCACCACATCGGTGGTGCCCTTGAAAATGTCGTCGCCCTCGACGTTGCCGTAGAAGTTCAGGTGGCTCGCGCGCAGCAGTTCGGCGGCCTGCTTCACCACTTCGTTGCCCTTGATGTCTTCCTCGCCGATGTTGAGCAGGCCCACGCTCGGATTCGTCCGGTGCTCGACGGCCGACACCAGCATCGCGCCCATGACGCCGAACTGCAGCAGGTGCTCGGCCGTGCAGTCGACGTTGGCGCCCATGTCGAGCACCAGTGCATGCCCCTTGATCGTCGGCATCACGGCCGCAATGGCGGGACGGTCGATGCCGGGCAGGGTTTTGAGGACGAAGCGCGCGGTCGCCATCAGGGCGCCGGTGTTGCCGGCCGACACGCAGGCGTCGGCCTCGCCGGACTTGACGAGGTCGATGGCAACGCGCATGGAGGAGTCTTTTTTGCCGCGCAGCGCCAGCGCGGGCGCCTCGTCCATCGCCACCACCTGGCTGGCGTGGCGCACGGTCAGACGAGGGCCGGGCGTGGCACGGCGCGCCTTGAGCTCGGCGGCGATGATGTCCTGCGGACCGACCAGAATGACATTCAGGTCGGCGTAGCGCGCAAGACAACGAATCGCCGCCGGGACGGTGACATGGGGACCGTGATCGCCCCCCATGACATCAATGGCGACTGTGATGTTTCTCATACAGCCGGAAGCGTGGGCTGAATCAAGCGCGCCCGATTACAGCGCGCCAGGGGATTATTCGCCTTTGGCCTTGACGACCTTGCGGCCACGATAAAAGCCGTTGGGGCTGATATGGTGGCGCAGATGGGCTTCACCCGTGGTGGGCTCGACGGCCAGCGGCGGGTTGGTCAGAAAATCGTGCGAGCGGTGCATGCCACGCTTGGACGGGGACTTTTTGTTCTGCTGGACTGCCATTTCTTGCTCCTAAAAAAATTTCGTGCACCCCTCAGACGGGGCATTCACCTTCTGCGTGCATTGCTGCCAGCGGCAGGCTCAACAACACTTCATCCTCAACCAGATCGACCAGATTCAGCGTTTCGCCGACCAGGATCGCATCGCTGTCGGGCAACGCATCCAGCCGCTCCAGCTCCGCTTCGTTACGCGCCAGGTGCAGCGTGCGGCCGATCTCGACCGTGTGCCGCATGGGTCCCATGCAACGCTGGCAGGTCAGCTCGACTTCGCCGCTGATCGCCAGCCTGAACGACCGCCCCCCCCGTGCATCGGTCCGTCCGGTGACTCGACAGAACAGCTCGCCTTGCGTAAATTCCAGAGCGAGACGCGGGAATGCAGACACCTCGGTCCGGGTTTCCCAGGTCTGCCCATCCCGGCAGAAACGCCCGGGGTCGATTTCAACAGGCTGGAGCATGGCAAATCGACACGTGGCGCATCCAATCAACGTACTGGCGCGGCGTCGGACAGACCCGACATGACGCACCCGGTTAAACATTAGCCCGCAATGATATGATTTCGCGTTATTTTTGTCAAAGAAACGGTGGCCATGCTTAAGAAAATACTGGTCGCCAACCGGGGCGAGATCGCCGTCCGCATCGTGCGCGCCTGCGCCGAGCTTGGGATCAAGTCGGTCGCCATCTACACCGACGCCGACCGCCACGCCCTGCATGTGAAGAAGGCCGACGAGGCCTACCACATCGGCAAGGACCCGATTCTGGGCTATCTGAACGCACATACACTGGTCAACCTGGCCGCCGCGTCGGGCTGCGACGCGCTGCATCCGGGCTACGGCTTCCTGTCGGAAAACCCCGATCTGGCGACCATCTGCGCACGCCGCGGCATCCGCTTCATCGGCCCCTCGCCCGAGGTGATCCGCCGCATGGGCGACAAGATCCAGGCCCGCAACGCGATGCTCGCCGCCGGCATCCCGGTGGTGCCCGGCTCCGACCACAACCTGGAAAACGTCGAGGAAGCGCGCACGCTGGCCGGCAAGATCGGCTATCCGGTCATGCTGAAAGCCACCAACGGCGGCGGCGGGCGCGGCATCCGCCGCTGCGACAGCGAGGATGAGCTGCTGAAGAACTATGACCGCGTGGTGTCGGAAGCCAGCAAGGCCTTCGGCAAGCCCGAGGTGTTCGTCGAAAAATGCGTCGTGCAGCCCAAGCACATCGAGGTGCAGATCTTGGGCGATACGCAGGGCAGCGTGATCCACCTGTTCGAGCGCGACTGCTCGATCCAGCGCCGCAACCAGAAGCTGATCGAGATTGCGCCCAGCCCGCAGCTGACCGAGGCGCAGCGCCAGTACATCGGCAAGCTGGCGGTACGCGCCGCCAAGGCAGTCGGCTACGTCAATGCCGGCACCGTGGAATTCCTGCTCGATTCCGACAACCAGTTCTATTTCATGGAAATGAACACCCGGCTGCAGGTCGAACATCCGATCACCGAGACCATTACCGGCGTCGACATCGTGCAGGAACAGATCCGCATCGCCGCCGGCCAGCCGCTGCAGTACAAGCAGGAAGACATCCAGCACCGTGGCTATGCGATCGAATTCCGCGTCAACGCCGAAGACCCGAAGAATGAATTCCTGCCCAGTCTCGGCCGCATCACCCGCTATTACTCGCCGGGCGGCCCCGGCGTGCGCGTCGACGCGGCGATCTATACCGACTATGTGATCCCGCCCTACTTCGACTCGATGTGCGCCAAACTCACGGTGTGGAACCTGACCTGGGAATCCGCGCTGGCACGCGGACAGCGCGCGCTGGCCGACATGCTGGTCTACGGTGTGAAAACAACGATCCCCTACTACCAGGAAATCCTGAAGAACCCCGAGTTCCGCAGCGGTCGTTTCAACACCAGCTTCGTCGACATGCACCCCGAACTCACCCAGTACATCGAAAAGAAACCGCCGGAAGTGATGGCTGCCGCCATCGCCGCCGCCATCGCCGCGCATCAAGGGTTATAAGAAATGGCCAAAGTACACATCACCGATCTCGTCCTGCGCGATGGCCACCAGTCGCTCATCGCCACCCGCATGCAAACCGCCGACATGCTGCCGATCTGCAGCAAGCTCGACCAGGTCGGCTTCTGGTCGCTGGAAGCCTGGGGCGGCGCCACCTTCGACGCCTGCGTGCGCTTTCTGCGCGAGGACCCGTGGGAACGCCTGCGCAAATTGCGCAAGGCCCTGCCCAACACGCAAATCCAGATGCTGCTGCGCGGGCAAAATCTGCTCGGCTACCGCAATTATTCCGATGACGTGGTGCGCGCCTTCGTGCAGAAATCTGCCGACAACGGCATCGACGTGTTCCGCGTGTTCGACGCGATGAACGACCTGCGCAATCTCAGGGTCTCGATCGAGGCGGTCAAGGCCGCCGGCAAGCACGCCGAAGGCACCGTCTGCTACACCACCAGCCCGGTGCACGACATTCCGCATTTCGTCACGCTCGCCAAGGGGCTGACCGAAATGGGTTGCGACACCATCGCGATCAAGGACATGGCGGGCCTCTTGACGCCGTATACCGCGTATGACCTGGTCTGCGCGATCCGCGAAGCCACCCACCTGCCGATCCATACCCACAGCCATGCGACTTCCGGCCTGTCGCACATGACGCACCTGAAGGCGGTGGAAGCCGGCGCCACCATCATCGACACCTGCGTCGGCGCGTTTGCCGAGGGCGCCAGCCACCCCACCACGCAGAGCCTGGTCGCGGCGCTGGCCGGCACCGCCTACGACACCGGCCTGTCGCTGCCGCTGATCGAGGAGATCTCGGCCTACTTCAAGGACGTGCGCAAGAAATACTGGCAGTACGAATCGGAATTCGCCGGCACCGACACGCGCGTGCTGATCAACCAGGTGCCGGGCGGGATGATTTCCAACCTTGCCAACCAGTTGAAGGAGCAAGGCGCGCTCGACCGGATGGACGCCGTGCTCGAGGAAATCCCGCGGGTGCGCGAAGATCTCGGCTTCCCGCC
Source organism: uncultured Thiobacillus sp. (assembly GCA_964623745.1). Taxonomy (GTDB): domain Bacteria; phylum Pseudomonadota; class Gammaproteobacteria; order Burkholderiales; family Thiobacillaceae; genus Thiobacillus. The sequence goes on along the minus strand of CAZUVC010000041.1, from coordinate 7,494 downwards.
GCTGGTGACACCCACCTCGCAAATCGTCGGCACCCAGGCCGCACTGAACGTGCTGACCGGCGCGCGCTACAAGTCGATCACGAACGAAGTGAAGCTCTACCTGCAGGGCCGCTACGGCCAGGCGCCGGGCCACATCAACGAGGAAGTCCGCAAGATGGCGATCGGCGACCTCGAAGTCACCACCTGCCGCCCGGCCGACCTGATGGGCGACGAACTCGACAAGCTGCGCGGCGAAATCGAGGGCCTCGCCAAGTCCGACGAGGACGTGCTGACCTATGCGATGTTCCCCGAAATCGGCAAGACCTGGCTGCAGGAGCGCGCCGCCGGCAGCCTCAAGCCCGAGCAGCTGCTGCCGCCCGGCAGCGGCTCGCAGCAGGAATGCGCGCCGCACTACGCTGCCGATGAATTCAAGATCACGCTGCACGGCGAGACCTACCATATCAAGCTGTCGGGCAGCGGCCGCAGCGATTCCAGCCAGCGGCCCTACTTCGTCGCCATCGACGGCGTCACCGAAGAAGTGCTGGTCGAATCGCTGAACGAGGTGGCCATTTCCGGCAGCGGCGGCGACAGCGCTCCGCGCAAGGCCGCCGCCCCCGCCGCCGGCCAGAAGCCGCGCGCCAGCCATCCCGGCCACGTCACCGCTGCGATGCCCGGCACCATCGTCGACGTGCTGGTCAGCATCGGCCAAACGGTCAAGGCCGGCGACGGCATCCTGGTGATCGAGGCGATGAAAATGGAAAACGAAGTGCAGGCGCCCATCGCCGGCGTCGTCATCAGCATCTCCGCCAAGAAGGGTGACGCAGTGACGCCCGACATGGCGCTGGTGGAAATCCAGCCGGAATAAGCCGCGATGAAGCTGGTTCTGGCATCCACCTCGCGCTACCGGCGCGACCTGCTGGCGCGCTTGCATCTGCCGTTCGACATCCTGTCGCCCGACGTCGATGAAACCCCGCTGCCGGGTGAGACGCCCTCGGCCACTGCGCTGCGCCTGTCGGTGCTGAAGGCACAGGCCGCCGCCAGCGCTTATCCCGATGCGCTCATCATCGGCTCCGACCAGGTGCTGATGCTGGATTCTGAGCAGCTCGGCAAGCCCGGCAACTACGACAATGCCTTTGCGCAACTAAAAAAAATGCAGGGCCGCGCGATGGTGTTCCACACCGCGCTGACGCTGCTCAACAGCCGCACGGGCCACGCGCAGACGCGCGACGTGCCGACCGTCGTGCACATCCGTCCGCTTTCCGACGCGCAGATCGCGGCCTATCTGCAAAAGGAAACACCCTACGACTGCGCCGGCTCGGCCAAGAGCGAGTCGCTCGGCATTGCGCTGATGGAACGCATGGACAGCCCCGACCCCACCGCACTGATTGGCCTGCCGCTGATGGCGCTGACCGAAATGCTCATGAACGAAGGCGTCGACGTCCTCACATGGCAAGCCTCTATCTGATCCCGGTGCCGTTGGGTCCGGTCAGCCCCGACGCCTGCCTGCCGCCCGACACCCTTGCGGCCGCGCGCCGTCTCGAATACTTCATCGTGGAACGCGCGAAAACGGCGCGCGCGCACCTGAAGGCGATGGGGCACCCGCAGCCAATCCAGGCGCTGCAGATCGAAGAACTCAACGAACACACCCCGGCTGCGGCCATACCCGCCCTGCTGGCACCGCTCAAGGCCGGCCATGACGTCGGACTGCTGTCCGAGGCCGGCTGCCCCGCGGTGGCCGACCCCGGCGCCGCGCTCGTGCTGGCGGCGCATCGGGAAAACATTCCGGTGGTGCCGCTGATCGGGCCGTCGTCGATTCTGCTGGCGCTGATGGCTTCGGGGCTGGGCGGCCAGCGCTTCGCCTTCCACGGCTATCTGCCGGCGAAGGAGCCCGAGCGCAGTCAGTCCATCCGCGAACTGGAAAAAACGGCCCGGCGCGATCGCGCCACCCAGCTCTTCATCGAAACGCCTTACCGCAGCGTCGCCCTGCTCGACGCGCTGGCCAGCGCACTGGCACCCGACACGTTAATCAGCGTCGGCGCCGACCTCAGCCTGCCCGGCCAGCTGATCCAGACCCGCAGCGCAAAAGCCTGGCGCGGCCAGACCGACAAGGTCAAGGACCGGCTGGTGGTGTTCGGAATCGGGATCGGGGTTTAGACGCTCAGAACTGCAGGCTGTCGAGCCGCAGAATCCGCTGCTCGCCAGAGGGCGTTTGCGCCTTCAGCCACTCGGCGCCCTCCCGCGTATACACGTCCAGCGGTAGCAGGCGTTGCGCCTCGCCGCCCACACGCACGTCCAGCCATTGCTGCGTCAGCGCGGCAAACTCCAGCCGCTCATGCTGGGCGCAGGGGATGGGCTGATACGGCGCGTCGTTCAACGCAAGTTGACGCCCGTCTGCCCGAACGGCGACCACGCCTTCGCCATGCTGGCGCCAAAACGGCCGGCGAGGCGCTCGGCGAAGCCGGGACGCTCGGTGTAGTCGACAATGTGCTCCGCCTTGATGACGTCGCGCGCGACCGACTCCACCGAACCGAGTGCGTCGGCGAGCCCCAGTTCGATGCTGGTTTCGCCGCTCCACACCAGGCCGCTGAAGGTTTCGGGGGTTTCCTTCAGGCGCTTGCCGCGGCCTTCGCGCACCACGGCGATGAACTGGCCGTGGATTTCCTCCAGCATCTGCTTGGCGAACACCTGCTGTTCGGGGTCGACCGGTGAGAACGGGTCGAGGAAGCCCTTGTTTTCGCCCGCAGTGAGCAGGCGGCGCTCGACGCCGAGCTTTTCCATGGTCTGGGTGAAGCCGAAGCCGTCCATCAGCACGCCGATCGAGCCGACGATGCTGGCCTTGTCGACGTAGATCCTGTCGGCGCCGGCGGCGACGTAATAGCCGCCGGAGGCGCAGATGTCGTCGATCACCGCATACAAGGGAACATTGGGGTGCTTGGCGCGCAGACGCTTGATCTCGTCGTAGATCTGCCCGGCCTGCACCGGGCTGCCGCCGGGGCTGTTGATGCGCAGGATCACGCCGCGGGTCTTCTTGTCGTCAAAGGCGCCCTGCAGGCTGGAGATGATCGAATCGGAACTGGTTGCGTCGGCCGAGATCACGCCCTGCAGGTCGATCAACGCGGTGTGTTCCTTGGGAATGGCAACGCCGTCGCCGCGGAACCAGCCGGCGGCCAGAAACAGCACGATGAACAGGTACAAAAAACCGAGCGTCTTGAACAGGATGCTCCAGTGGCGCGTACGGCGTTGTTCCTGGATCGCGGACAGGGCCAGTTTTTCCAGCACGCTGCGTTCCCAGTTGGGGTCTTGTTGCTCGCTCATTGTTCTTCCATCACATAAACATGGCCGTCGCGCTCGACGACCGACAGGGAAATCAGGCCACGCCCGGCGCAGCGTCCGCCCACACAGTGCCCGCTCGCGGGATGGTAGAGCGCGCCGTGGGTGGAGCAAATCAAGTATAGCCGCGAGTCGTCGAAGAACTCGCCTTCCTGCCAGTCGAGTTCGACCGGCACATGGCCGCATTGGTTGAGGAAAGCATGCGGCTGACCGTCATAACGCACCACGAATGCGGGTTGCGGCTTGCCATGGCGAGTCACCTCGAAACGCATGCCCTTACCCAATTCGGCCAGATCGGACGAAGCGCAGATCAGGCGTTCGCGTTCAGCCATGCATGCACCTCGAAAAAGCTGTTCATTAGCGCCAGCGGCGCATGCGGGTGCAGGTCACCCGCCTCGTGCGCGCCATAGGTCACCCCGAGGCTGGCGACGCCGGCACTCGACGCCATCAGCAGGTCGTGGCTGGTGTCGCCGATCACCAGCGTGCGCGCTGGGTCGGCGTCGAGTTCATCGATCAGCTCCAGCACCATCGCCGGGTGCGGCTTGGAATGTGTCTGGTCGGCGCAGCGGGTGGCAGAAAACCACGATTCCAGCCCGCTGCTCTCGAGCGCGCGCGCGAGGCCAAGACGACTTTTGCCGGTCGCCACCGCAAGCGTGAAGCCGCTGGCGTAGAGTTCGCGGATGCCGCTGTCCACCCCGGCGAACAGCGGGATCTGCGCGTCGCGACCGAGGTAATGGTGGCGGTAGCGCTCGACCAGCCGCGGATAGTCGTCGGCCGGCAAGTCCGGCAGCAGGGTCTGCAGCGCCTGGATCAGCCCCAGGCCGATGATCTGGCGCGAGGCGCGGTCGCTCGGCGCCGGCAGGCCGATGTCCTCGCAGGCGCGCTGGATCGAATCGACGATCACCCCGGCGGAATCCATCAGGGTGCCGTCCCAGTCGAAAATCAGTAAGTCAAACTGCCTGGGTTTAATAATCATGGCGCATTGTTCAAAGTATCCAGAAATGAAACCAGTTCGGCGGGCAGCGGGGCTTCGATCAGCAGCCGCTCGCCCGAAATCGGGTGTTCGAAGCTGAGCTGCGCGGCATGCAGGAACATGCGCTTCAGCCCCTGCTTCATCAGCCGCTTGTTGAGTTCGAAATCGCCGTATTTGTCGTCGCCCGCGATCGGGAAGCCGAGGTGCGAGGTATGGACGCGAATCTGATGGGTGCGGCCGGTCTTCAGTTCCGCTTCCAGCAGGGTGAAATCCGCGAATTGTTGCAGGCGGCGGAAGATGGTGTGCGCAGTCTGCCCCTCGTCGCGCACGGTGACGCGCTTTTCGCCGTCATCGGTCACGCGCTTGTGCAAAGTCAGCTTCACATGCTGCACCGGGTTCGGCCAGCGTCCGGCCACCAGCGTCAGGTAGCGTTTCTCGATCTTGCCGTCGCGCATCGCCGTATGCAGCCCGGTCAGCGCGCGGCGCTTCAGCGCAATCAGCAGCACGCCCGAGGTTTCGCGGTCGAGCCGGTGCACCAGCTCCATATAGCGGCATTCCGGCAGTTCCAGCCGCATCTGCTCGATCACCCCGCGCGAAATCCCGCTGCCGCCGTGGACCGCCATGCCGGACGGCTTGTTCAGGGCGATCAGGGCGTCGTCACGATAGAGAATGTGCGGCAGCAGGCGGATGCCGCCCTGCGGCAGGTGGGTGGCGGGCGTGATGACCGGGACGGCGACGCGCACCGGCGGGATGCGCACCTCGTCCCCCAGCTGCAGGCGGTAGCTGACCTCGACCCGGCCGCCGTTGATCCGCACCTCGCCGCCCCGCACCAGCTTGTAGACGCGGCTTTTGGGCACGCCCTTGAGCCGCGCCATCAGAAAGTTGTCCAGACGCTGGCCGTCGGCGCTGTCGTCGATCTTCACGCGCCGGACCGAATCTTTCTCTAAGTCATTCTTTTTCATATACACTACCGCCGGTTCAGGCCGAGTTTTGCCTGACCAATTTGCCCGGCATTCATGCCGGAAATTTTGAGATCACGCCGGTTACAACGCTCACCGGCCGCCGCCTGCCCGGCCCGTCTGGATTCCTGCCGCCCAGCCCACATCAGGCTGACGCGAACAGTCGAAACCACCCGCCTGCCAGTCGGCAAAGCAGCGATGTTATCAATGACGCGACCACAAGCATACGAAATAAACGTTCACGCCCAGGCCCAGCCTGCAGCGGGAACCGGAAAGACCGCCCCGGCATTGCCGGTGACACTCTCCAGGAACAGGACACCCAACCTCCATGCCGTTTCACCTCAACTAACCGTGATCGCATGAGCCGCCCGCTCTAGGCGAGCGGCAGTCTGCCCTGTCCCGTATGCACGCGCGCGGGAGTAAACAATGAAGCGCATGCTATTCAACGCAACCCAGGCGGAAGAACTCCGGGTTGCCATCGTCGACGGGCAAAAACTCGTCGACCTTGACATCGAGTCCGCCAGCAAGGAACAACGCAAGGGCAACGTCTACAAGGGTGTCATCACCCGCGTCGAGCCCAGCCTGGAAGCCGCATTCGTCGATTACGGCTGCGAACGCCACGGCTTTTTGCCGTTCAAGGAAATTTCCCGCACCTGTCTGCCCAACGGCGGCCGCGTCCCCGAAAACCTGAAAGAAGGCCAGGAACTGCTGGTCCAGGTGGAAAAGGACGAACGCGGCAACAAGGGCGCAGCCCTCACCACCTACATCTCGCTGGCCGGCCGCTATGTCGTGCTGATGCCGACCAACCCGCGCGGCGGCGGCGTTTCGCGCCGCATCGAGGGCGAGGAACGCAACGAACTGCGCGACACCCTGGCGCAGCTCGACATCCCCGAAGGCATGAGCCTGATCGCCCGCACCGCCGGCATTGGTCGCACCGCCGAGGAATTCCAGTGGGACCTCAGCTACCTGCTGCGCATCTGGGAAGCGATCGACGGCGCGGCGAAAGAAATCAAGGCACCTGAACTGATCTACCTCGAATCCAACCTGATCACCCGGGCGATTCGCGACCACTTCTCGGCCGACATCGGCGAAATCCTGATCGACACCGAAGACGTCTACGAACAGGCGCGCGCATTCATGGAAAACGTGATGCCGGGCAACGTCAACAAGGTGAAGCTCTACCACGACGACGTGCCGCTGTTCTCGCGCTTCCAGATCGAACACCAGATCGAGTCGGCGTATTCGCGTCAGGTCAACCTGCCGGCCGGCGGTGCGATCGTGATCGACCACACCGAGGCGCTGGTCTCGGTCGACGTCAACTCGGCGCGCGCCACCAAGGGCAGCGACGTCGAGCAGACCGCCTACAACACCAACCTCGAAGCGGCCGACGAAATCGCCCGCCAGATGCGCCTGCGCGACCTCGGCGGCCTGATCGTGATCGACTTCATCGACATGGAAAACCCCAAGCATCAGCGCGAGGTCGAGAACCGCCTGCGCGATGCGCTGCATTACGACCGTGCCCGCGTGCAGACCGGCAAGATCTCGCGTTTCGGCCTTTTGGAAATGTCGCGCCAGCGGCTGCAGCCCTCGCTCGGCGAGACCAGCTACAACCCCTGCCCGCGCTGCCACGGCACCGGCCACATCCGCGGCACCGAATCGTCGGCGCTGCACATCCTGCGCATCCTGCAGGAAGAGGCAATGAAGGAAAACACCGGCGCCCTGCACGTGCAACTGCCGGTCGACGTCGCTACCTTCCTGCTGAACGAGAAGCGGGTCGACATCCACACGCTGGAATCGCGCCTCAAGGTGAACGTGGTGCTGATCCCCAACGTCCACATGGAAACCCCGCACTACACCATCACCCGGCTGCGCCACGACGAACTCAATTTGAGCGGCGCCGCCGAGCCGAGCTACAAGATGGCGCTGGTGCCGGAAACCGAATCCGTCTACCAGACGGCGCAGGAATCCGCGCCTGCACGCCAGGTGGCCGCAGTCAAATCGATTGCGCCGCTGCAGCAGCCGATGCCGATCGTAGCCGCTGTCGTGCCCGCCGCACCGGCTGCACCCGCTCCGCAAGGTGGCCTGTTCGACCGCATTTTCGGCTGGCTGAAAAAGCGCAGCGACGAGGCGCCGGCCGCCGCACCCGCCCCCGCACCGGTGGCCGCGCTCACGCGCAGCGAACGTCCGACGGGCGAACGCTCGGGCGGTCGTGACCGCAAGCCCGGCCAGCGCCGCGGCCGCGGCGAAGGTCGG
>CAZUVC010000040.1:25965-33550 GCA_964623745.1 uncultured Thiobacillus sp. | reverse complement strand
CCGCGAAGGCGGCCGCACCGTCGGTGCCGGCGTCGTGGCGAAGATCGAAGAGTAATTTCAAACCATGACAAACCAGAAAATCCGCATCCGCCTGAAGGCGTTTGACTACAAACTGATCGACCAGTCGGCGCTCGAAATCGTGGAAACGGCCAAGCGCACCGGCGCTGTGGTCAAGGGCCCGGTTCCGCTGCCGACCTCGATCGAGCGTTTTGACGTGCTGCGTTCGCCGCACGTCAACAAAACCTCGCGTGACCAGTTCGAGATCCGCACCCATCGCCGTTTGATGGACATCATGGACCCGACCGAAAAAACGGTTGACGCCCTGATGAAGCTGGATCTGCCGGCTGGCGTGGACGTCGAAATCAAGTTGTAAAAAGTGGGCGGCATGGTTATAATGCTGCCCCTTCAGCTGTATCAAATAGTCGCCGGTCAATTGTAATCGGCACCTACAACCCATGTTGGCAGCTTCGGTTGCCGGCTTGAGATAGGAAATACAAAGATGAGTATCGGGCTCGTTGGCCGCAAGGTCGGCATGACCCGCATTTTCACCGAGAGCGGCGCGTCCGTTCCGGTGACTGTGCTGGAAATGTCCAACAATCGTGTGACGCAAGTGCGCACGCCAGAAAATGACGGTTATTCCGCTGTGCAGCTTGCCTATGGCAGCCGCCGCAATAGCCGTGTCAGCAAACCGGAAGCCGGTCATTTCGCCAAGGCGGGTGTGGACGCGGGCGAACTGCTGCGCGAGTTCCGCGTGTCGGCGGAAGATGCTGCGCAATACCAGCCGGGTGCGACGGTTTCGGTCGAGCTGTTCCAGGCAGGCCAGAAAGTGGACGTCACCGGTGTGACGCAGGGCAAGGGCTTTGCGGGCACGATCAAGCGCCACAACTTCAAATCGCAGCGTGCCACCCACGGCAACTCGCGTTCGCACAACGTGCCGGGCTCGATCGGCATGGCGCAGGATCCGGGCCGCGTGTTTCCGGGCAAGCGCATGTCGGGTCACATGGGCGCGGTGACCTGCACCAAGCAGAATCTGGAAGTCGTGCGCGTCGACGCAGAGCGCGGTCTGGTGTTGTTGAAGGGTGCCGTTCCCGGCTCCAAGGGTGGCCACGTGGTGGTGCGCCCGGCAGTGAAAGGCGGTGCCTAATGGATTTGAACGTCATTAATGACCAGGGTCAGCAGGTGGCCAGCGTGTCCGCCTCCGACGAAACCTTTGGTCGCGATTACAACGAGGCGCTGGTGCATCAGGTGGTGACTGCGTTCCAGGCGAATGCGCGCAGCGGCAACCGTGCGCAGCAGACGCGTGCAGAAGTGACTGCATCCACCCACAAGCCCTGGCGGCAAAAGGGTACTGGCCGTGCGCGTTCCGGCCGCACCTCGAGCCCGATCTGGCGCGGGGGTGGTGTCACCTTCCCGAACAAGCCGAACGAGAATTTCAGCCACAAGGTCAACCGCAAGATGTACCGCGCGGGTCTGGCAACGATCCTGTCGCAGCTGGCTCGCGAAGGCAAGCTGAAGGTGGTGGAAAGCCTGGGCATCGATTCGCCCAAGACCAAGCTGCTCGCGGGCAAGTTGAAGTCGATGGGCTACGGCAAGGTCATGATCATTGCTGACACCGTGGATGACAACCTGTGGCTGTCGTCGCGCAACCTGCCGAATGTCTATGTGGTCGAGCCGCATCAGGCGGATCCCTGGAGCCTGGTCAAGTTCGGTAACGTGCTGATCACCAAGGCGGCGGTCAAGCAGTTTGAGGAGATGGTGTGATGGGTGCGATCAGTCAAGAGCGTCTGCTCAAAGTCATTCTCGCGCCGGTGATCTCCGAAAAGAGCACCCGCGTGGCCGACCAGCTGAACCAGGTTGTTTTTCGTGTGTTGCCCGACGCGACCAAGCAGGAAATCGGCGCTGCTGTCGCCAATCTGTTCAAGGTCGAGGTTGCGGGTGTGCAGGTGCTGAACGTCAAGGGAAAGGTCAAGCGCTCCGGTCGTGTCACGGGTCGTCGTGACAACTGGAAGAAAGCGTATGTCACCCTGAAGCCGGGTCAGGACATCGACTTCACGTCCGGACAGTAAGGGAGAAAACCATGGCACTGATTAAAGTCAAACCTACTTCTGCCGGCCGTCGCGCGGTCGTCAAGGTCGTTACCCCGGGCCTCCACAAAGGTAAACCGGTTGCGGCGCTGCTCGAACCCAAGAAGCGTGGTTCGGGTCGTAACAACAACGGCCACATCACCGTGCGTCACAAGGGTGGCGGCCACAAGCAGCATTACCGCGTGGTCGATTTCCGTCGCAACAAGGACGGGGTGCCGGCCAAGGTCGAGCGGATTGAATACGATCCCAACCGCACCGCGCATCTGGCGCTGTTGTGCTACGCCGACGGCGAGCGCCGCTACATCATCGCGCCGCGTGGCGTGGCGGTGGGCGCGCAGCTGGTGAGCGGCGCCGAAGCGCCGATCAAGGCGGGTAACTGTCTGCCGCTGCGCAGCATCCCGGTCGGCAGCACCGTGCATTGCGTCGAAATGATGCCGGGCAAGGGTGCGCAGATTGCGCGTTCGGCCGGCACCTCGGTGCAGCTGCTGGCGCGCGAGGGCAGCTATGCCCAGCTGCGTCTGCGTTCGGGCGAGATCCGCAAGGTGCACGTCGACTGCCGCGCCACGCTGGGCGAGGCGGGGAACGAAGAGCACAGCCTGCGTTCGATCGGCAAGGCTGGCGCCAATCGCTGGCGCGGTATCCGCCCGACGGTGCGTGGTGTGGTGATGAACCCGTGTGACCATCCGCACGGTGGTGGTGAAGGCCGTACTGCAGCGGGCCGTCATCCGGTCAGCCCGTGGGGTACGCCGACCAAGGGTTATCGCACCCGCAGCAATAAGCGCACCTCCAACATGATCGTCCGCCGCCGCAACGCGCGCTGATTGAGGTAGAAAAATATGGCACGTTCAATTAAAAAAGGCCCCTTCGTTGACGGGCACCTGCTGAAAAAGATTGAAGCCGTCCGCGGCTCCAATGACAAGCGCCCGGTCAAGACCTGGTCGCGTCGTTCCACCGTGTTGCCCGACTTCATCGGTCTGACGATTGCGGTGCACAACGGTCGTCAGCATGTGCCGGTTTTCGTGACCGAGAACATGGTCGGTCACAAGCTGGGTGAGTTTTCCCTGACGCGCACCTTCAAAGGTCACGTTGCGGACAAGAAGGCGAAGAAATAAGGAGCGCATGATGGAAGTTTCTGCAATTTTGCGTGGTACCCGCCTGTCTGCACAGAAAGGCCGTCTGGTCGCCGACCAGATCCGCGGCCTGCGCGTTGAGAAGGCGCTGAACATCCTGGCTTTCAGCCCGAAAAAAGGCGCCGGCATCATCAAGAAAGTGCTCGAGTCGGCGATTGCCAACGCCGAGCACAACGAAGGTGCCGACATCGATACCCTGAAGGTCAAGACGATTCTGGTCGACCAGGGCACGGTGCTGAAGCGCTTCACTGCCCGTGCCAAAGGCCGCGGCAACCGTATTAGCAAGCCGACCTGTCACATCAGTGTGACGGTTGGGGATTAAGGAAGCGGCATGGGACAAAAAATACATCCGATTGGGTTCCGCCTTGGTGTTCAGCGCATCTGGACCGCCAAGTGGTACGGCTCCAACCGTAACTTCGCCACCACCCTGCTGGAGGACATCAAGGTTCGCGACTATCTGAAAAAGAAGCTTGCGCACGCCTCCATCTCCAAGGTGCTGATCGAGCGCCCGGCCAAGAACGCGCGCATCACGATTTTCAGCGGCCGCCCCGGTGTGGTGATTGGCAAGAAGGGCGAAGACATCGAAGTGCTGCGCGGCGAACTCGCGCGCCTGATGTCGGTGCCCGTGCACGTCAACATCGAGGAAGTGCGCAAGCCGGAAACCGATGCGCAGATCATCGCTGACGGTATCGCGCAGCAGCTCGAGAAGCGCGTGATGTTCCGTCGCGCCATGAAGCGCGCCATGCAGAACGCCATGCGCCTGGGTGCGCAGGGCATCAAGATCATGAGCGCGGGTCGTCTGAACGGCGCCGAGATCGCCCGTACCGAGTGGTACCGCGAAGGCCGCGTGCCGCTGCATACGCTGCGTGCCGAAATCGACTACGGCTTTGCCGAAGCGAAGACCACTTACGGCATCATCGGCATCAAGGTCTGGGTGTACAAGGGCGATGCGCTGACCCGTGGCGAACAGCCTGCGGCGGCAGAAGCGGACAAGCGCGGCAAGAAATCAGGAGTGAAACATGCTGCAGCCAGCTAGAAGAAAATTCCGCAAGGAACAGAAAGGCCGTAACACCGGCCTGGCGACCCGCGGTGCCGATGTGAGTTTTGGCGACTTTGGCCTCAAGGCCGTCGGTCGCGGCCGTCTGACCGCGCGCCAGATTGAGGCTGCGCGTCGTGCGATGACGCGTCATATCAAGCGCGGCGGCCGTATCTGGATTCGCATTTTCCCGGACAAGCCGATTTCGCGTAAGCCGGCTGAAGTGCGGATGGGTAACGGCAAGGGCGCACCGGAATACTACGTGGCTGAAATCCAGCCGGGCAAGGTGTTGTACGAGATGGATGGCGTGAACGAGACGCTGGCGCGTGAGGCGTTCCGCCTGGCCGCGGCCAAGCTGCCGATCGCGACCACCTTCGTGACCCGCATGATCGGGAGCTGAGTGATGAATACGAAAGAAATGCGCGGCAAGAATGCCGACGAACTGAAGCAGGAACTCGAATCCCTGCTGCGTGCCCACTTTGCATTGCGTATGCAGGTGGCCACCCAGCAGTCGAGCAAGACTGCCGACCTGGGCAAGCTGCGTCGCGATATTGCACGGGTCAAGACCATTATGCGTGAGAAGGCGGGTCAAGCATGACTGAAACCAAGAAGATGGTGCGCACCCTGACCGGGCGCGTGGTGAGCGACAAGATGGACAAGACCGTGACCGTTCTGGTCGAGCGTCGCGTCAAGCATCCGGTGATTGGCAAGGTGATTCGCCTGTCCAAGAAATATCACGCTCACGACGAAAAAAACGAGTTTCACGAAGGTGATACGGTGCAGATCGAGGAGTCGCGCAAGCTGTCGCGCACCAAGGCCTGGACGGTAAGCAAGCTGCTCGAGCGCGCTCGCGTATAAAGCTTGCATGAAGTTAAAGGGCTCGGTATAATACCGGGTTTTCCGGTTGGTTGGCCGGTATGTGTTCCGGTTCGCTGACTCAGTGTTTTCCGCGCCAGGTTTGAATGAGCTTAGGCGCGGGATATCTCCCGAACGGGTTCCAAAACTGGCCGCCGCTGAATTTGATTGAAGCTGGTGGATTAAGTTGGAGGCAATTTAAATGATTCAGATGCAGTCCGTATTGGACGTTGCAGACAATACCGGTGCACGCTCCGTGATGTGCATCAAGGTGTTGGGTGGTAGCCATCGTCGCTACGCCAGCGTGGGCGACATCATCAAGGTCACCATCAAGGATGCCGCGCCGCGCGGCCGTGTGAAAAAAGGCGACATCTACAATGCCGTGGTGGTGCGTACCGCCAAGGGCGTTCGTCGTCCCGATGGCTCGCTGGTGCGCTTTGATGGCAATGCCGCCGTGCTGCTCAACAACAAATTAGAACCGATCGGCACCCGTATCTTCGGGCCGGTTACCCGTGAGTTGCGTACCGAGAAGTTCATGAAGATCGTCTCGCTTGCGCCTGAGGTTCTGTGAGAGGGAATCATGGCACGTATTCGTAAAAACGATCAGGTTATCGTCCTGACCGGCAAAGACAAGGGCAAGCGCGGCACCGTGCTGCGCGTGTTGGAAGACGACCATCTGGTGGTGGAGGGCGTGAATCGCGCCAAGAAGCACCAGAAGCCGAACCCCATGCGCAATATCCAGGGCGGCATCGTCGAAAAGGAAATGCCGATTCAGGCTTCGAACATTGCGCTGTACAACATCGCAACGCAGAAGGCGGATCGCGTGGGTTACAAGGTGCTGGAGGACGGCCGCAAGGTGCGGGTATACAAGTCCAATGGCGAAATGGTTGACGCACAGGGGTAATCATGGCGCGTTTGCAAGAATTTTATCGTGAGACGGTGGTGCCCAAGCTGGTAGAACAGTTTGGCTACAAGTCCGTCATGGAAGTGCCGCGCATCAAGAAAATCACCCTGAACATGGGTGTGGGTGAAGCGGTTGCCGACAAGAAGGTGATGGAGCACGCGGTGGGCGACATGCAGAAGATTGCAGGTCAGAAGCCGGTGGTCACCAAGTCCAAGAAGTCGATCGCGGGTTTCAAGATTCGCGAAAACTACCCGGTGGGTTGCATGGTCACCCTGCGCCGCGGGCAGATGTACGAGTTCCTGGATCGTCTGGTGACGGTGGCGATGCCGCGTATCCGTGACTTCAGGGGCATTTCGGGCAAGTCTTTTGATGGCCGTGGCAACTACAACATGGGCGTCAAGGAACAGATCATTTTCCCCGAGATCGAGTACGACAAGATTGATGCGCTGCGTGGGATGAACATCACGATCACCACCACCGCCAAGACTGATGATGAAGCGCGAGCCCTGCTTGCCGCCTTCAGTTTCCCGTTCAAGAATTGAGGTAGGCATGGCCAAATTATCCTTGATTAACCGTGAAGAAAAGCGCGCGCGCATGGTGAAGAAATATGCCGCCAAGCGTGCCGAACTCAAAGCTACGATCGCCAATGTTCAGACCAGCGAAGAAGATCGCGTGGCGGCATACAAGGCGCTGCAGGAGTTGCCGCGCAACGCCAGCCCGGTGCGCCAGCGCAATCGCTGCCAGCTGACCGGTCGTCCGCGTGGTGTTTTCAGCAAGTTCGGCCTGGCGCGCGGCAAGTTGCGCGAATATGCGATGCGCGGTGAGATCCCGGGCATCGTCAAGGCTAGCTGGTAAGGGGCAAACTAAATGAGTATGAGTGATCCCATCGCGGACATGCTGACCCGCATCCGTAATGCACAAGCGGTCGAAAAGGTGGCTGTCACGATGCCTTCATCGAAGGTCAAAGTGGCTATCGCCAAGGTTCTGAAGGACGAAGGCTACATCGAGGATTTCGCCGTTCGCGGCGAGGCGGGCAAGCCCGAACTCGAATTGCAGCTGAAATATTACGCAGGTCGCCCGGTAATCGAGCGCATCGAGCGTGTGAGCAAGCCTGGCCTGCGCATCTACAAGGGCGCCGAAGATCTGCCGCGCGTGATGAATGGTCTGGGCGTTGCCATTGTGTCCACCTCCAGCGGCGTCATGACCGACCGCCATGCTCGCGCCAAGGGCGTGGGTGGCGAAGTCCTGTGCGTGGTTGCGTAAGAGAGATCAGATATGTCACGTGTAGCCAATAATCCCATTACCCTGCCGAAAGGCGTCGAAGTCACGCTTGGCAGCGTGATCTCGGTCAAGGGTCCGCTCGGTGCGATGAACCAGGCAGCGGCCGACGATGTCACGGTTGCGCTGAATGACGGTGTGCTGACGTTTGCGCCTGTCGGTGCAAGCATTCAGGCGAACGCCATGGCCGGCACCCTGCGCGCGCTGGTCAACAACATGGTGCAGGGTGTTACCAAGGGTTTCGAGAAGAAGTTACTGCTGGTCGGGGTCGGTTATCGCGCCCAGGCGCAGGGTGATG
>CAZUVC010000040.1:0-25955 GCA_964623745.1 uncultured Thiobacillus sp. | reverse complement strand
TTCTCGCATCCGGTGGTTCACAAGATGCCTGCCGGCATCAAGGTCGAGACCCCGACGCAGACAGAAATTCTGATCAAGGGTATGGATCGACAGGTTGTTGGGCAGGTGGCCGCCGACGTGCGCGCATACCGTCCGCCGGAGCCCTACAAGGGCAAGGGCGTGCGCTATAGCGACGAAGTGGTCATCAAGAAAGAGACCAAGAAGAAGTAAGGCTTAAGGACAGACAATGAACACCAAGCAATCACGGATTCGCAGAGCGCGCAAAACCCGCGCCAAAATCGCGGCCGTCAAGGCGATCCGCCTTGCCATTCTCCGTACCAACAGCCATATCTATGCGCAGATCATCTCTGCGGATGGCGGCACGGTGATGACCAGCGCGTCGTCCAACGACAAGGATCTGCGCGCGAGCGTCCCCAACGGTGGAAACGTTGCGGCAGCTGCGGCAGTGGGCAAGCGCCTGGCTGAAAAGGCCAAAGGACTGGGTATTGAAAAAGTGGCCTTCGATCGTGCCGGCTTCAAGTTCCACGGGCGTGTGAAAGCCCTGGCAGAAGCGGCCCGCGAAGGCGGTTTGGTATTTTAACGAGGCAGAATCAAGATGGCCCGTACAGCACCTACTAGTAACGAAGAGCGCGGCGACGGCTTGCGCGAGAAGATGATTTCGATCAACCGTGTCACCAAGGTGGTGAAGGGTGGTCGGATCATGGGCTTTGCCGCACTGACCGTGGTTGGCGACGGCGACGGCGGCATCGGCATGGGCAAGGGCAAGTCCCGCGAAGTGCCGGTGGCCGTGCAGAAGGCGATGGAAGAAGCGCGCCGCAAGCTGGTCAAGATCAACCTGAAGAGCGGCACCTTCCACCACACGGTGATCGGGCAGCATGGCGCATCGCGCGTGCTGATCCAGCCGGCGTCGGAAGGTACCGGGATTATTGCCGGCGGCGCGATGCGTGCCGTGTTCGAGGTGATGGGCGTGCAGAACGTGCTGGCCAAATGCCTCGGCTCGACCAATCCCTACAACGTCGTGCGTGCCACCATCGACGGCCTGATGAAAATGTCGACGCCGTCCGAGATTGCGGCCAAGCGCGGCAAGTCTGTCGAAGACATCACGGGGTAATCAGCGATGAGCGAGCAGAAGAAAATCAAGGTGACGCTGGTCAAGAGCCTGATCGGAACCAAGCAACCGCACCGCGCCTGTGTGCGTGGTCTCGGCCTGCGCCGGATGCACCACACGGTCGAAGTGCTGGATACGCCGGAAAACCGCGGCATGATTACCAAGGTCGCCTATCTGGTGAAGTGTGAGGCTTAAGATGGAACTGAATACGATTAAACCGGCTGACGGCGCCAAGAAAGACAAGCGTCGCGTGGGGCGTGGCATTGGTTCGGGCCTGGGCAAGACTGCCGGGCGCGGCCACAAAGGCCAGAAATCCCGTGCGGGCGGCTATCACAAGGTCGGCTTCGAGGGCGGTCAGATGCCGATGCATCGTCGCCTGCCGAAGCGCGGCTTTGTTTCGCTGACCAAGGCGGATACGGCGCGTGTGCGTCTCTACGAACTGGCGACGGTGGGTGTGGACGAGATCGATCTGCTGGTGCTCAAGCAGGCAGGTCTGGTTGGCGCCTCGATCAAGATGGCGCGGATTTATCTGGCGGGTGAAATCAGCCGTCCGATCAAGCTGCGCGGCATCGCCGTGACCAAGGGTGCCCGCGCCGCGATCGAAGCGGCCGGCGGCTCCATCGCCGAATAAGTCAGCGAGGACACACGCTTTGGCCATGCCCAAATCCGGCTTGAACAAATTTGGCGACCTCAAGCGTCGCCTGCTGTTCCTGCTTGGCGCCCTGATCGTCTACCGCATCGGCACCTTCATTCCGGTGCCGGGTATCGATCCGATGGTGCTCGACCAGTTGTTCAAGTCGCAGCAGGGCGGCATCCTGGGCATGTTCAACATGTTCTCGGGCGGCGCCTTGTCGCGCTTCAGCCTGTTCGCGCTCGGGATCATGCCGTACATCTCGGCGTCGATTATCGTGCAGCTGATGACGACCGTGTCGCCACATCTGGAAGCGCTAAAGAAGGAAGGCGAGTCCGGTCGCCGCAAGATTACGCAGTACACGCGCTACGGCACCCTGTTTCTGGCGATTTTCCAGGCGCTCGGCATTTCCGTTGCGCTGGAATCGCAGGCCGGCCTGGTGCTGGATCCCGGTATGGGCTTCAGATTGATCACGGTGGTGACGCTGACGTCCGGCACCATGTTCCTGATGTGGCTGGGTGAACAGATCACCGAGCGTGGTCTGGGGAATGGCATTTCGATCATTATTTTCGCCGGCATCGTGGCAGGTCTGCCGTCCGCGATCGGCGGCACGCTGGAATTGACGCGCACCGGCGCCTTCTCGATCCCGCTGGTGCTGGTGCTGTTCATCGGCGTGCTGCTGGTGACTGCGCTGGTGGTGTTTGTGGAGCGCGGCCAGCGCAAGATTCTGGTGAACTACGCCAAGCGTCAGGTCGGCAAGATGGTGGTCGGCGGGCAAAGCTCGCACCTGCCGCTGAAGCTGAACATGGCGGGCGTGATTCCGCCGATTTTTGCCTCGAGCATCATCCTGTTCCCGGCGACGCTGGCGGGCTGGTTCGGCAGCGGCGAGAACATGGGCTGGCTGCGCGACATCTCGGCGACGCTGGCGCCCGGTCAGCCGGTGTATGTGCTGATGTATGCGATAGCGATCATTTTCTTCTGCTTTTTCTACACGGCCCTGGTGTTCAACCCCAAGGAAACGGCAGACAACCTGAAGAAGAGCGGTGCATTCGTTCCGGGCATCCGTCCGGGTGACCAGACCGCGCGTTACATTGACAAGATCCTGACCCGGCTGACGCTGGTGGGCGCAATCTACATCACGCTGGTGTGTCTGCTGCCCGAGTTCCTGATCCTGAAGTGGAACGTGCCGTTCTACTTCGGCGGAACGTCGCTGTTGATTATTGTGGTGGTGACGATGGATTTCATGGCGCAGGTTCAGGCTTACGTCATGTCGCACCAATATGAAGGTTTGCTCAAGAAGGCCAACTTCAGGAACGGGCTGGTGGGACGTTGATGGCAGGGGAAGCAGATGTCTAAGGAAGATGTCATCCAGATGCAGGGTGAGGTCCTAGAAAACCTGCCGAATGCCACGTTCCGGGTCAAACTGGAAAATGGCCATGTATTGCTGGGATATATATCGGGCAAGATGCGCATGCACTACATCCGCATCCTGCCTGGCGACAAGGTTACGGTTGAGCTGACCCCCTACGATCTGTCCAAGGGACGCATCGTTTTCAGGGCCAAGTGATTGTTGTCCGGCAGCGTGCTGCCGGCGAGTGAATGGAGAAAACCATGAGAGTGCAGGCTTCTGTCAAGAAAATGTGCCGCAAGTGCAAAGTGGTTCGCCGCAAGGGCGTTGTTCGCGTGATCTGCGACGATCCGCGCCACAAGCAGCGCCAGGGCTGACCTCCGGGACGGCCTGAATTGAATTCGAGTCGACCCAAAGCGGGGTCGACGTGTTATAATTTTTTGTTTTCCGTTCGGAGCATTGCGAATGGCTCGTATTGCAGGGGTTAATATCCCGAATCATCAACACGCGGTAATCGCGTTGACCGCCATCTTTGGCATCGGCAGGACCACGTCCGGCAAGATTTGCGACGCCGCGGGCATTGCCCAGTCGTCGAAAATCAAGGACCTGACCGAGACCGAAGTTGAGCGTCTGCGCGAAGGCGTGGCCCAGTTCACGGTCGAAGGCGATCTGCGTCGTGAAGTCACCATGAACATCAAGCGCCTGATGGACCTTGGCTGCTACCGCGGCTTCCGTCATCGCAAGGGTCTGCCGGCACGTGGCCAGCGTACGCGTACCAATGCGCGTACCCGCAAAGGCCCGCGCAAGGCCATCAGGAAATAACAAAGGTTAACCATGGCAACGAAAACTGCTACGCGCGCCCGTAAAAAGGTCAAGAAGAATGTCGCCGAAGGTATCGCGCACATTCACGCCTCGTTCAACAACACCATCGTGACCATCACCGACCGTCAGGGCAATGCCCTTTCGTGGGCGACGGCTGGCGGCGCCGGCTTCAAGGGCTCGCGCAAGTCGACGCCGTTCGCGGCGCAGGTCGCGGCGGAAAATGCCGGCAAGATGGCGCAGGAATATGGCGTCAAGAACCTGGAAGTGCGGATCAAGGGCCCCGGCCCCGGTCGCGATTCCACTGTGCGTGCGCTGAATGCGCTGGGCTTCAAGATCGTCGCGATCTCGGATGTCACCCCGATCCCGCACAACGGTTGCCGTCCCTCCAAAAAGCGTCGTATCTAATTACCAGGGAAAATCATGGCTCGTAATCTTGATCCCAAATGCCGTCAGTGCCGCCGCGAAGGCGAGAAGCTTTTCCTCAAAGGCGAGAAGTGTTTCACTGACAAATGCGCCATCGAGCGCCGTCCCTATGCGCCTGGCCAGCACGGCCAGAAAAGCGGCGCCCGCCTGTCCGGCTATGGCGTTCAGTTGCGTGAAAAGCAGAAGATCCGTCGCATCTACGGCGTGCTCGAAGGCCAGTTCCGTCTGACCTACAAGCGTGCTGACAGCCGCAAGGGCGTGACCGGCGAAAACCTGCTGTCGATGCTGGAGTCGCGCCTGGATTCGGTGTGCTACCGCATGGGCTTCGGCGCATCGCGTACCGAAGCGCGCCAGATCGTGCGTCACAACGGCATCAGCGTGAACGGTCGCCGGGTCAACATCCCGTCGTACCAGGTGCGTGCCGGTGATGTGGTCGAAGTGGCCGACAAGGCAAAGACGCACCTGCGGGTCAAAGCGGCTGCCGAGGCGACTGCTTCGCGCGGCTACCCCGAATGGGTGGAAGTCGATGCCAAGGCGCTCAAGGGCACCTACAAGGCTGCACCGCAACGCTCGGAACTGCCGTCGACCATCAACGAATCGCTGGTCGTCGAACTGTACTCCAAATAAGCTGGCCCGGTCCTGACGGACCCGGTCTCAAGGGCTGCTTCTCAAGGAAACGTACTCTATGCAAAGCGCTACGGAATTTCTCAAACCGCGTATTGTGGAGGTCGATCGTGCCTCCCCGCTGCACGCCAAGGTCATCATGGAGCCGTTCGAGCGTGGCTATGGCCATACGCTCGGCAATGCGCTGCGCCGCATCCTGCTGTCCTCGATGGTGGGCTATGCGCCGACCGAGGTGGCCATCAGCGGGGTCGTTCACGAGTATTCGACCATCGAAGGCGTGCAGGAGGATGTCGTCGACATTCTGCTGAATCTCAAGGGCATCGCCTTCAAGATGCACGGCAAGTCCGAAGCCATTCTTAAAGTGTCCAAGTCCGGCGAAGGCGTCGTCACCGCGGGCGACATCGAAGTCGGCCACGACATCGAAGTGCTGAACCCCGACCACGTGATTGCCCACCTGACCAAGGGTGGCAAGCTCGACATGGAAATCAAGGTCGAGGCCGGTCGCGGCTACCAGCCGGCCACCGCGCGCAAGGTTTCGGAAGAAACCCGCGCCGTCGGTTCGATCCTGGTCGACGCCTCGTTCAGCCCGGTGCGCCGCGTCGCCTACTCGGTCGAGAGCGCGCGTGTCGAACAGCGTACCGACCTCGACCGTCTGGTGATCGACATCGAGACCAATGGCGTCGTCGAGCCGGAAGAAGCCGTGCGCACCGCCGCCCGCATCCTGGTGAACCAGCTGTCCGTGTTCGCCGATCTGGAAGGCACCCCGGCCGAGTCCGAGTCGCCGCGTTCGCCGCAGGTGGATCCGCTGCTGCTGCGTCCGGTCGACGATCTCGAGCTGACCGTGCGTTCGGCCAACTGCCTGAAGGCCGAGAACATTTATTTCATCGGCGACCTGATCCAGCGTTCGGAAACCGAACTGCTGCGCACCCCGAACCTGGGCCGCAAGTCGCTGAACGAGATCAAGGACGTGCTGGCTTCCAAGAGCCTGTCCCTGGGCATGAAGCTCGAAAACTGGCCGCCCGCCGGCCTCGAGCGTCCCTGAATCAACGCAACACCCCGTAACCGAATCAAACAATAAAGTGCGGGTCGCCGTGGCAGGCGACTTAGCCCAAGAATACTGAACGAAAGGAATCGCCATGCGTCATCGTCAATCCAACCGCAAGCTCAACCGCACCACCAGCCACCGTCTGGCCATGTTCCGCAACATGACCAACTCGCTGCTGAAGCATGAAGTCATCAAGACCACGCTGCCGAAGGCCAAGGAACTGCGCCGCTTCGTCGAGCCGCTGATCACGCTGGGCAAGGAGCCGAGCCTGGCCAACCACCGCCTGGCGTTCGACCGCCTGCGCGACCGCGACATCGTCGTCAAGCTGTTCGGCGAGTTGGGCCCGCGCTACAAGACTCGTCCCGGCGGCTACCTGCGCATCCTCAAGTATGGTTTCCGCAAGGGCGACAACGCGCCGATGGCGCTGGTCGAACTGGTTGACCGTCCGGAGACCGATGCCGAACCGGTCGAGTCCGAGTAAGTGCCTCCGATCCAGTAGAAAGCCGGGCTTGCCCGGCTTTTTTCATGTCCGCGTCCGGCGCGCTTGTCTCTGCGCGCCGCGCTCAGGCATAGTGCTGCTTCCCGTCATCAGGAAAAGCCCGTGATCGTTCTCTTCACCGACTTCGGCGTGCGTGATCCCTATGTGGGGCAGATCAAGGCGCGTCTGGCCGAACATGCGCCTGCCCAGCAGGTGGTGGACCTGCTGCACGAGGTGCCGGACTTCAACCCGCATGCGGGTGCGCATTTGCTGGCGGCGTTTGCCCCCAGCTTCCCGCCTGGCAGCGTGTTTCTGGCGGTAGTCGACCCTGGCGTCGGCACGCCGCGCGACGCCGTGGTGATGCTGGCGGACGGACGCTGGTTCGTCGGTCCGGACAACGGACTGCTCTCGATCGTCGGCGCGCGCCATGCCGACACCCGGCGCTGGCGCATTACCTGGCAGCCCGAGCGCATGTCGGCCACGTTTCACGGACGCGATCTGTTTGCACTGATAGCCGCCGACATCGCGCGTGGTGAATTCCCCTCCGACAAGCTGAGCCCGATCGATGCGCTGAACGTCGAGTTCGACGCCGGCGATCTGCCGCGGGTGATCTACATCGACCACTTTGGCAATGCCTGGACCGGCGTGCGCGGGGTGCAGCCGGGCGCGCGCGTCAGCGCCGCCGGCCAGCTATTCAAGCACAGCGAGAGCTTCGGCTTTGTCGGCAAGGGTGAGGGCTTCTGGTTCATCAACAGCGTCGGGCTGCTGGAACTGGCGGTCAACCGCGGCAGTGCCACGACCACGTTCGGCCTGAAAGTGGGCGACCCGGTGCAGGTGCAGCGGCTCAACTAGTCGCGTTCAATCCAGACCGATCAGTAGCGCCCGGTAGTCGTTGACGTTGGTGCGGGTGGGGCCGCTGACGACGAGGTCGCCCAGGGCCGAGAAAAATCCATGACTGTCGTGCGCGGCCAGACAGGCGGCTGCGTCGAGTTGTCGCGCCCGTGCGCGCGCCAGCGTATCCGGGCTGATCACCGCGCCTGCGTTGTCTTCGCTGCCGTCGATGCCGTCGGTGTCGCAGGCGATCGCCCAGGCGGGGGTGTCCGCCGATGCCAGCGCCAGGCCCAGCAGAAATTCCGTATTGCGTCCGCCCCGACCGTGTTGCGGCTGCAGGGTGACGGTGGTCTCGCCGCCGGACACCAGCGCGATCGGGCGCGTTGTCGTTGCACGCGCCAGCGCAGCATGTGCGCGGGCAGCATCCTGGGCATCGCCGCTGACACTGTCCGACACCAGCATGGCCAGGATGCCGTGCTGTTCGAAGCACGCGCAGGCTGCCTGCAGACTGGCCTCGGCACTGGCGATAATGCGGTTTTCCGTCCGCGCGAAGCAGGGGTCGCCGGGCTTGGGCGTGTCGGCCTCCGCAGTCGCCTGCTCCAGATGACGGCGCACGCCGGCGGGCAGTTCAATGCCGAAGCGCTGCAGGCGTTCCAGCGCATCGGCGCAGGTGGTGGGGTCGGGCGCACAGGGGCCGGACGCGATATGGGTTGGGTCGTCGCCGACGACATCGGAAATGATCAGTGCGAGCACGTGCGCGCCGTTGGCCGCGCGCGCCAGCCGTCCGCCGGACAGCCGGGTGATGTGCTTGCGCACGGTGTTGATGTCGTGGATGGTGGCACCCGCACCGAGCAGCGCCTTGGTCACCTGCCGCAATTCCTTCAGCGTCACGCCCTCGACCGGGGCGGCGAGCAGGCTGGAACCCCCCCCCGAAACCAGCGCCAGCAGCAGGTCATCCGGGCCCAGCTGGCCTGTCATCTCCAGCATGCGCAGCGCGGCTTCCTCGCCGCGGCCATCGGGCAGCGGATGGCTGGCCTCGACGACTTCGATGCGGCGCGTCGGCAGGCCGTGCTGATAGCGGGTGACCACCAGCCCGGACAAGGGGGCGTCGGCCGGCCAGTGCGTCTCTACGGCAGCGGCCATGCTGGCAGCGGCCTTGCCGCCGCCGACCACCAGCGTGCGGCCGCGCGGCGGCTCGGGCAGGTGGGGCGGCAGGATGTGAGCGGGATCGGCAGCGGCCACCGCGGTGCGGAAGGATTCCAGCAACAGGTCACGTGCATTCATGTGGGTCAGCCTCGATCAGGCGGCAGCCGGGCGACGCAGCCTGCGCGCGAGGCCGCTGCGCAGCCCCGGGCCGATCTGCATCGCCAGCCGGAACAGGATGGGCATGGTGAACAGCGTGAGCGTGGTCGCGACCAGCAGGCCCCACACCAGGCTGGCTGCCATCGGCCCCCAGATCAGCGACTTGCCGCCGAGTCCGACCGCCAGCGAGAACAGGCCGCCGATGGTCGTGGTGGTGGTGATGATGATGGGGACGACGCGACGCCGCGCGGCATACAACGTGGCGTGCAGCAGGCCCATGCCGTCGCGCAGACGGCTGTTGGCGGCGTCGATCAGTACGATGGCCGAGTTGACCGCGATGCCGGTGAGCGCAATGACGCCGTACAGCGTGTACAGCGACAGCGGGTTCTGCGTGATGAACAGGCCGAACACCACGCCGGTGAAGGCCATCGGCACCGTCAGCAGGATCAGCAGCGGCTGCCAGTAGGAGCGAAACTGCGCGGCGAGGATCAGGTAGATCAGGCCGATGCCGAGCAGGAACAGCATCTTCATCGCGTCCAGGCTTTCGTTGATGTCGTCGAGCTCGCCGGAAAAATCGATGCGGGTGTTCGGGTAGCGCGCCTCGATCGCGTCCCACTGCGCGGCGATCTGCGCGTTGGCCTCGACCGTGTCGATGCGTTCCTTGTCGAGGTCGGATTCGATGGTGATCGCACGCTTGAGGTTGTAGTGCTTGATGCCGCCCGAGCCGATGCGGGTGTCGGCATGCACCAGCGCCCCGAGCGTGGTGGTGCCGCCACCGGGCAGCGCCACCGGATCGGCCAGCAATTGCTGGATATCGGCGAGGCCGCCCGCAGAGCCGGCCTCCGGGTTGGCGGCGCCTTGATTAGCAGTAGCGCCGCGCACCCGCACCTCGATCTTGTCGCCGCTGTCGCGGATGTCGGTGACGATCTCGCCCTCGGTGTGCAGCCGCACCAGCCGCGCCACTGCGGCCGGATCGAGGTCGGCGCCCTTGAGCGCTTCGGCGTCAAGCTGCAACACCAACTGCAGGCGTCCCGGCAGGTCGTCGTCGGTGACGTCGCGGGTGCCCTCGATCCGGGCCACTGCCTGCTTCAGTACCTGCGCAGCTGCGCGCAGTTCGGCGACGTCGTCGCCCATCAGGCGCAGCTTGATCGGTTTCTGGGCGGGTGGTCCACCCGACAGCTGGGTGAAGGAAATCCGCCCGGGCCCGGGCAGGGCTTCCAGTTCGCGGCGCATCGCGTCGACCACTTCGCTGACCTCGCGCATGTCGCCGTCGCGCGGATTCAGCGATACGCTGACCTGGCCGTAGGCGTCGCCGTACAGCGGTTCGGTATCGGTCCATTTCACTCCGGCGTAGCTCGCCACGCCGCGTGCCTCGTCGTCCTGCAGGTGGCGGCGCACCACCGCCTCGGCCTTCGCCGTTTCGCGCAGGGTGACGTCGATCGCGCTGCCGCTCGGCATGTCGACGTTGACATAGAACAGACGGATCGGATCGAACGCGAAAAATTGCGTGCGCACCGCGCCGGTCGCCACCAGCGTCACCGCGCCCAGGAACAGCGCCACCACCACCAGGCCGATGATCCAGGGATGGCGCATCAGCCGCACCAGCAGGCGGGTGTATTTCACCCGCAGCGTGTGGGTGGCCCGCTCGCGCCGCAGCTGCATGCGCGACGGCCGGGTGAAGTCGAGCTTGAGGCCGACCACGTGCGCCGGCATCATCCAGTAGGCCTCCAGCAGGCTCATCAGCAGCGCCAGCGTCACCACCAGCGGCACCAGCAGCATGAACTTGCCGACGATGCCGGGCATCAGCATCAGCGGCAGGAAGGCGGCGATGGTGGTGGCGACCGCAGCCAGCACCGGCAGCCCGACTTCGCGGATCGCGCCGAGCGTGGCGGACAGCGCGTCGACGCCGCGCACGATGCGGTAGTAGATCGCCTCGCTGATCACCACCGTGTCGTCGACCAGCATGCCCAGCGCGATGACGATGCCGAGCAGCACCGGGATGCTGAGCGTGAAATCGAAGGCGTACAGAATGGCAAACGCCCCCGCCAGGGAGAATGGAATGCCCAGGCTGACCAGCAGCGCCAGCCGGCTGCCGAGGAACAGCCAGCACAGGCCGAGCACAATGATCAGGCCGATCAGCGCATTGGTTTCCATCACGCCGATGGCACGCTTCGTCGGTACCGTCTGGTCGTCGAACAGCATCAGTGAAAATCCGCCGGCCTTCAGCGCCGGCTCGCGCTCGGCTATGTAGCGGTTGACCTCGGCCACCAGGTTGAGCGTATTGACCTTGCTTTTCTTGGTGATGGACAGCATCACCGCGGGCTGGCCATGGGCCGACGCCAGGCTGGCGGCGCGCGCACGCGCGGTTTCCACCGTGGCCAGCGCAGTCAGCGGAACCGGGGTTCCCAGGCTGGGGGACAGCACCGTCAGCCGGCCCAGATAGTCGGCGTCGGCCTGCTGGCCGATCACCCGCACCAGCCAGTCGTCCTCGCCCACGCGCGCGCGGCCGGCAAAGGTATCGCGAAACCAGGCGCGCACCGCGTCGGCGACCTGTGCGCCGGTCAGCCCGCGCGCCGCGGCCTCGTGGGGCGAAAACGTCACCCGCAGTTCGGGGTCGCCCTGGCCGGTGGCCATCACGCGGTCAACGCCGGCCAGACGCTCGATGTCGTCCTGGATCTGCCGGGCGGTGCGGCGTAGGCGTTCGTCGGCGGCCGGGCCGGTCAACAGCACCATCGCCGTCGGGAAGCCGTTCGACGTCGTGAGTTCCTGCACGTCGGGCTCCTTCGCGTCGCCCGGCAGATCGCTGTTGTACTTGTTCTGCACCAGCCGTCGCAGGTCGGTCACGTGCTTGTCGAACTGCCGCTCCGTCACCTCGCGAAAGCGCACCAGAATGGTCGATGAGTTGTCGCGACTGGTGCTGGAGACGAAGCGGATATCGGGTAGCGTGCGGATCGCCTCTTCCAGCGGCTCGGTGACCTTTTTCTCGATGTCCTCGGCCGACGCGCCCGGCAGCACCGTGTTCACCACCAGCCAGTTGAAATTGATTTCCGGATCCTGTTCGCGCGGCATGCCGAGGTAGCCCAGCACGCCCAGCAGCAGGATCACCGCGAACGAGACATTCGCCAACGGATGGTTGGTGATGAAACGTGCGTAGGGACTCATGGGTGGTTCAGCGCGGGGCGACGGTCATGCCGTCCTGCAGGACGAAGCGGCCGTCGGTGACGAGCGCGGCGTCGGCCGGCAGGCTCGCGGCCGATGCCGGGCGGCCTTCCTGCGCGCCGGCCAGCGGCACGAAATGCGCGGTCGTGCCACGGACGACAAACACGCCAAGCCGGTTCGCGCGCTTGACCAGATAGTCGGCCGGCACGAAGGGGCGCGGGTCGCGCCAGCGCAGCACACCGCTGCTGCCGGGTGCGGGCGCGGTCTTGGTAAAGCCGAAGCGCGCCTCGCGGGTGCGGCTGGCGAGGTTCATCGCCGGCGACACGCGCAGCAACGTCACCGCATACTCGCGGCCTTGACTGACGAACACCGGTCTGGCCTGCGCCAGCAGATCGGCATCGTCGGCCTGCAGCTGCACCGACAGTTGCATCCGCGAGGTGTCCCACAGCTGTACGATCGGGGTGCCGGAGCTGGCGAGTTCGCCCACCTGGGCCAGCCGCGCCTCGACGATCGCGGGGAAGGGACTGGTCAGCGTGCACTTGCCGACCTCGCGCTGGGCGGCCGCGCGCGCGGCCGTATTGAGCCTGACCTCGGCAGCCACCACGGCGACCTCGGTTTTTTTTGTATCGAGCGCATCGCCGGAGATAAAGTTTTTGGCGGCCAGTTCCATGCTGCGCTGCAGTTGCAACTGCACCAGCTTGTGGCGTGCCTGCGAGGATTCCAGCGTGGCCTGCGCGCGCTGCGCGGCAATTTGTGTGTCGGCGCACTCAAGTCGCGCAACCACCGCGCCCTTCTTGATGCGCTGGCCGACTTCTACCGGAATGCTGTCGATGCGCGCGGCGAGTTCGGCCGACAGCTTGGCGAGGTTGAGCGACACCACCTGGGCCGAGGCTTCGCGCTGCAGATGGAGGGCCAGCTCGGACAGTGGACGGCTCTTGACGGCGGGCGGCGGGGCGGCCAGCACGGGTGCGCACATCAAGGCGAGGAGACATAGAGCGAGGCGCATGGCGGCACGGGAAAGACGGATGTCCAAATTGTAGCGGCTGGCGGTGCGTGCCGCGTGCGCACAAACAAAAACGGCCAGGAAACCCTGGCCGTTCGTTTTGCCGGTTGCGGCCGGATTACTGGGCGGCTTCCTTGGCGTCGTCGGCCACGGCCTGGGCAGCGTCGGCAGCACCCTGAGCGGCATCGGCCGCGGCATCGGCAGCCGTATCGGCCGTGGACTCACCCGCTGCGGCAGCGGCTTCACCCGCGGCAGCCGCGGCGTCGGCAGCCGAGCTTGCGGCGTCGGTTGCGGAATCAGCAGCGTCGCTTGCGGCTTGCTGCGCTTCTTCCATGGCGGGGGCCGCAGCTTCTTCAGCCTTTTGACAGGCGGTCAGCGCAAGCGCGGCGAACAGTGCGACGAGTAGTTTGGTTTGCATCGAAGTCTCCCTGGTGTGGTGTAAAAGGAAAGCGGGTCTGGCCACCCGCTTATCTATTAATAACCCCAAAAAGGCTGCAGAACAAGTTTTCCAGCCTGTGCAGGCGTGCCCGCGCATCAGAATGCCTCGTCGTCGCGCAGATAGCGCCATTGCCCCAGCGGCAGCTCGCCCAGCCGCACGCGGCCGATGCGCACGCGTTTGAGCCCCACTACTTTCAGTCCCACCAGCTCGCACATGCGGCGGATCTGGCGCTTGCGGCCTTCCTTGAGCATGAAACGCAGCTGGTCGGCGTTCTGCCACACGACCCGCGCCGGGCGCAATTTTCGACCGTCGAGCGACAGGCCGTGGTTGAGCAGAGCGAGCCCTTTTTCATCCAGCCGGCCCTCGATCCGGACCAGGTATTCCTTCTCGACCTCGGAGTGGTCGCCGATCAACTGTTTGGCGATGCGGCCGTCCTGCGTCAGCACCAAAAGGCCGGTCGAATCGATGTCGAGCCGCCCGGCCGGCGCCAGCCCTTTCAGGTGGGTCGGATGAAATGCGCGGCCGGCGCGCCCGTCCTGCCACAGGGTTTCCGGGCGGATCAGCGTCACGGCCGGCTGATAGCCCGGCTCGGGCTGGCCTGAGACATAGCCGATCGGCTTGTGCAACAGGATCGTGACGCGTTCGGCCTGGCGGGCGTTGGCCACGGCATCCAGTCGGATCGCGCAGTCGGGGTCGACCTTGGTGCCAAGTTCGGAGACGCGGCGGCCGTCGACGAAGACCAGACCTTTCTCGATGTAGCTGTCGGCCTCGCGGCGCGAGCACAGCCCGCGCTCGGACATCAGCTTGGAGAGGCGGATCGGTTCAGACATGGTGTTGATGGTAACGGTGAACGGCATCGTTATAGATGCCCGAAAATAAGGAGAGGTGAATCAAGCAGTGGAATCGTGCTTATTTTTCTGGCAATCTGTCGGACCAGTAAAGTGGCCGCCGCTTTACATGGGCCACCGCCACAATGACGATCATCCCGTCATCCACGCCATACACCAGGCCGTAAGGAAAACGGTTGAGCAGGCAGCGGCGAATCCCGGGGTTAATCGGTTGATAGAGTTCTGGAAACGTGGTGACCAGGCGTACCGCCCGATTGAACTCATCCAGAAAACCGTAGCCTAGCCCGACAACCTGGGCTTCGTACCACGCAAAGGCTTCATCAAGCTCCTGTCGCGCGGGAGCAAGCAGCGAAACCTTCAAGGCTTGCGGTACTTCGCCATCACTGATTCGTAGGAGATACTTTCCAGCTCCCCATTTTTGTATGCGCGCCAACGCCGGGAGGATTCTTCCGCCCAGGCCGCTTCAATTTCCGCATCGGGTTGCAGCACATCGCGGATCACCTGATCGACCAACTCCGCTCGCTCCGCGGGCGGGAGTTTCTCGATTTCGCGTACCAGTTCCAAAGCGCTTGCCATGATTCAAATCTCCATAGCGAACAATAACTTGTTCTCCAAGAACCAAGCTTATTTGAAAGCCCATCCGGTGTCCAAACATGCCTCATGTAAGAAGGCGTGCATAAGGGAGATTTCAGATAAGGATAGTACAAGTCCTCTGCATACTCTGGGATATTGAGCCATGACTCACAACCTAGAGGCGGATCGGCTCACTCATTTCAGTGGCGTGAAAGCACCGGCTGCAGATACATTCCGGTATGGCTCGCCGGGTTGTCGGCCACCGCTTCCGGCGTGCCTTCGGCAATGATCTCGCCGCCGCCGGCGCCGCCTTCCGGACCCAGGTCGATCAGCCAGTCTGCGGTCTTGATCACATCGAGGTTGTGCTCGATGACGACCACGCTGTTGCCGGCATCGCTCAAACGCTGCAGCACTTTCAGCAACAGGTCGATGTCGGCGAAATGGAGACCCGTGGTGGGTTCGTCGAGGATGTAGAGCGTACGGCCGGTGTCGCGCTTGGACAGCTCGAGCGCCAGCTTGACCCGTTGTGCCTCGCCGCCCGACAGCGTGGTGGCGGACTGGCCAAGGCGGATGTAGCCGAGGCCGACGTCGAGCAGCGTCTGCAGTTTTCTTTTGACCACCGGCACTGCGGCGAAGAATTCGTGCGCCTGCTCGATGGTCATTTCCAGCACGTCGCGGATGGTCTTGCCCTTGTACTGCACTTCCAGCGTTTCGCGGTTGTAACGCGCGCCGTGGCAGACGTCGCAGGGCACGTAGATGTCGGGCAGGAAGTGCATCTCGACCTTGATCACGCCGTCGCCCTGGCAGGCCTCGCAGCGCCCGCCCTTGACGTTGAAGCTGAAGCGGCCCGGTCCGTAGCCGCGCATCCGCGCTTCCGGCACGCCGGCGAATAGCTCGCGGATCGGCGTGAAGAGGCCGGTGTACGTGGCCGGGTTGGAACGCGGCGTGCGGCCGATCGGTGACTGGTCGACATTGATCACCTTGTCGAAGAATTCCAGGCCGCGGATTTCGCCGTGCGGTGCCGGCTCGGCCGACGAGCCATACAGATGGCGTGCGACCGCGGCGTAGAGCGTGTCGTTGATCAGCGTCGATTTGCCGGAGCCGGATACGCCGGTAATGCAGACGAAGAGGCCCACCGGCAGATTCAGCGTCACGTTTTTCAGGTTGTTGCCGCTGGCGTCGGTCACCACCAGCTGCCGTTCGGGGTCGGGCGCGCGACGTGTTTTCGGGATGGCGATGCGGCGGCGTCCGGACAGGTATTGCCCGGTCAGCGAGTGTTCGCTCATGCGGATCGCTTCCGGCGTGCCTTCGGCCACCACTTCGCCGCCGTGCACCCCGGCGCCGGGGCCCATGTCGACCACGTAGTCGGCGGCGCGGATCGCGTCCTCGTCGTGTTCGACCACCAGCACCGAGTTGCCAATGTCGCGCAGGTGCTTGAGCGTCGCCAGCAGGCGGTCGTTGTCGCGCTGGTGCAAACCAATGGAAGGTTCATCCAGCACGTACATCACGCCGGTGAGCCCCGAGCCGATCTGGCTGGCCAGTCGGATCCGCTGCGACTCGCCGCCCGACAGCGTGTCGGCCGAGCGGTCGAGCGACAGGTAGTCCAGCCCGACGTTGTTGAGGAAGCCGACGCGGGCGACGATTTCCTTGACGATCCGGTCGGCGATCTGCGCGCGGTGGCCGTCGAGTGTCAGCGTCTCGAAAAACACCAGCACCTGCTTCAGCGGCATCGCGCTGACCTGGTAGATCGGCACGCCGCCGACCATCACGTGGCGCGCTTCCTCGCGCAGCCGGGTGCCGTGGCAGGCCGGGCAGGGCTTGTTGTTCTGGTACTTGGCGAGCTCCTCGCGCACCGCCATCGAGTCGGACTCGTGGTAGCGCCGCGCCATGTTGGCGAGCACGCCTTCGAACGGATAACTCTTGGTGGAAAAGCCGCCGCGCGGCGCCAGCACCTGGAAAGCGATCGCTTCCTTGCCTGAGCCATTGAGGACCACATCCTGAATGCGCGCTGGCAGGTCTTCCCATGGTGTGTCGAGGTCGAAGCCGTAGTGCATCGACAGGCTCTGCAGCAGCATGTAGAAGAACTGGTTGCGCTTGTCCCAGCCCTTGATCGCACCGCTTGCCAGCGACAGATGCGGGAAGGCGACCACGCGCGCCGGGTCGAAGAAGGTGATCTGGCCGAGGCCGTCGCAGGTCGGACACGCGCCCATCGGGTTGTTGAACGAGAACAGGCGCGGCTCCAGTTCAGGCAGCGCGTAGCTGCACACCGGGCAGGCGAACTTGGCGGAGAACAGATGTTCCTTGCCGGCATCCATCTCCACCGCCAAGGCGCGCCCATCAGCGTGACGCAGCGCGGTCTCGAAGCTTTCGGCCAGCCGCTGCTTGGCGTCTGCGCGCACCTTCAGGCGATCGACCACGACTTCGATGGTGTGCTTCTTGTTCTTGTCGAGTTTGGGGATCGCGTCGATCTCGTGCACCTTGCCGTCGACCCGCACCCGCACGAAACCCTGCGCGCGCAGTTCGGAAAAGAGCTCGAGGTTTTCGCCCTTGCGTCCCACCACCAGCGGCGCCAGCACCATCAGCTTGGTGTCTTCCGGCAGCGCCAGCACCGCGTCGACCATTTGCGACACTGTCTGCGCGGCCAGCGTGATGCCGTGTTCGGGGCATTGCGGGTCGCCGACGCGGGCGTACAGCAGGCGCAAATAATCGTGGATCTCGGTGACGGTGCCGACGGTCGAGCGCGGGTTGTGGCTGGTCGCCTTCTGCTCGATCGAGATCGCAGGCGACAGGCCCTCGATCAGGTCGACGTCGGGCTTTTCCATCAACTGCAGAAACTGCCGCGCGTAGGCCGACAGCGATTCGACATAGCGCCGCTGGCCTTCGGCATAGAGCGTGTCGAAGGCGAGCGATGACTTGCCCGAACCCGACAGCCCTGTGATCACCACCAGCTTGTTGCGTGGCAAATCGAGGTTGACGTTCTTCAGGTTGTGGGTGCGGGCGCCACGGATGCGGATGAATTCCATTGTTTGCTGCACTCAGGCGTAATTCGCAACCTGCTAATATAACGGACTTCCCGACTCAGCCGAACCCGCAGTGGCCCAGATCGACCTGTCCGAAAGCATGACCCGCGCCGAGAAGCGCGCCGCATCGGGCCTGGCGGCGATCTTCGGCCTGCGCATGCTGGGCATGTTCCTGATCCTGCCGGTGTTCGCGCTGTATGCCGAAGACCTGCAGGGCGGCGACAACTACACCCTGGTCGGGCTTGCGCTCGGCATCTACGGCCTGACCCAGGCCATCCTGATGATTCCGTTCGGCATGGCGTCCGACCGCATCGGGCGCAAAAAGGTCATCATTTTCGGCCTCATCGTGTTCGCGTTCGGCAGCTTTGTCGCGATGGCGGCCACCGACATCTACTGGACCATCATCGGCCGTGCGCTGCAGGGCGCGGGGGCAATCTCCGCCGCCGTCACCGCGATGCTGGCCGACCTCACCCGCGAGGAGCACCGCACCAAGGCGATGGCGCTGATCGGCTCCACCATTGGCATCGCCTTTGCCGTGTCGCTGGCAGCCGGGCCGGCGCTCAACCGCCTGATCGGCGTGCCGGGGATTTTCGCGCTGACCGGCATTCTGGCGCTGGCCGCGATCTGGGTGGTCAAGGTGTGGGTGCCCGATCCGGCCGACACCCACTTCCACGCCGACGCCCAGGCCAATCCGGCCAAACTCGTCGACGTGCTGAAGAACGACCAGCTCGCGCGCCTCGACTTCGGCATCTTCGCGCTGCACGCGGCGCAGATGGCCATGTTCGTGGTGGTGCCGGTGGCGCTGGTGAACAGCGGGCTGGCTGCCGATCACCACTGGGCGGTCTATCTGCCGGTGTTGCTGGGATCTTTCGTGCTGATGGTGCCGGGCATCATTTATGGCGAAAAATACGGCCAGATGAAGCCGATCTTCATCGGTTCGGTGGCGCTGATGCTGCTGGCGCAGCTGGGGCTGGCCTACGGCATCGATCATTTCTGGGGCATCGTGTGGGCGCTGTTCTTCTATTTCGTCGCCTTCAACCTGCTCGAAGCCAGTCTGCCCTCGCTGATTTCCAAACTCGCGCCGGCGTCGGCCAAGGGCACGGCGATGGGTGTCTACAATACCGCGCAGGCGCTGGGGCTGTTCTTCGGCGGCGTGTTTGGCGGCTGGCTGGCCCAGCATTACGGTTTTGCCGCGGTGTTCATCTTCTGCGTGATCCTGATGGCGATCTGGCTGCTGGCCAGCCTGTCGATGACCACCCCGCCTGCGATCAAGACCCGCCTGTTTCGCGTCGGCGTGATGCCGGCGGATGAAGCCGCGCTGCTGAAAATGCAGCTGGCCGAAGTGGCGGGCGTGGTCGAGGCGGTGGTGGTGGCCGAGGAGGGCGTGGCCATGCTCAAGGTCAGCCTCAAGGGCTGGGACGAGGCGGCTGCGCGCACGCTGCTGGATGCGGCGCTGCCGGCCCGGCAGGCCTGATAGAATCCGCAACACACGAAGCTCAATCAATCCATATATTCGGGGGAAACACGATGGCATCCGTCAACAAGGTCATTCTGGTCGGCTACCTGGGGCGCGACCCCGAAATGCGCTACCTGCCGAGCGGGGAAGCGGTCGCCAACCTCGCCATTGCCACCACCGACAAGTACAAGGACAAGACCGGCCAGATGGTCGAGCAGACCGAATGGCACCGCGTCAGCTTCTTCGGCCGCACCGCCGAAGTCTGCGGCCAGTACCTGAAGAAGGGCAGCCAGGTCTACGTCGAAGGCTCGATCCGCACCCGCAAGTACACCGACAAGGAAGGCATCGAGAAATACGCCACCGAAATCCGCGGCGACCGCATGCAGATGCTGGGCAGCAAGGGCGGTGGCGGCGGCATGGCCGACATGGACGACGGCAGCTTCAATCAGTCTCCCCCCCAGCGCAGCCAGCCGCGCAGCAACGCGCCGGCCGCCGCGCAACGCCCGGCCAGCAGCGGCTTCGACGACATGGACGACGATATTCCGTTCTAAAATACACTTGCGACTGAAAGTGTAAAGTTCTGCCTTGGAGCCCCGCTTTTGCGGGGCTCTTTTCATTTGTGGAGCGAATTTATTGTAGAGTTAATTCGATTCGTAAACGAAAATGTTATACCTTAATATATGTATGCTTTTTGCTCGGGAAGTGGGTTGCCAATGCAGTCGAGAAAATATCAGATTAAGGGTTTCGTAATGCAGAGTGGCGAGCGGTATTGCCTGTTGGTGGGTAGGGAACCTGGGATGCCGCCCTACTATCCGAATCTGTATGTGACAACGCAAGTGCGGAACAATTCCAACTCCGTTGCCGCGATGGAGTCCGCCTTATCTGGTATCAACGTGCTTCTGAGTTTTTGCGACAAGCGCCAGATCAATTTGACTGACCGTTTCCTGAAGCGCGAGTTTTTCTCAAAAAACGAACTGGATGCCATCCGCGATTATTGCCAGCAAAGCTTTACCAAGCGGGCGGCAGGTGCCCATCAGGACGCCATCACTATAAATTCAAAGGTCAGGCCTAAGCCAGCCCGGAAAGTTGGACTCGCAAACGAATATATGCGCTTGACGCACATCGCTAAATACGTGGAGTGGTTGGCAACGATATTGCAGACAGGTGAGATCGAGAGAAAAACAACGCTAGACATCGCCAGGATGAAGAAGGGGTTCGAGTCGCGGCGGCCTTCTCGCAAGGGGCGCAACCAGGTTGGCCGGGAAAAGGGACTTACCTGTGAGCAGGAGGCGGTCTTGCTTGATGTCATCCAGCCTGGCTCTGATCGTAATCCTTTCGAAGATCGGTCCACACAGATTCGCAACCAGCTATTGATCATGTTGTTGCGCCATCTCGGTATCCGAAGTGGTGAATTGCTCAACATACGTGTGTCGGACATTGATTGGGCCAACAACCAGATTGTCATTGCGCGTCGAGCGGACGAAAAAAGTGATCCACGACGCCGGCAACCCTTGGTGAAAACGCTGGACCGACGATTGCCCATGAAGGACACACTCGTGCAGGCGATACATCGTTACGTCGTTCAAGTTCGCAGCAAGGTGCCTGGCGCAAGGAAGCAGAATTACTATTTGTTGGTGACGCACAAGTCTGGCCCAACACAGGGGCAGCCGATGTCGAGGTCGGCATTAATTAAAGTGATCAAGCTGATCTCCTCCGCCGCACCGGAACTCGCCGGTCTGCATGCGCATTCGTTGCGCCACACTTGGAACAATCGATTCTCTGAATTCATGGACGCGCGTAATGATCCGCCTAAACCGAAGGAGGAGGAGGAGCAACGCTCCTACCTTCAGGGCTGGAAGCCCGGTTCAGGCACGGCAGCAATCTATACCAAACGCTTTACGCGGGAAAAAGCTCTCGAAGCCAGTCTCGAGCTTCAAGAAGGTATTTCCCGAATCCCGAAGAACTTGAAGAATGACTGACTTAAGTAATCCGAAGTCAGACCAAGTAATTGATGCCGGCAAGAGCAATCCGGTTGCCGGCAGTGGTGGCACTCGGTATCAGTCGCGGGCTGGGTACTGGTTTGATTTGGAGGCATCGATTTGGAATCTGGACAAAGACAATGTTCTTGTGCTTGGGAAGATTCGAAAATCGTTACGTGATGGTGTGCAACAAGGTTTCATGGCTACACTCGCACACTACGCAAGGACGATGTCTGGATCGCATGCTCGAAATATTGCTGATCGATGCGCAGCAATGATTGCTAAGACGGGTGCTACATCCATCGAAACGACCACACTAATCAACTATAGGGCGTCGCTTGATCGCGAAAATGAATGGAAGCTCGCCACAATCCGGGGCTTCCTCTACAAATGGCATGACCTCGGCTACCCAGGTATCGGCGATGATGTCATCGATCTACTGAAAAGTTGGACACTCAAGGGTAACGTCAAGGGTGATGCGGTTAAGCGGCTCGATCCCAATCAGGGACCGCTGACCGACAACGAGCTCACCGCTTTCAACGAAGGTGTGGTGCGAGCCTATGAGCAAGTCAAGATCACATTGGATGAACTGGCGATATGCCTGTTGATCAGCCATACCGGTCGCCGCCCAAAGCAGGTTGCCCACACCAAAACCTGCGACCTCGATGGAACCAAAATGAACAAGAAGGGTGAGCCGATGTTCCTCATCTACATTCCCAGAGCAAAGCAGCGCGGCGAAGTATTTCGGGACAGCTTCAAGACGTTTGCGATGTCACTGGAATTGTGGACTGTGCTCAGCGCACAGCGAAAGAACAGCATTGCGTCGGTTGAGCGGACCCTGGGGTACGAACTGCAAGAGGCGGATCGCGCGGCGTTGCCCCTGTTCCCAGATTTAACCGCTTTTGAGGCAGGGCAGTCCGTTGTTGAGCTTCGATCCTTGCTTGCCACGGATCATATGCATTTGCCGTCAGCGCAAATAACGGCGATTTTGAAAAAGGTAGTCACCGCTGCTGGGGTGGTCTCTGAGCGAACAGGTAAATTGCTCGATGTTGTGGCGACGCGATTTCGCTACACCAAGGGTACGAGGGCCGCCCGTGAGGGTTTTGGCTTGATGGTGATTGCGGAGCTGCTCGACCACACGGATATTCAGAACGTGGAGGTCTATACGAAGAATGTTCCCGAGCATGCCCAGGCGTTAAACAAGGTGATGGCCTTGCAGTTGGCTCCCTATGCACAGGCGTTTCAAGGGGTTCTGGTCGATCGCGAAGCTGATGCAGAGCGTGGGGGTGACTTGTCCAGTCGGATCAAGTTCAAAGGGGAAAACATGGCTACCTGCGGGCAGTATGGGGTCTGTGGCGCTAACGCGCCAATCCCGTGTTACACCTGCAATCACTTTCAGCCATGGCTTGATGGGCCGCATGAGGAAGTACTTGCGGACCTTCTCGCTGAACGGGATCGTGTGCAGCAAATTACCGGCGATGCAGCAATGGCTGCGGTGAATGACCGGACAATTTTCGCAGTTATCAATGTCATTCAGCGATGTGAGGAACGTCGAACTGAACTGGCAAAAATGGCTAAAGAGGCAGGCGAATAATGCCTAAATTAAGGCACTTCTCGCCGAAGCCGGATCGGATCGCATCGAAGAATCTCACCGAGTTCATTCGGATGAGCAAGGATGATCTGACTGTTTTTGGCGCAGATCTTGATTGGAATGACACGGGCTGGCCGAAGGCGGCCAATTTCACCAAGCTTGGCGCACAAAGCCAAGGATTTCATGCGTCTGACCGAATGGATGATGCGTTCATCGATTTTGCGAAGGCCTATTTTCGTTATCAGCAAGGGCATCACCCCACAGGCACCAAGAACGAGTCTAAGGCGCTTCGGGTGATCGAGGCGGCGTTGCTCCAAACTACAGGAAGCGCCGAGATTGCAGGACTCGACTTTGGAGTCCTTGATGAGGCCGCGGTCTTTGCGAGAAGGCATTATTCCGCCTTTGCCGCCTATCAGTGCGGGCGCGAACTCCAAAGGCTGGCTCGCTTCGTTTCTGAGAAGTACCTGATCCCGTCCGACCTGGGCACATGGAAGAGCCCAATCAAGAAGCCACCAGATATCACCATTCAGACGGGGGCAAAGGCAAAGGCGATTCACGACAAGAAGTTGCCGAGCCAGGAAGCCTTGGACGCGCTGGCAGAAATCTTTGCAAACGGCCCGACGAACCCGAAAGACATCTTCACTTCCAGTACCTTTGCCATGACTATGTGTGCGCCGGTGCGCATCACCGAGATACTGGAGTTGCCAGCCGATTGCGAAGTTGAAGAGTTGGATTCGAAAGGAGTTGTTCAATACGGGTGGCGCTTCTACTCCGCGAAGGGCTACGAGGGAGATATCAAGTGGATACCCGAGGTAATGGTTCCTGTCGCTAAGGAGGCGGTGCGTCGCATTCGCGCGCTAACAGATGAATCACGAAAGCTCGCTGCTTGGATAGAGAAGCACCCGACGACCTTTTACCGTCATAAAAACTGCCCCGCTGTCGCGGATGATCAGTTCCTGTCCGCCGAGCAAGGCGCACAAGCTCTAGGACTGAAGAATCTATCGAATACCGGACTGTCCTCCGTGGACCGTGTCCATACGCTCGATAGCCTATGTAAATACGTGATGACTCGTCAGCCAAAGGGGTTCCCTTGGCTGAATAAAGAAAAAAAAGTTAAGTTCAGCAACGCGCTGTTTTGCATGTCCCGCAACCTTGTTGGCGAACAGCGCGGAACAAGCCCAGT
The DNA here is from genome assembly GCA_964623745.1 of uncultured Thiobacillus sp. Classification (GTDB taxonomy): domain Bacteria; phylum Pseudomonadota; class Gammaproteobacteria; order Burkholderiales; family Thiobacillaceae; genus Thiobacillus. The sequence continues at coordinate 2,092 of CAZUVC010000040.1, read as the reverse complement.
GATTCTTTGGGCACCAACACACAACGTCTTCAATAACGATTTAAGTCCGCGTGAATCTTTACGAGGTTGCTGTCATCAATCTATCTTTGATCGCTATGGATACAAGACACACGATGGCCACCGCCTAAAACTGACATCGAATCAAGCTCGCCATCTAATCAATACACTTGCAAATCGGGGCGGTCTTTCCGAAGAGCAAATCGCCAAGTGGGCCGGGAGAGCAGATCCAAAGCAGAACCGCGTCTACAACCACATGAGCGAATGGGAGATGGTCGCCAAGGCCGAAGCTCTGGATACATCTCTCACACTCTTTGGCCCGAAAGGGGAAGTGAGCCAGCACGTTCCGGTGTCAACACACGAAATCAATTTGATGGAGCGGGGCGCGGTGCACGTCAGTCTGTGGGGCGTGTGCAGTCACGATTTCATCATGTCGCCGTGCGAAAAATTTCGCGACTGTCTCAACTGTGAAGAACACGTGTGCTTCAAAGGGTTGGGAAAGGACAACGTCGAGCGACTGACGCGTATCAAGATGCGCTTGGCTCAGGTCGAGAAGGACTACGCAGAAGCACAGGTCGCAATGGACAAGGGCTATGCCGGTGCGGACCGCTGGCATGAATACCACCAGAAGACCGTTGAACGCTTGCGGCAACTGGTCGAGATTCTGGAAAGCCCGCAGATTCCCGAAGGAGCGCAGATCAAGTTGCGCGATGGCAAGGATTTCAGCCACTTGCGCCGGGTGATCAGAGTCAAAACGGTGGAGGCGTTGGAGCGAGAGGCGCCAGATGCTGCGCTGCTTTCCGATATGTCGCGATTGTTGGGAGGCGGCCATGGCTAAACACCTGAAGCAAGCCGATATCGACGCAATCGTAGACATTATTCGCGGTTGGCCGAACGACAAGATCTCCTGGGAGGGAATTTGCGAAGCCTCTGCGAATATCATTGGAAGGACACCAACTCGACAGACTCTCAATGCTCACGTGGCGTTAAAGGACGCCTATGCCGCCAAAAAGAGTGGTCTGAAGGTGCATGGGCCGAGGACGGCGATGCCAAGCAGTCTCGCAGTAGCCTCACAGCGCATCGCCAGGCTTCAGACCGAGAATGACGAATTGAAAATGAAGAACGACATGTTCTTGGAGCAGTTCGTCAAGTGGCAGTACAACGCCTACAAGCACGGCGTCAAGCTACACTTGCTAGACGAGGAACTTCCTCGAATTGACAGGGAACGAACCGAGGACGCCAAATGAACACCTAGTGCTCACTTGGCGAAAATCGGCAGAATTTCAGTGCCAACCAGACACCAAGTTTGTCTGGATATGCAGAGAAATTACGTGAAGTTTGAGAAACCGAGAACTGAGACATGGAAATCTCCGCTGACGACAAACTGATTTGGAGTTGCGGCGTAGGCTCTGCGCTGACGGCACAAAAGACCTGGTGATGGAAGACGACAAGACGTGCGCCTTCGCCGCCGGGAAGGCCTACCGAGTGAAGTCGATGCACCCAATTGCAGAGCCGGCATATGTCATCGTGGTTGATGACCAAGGACGAGACCATAAGCTCAACGGCGAGCATGTGCGCGAATACTTCGGCAAGAAGATGAAGCCGCAGAAGGCCTGAACTTAGTCGCGCCGCGAAGCCGGCGACTGCTTAAATTTGTTAAAGCACTTCAACTGCAACGCTTGAGACCATCCAACTTGAATTGATCGGAGGCGGCAAGGTAAAGGCAAAGAAAACAGCCTCAATTCATTTGCTCATGGCCACACAAAATTCCGGACACTCCCCGCGTTCCGGTCTCGGGGCGGCTGCGCATCAACGACGACGTAGCCCTGTCGCAGGCAGTGATGGGCTGCCTGGGCCTTGCCCTGTTGCCCACCTTCATTATCGGCGCTGACATCCACGTGGCCCTGTTCGAGTACATTCCCGTAGTGCCGCACGTATACGCCCTCTACCTGCCGGCGAAGGTGCGCACCTTCACCGACTTCCTGCCGGAGCGCTTCAGCCCGGATCCGTACTGGGACCGAGATTGGCGGACGTTTGCATGGAGCGCCGCCGTTCCCGCCGAATCCAGACAATGCGCGAGCGGTGACTTGACAGC
>CAZUVC010000039.1:0-36172 GCA_964623745.1 uncultured Thiobacillus sp. | reverse complement strand
GAAGACGGCGACCGCTACATCGAGATCTGGAACAACGTGTTCATGCAGTTCAACCGCGGCGAGGCCGGGACGATGCATCCGCTGCCCAAGCCGTCGGTCGACACCGGCATGGGGCTGGAGCGCATTTCGGCGGTGATGCAGCACGTGCATTCCAACTACGAGATCGACCTGTTCCAGGCCTTGATCGCCGCCGCTGCGCGCGAGACGCAGACGGCTGATTTGACAAACAACTCGCTGAAAGTCATCGCCGACCACATCCGGGCGTGCGCCTTCCTGATCGTCGACGGCGTCATCCCCGGCAACGAAGGGCGCGGCTACGTGCTGCGCCGCATCATCCGCCGCGCAATCCGCCACGGCTACAAGCTCGGCGCACGCGCGGCCTTCTTCCATCGCATCGTGCCGGATCTTGTCACGGTCATGGGCGAGGCCTACCCGGAGCTGATCAAGGCGCAGGCCAGGGTGATGGACATCCTCAGACAGGAAGAGGAGCGTTTCTTCGAGACCATCGAGCACGGCATGGGCATCCTCGACGCCACGCTGAAGACGCTGCCCGCCGGTGGCGTGTTCGACGGCGAACTCGCGTTCAAGCTGCACGACACCTATGGCTTCCCGCTCGACCTCACCGCCGACATCTGCCGCGAAGCGAATGTGAACGTCGACACCGCGGCCTTTGACGCCGCGATGCAACGGCAGAAGGACCAGGCACGCGCGGCCGGCAAGTTCAAGCTCGGCGCCGGACTGGAGTACGCGGGCGCAGCGACCACCTTCCACGGCTACGACACGCTGACGCGCGACGCCACCGTGCTCGCGCTCTACAAGAACGGCGTCGCGGTCAACGAACTCAAGGAAGGCGAACTCGGCGTGGTCGTGCTCGACCACACGCCCTTCTATGCCGAGTCCGGCGGCCAGGTCGGCGATCGCGGCGCGCTGCAGAGCACCCACGGCGTGTTCGACGTCGAGGACACGTTGAAAATCCAGGCGCAGGCATTCGGCCACCACGGCGTGGTGAAGACCGGCTCGCTGACGCTCGGCGACGCCGTCCTCGCGCGCGTCGACGAAGACGCGCGCGCCCGCACCATGCGCAACCACTCGGTCACCCACCTGATGCACAAGGCGCTGCGTGAAGTGCTGGGCGATCATGTGCAGCAGAAGGGCTCACTGGTGGATGCCGAAAAAACCCGCTTCGACTTCGTGCAGCCGACGCCGATGACCGCCGCGCAGATCCGCGAAGTGGAAGCGCGCGTCAACGCCGAGATCCTCGCCAACACCGCGACGCAGGCGCGGGTGATGCCAATCGAGGACGCGCAGAAGACCGGCGCGATGATGCTGTTCGGCGAAAAGTACGGCGACGAGGTGCGGGTGCTCGACATCGGCAGCTCGCGCGAACTGTGCGGCGGCACCCACGTCGCGCGCACCGGTGACATCGGCGCGTTCAAGATCCTGCTGGAAACCGGTGTCGCCGCCGGCATCCGCCGGGTCGAGGCGACCACCGGCACCGGCGTGCTCAGCTACCTCGGCGAGACCGAGAAGAACCTCGGCGCCATTGCCCAACTGGTCAAGGCCACCCCGGCGGAAGCAGCCGAACGCGTGACCCAATTGATGGAACACAGCCGCGCGCTGGAAAAGGAACTCGACCGCTTGAAATCGAAACTGGCCGCAAGCGCAGGCGACGATCTGGTGCAGCAAGCCGTCGACGTCGCCGGCGTGCGCGTGTTGGCCGCGCAGCTCGACGGCGTCGACGCCAAGGGGCTGCGCGAGACCGCCGACAAGCTGCGCGACAAGCTAAAGTCGTGTGCACTGGTGCTGGGCACCGTGGTCGATGGCAAGGTCAGCCTGATCGCCGCGGTGACGCCCGACGTGACCGGCCGCATCAAGGCCGGCGACCTGGTCAACCATGTCGCCACCCAGGTCGGCGGCAAGGGCGGCGGCAAACCGGATATGGCGATGGCCGGCGGCAACGCGCCGGGCGCCTTGCCGGCGGCCCTCGCTTCGGTGCCCGCCTGGGTGCAAAGCAGGCTGGCTTGACCTGTTGGAACAGTTTTTGCACGATCATCCGTGCCATGCACGTATGCATGCATTCCGATCCCTGCGATAGATAGACCGAGACGATGAGTTCACTGGCCGCCAAACTTGCTTCGCACCTTTCCCGACTCGTGCCTTTCGGCGCCGGAGGCGACAATCCTCAGTCCAGTCCGCGCGCAGCGATACGCTGGATCGAGAATCTCCCGGTCGGCGACGCCTTCAAGGCCCAACAGGCCATCTGTCAGGAACTCAAGCGCTTCAATGCGGAAAATTCGTCAAAGTACACGCGCGATCGACTGATGATTTTCATGTTGCTCGACGAAAAGGCGAGCGACCTGCAGGACACCCTGGTGCGCCAATACCTGCGCAACCCGCGCATGTCGCGCTCGCTGGAAAGCCAGCTCTGGCACGCCGTGTACGGCCATTACTGGGAAGTGGCGCGGGGCTACCACGCCTTTGTGCTGCATCTCACCCAGGAAGCAGGCAAGACACAGCACGATGCCGACATCCAGCTGATCACGCTGCGCGCGATCCGCGCCATGGGCCAGCTGCTGAAGTGGCGCGCGATCCGCTACCTGCCTGCAAGCGAGAAGCTGTGGCTGCGCCTGCACAATCTGTATCGCGTCGCCGAAACCGGGCAGTTTCACCGGCTGCCGCAACGGGTATACCCCGAGGATGCGGCGCCCTGCAATTGCGAAACGGCCTATCTGCATATCCTAATGGTCGACCTGGCCAACTCCGGCACGCTCTACCCGCGCCAGCTCGACCTGCTCGACCGCTGGCTGTGCGGCTGGCACGACTCGCTGCGCCTGGATACCGCTTTCGCGTCTGATACCCACACTTTCTACATTGACCTGTCGGCCGACCACGGGCCGCGCCATATCCGCAAACCCAGCGACGACAAGCCTTTGCGCTACTGGAGCACGGCCGGGCTGCTGCAGAAGCTGGACGAACTGCAAACCTCATTGCGCGCCGGGCACATCGCGCCTTCGGAACTGGGCCTGACCAGCAGCGCACGCACCAGCGAAAGCCTCGAATTGCTGCACCACCTGCTGCACCAGTGGGCCCCGCTCGCCACCCGCGAGCAACGCCGCGCACCGCGCGAGGCAAGCAAGCGCCTGGTCGACGTGGCGCACGGCATCAACGCCATCGTCAACCAGCTCAAGGCGAGTGACAGCGGGGCCGCATCGCCCTACGGCATGGGACTCAGCTACAGCGAAGTCGACGACGTGCAGGTGTATGGCTTCATCACCGACCGCACCCGCGAACGCGTCTCGCACCTGCATGTTCCGACCGTCGCGGTCTCGCCCGACGTCGAACGCTGGGTCATGCACGACGAAAGCGAATGCGGCTACGGCGCCATTGTGGAATCGCGCGACCGGGACTGGCTGCGTGTCGGCGCCCTGATCGGCATCAAGCCGCATGACGCCCGGACCTGGGCCATCGGCATCGTGCGCCGCATTTCGCGCATCAACGACGATACCAGCTCGATCGGAGTCGAAACCCTGCGCGAGCCGCCCGCCCTGGTCACGCTTTACGAAATCTCGCCGTCGGGTTATCTGGTGGACGGTTTCGACAGCAATGGCGGGGGGCTGCCGCACGCTAGCCTGTTGCTGGCCCGCAACGACGGCACCCCCGACAGCCTCATCCTCGACCCCGTGCATTTCATGCCGGGCAAAACCGCCGAACTGCGCGGCATGGGCCAACCCCGCCTCATCACGCTGGGCAATCCGATCGAGCACAGCGAGGGCTGGATGCGCGTCACCGTGGTTCCCCAGCCCGGCTGACGCCGCCGGCCCCACGGGCTGGTTTAACTTTCAGCGTTCCTCTGGCACAATCGTCGAAAATCCGACACGCGCACAACAATCCCCTTCTCCCCGAGAGCAGACGCGGTCGCGACACCATTGGACCTGGAGGATATGTGTCCCAAACCAACAAACCGAGCCTGCTGATCGTCGACGACGACCCGCTGATTTCCGACACGCTTACCTACGTTCTCGGCAAGGATTTCGAGATCTCGGCCGCTGAGTCGCGTGCCCAGGTCAAAAGCCTGATGATGCAGCTGGATGAGCCGCCGCAGCTGGCGCTGGTCGACCTCGGCCTGCCGCCGCAGCCGCACAAGCCGGACGAGGGCTTCGCCCTGATCGCCGACCTGCTCGGCATCTCGCCCAGCATCAAGATCCTGGTGCTGTCGGGCCAGAGCGACGAGGCCAACGCGCGCCACGCGCGCGCGCTCGGCGCGATCGATTTCGTCGCCAAGCCGTGCGAACCCGAGCGGCTCAAGTCGCTGCTGTTCAACGCCCTTTTGGTGCAGGATGCCGAGCGCAGCGCCGACAAGGTGCCGACGCCGGTCAAGGACTCCGGCATCGTCGGCGCCAGCCCGGCGATGGACAAGCTGCGCGAACAGATCAAGCAGTATGCCGCCGCACCCTTCCCAGTGCTGATCGAGGGCGAATCCGGCAGCGGCAAGGAACGCGTGGCCTCCAGCCTGCACCAGTTGTCGCCGCGCGCGGCCAAGCCCTATCTGGCGCTGAACTGCGCCGCGATTTCGCCGACCCTGGTCGAGCCGACCCTGTTCGGCTACGCCAAGGGCGCCTTCACCGGCGCCACCAGCGCGCGCGCCGGCTATTTCGAGGAAGCCGAAAACGGCACGCTGTTCCTCGACGAAATCGGCGAACTGCCGCTGGAACTGCAGGCCAAGCTGTTGCGCGTGCTGGAAAACGGCGAATATCAGCGCGTCGGCGAAACCCAGCCGCGCTTTTCCAATGCCCGCGTGGTCACCGCCACCAACCGCGACCTGCGGGCCGAAATCAAGGCCGGCCGCTTCCGCGCCGACCTCTATCACCGGCTGTCGGTGTTTTCCATCGCGGTGCCGCCGCTGCGGGAAATGGGCGAGGACAAGCTCACCCTGCTCGACCACTTCCGGGATTTTTACGCGCGCGAAGCCAAGAGCCAGCCGTTCACGCTCGATGCGCGCGCCCAGCAGCTGTGGTCGGACTATCACTTCCCCGGCAACGTGCGCGAACTGCGCAACATCGCCATCCGCCTCACCACCAAATACCCCGGCATGGCGGTCGACGTTCAGCAACTGGAAACGGAACTCGATACCGACCAAGCCTACCCGCAGGAAATCCCGCTCGCCAGCGACAGCAAGGCGCTGATCGACATGGCGCGCAAGCAGTTGCAGACGCTGGCCAACTTCAACCTCGACGCCACCCTGCGGCAATGGGAAAAAGCCTATGTCGAGGCCGCGCTCACCATGACCCACGGCAACCTGTCGCAGGCAGCCAAGCTGTTGGGAATCAACCGCACCACGCTTTATAGCCGTATGCAGACGTACGGAACTGAATAAACCCCCTCGTGTACCTCGAATTTTTCGGTCTGAAAGAAGCCCCCTTCCGCATCACGCCGAATACCGAGTACTGGCATGCGGGCGGCCAGCGCGGCGAAATTCTCGCGGCGCTGCAGTACGCCATCGGCCAGGGTGAGGGCATCATCAAGGTGGTGGGCGAAGTCGGCAGCGGCAAGACCATGCTGTGCCGCAAGCTGGTGGCGCAACTGCCCGACACCATCGACAGCGTCTATCTCGGCAATCCCACGCTCGACCCGGACGACATGCTGGCGGCGATCCTGGCCGATCTCGGCGAGGCGCCCGCCGACGGCCGGCAGGCCCGGCTGGCGCAGCTCAACGCCAGCCTGCTGACACGCCATCAGGCGGGACGCCGGGTGGTGGTGTTTGTCGAGGAGGCGCAGGGCATTGCACTCGACCATCTCGAGTTCCTGCGCCTGCTGACCAATCTGGAAACCGCCACCGACAAACTGCTGCAGATCGTGCTGTTCGGCCAGCCCGAGCTGGATGTGCACCTGGCCGAACCGCGCATCCGCCAGCTGAAGGACCGCATCACGCTCAGCCTCAACCTGTCGCCGCTGACCGAAGCCGAAGTCGCCGATTACCTGCGCGCGCGGCTGGCGGTGGCCGGCTATCGCGGTCCCGACCTGTTTTCACCACCGCTGATCGCGCGCATGGCGCAGCTTTCCGGCGGCCTGTCACGCCGCATCAACGTGCTGGCCGACAAAACCCTGCTGGCGGCCTACGCCGGGCAAACCCACAGCCTTGCCCCGGCACACCTGGAAGCGGCCGCTGGCGATGCCGAAATGCCGCTTCCAGCTCGCTCGCAGCTGTCCCCACGACGCCTGTGGCTGGCCGCCGGGGGAATCGCGGCGGCCGCCGCGCTGGGCCTGCTGGCATGGCTCGCCTGGCCTACGCTGTCGCCCGGCATGCCGCAGCCCGTCGCCCCGGCCGCCGCAGTGTCGCCGGCGGCGCCGGCGCCCGTCGCCGAACCGACGCTCGCCGAGCGGGCGCTGCAAACCCAGCGCTGGCTGGCCAGCGCCGCGCCCGGGACCCATGTCATTCAGCTGGCTTCGACTAAAGATGCCGCCCGCGCAGCCGTATTATTGAAAAGTCTCGATGCCGCCACCCCGCAGCCTGTCAGGGTGCTGCACGGGCTGAGCCAGGGCAGCCCCGCCTGGATGATCCTGGCGGGGGAATTTCCCGATCGCGAGGCGGCGCTGGCGGTCCTGCGCACGCTCCCGCCCTCGCCCGTCGGCGACCCGTTTCTGCGCACGGTCGGCAAAATGCGCACTGTAGTCTTGCCAACAGGATAAGGGCTCGTCGATGAATGCTGTGTTGAAACGCTCCGGATGGACAGGGCTGCCGCTGGCCGGCCTGCTGCTGATCGGGGGCTGCGTGCCGCCACAGGCATTCGACACCTCGGCCGGCCACATCAGCCAGCCCAGCCAGCCCGCCGAACTGGCGCCGCCTCCCGCCCCGGTGCGCGCCGCCCCCGCGCTGCCGCCGCCCCGACCGAGCGCCCCGGTCCCGACCTACACCGTAGTGGTCAACGACGTGCCGGTGAAAGACCTGCTGTTTTCCATCGCGCGCGACACCCAGTACAACATCGACCTGCATCCAGGCATTGCCGGCAACGTCTCGCTCAACGCCGTACAGGAACCCTTGCCCGCGATCCTCGAGCGCATCGCGCGGCAGGCCAACCTGCGCTACGAAATGAACGGCCGCACTGTGTCGATCATGCCGGACACGCCCTACGTCAAGACCTATCCCGTCAACTACGTCAACGTGGCGCGCAACACCACGTCCAGCGTCGGCGTGGCGGCGCAGATCGCCAGCACCGGCGGAGGCGGCATCGGCACCGGCGCCGGGGGGGCCGGCGGTTCCGGCAGTTCGGCCAGCGGAAATTCCTCCACCACCACGGTGTCCAGCGAATCCAACAACGATCTGTGGACGGTGCTCGCCGACAACATCCGCACCATTCTTGCCGGCACCCGCGCGGTCACCCAGAACACCGAGGAACGCGCCGCCCGGCTGGATGCCGAAAAGCGCGCGCGCGCCGAACGCGTGTCGCAAGCCGAGGCCGCCAGCAAGGCCGGCGCAGGGGCCGCCAGCCTGTTTACCGCGGCATTTGCCGACCAGCCTGCGGGCGACGGCAAGAACGACGTCGCGGCCAATCCGGTGGCGGGCACCGTCAGCGTGCTGGGCACCGCCAAGCAGCACGAACTGGTGCAGCAGTATCTCGACCGCGTGATGCAGTCTGCACAGCGCCAGGTGCTGATCGAGGCCACCATCGTCGAGGTCAGCCTGAAGGACCAGTACCGCGCCGGCATCGACTGGTCGAAAGCGCTGCAGGGTGCGACCGGCTGGTCCATCAACACCCTCGGCGGCGGCACCAATGCGCTGGCCGCCACGCTGACGCCCTTCATCCAGGCCACCTACACCAAGTCGGGCAGCAATGGCTTCACCGCCGCGATCGACCTGCTGGAATCCTTCGGCAACACCAAGGTGCTGTCGAGTCCCAAACTGATGGCGCTGAACAACCAGACCGCGCTGCTCAAGGTGGTCGACAACCTGGTCTACTTCACCGTCAAGGCCGATACCAACCAGAATGCCAATAACACCACCACGACCTTCACCACCACGCCGCAAACCGTCCCGGTGGGCATCGTGATGACGATGACGCCGCAAATCAACGAAAACGGCATGGTTTCGCTGACCGTGCGCCCGACGATTTCGCGCAACGTCGGTTTCGTCAGGGACCCGAATCCCAGCATTCCTGCAGCCTTTCCGAACCAGGTGCCCATCATCCAGGTGCGCGAAATGGAATCGCTGCTGCAGATCCGCAGTGGCCAGACCGTGATTCTCGGCGGCCTGATCCAGGACGACCGCAACAACGCACGCGACGGCCTGCCGGGCCTGTCGCGCCCGGAAGGCATCGGGGCAATATTCGGCCAGCACGAGCGCGTCAACAGCCAGACCGAACTGGTGATCTTCCTGCGCCCCATCGTCGTCTCCAACCCCACGCTGGAAAGCGAGGAGCTGCGCCAGTTTCAGCGCCTGCTGCCCAGCGCGCGGAGTGCGCAATGAATATGGCCTGGCCGCGGAGCGCGCAATGAATACTGCCTCGCACACGGAGCGCACGCTGCTTGAAACCCGCGTGCGGAGCTCGCCGTGAGTCTGCTGCTCAAGGCCTTGAAGCAGGCCGAGGCCGCCCAGGGCGGCCGTGCGGGGAACGGGCCCAACGGCCAGGCCGACGGCGACCTTGAGCTCGAGCCGCTTGCGCCCGGCTCGGCCCAGGCGCGCGAGTGGGTGGAGCCGCCCGGGCTGCTGTTCGGCAGCAACGGGCTTTCATCCGATGCGCCGCCGCGCGCGCGCATCTTCCGCTGGCCGCAGTTCCGGCTGGTGCCGTTCGTTGCGCTGCTGGCCGCACTGGTGGCGCTGGGCTACGGCATCTATCTCTATTTCGCCCTGCAGCCGCCCGCTGCCGTCGCAGTTGGTCCGCCGGTCGACAGCATGCCCGCTGTCGCCCCCACTCCTGCACCGGTCCTGATCGCGCCGGCCGCGCCCGCTGTCGCGATCGAGCCTGCACCGACGCCGCACGCTGCGCCGCCTCCCGAGCAAGCGGCAACGGCCAGCCCGCCGGGCGAGCCCGCACCGGTGATGGCCCCGCCTGTCCGCAGCGCGCCGCCGGCACGCAGCCCCGTCCCCGCCACGCTGCCGCTGCTGCTGCAGGCCGATGCGCACAGCAATGTGCTCAGTCAGGCCTATGCGGCCTACCAGCGCGGCGCACTGGCCGAAGCCGAGCGGCTCTACGCCCAGGCCGCCGCCCGTACCCGCAGCGTGGATGCGCTGCTGGGACTGGCCACGATCGCCAGCGTGCAAAACCGCGACGCCGAAGCACAGCTGCTGTATCGCGAAGTCCTTGAACGCGATCCGCGCAATGCCACTGCGCAGGGTGCGCTGCTCGACCTGCTCGGCAACACCGACAGCCAGGCTGCCGAAAGCCGCCTCAAGCTCTTGATCGAACGCGACTCCAGCCCGCATCTCTATCAGACCCTGGGCAACCTGTACGCCGAGCAGGGCCGCTGGAACGATGCCCAGGCGGCCTACTTCGAGGCCGTGCGCGGCGCGCCGGGCAATGCCGATTACGCGTTCAACCTGGCGGTCAGCCTCGACCAGCTGCGCCAGTATCAGCCTGCGCTGACGTATTACGAAAAGGCGCTTGCCAGCGGCGGCGCGCACCGCTTCGACCGTGCGCAGGCCGAAGCGCGCGTGCGGCAGCTGAAGTCGGTTCGCTAGGCGCAATCGTATGGAGCGCAGAAAAAAACTCCGCATGGGCGAAACCCTGGTCTCGCAGGGGCTCATCACGCTCGACCAGCTGCGCATCGGTCTGAAGGAGCAGAAAGCCACCGGTCTGCCGATCGGTCGCCAGCTGGTCGCGCTGGGCTTCATGACCGAGGCGGTGCTTCGCGACCAGCTCGCCAATGCGCTCGGCAGCCAGGGCATCGACCTCACCCAGGTGGTGGCCGATCCCGAAGCGCTGCAGCTGGTGCCCGAGGAATTCGCCCGCCGCCACCACCTGCTGCCGATCGCGCACGATGCCGCGCGCAACGTGCTGACGCTGGCGACCACCGACATGTTCAACGTCGTGGCGCTCGACCAGTTGAAAGCCGCGCTCGGCGGCCAGCTCGAAATCGATACCCTGCTGGCGAGCGAAGCGCAGCTGCTGGAATGCATCGACAAGTTCTACGGCTTCGACCTTTCGCTCGACGGCATCCTGCGCGAAATCGAGACCGGCGAAGTCGACTACGCCAGCCTCAACCCCGAGACCGAGGAATATACCCAGCCGGTGGTTCGGCTGGTCGGCGCGCTTTTGACCGACGCGGTGAAGCGCGAATCGTCCGACATCCACTTCGAGCCCGAGCACGCCTTCCTGCGCATCCGCTACCGCATCGACGGCGTGCTGGAGCAGATCCGCAGCCTGCACAAGACCTACTGGCCGGGCATCCTGGTGCGGCTCAAAGTGCTGTCGGGGATGAACATCGCCGAGACGCGCGCGCCGCAGGACGGCCGCATGTCCTTGACACTGAACGGCCGCCCGATCGATTTCCGCGTATCCAGCCAGCCCGGCATCCACGGCGAGAACCTGGTGCTGCGCATCCTCGACCGCGAAAAGTCCATCATGCCGCTGGAGCAGATGGGCTTCACCGACGATGCGCTGCGCGAGCTGCAGCTGATGATGGCGCGCCCCGAAGGCATCCTGGTCGTCACCGGCCCGACTGGTTCCGGCAAAACCACCACGCTGTACTCGATGCTGTCGCACCTGAACAACGAGACCGTCAACATCATGACGCTGGAAGACCCGGTCGAATACCCGGTCACGCTGATGCGCCAGAGTTCGGTCAACGAAACGCTCAAGCTCGATTTCGCCAACGGCATCCGCTCCATCATGCGGCAGGACCCGGACATCATCCTGGTTGGCGAAATCCGCGACAAGGACACCGCCGAAATGGCGTTCCGCGCCGCCATGACCGGCCACCAGGTGTTCACCACCCTGCACACCAACTCCGCACTCGGCGTGTTTCCGCGCCTGATGGACATCGGCATCCAGCCCGGCATCCTGTCGGGAAACATCATCGGTGTCGTCGCCCAGCGGCTGGTGCGCAAACTGTGCTCGCACTGTAAGGAAGCCTACACGCCGGACGCAGACGAAGCGCGCATCCTCGGCATCGATCCGGCACAGCCGCAGCAGATCTATCGTCCTGTCGGCTGCCCGCGCTGCAGCAACAAGGGCTACCGCGGGCGCCTCGCGCTGATCGAACTGCTGCGGATGGACCCCGAGCTCGACGAGCTGGTGGCCAACCATGCGCCGCTACACGAAATCCGCCGCGCTGCACTCGCGCATGGTTACCACCCGCTGGCCGAAGATGGCGTCAAGCGCGTGCTGGATGGCATCACGTCGTTGACGGAGGTGGCGCGGGTGGTGGATTTGACGGGGCGGGTGTGATGGGGGGGCTCGCGGTATTTTTTCCTTTCACGGATAGGCAAGGGCTTCGCGTTTCGCCTGCGGGCGAGCCACTTTCTTTTGCGTGGCCAAAAGAAAGTAACCAAAGAAAAAGCCACCCCTGGTGTGTCGGCCTACGGCTCCCCTGCGATGCTCGCCACCCGAGGCGGGGCTGGAACTCGCCCTGGCAGGGCACACAAAACGTGCCCTGCTGCGGAGCTCAAACACCCAGCCCCTTATTTCCTCGGCCGGCTGCGCTTCTCGGCGACACACAAGGGGCACCCTTGCGAACGCCTGTGCTTGGCGAAGAACGAACAACACGCGAGGGCGGCACCCGGGGTTATTCCCCTTCAGCGCTGCCGATTTGGCGTGTGCGGGCGGGACAAGAGCGGAACCGTGTCCGAGCTCCGCAGCACGGGGCGTTTTGTGCCCCGTGCCAGGGCGAGTTGGTGGAGCGCCCGCACGCGCGCGCCAAATCGGGAACCCGCAGGGCAGCGATGTGGGGTCGCCTTTTCTTTGGTTACTTTGGAGAACATGCCTTGGCATGTTCGACCCTAAAAGTAGCGGCGAAGCAAAAGAAAGTAACTCGCCCAAAGGCGAAAAGCGAAGCCGTCGCCCATCCAAAACTAAAGGCGAAGAAGATCTAACCATGCCCTTCTTCGACTACCGCGCCATCGACCAAACCGGCCGCAGCGTCAAAGGCACGCTGTCGGCGGTCAACGACGTCGACCTCGAACTGCGCCTGAAGCGCATGGGGCTCGACCTCATCACGCTGGCCGAGCTGTCGCGACAATACGCGCCGAGCGGCCGCGAGCGCGTGACGCGGCGCGACCTGGTGACGTTCTGCATCCACATGCGCTACATCACCCGCGCCGGGATTCCGCTGCTGGAAGGCTTGCGCGATCTGCGCGACAGCATGGAAAAACCCGGCTTTCGCGATGTGCTGACGGCGCTGCTGGAAGACCTGGAAGGCGGCAAGGTGCTGTCGCAGGCGCTGGCCGCGCACCCTGCGGTATTCGGTGCGGTGTTCGTGCACAGCGTGCGCGCCGGCGAGCAGACCGGTCTGCTGGACGCGGTGTTCGATCGACTGGCCGAATCGCTGAAGTGGCAGGAAGAGGTCGCGTCCAAGGCCAAGCGCCTGATGATTTACCCTGCCATGGTGCTGACCGTCGTCGGTGCGGCCATCATTTTCCTGCTGGTCTATCTGGTGCCGCAGGTGCTTTCGCTGGTGGAAACCATGGGTGTGGTGCTGCCGCTGCCCACTCTGATTTTGATGGCGATATCGAGCGCGCTGCGTTCGTACTGGCTGGTCTTTCTGCTGCTGATCCTGATCCCGGCCATCGGCCTGCCGTTGTGGGTGAGACAGAGCGAGGCCGGGCGCGAATGGTGGGATCGCACCCAGTTGCGGCTGCCCATCATCGGACCGGTCGTGCAGAAGATCGCGCTGTCGCGTTTCACCAGCACGCTGGCGATGATGTACCGCTCGGGCGTCACCGTGCTCGATGCGCTGCGCGCGGGTGAGATGGTCGCCGGCAACCGGGTGATCGCCGGTGGCATCCGCCGTGCGGCGCAGCAGATTGCCGACGGCCGCGGCCTGTCCGAAAGCTTCCAGTCGGTGGCGCTGTTTCCCCCGCTCGTGCTGCGCATGCTGCGCGTGGGCGAAACCACCGGCGCACTCGACGAGGCACTCGACAACGTGACCTATTTTTACAATCGCGAAGTGCTCGACTCGATCGAGAACGGCCTCAGGGTGCTCGAACCGCTGCTCACCGCCATCCTCGGCCTGCTGCTCGGCGGCATCCTGGTGTCGGTGCTGCTGCCCATTTACGACCTGATCGGGAATCTGCCATTGTGATGTTCGATCACCGCCTCATATTGCTTGCCACGCCACGCCAGATTGGCGTGCTCGACTGGCGCCCCGGGCAGATGCACTGGCTCGGTGAATATGCCAACGACGCGGCCGGTCTGGCGGCCTTCCGGCAACTGGTGGTCCGCCATGCCCAGCTTCCGGTGCTGCTGGTGGTCGACACCGTCGACGAGGACTACCGCAGCGAAGTGCTGCCGCATGTGCAGGGCCGTGCGCGCGCGGAACTGCTGGCGCGCAAGCTCAAGCAGGTGTTCCGCAATGCGCGCTTCACAGGCGCCTGGCGGCAGGCGCGCGAAGCGGCCGGCCGCCGCGACGACCGCTACCTGCTGGCCGCGCTGCCCGATGCCGACTGGCTGATGCCCTGGCTCAGCGTGCTGCACCGCGAACAGGTGCCGCTGGCCGGCATCACGCCGCTGGCCGTGGCCTACCAGCACCTGCTGTCCAGGCTGCGCGCGCAGGAGCCGCACGTGCTGCTGGCCTGCCGCCTCAACAACAGCCTGCGACTGTCCTACTATCAAAATGGCCTGCTGCGCTTTTCGCGTCTGATCGGCAGCGACACGCCGACCCAGTTTCCCGGCAACGCGGCCGACGAAATCGCCAAGACGCAGCTCTATCTCACCGGCCAGCGCATCCTGCCGCGTGAAGCTCGCCTGCAGGTACTGCTGCTCGATCCCAGCGGCCAGCTCGACAGCGCACAGGCGCCGCTCAATGCAGACCCCGCGTTTCGGGTCCAGATGATCGACATGGCCAGCCTCGCGCGTGCACTGCGGATTCCCGACGCCTACCTCGCCGCCACCCCGGAAGTTGCGCCGCTGGCCGCGATTGCAGGCGAGTCCTTGTTGCTGAATCTGGCGCCGCCCGAACTGCTGCAGCGGCACACCGAGTTCCGCTGGCGGCGCGGCCTGCACTGGACGGCCGGCCTGATTGCCGCAGCCAGCCTCACGCTGACGGCCAGCTACTGGCTGCATGCGCAGGACCTGCTCAATGAGGCCCAAAAAATCGGGGTCGAAGCGCAACGCGGCGACGCCCGCCATGCCGCCATCGTGAAGAACTTCCCCGCGCTCGCCACCCGCCCCGACCAGCTCGGCCACACCCTGGCGCTGGCGCAGCAGATCGAGCAGAGGCCGTTCGATCTCAATGCGCTGTATGTGCCGCTGGGGCAGGCGCTGTCGATCCATCCCGAGGTGGTAGTCAAGGTGCTGACGCTGGCGCAACTGGACGACCGCAGTGCGGACATCACGCTCGATGCGCATCTGGCCGATTTCGACGGCAATTATCGCGCTGCCATGCAGCGCATCGACGGCTTCGTCGCCACCCTGGCCAACGCGCCCGGCGTGCTGTCGGTCGAACGCGTGAGCAGCCCGATCAATACCGCATCCACCGCCACGCTGAGCGGCCAGACCACGGGCAGTACCCTGCCCGGGGAAACCCGCTTCAGCGTGAACCTGCAGGTGCGCCCATGATGGCCCGGCCGCCCTTCGCCTCGCTCAAGACCAGCATCGCACTGCTGCTGGTTGCCGTGACGCTCTCCACCGTCGGCATCGTCTGGAGCAGCATGCAGCGCACACACGCGCGTGCCGAGCTGCAGCGCCAGCAGGCCGCGCTCGACGCCACGCATGCGCGCCAGGCACAGGGGCAGGCGGAGGCACGCATGATCGAGCAGCACCTGGGCGCCTATCACGCCCTGATTGCGCGCGGATTCGTCGGTGAGGAAAACCGGCTTGCCTGGATCGAGGCCGCGCAACTCGCCAATCAGGATGCCCGACTGTACGGACTGACCTATACGCTGTCGCCGCGCACCGCCGCGCCGGCTACGCTGGCCGGCGGCCTGCCGCTGAAGCAAACCCGCATGGTGGTCAAGATGCCGCTGCTGGTGGAGACCGATCTGCCGCGCTATCTCGATGCCCTGCGCGCCCGTTCGGCCGGCCTGTTCCGCGTCGATCACTGCCGCCTGTCCCGCAGCAGCGATGCCGCACCGCAGCCGCTCAACCGCCCCGAACTCGACGCCGAATGCGAACTGCTGTGGTATACCGTGATGGCTGATACGCCGGAGGCAAAATGAGCCCGCGCCCCAATCGTCTTGCTGTGCTGTCCATGTGTCTGCTGGCCCTGGCCGGTAGCGGCGTCAGCCTTGCGGCCGATCCCGGGCGCCTGTTCTATACGCCCGCCCAGCGCGCGCAACTGGAAGCAGCACGCGCCCGCAACGTCACCCGGGTCGACACCCGCACGCCCGCGTTCAGCGCGCCGCCGGTGCGCTTCGACGGCGTGGTCATCCGCTCCGACGGTCAGGGCACCGCCTGGGTCGACGGCCGACCGCAAACCGGCACCACCGGCGTGCCCGGCCTCAAGCCCGGCCAGATCCGCGCCGACGAGCGCGTCTACGAGCCGTACCAGGTGCTGCGTCCCACTCCAGCCACGCCTGCCACGCCCACGGCGCCCGCCATCAAGGAGCCCAACCCATGAAGCGAATGCGAGGCTTTTCCCTGATCGAACTGGCCATCGTGCTGGTCATCGTCACCCTGCTGATCGGCGGCCTGGCCGTTCCCCTGACCGCACAGATCCAGGCACGACGGATTGCCGAGACCCGTGCGGACATGAATGCCATTCGAGAAGCGATCATTGGCTATGCCATGCGCCAGCCGGCCGGCCAACCCTATTTACCTTGTCCTGACGATGGCTCGGGTTTAACGGAAGGAGACGAAGGCAGTCGTGATGCCGGGCGATGTCTGAACACCCGTGGAAAACTACCCTGGCGCACCTTGGGTGTGGACAATGCCGATGCATGGGGGAATCGCTTTACCTACGCGGTAACAAGGGATTTCACCAACGACAGGTCGCTAATATCCGTTAATGACGGGTTCGACTCCAATGCGCCTGGCGATCTGGAAGTGCATACAGGCCAAAACTGTAGCGGTGGCGGCATCGCCCATCAAGTTGCAGTGGTCGTTGTGTCGCACGGGCCAAACGGTCGAGGCGCGCAAAACAAGAGCGGGGGTACGCCGCTGGCACCGGCTCAATTACCAGCCAGCGAACGAGCAAATCTCATCGTGCCGACAGCCCCATGCACGGATAAGGATTTCGTGAGTCTCACTCCGCTCGATGACGATTTCGACGATTTGATCGTATGGTTGCATCCCAATACGCTCAAGAATCGGCTATGCCAGAACGGCTGTCCCCTAAGTTCGCCACCGTAGCCTGCAACCGGAACGTCACCCGCCCCGGCTGATTCTCCGGCAGCTCAAGCCGGAACCCGGAGCGCGCCGCCTGGCGCGCGGCCTGATACAACCCCACCCCCAGTCCGAAATCCGATGCCACCGGGCTCAGGAACAGGTTGCGCGCCACATGCTCGGGCGCCGGCGCGCCGCTGTCGGTGACGGTCAGGCCCAGCAAGGGCTGCAATTCCAGCCGCACTTCAATCGCCACGCCGGGCTCGCTCTGTCGCTTGCGCAGGGCATTGGTCAGCAGGTTGTCGGCGACGCTGTCGAACAGGTCCTGCGGCACCGGCATGTCATCGACCACCTCGGCAAAAAACTGCACGTCATCGTGTTCGTAGCGCGTTTGCAGCGCGCGCCACCACGCCTGCGCCGGCATGTAGGCAGCCTCGGTTTCGGCCGGCTGCTTCAGCTTGTCTACGGTTTGCGACAGGCGTGCCGCCAGCTGCGGCAGCTGGCGGCGAATCAGCGCAAGCAGGCGCTCGCTGTCATCCGGGGTGGCGGTCTCGGCCGCGGCGAGCAGGGTTTTCAGCGACTGCAGGATATTCTTCACGTCGTGGGTCAGGCGTGCGCCGGTGTCATGGATCGCCTGGCTGTAGGCCTGTTCGCGCAGCGTCTGCTCACGCACCTTGGCGGCATAAAAATACCCCAGGAGCTGCGACAGCAGGCGCACATGCAGCGCCAGCGCCGGCGTCAGCGGACGACTCGATTGCCAGGTGACGCTCAGGCCGTGGAAATCGTGGCTGATACCGTGTTCGGCGGGCTCGCCGAAGCGCCCCTCGCCGCGCGCCGCCTGCCAGTGGCCGCCACGGATCCAGGTCAGTTCGTGCAGGTCGGCCAGCGCATCGCGCACGAAGGACTCGGGATCGCGCTCGCGTTCGGCCCGTGTCGCCAGCCGCTGCGCCCAGCCTTCGAAGGGCAACCCCACCGACAGCAGATAGCGCGAGGTGACCTGGCCCAGCCCGGCAAAACCGGCGCGCGGATTCCACAGCCACGACAGCGCCAGCAGCAACGCCGCCATGCCCAGCAGCGTCTGCACCAGCGCCCAGGCATAGCTCACCTGGGCCACCGCCACCACCGCGAACACGCCGAGCGCCATCACCATGATCAGCAGCGAGAGCATCAGCCCGTAAATGAAATCGAGCGTGGACGACCCGCCCCGCACCCGCGCCGCCGGCAGGAACAGGATGATCAGTGGCAGCAGCGCCAGGCCGTAGCGTGCCGCGGTCTGCAGCGTCGCCGGCAGCAGCGCCGCGCCACCCAGGCTTTGCGGCAGCACCCAGGCCAGCAGCAGCGCCAGCAGATAAGCGAGGGCCAGCAGGTAGCCCAGCCGTCGCCCCTCGTGCTGCGAGGCCGCCACCGCGCCCACCAGCCCGGCCAGGATCGCCAGCCACAAGGCCATCACCCAGGTGCTGTCGACCAGCACCAGCAAGGCCGCCATCGCAAACACCGGCACCGCCAGCCGCGGTTCGATGCGCGTTTCGCTGCGCACCAGCGGCTGCCACAACAGGAACAGGCCATAATGCGCCAGCAGGAAAGCGCGCGTCACCGTCGCATCGGCATCGAGCACCACCGCCACATGCAGGGCCAGCAGCATCAGCGCCAGCCAGCGCTCGGGCGCCACACGGGTGAAGCGCGCGATCAGCGCCGCCATACCGTCGGGGCGCGCAGCAGGTTCGGCACGCTCAGACATGGCGCAGCCCATCCCGGACGTCGACACAAAACGGCGTGCGGCAGCGACGCACGGCATGGCACCCGCACGCAGCGCGGGTGTCGTCAAGTCGACTCACCCTGATGGAATTCCAGCAAGGGCGTCGCACATTCGTCAGTTCAGCGGGGTTTTTTGCGGGCATTTATCTGGTTTGTTATTGATTATCAATGTGTTGGAATGAGACCCATGTTGGCACGCATTTTGCATGTTTGGCAAAACCAAATGACGATAACGGAGCGACCCACCATGTCCCACCCCAACTTTCCGCGGCACCAGTCAGGCTTCACCCTGATCGAGATCGCCATTGTGCTGGTGATCATCGGCCTGCTGCTCGGCGGCATCCTCAAGGGGCAGGAGCTTATCACCCAGGGCCGCATCCGCAATGTGTCGAACGACCTGCAGTCGATGACTGCCGCCATCAACCTGTATCAGGGCCGCTATCTGGCCCTGCCGGGCGACGATTCCGGCGCGGCGGCACGCTGGCCCGCCGCCGGAACTGTTCCTGCTGCGACCAGCGGTAACGGCGACGGAGTCATCGCGGGCACTTATGACGCCACCACCGGCGAATCGAGCCAGTTCTGGCTGCACCTGCGCCGGGCCGGCCTGGTGGGCGGCGTCGTCAACGCCACCAACCCGCCCAATGCCGTGAGCGGGATCACCGGCGTGCAGGATGGCGCCTTCGGCCTGCCCGGCCTCGTGGTCTGCACCGACGACCTGCCGGCCGTGATTGCACAGGCCATCGATACCCAGTTCGACGACGGCAACGCAACCTCGGGCTCAGTGCGTGCCGCCACGGCTATGGACGCGTCAGCGCCCACAGCTAACTACATCGACGACGGAAGCAATTTCTACATCGTCTGCATGCGCCCCTGACGCACGCCCCGTGCTGCCGGCCTAGCCCTGCAGCACCCTGAACTCGGCCGCCGCCAGTCCATCGGCGGCGCCGCGCAGCACCAGCACATCGCCCACCTGGATCTCGGTGTCGGGCTGCGGATCGACCCCCTTGATTCCCTGGCGGCGGATCGCCACCACGTCCACCCGCAACTCATCCAGCATCAGCGCGTCCAGGCGCTGCCCGGCCGCGGCGGCGCCCTGCGTAATCAGTACGGTATGCAGGCGCGGCTGGGCGTGCTGGTCCAGTTCGCTGTCGGCGTCGGAGGCGCCGCGAAAAAAGCCGCGCATGATCGCATAACGCGATTCGCGCACGTCGCGGATCCGCTTCAGCACCTGGGTGAGCGGTACCCCCAGCAGCATCAGCGCGTGCGAGGCCAGCATCAGCGAGCCTTCCATCACTTCGGACACCACTTCGGTCGCGCCGGCCGCTTTCAGCGCATCGATATGGGTGTCGTCGATGGTGCGCACCACCACCGGCAGGTCCGGCCGCAGTTCGCGCACGTGGCGCAGGATGGCCATGCTCGAATGCAGGTCGGAGTAGGTCACCACAATGGCCTGCGCGCGTGAAAGACCGGCGGCAACCAGCACTTCGCGGCGGCTGGCGTCGCCATACACGACGCTGACGCCGGACGCCGCCACCGCGCGGATGCGCTCGGGGTCGGCGTCGAGCGCGACGAAGCTGATGCCCTCGGCCTCGAGCAGGCGCGCCAGGTTCTGGCCGCTGCGGCCGTAGCCGCAGACGATCACGTGCTGCGCCTTGCCGAAGGTCTTGACCGCGATGTCGTGCACTTGCTTGGCGCGCCCGGCCCATTCGCTGCCTGCAAGCAGCCGGGTGATGGCATCCATGCGGTGGATCAGCAGCGGCGCGATCAGCATCGACAGCACCATGGCCGCCAGCACCGGCTGGGTGATCTCGGCGCCCAGCAGTTTCAGGTCGGCCGCCTGCGCCAGCAGCACGAAACCGAATTCGCCCGCCTGCGCCAGCCCGAGCGCGGTGCGCACGGCAGTGGGGCGGCTGCTGCCGAAAGCCTTGGCCAGTGCGCCCACCAGCACCACCTTGCCGACCACGATGGCCAGCAGCAGCACCAGCACATCGCCCCAGTTCTGCATCACCTGCATCAGGTCGAGCCGCATGCCGATGGTGACGAAAAACAGGCCCAGCAGCACGTCGCGGAAAGGCTTGATGTCGTCTTCGACCTGGTAGCGGTATTCGGTCTCGGAAATCAGCATGCCGGCGAGGAAGGCGCCCAGCGCCAGCGACAGGCCGGCGCTTTCGGTCAGAAAAGCGAGGCCCAGGGTGAACAGCAGCAGGTTGAGCGTGAACAGCTCGGGCGACTTGCGGCCGGCCACCCACTGGAACCACGGCCGCATGATGCGCTGGCCGACGAACAGCAGGAAGCCCAGCACGACCACCGCCTTCAGCGCGGCCAGACCCAGCACCAGACCCATGTTGTCGGCATCCTTGGCAAAGGCGGGAATCAGGATCAAGAGCGGCACCACCGCCAGGTCCTGGAACAGCAGCGCGCCGAAAATCTGGCGTCCATGCGGGGTCTGGATTTCCAGCCGCTCGGCCAAGAGCTTCGACACGATGGCAGTGGACGACATCGACATGATGCCGCCCAGCGCGATGGCCGCCAGCAGCGGCAGGTCGAGCAGCCAGGCGATGAAGGCGGTGAGCACGATGGTCAGCACGACCTGCGCACCACCGAAACCGAACACCGTCATGCGCATGGTCATCAGGCGCGGCAGGCTGAATTCGAGGCCGATCGAGAACATCAGGAACACCACACCGAACTCGGCGAGGTAGCGCGCTTCCTCGCTGTCCGGAATCCAGCCCAGCGCGAAGGGGCCGATGGCGATGCCGGTGATCAGGTAGCCGAGCATGGTCGGCAGGCGCAGTGCGCGCGCCGCAGCCACCACCAGCACGGCGACCACCAGCAAGATCAGTACAAGTGGCAGCGTGCCATGCATCGAGTAAATCACGGTTGGATAGGCAGGCTTTAGTATACTTGCCGACCATGCATGCCCAGTCCCCCCGTCCCGAACATTTGCTCACCCTCGCGCGCCAGGTGCTCGACATCGAAGCCGACGCCCTGCGCGTGATGGCGTCGCGCCTCGACGCCGGCTTTGCCGATGCCGTGACGCTGATACTGGCCTGTACCGGACGCGTTGTCGTCTCCGGCATGGGCAAGTCGGGCCACGTCGGCGGCAAGATCGCCGCCACCCTGGCGTCCACCGGCACGCCTGCCTTTTTCATGCACCCGGGCGAAGCCAGCCACGGCGACCTCGGCATGATTGCACCCAACGACGTGGTGCTGGCTTTATCGAACTCGGGCGAGAGCAGCGAAATCGTCTGCATCGTGCCGCTGATCAAGCGCCGCGGCGCCAAGCTCGTCGCAATGACCGGCAACCCGAACTCGACGCTGGCGCGCGAAGCCGATGCGCATCTGCATGCCGGGGTCGACAAGGAAGCCTGTCCGCTCAATCTCGCACCCACCGCCAGCACCACCGCGGCGCTGGCGATGGGCGACGCGCTGGCGGTGGCGCTGCTCGACGCGCGCGGCTTTTCGGCCGACGACTTCGCGCGCACCCATCCCGGCGGCAGCCTCGGCCGCCGCCTGCTGGTGCACGTGCGCGACGTCATGCAAAGCGGCGATGCGCTGCCGCAGGTGCCGCTCGACGCCTCACTCAAGGCCGCGCTGTTCGAAATCACCCAAAAGGGGCTCGGCATGACCGCCGTGGTCGATGCCGCCGGCCGCGTGGCCGGCGTGTTCACCGACGGCGACCTGCGCCGCGCGCTGGAACACACGCTCGACCTGCAGCAGGCGCGCGTGGCCGACCTGATGACCCACAACCCGAAGACGATCCGCGCGGACGAACTGGCCGTGGCGGCGGTGGAAAAAATGGAAACGCTCAAAATCAACGGCCTGCTGGTGGTCGACGCACACGACACCCTGGTGGGTGCGCTCAACATGCACGCGCTGCTCAATGCGGGGGTGGTGTGATGACGCCGGTTTCGATCCCCGCCGCCCTGCTCGCCCGCGCGCAAAAAATCCGCCTGATCGCCTTCGACGTCGACGGCGTGATGACTGACGGCACACTGTTCCTGGCCGACGACGGCCAGGAATTCAAGGGTTTCAACTCGCTCGACGGCCACGGTTTGAAAATGCTGCGCGGCAGTGGCGTGCAGCTCGCCATCATCACCGGCCGCCGTTCGCGCGTGGTGGAACACCGCGCCAGAAACCTCGGCATCGAGATCGTCCATCAGGGCGCGCACGACAAGCTGATCGTCTACGAAGCGCTGTGCCGCGAACTCAAGCTCGACTGCGACGCCACCGCCTACATGGGCGACGACGTCGTCGACCTGCCGGTGATGCGGCGCGCCGGGCTCGCGATCACGGTGCCGGCGGCACCCGACCTGGTGAAGGCCCACAGCCACTACACCACTACGCGCGAAGCCGGGCACGGCGCGGTGCGCGAAGCCTGCGAATTCCTGATGCGTGCACAGGGCACGCTGGACGCCGCGCTGGCGCCCTATCTGAAATGATTGCACGCGGCTCGCTGTGGCTGCCCCTGGCCATGCTGCTGCTGCTGGCCGCGCTCAGTTTCTGGATCGAACGTTCGGTACAGGCGCCGGCGACCGGCACGCTGGCGAACCCGACCGAACCGGAGGGCATCATGGAAAACTTCGATGCGCTGCGCACCGACCCCACAGGCAAGCCGCTATACCGCCTGTCCGCCAACCGGCTCAAGCACTACACCGGCAGCAAGCGCACCGAACTGGAGGCGCCGCACTTCGTCCGCATCAACGACGAGGCCGGCGAAGTGAGCGCCGTGGCGCGTGAAGGCACGGTCTCTCCGGATGGCAGCGAAGTGGACCTGCGCGGCGACGTCGTCGTCGAGCGGGCGGCACGCCCCGGGCAATCCCTGATGACGCTGAAGACAGGACGCCTGCTGGTGTTTCCCGAGCGCGACCAGATGCGTGCACCCGGCGCAGTCGACGTGCGCGACGACACGCTGGAAGTGCGTGCGGGCGGCATGGAGTACGACGCCCGACAACGCATGATGAAGCTGACAGGGCGGGTGAATGCCCGCTACATTTCCGGAAGAACATGAACCCCATGCCCACACTGAAAATCGTTTTATCCGCAGCGCTGTACGCCGCGCTGCTGGTCTCGCCCGCCCATGCCGAGAAGGCCGACCGCGCCAAGCCGGTCAACATCGAAGCGAACACGGTCACGCTCGACGACATCAAGAAGATCAGCATCTATCAGGGCAATGTGATTCTCAGCCAGGGCACGCTGATGCTGCGCGCCGATTACGTGCAGGTGACGCAGAACGCGGACGGCGTCGACCGGATCAGCGCCACCGGCCGGCCGGTGGCGTTTCGCCAGAAAGTCGACGGGCGCGAGGAATACATCGAGGGATTTTCCGACCGTATCGAGTACGACAGCGTCAACGGGCAGCTCGAACTGATCGGCCAGGCGCGCCTGCGGCGCGGCGGCGACGAATTGCGTGGGGCGCAGATTTCCTACAACGCCAACACCGCGTTCTACTCCGTGGTCGGCCAGCCCAACGCGCAAACCCCGAGCGGCCGCGTGCGCGCGGTCATCCGTCCGAAGCCGCGCGCCGAGCAACCCGTCGCGCCCCAGCCATGAGCAAGATTTCGGCCCACAACCTGCGCAAAACCTACGGCAAACGCACCGTAGTCCACGACGTCTCGTTCGAGGTCAACAGCGGCGAAGTGGTCGGCCTGCTCGGCCCCAACGGTGCCGGCAAGACCACCTGCTTCTACATGGTGGTGGGGCTGGTCGCGGCCGACGGCGGCAGCGTG
Organism: uncultured Thiobacillus sp.; assembly: GCA_964623745.1. Classification (GTDB taxonomy): domain Bacteria; phylum Pseudomonadota; class Gammaproteobacteria; order Burkholderiales; family Thiobacillaceae; genus Thiobacillus. The sequence goes on along the minus strand of CAZUVC010000039.1, from coordinate 12,276 downwards.
CACCTGGACACGCACGACCTGACCCACATGACGATCCACCAGCGCGCGCGGCTGGGCCTGTCGTATCTGCCGCAGGAGCCGTCGATCTTCCGCAAGATGACGGTGGAGGAGAACATCCAGGCCATTCTCGAACTCAAGCCGTACACCGAAGACGAGCGCGCGGAACACCTGGAAAACCTGCTCGAGGACCTGCACATCGCGCACCTGCGTGAAGCATCCGCGATCAGTCTTTCCGGCGGCGAGCGGCGCCGGGTGGAAATCGCCCGCGCACTGGCGATCAACCCGCGCTTCGTCCTGCTCGACGAACCGTTCGCCGGCATCGACCCCATTGCGGTGCTCGATATCCAGAAACTGGTGCATTTTCTGATCGAGCGCGACATCGGCGTGCTGATCACCGACCACAATGTGCGTGAAACGCTCGGCATCTGCAGCCGCGCCTACATCATCAACGAAGGCCGCGTCCTGATTGGCGGCGCGCCGGATCGCATCATCGAGGACGACAACGCGCGCAAGGTGTACCTGGGCGAAAACTTCCGCTTGTAATGCAGGTCGGGCGCGAATCGCGCTACACTCGCCTCAAGCCGGCACGATTTTTGCCGTAGTCAAATCCCATGAAGCACAGTCTCCAACTCAAGCTCGGTCAGCACCTCACCCTGACGCCCCAACTGCAGCAGTCGATCCGGCTGTTGCAGCTGTCGACGCTCGAACTGAACCAGGAACTGGAGCAGATGCTGCAGGACAATCCGCTGCTGGAGCGCGAGGAAGACGACGAAACCCCGCCCGAGGCACCGGTTCATACCGCCGAGGCCGAGACACAGGACACAGAAACGGCGGCAGCACCTGAACCGAGCAACGAATCCGAGCCTGCCACCTCGCTCGACGATGCCGACTGGAACGACTACAGCAGCGCCAGCGGCGACGATGAAGACAACGACTACGCGCAGGGCGCGGTCTCCGGCGCGACGCTACGCGAACACCTGCTGAACCAGTTGATCGTCAGTCCGCTCACCTTGCGCGACCGTACCATCGTCGCCGCGCTGATCGACGACCTCGACGAGGCCGGTTTCCTCACCCAGCCGCTGGAAGACATTGCCGCCGGTCTCGCGGACGAGCTCGAGGAACTCGAACCGGAAGAGGTCGACACCGCGCTCAAACACCTGCAAAACATGGATCCGACCGGGGTTGGCGCACGTAACCTGGCCGAATGCCTGACGCTGCAGCTGCGCGCCCTGCCCGCCGACACGCCAGCGCGCGACGACGCCATCCGGCTGACCACGCAGCACCTCGACCTGCTGGCGGCGCGCGACGTCGGCAAGCTGAAAAAAATGCTCGGCATCGACGACCCCACGCTGCGTGCCGTGCGGACCCTGATTCTCTCGTTGAACCCGCGCCCCGGTGCGGCCTTCGGCGTCGACGAAACGCACTATGTCATCCCCGATGTCTATGTGCGCAAGGTCAAGGGCATGTGGATCGCCAGCCTCAACGCCGATGCCATGCCCAAGCTGCGCGTCAACCGCGTCTATGCCGACATCCTGGCGCGCCATCGCGAAAATGGCGGCAATCAACTGGCCACCCAGCTGCAGGAAGCGCGCTGGCTGATCAAGAACGTGCAACAGCGCTTCGACACCATCCTGCGCGTGTCGCAGGCCATCGTCGACCGCCAGAAGCATTTTTTCGAGCATGGCGAAGTGGCGATGCGTCCGCTGGTGCTGCGCGAGATCGCCGACGCGGTGGAACTGCACGAATCGACCATTTCGCGCGTCACCACGCAAAAGTACATGATGACGCCGCGCGGGCTGTACGAATTGAAGTACTTCTTCGGCAGCCACGTCTCCACCGACAACGGCGGCGCCTGCTCGTCGACCGCCATCCGCGCGCTGATCAAGCAGCTGGTGGCCGCCGAGAACATCGGGAAACCGCTGTCCGACGGCCAGCTGGCGGAAGTGCTCGGCCAGCAGGGCATCGTGGTGGCCCGCCGCACCGTCGCCAAATACCGCGAGTCGCTGCAAATTCCACCCGCTAACATGCGGCGTTCGCTCTGATTCAAGGGGGTTTCACGATCCGTCGGCACAGGGTACCTGGCCGGCTTGAATGTCTTTCGCTTTCGTCCCACAATGAAATCAGGCGTACACAATCGCGCCTGAGCCAGCGCAATACTGGCAATCCGTTTTTTCAGCCGCTTTAGGAGGCGCTATGAATTTGACCATTTCCGGCCATCACCTGGAAGTCACCCCAGCCATCCGCGATTACGTGTCCGAAAAACTCGATCGCGTCAAACGCCACTTCGACCATGTCATCAACATGAATGTGATCATGCAGGTCGACAAGCTGGTGCATAAAGTGGAAGCCACCCTGCATGTGAAGGGCCATGATTTTCACGCGCACAGCGAAGACGGCAACATGTACGCCGCGATCGACCTGCTGGCCGACAAGCTGGACCGCCAGATCGTCAAGCACAAGGAAAAAACCTCGGACGTCCACCAGGGCAGCGGTGGCCTCAAGCATCAGGCCACCGTGAACGAGAATACCGCCTGAACTGGTTCTTTTGATCAGGACAGCCCGGACACGCTCCGGGCGTATAATTTGCGGACCCCCGGCGCTTTGCCCGGCCGTGCAACTGGCATGAACCTAATCGCCCCACTCCTCTCCCTCGACACCACCTTGCTGGACCTGAGTTTCAGCAGCAAGAAAAAGCTGTTCGAACACGCCGCGGACCTGTTTGCGCAGACCCACGGACTCAAATCCACCGACATCTTCACCAGCCTGTTCGAACGCGAACGCCTGGGCTCGACCGCGCTCGGCTATGGCATCGCGATTCCGCACGGCCGCATCAAGGGCCTGCAGGATGCCTGCGGTGCGCTGTATCGCCTGAGCACCCCGCTCGACTTCGACGCCCCGGACAACCAGCCAGTATCGCTGTGCTTCATCCTGCTGGTGCCCAAGGACGCCAACGAACGGCACCTGCAGATTCTCGGCGAACTGGCGCAACTGTTCGGCGACGAAGTCATGCGCACCAACATGCTGGCTGCCGCCAGCCCCGATGATCTCCTCGCCATGCTCAATGCATGGTCAAGCTAGGCGCGTTCCGCGCATGGACGACACCAGCCAGGTTTCGGTCGAAACGCTGTTTCGAGACATGGCCGAGCAACTCGGCCTGCAATGGCTGGCCGGCCGCGGCGGTGGCCAGCGCACGCTGTCTTCCGAAACCATCCAGAAACCGACGTTGGCGCTGATCGGCCACCTCAATTTCGTCCATCCCAACCGCGTCCAGGTGCTGGGCTGTGCCGAGATGGACTATTTGCGCGGCCTGCCGCCAGCCGGGCTGGAAGACGCCATCAAGCACCTGTTTTCGTCCGAGCTGGCCGCCATCATCGTTTCCAACGGCGAGGCCGTGCCGGCAGTGCTGCTCGAGAATGCCGAGCGCAGTGGCACGCCCCTGCTCACCTCGGGCCTCGCGAGCCCCATCCTGATGTCCTATCTGGGGCATTACCTGACGCAGCGTCTGGCCGACTGCAGTTCGCTGCACGGGGTGTTTCTGGAAGTACTCGGCACCGGGGTGCTGCTCACGGGCGACGCCGGCGTCGGCAAGAGCGAGCTGGCGCTGGAACTCATCACGCGCGGCCATCGCCTGATCGCCGACGACGTCGTCGAACTGAAGCACGTCGCGCCCAAAACGCTGGAAGGCAGCTGTCCGCCGCTGATCCGCGACTTTCTCGAAGTGCGCGGCCTCGGCATCCTCAACATCCGCTTCCTGTTCGGCGAAATGGCGGTCAAGCAGCAGAAGAATCTCAAGCTCATCGTCGAGCTGGTGCAGCCGCAGGAAATCGGCGAAGTCGGACTCAACCGCCTCGACATGGTGGCGTCGGTCGAAACCATTCTCGATGTCGACATTCCCAAGGTGCACATCCCGGTGGCGGCGGGCCGCAACCTCGCCGTTCTGGTCGAGGTTGCGGTGCGCAACCACATCCTCAAGCACCGCGGCGTCAACCCGCTCGAGCAGTTCATCCAGCGCCAGCAGGCGGCCATCAACGAGAACGAGAACCGCTGATGCAGATCGTGCTGGTTTCCGGTCTGTCCGGCTCGGGAAAAAGCATCGCCATCGCGGTGCTGGAAGACATCGGCTACTACTGCGTCGACAACCTGCCGCTCGCCATGCTGCAGCCGCTGGTCGACTACCTGAAGGGCGCAGGCCACGAACGCATCGCGATTGCCATCGACGCGCGCAGCAGCGCGAGTTTTTCGCAATTGCCGGCAGTCGCTGAAGCCTTGCGCGAACAGGGCGCCGACCTGCGCATGATTTTCCTCGAGGCCAAGACGCTCACGCTGGTGAAGCGTTTTTCCGAAACGCGGCGGCGCCACCCGCTCTCCAGCGAAAGCGTTTCGCTGCAGGAGGCGATTCAGCTGGAACGCGAGATGCTGGGTGAGATCGCGCTGCTGGCACACCGCATCGACACCAGCGACCTGTCCGCCGCGGCCCTGCGGATGTGGATCAAGGACCTGGTCGGCCAGGACCGTTCGCGCATCACGCTGCTGTTCGAATCCTTCGGTTTCAAGCACGGCATTCCGCTCGACGCCGACCTGGTGTTCGACGTGCGCTGCCTGCCCAACCCGCACTACGTTGCCGAGTTGCGGCCACTCACCGGCTGCGACCAGCCGGTGAAGGACTACATCGAATCCAGCCCCAACGCGATGGCGCTTCTGGCCGACATCCGCGGTTTCGTCGAGAACTGGCTGCCGTGCTTCATCCGCGACCACCGCGCCTACCTGACGGTCGCCATCGGCTGCACCGGCGGCCAGCACCGCAGCGTCTACTTCGCCGAAACGCTGGCCGCCGCCTTCCGCGAACGCGAGCAGGTGCTGGTGCGTCACCGCGAGCTGTCCTGATGCTGCGGGCCGGCGACGTGAGCGTGCTGCTGGCCGGCGCTGGCCTCGTCATCGGGCTCGCCCTGCTGGGCTGGGGCGGCCCCCGCGGCGACACCGCGGTGATTCGTGCCGCCGGCCAGATCGTCAAGACCACCGCACTCACCCACGCGCACGCCATTGCGGTCGACGGCCCGCTCGGCACCACACGGATCGAGATCGAACCCGGTCGCGCCCGCGTGGCTGCCGACCCGTCGCCGCGCCAGCTGTGCGTGAAACAGGGCTGGCTCACCCAGTCCGGCCAGGCGGCGCTGTGTCTGCCGAATCAGGTCAGCCTCGAAATCCGCGGTCGCACCGCTGCCTATGACACCCTCGGCTATTGAATTGCCGGTCACGCCGGATGACCGCCGCATCGCGCGGCTGGCGGCGCTGGCGATCGGGCTCACGCTGGTCGAAGCGGCGATTCCCAGCCCGATTCCGGGGGTGAAACCCGGCCTCGCCAACATCGTCATCCTGCTGGTGCTGCTGCAATTTGGCTGGCGCGCCGCCGCCTGGGTGTCGGCGTTGCGCGTACTGGCCGGCGGCCTGCTGCTGGGCAGCCTGTTCGCGCCGGGATTCTGGCTGTCGGCCGCCGGCGCGCTCATCAGTCTGCTTGTGCTGGGCCTTGCGCAGCATCTGCCACAGCGCCATTTCGGTCCGGTCAGCCTGTCGGTGCTGGCGGCGTTCGGCCACATCGGCGGGCAGCTCGCGCTGGCCGGCTGGTGGCTGTTGCCAGGTGCCGCCCTGCTCAAGCTGTTGCCGATCTTTGCCGCCGCCGCACTGATTTTCGGCGCGGTCAACGGCGTCATCGTGGCGCGTCTGCTTGCCGGCCCCGCATCATCCGGGCGACAATCGGCGTCATGTCTGCCTCCCTCCGCACCGTAACCCTGGCGCTGTCCGGCGCGTCCGGCATGGCCTATGGCCTGCGTCTGCTCGAGTGCCTGCTGGCCGCCGAGCTGCGCGTCTACCTGCTGGTGTCGCAGGCCGCCCACATCGTCGCCAAGCAGGAACTCGGCGTGGCCTTGCCGGCACGCGCCAGCGACCTCGAAAAACAGCTGTCATCCGGCATGAACGCGCGCGACGGCCAGCTGCGCGTGTTCGGTCGCGACGACTGGAATGCACCGGTCGCGTCCGGCTCCAACCCGGCTGATGCGATGGTGGTCTGTCCCTGCTCGATGGGCACGCTCGCCGCCATTGCCCACGGCATGTCGGACAACCTGATCGAACGCGCCGCCGACGTCATGCTGAAAGAGCAGAAGAAACTGATCCTGGTGCCGCGCGAAACGCCGTTTTCCACGCTGCATCTGGAAAACATGCTGACGCTGTCGCGCATGAACGCCGTGATCCTGCCGGCCAATCCCGGCTTTTACCATCGCCCGCAATCGGTCGAGGCCATCGTCGACTTCATCGTCGCGCGCATCCTCGACCAGCTCGGCATTGCGCATACGTTGATGGCGCGCTGGGGAGAGGGCCGATGAGCGACGACCTCAAGCCGTTCACGCTGCCGCTGTTTCCGCTCAATACCGTGGTGTTTCCCGGCGGCCAGCTGCCGCTGCGCATATTCGAGCCGCGCTACCTCGACATGGTCAAGCAGGCCATCGCTGACAACACGCCGTTCGGCATCTGCGGCATCCGCGAAGGCCAGGAGACAGGCACACCCGCTGTACCCTACACGGTTGGCACCCGGGTTGTCGTCACCGACTGGGACATGCCGCAGACCGGCATCCTGCACATCGACACCCAGGCGCAGGACCGCTTTGTCATCCGCAGCACCCGCACCGAACCCAGCGGCCTGTTGATCGGCACCGTGGAATCGGTCAGCAGCGAAGCCGCCACCGCCGTTCCCGACGATCTCGAGCTCGCCGTCGAGATCCTGCGCCACATCGTCAACGAATACGGCGATGCGCATTTCGCCGCTCCGCACGAATTCGACAACGCGGTGTGGGTCGGCTATCGCCTGTCCGAGGTGCTGCCGCTCAAGCATTCCATCAAGCAGAACCTGCTGGAAATGAACGACAGCGTGACACGGCTGCGCATCCTCACCGAGTTTCTGAAGAAACATATCAACTGATGGCGCGTTTTTATCCTGCGCTCGAGCCGCGGCACCGCGACTTCATCGCTGCGCAAAAAATATTCTTCACTGCCACCGGCACGGCGAGCAGCCGGCTCAACCTGTCGCCCAAGGGCATGGACAGCCTGCGCCTGCTGTCCGACACCTGCGTGGCCTACCTCGACCTCACCGGCAGCGGCAACGAAACCGCCGCGCATCTGAAGCACGACGGCCGCATGACGCTGATGTGGTGCAGCTTCGATGCCGACCCGCTGATCCTGCGCCTGTATGGACGCGGCCGCGCCGTGCGCCGGCAGGATGCCGGCTGGGCTGAACTGCGTCGCCACTTTCCCGCCCTGCCCGGCGAACGCCAGCTCATCGTGCTCGATGTCGACTCGGTGCAGACCTCGTGCGGCTACGCCGTGCCGATGTATGCCTACCGCGGCGAGCGCGATACACTGGCCCGCTGGGCCGAGAAGAAGGGCCCGATCGGCCTGCTGGACTACTGGCGCGACAAAAACCAGGCCAGCATCGACGGCCTGCCCACCGGACTGCTGGAGGACACCCGATGAAACGCATCCTGATGAGTGCCGGACTGCTGCTGCTTGCCGCCTGCGACCCCACCCCGCCACCGCAGCCCGAAACCGAACGCCAACCCAACCCGGTGTTCGAGACGCAGATCCAGGCGGTGGAAAAGGCACGCGCAGTGGAAGGCCAGGTCATGGAGGCGGCGGAAGCCCAGCGCCGGCAAATGGACGCGGCGACGCAGCCTTGACCGATGTTGAAGTGGCTGCTCACCCTGATCGCGGCCCTTCTGGTGCTGGGCCTGCTGACGCCCTGGCTCAACCGGCTGGGCTTCGGCCGGCTGCCGGGTGACCTGCGGATCAAGCGCGCCCGCGGTACCCTGTACTTTCCATTCACCAGCGTCATCCTGCTGTCCTTGGCGCTGACGCTGCTGATCCACCTGTTTGGTCGATGACCCAGGCACCTGCCCAATGAGGCTCGATCCACAATGAATAAAGCCTTCGTCAAGGAAACCGACGCACCTGATGCCGACGAGGACGAGATCGCCGCGCCCGCCCTGCCCGTCGGCGCGAAGAATTACATGACGCCCGCCGGCTACGCGCAGCTGGATGCCGAATTCAGCCAGCTATGGAAAGTCGAGCGGCCCAAGCTGGTGGAAACGATCTCGTGGGCGGCCAGCAACGGCGACCGCTCGGAAAACGGCGATTACATCTATGGCAAGAAGCGCCTGCGCGAAGTCGATCGCCGCCTCCGATTTCTGTCCAAGCGACTGGAAAACGCGGAAGTGGTCGATCCCGCGACGCGCGAGGATTCCGACCAGGTCTTCTTCGGTGCCACCGTCACGGTGGCAGACACGGACGGCAGCGAATCCACCTTCGCCATCGTCGGCATCGACGAGGCGGATGCCGGCCGCGGCCGCATCGCCTGGATTTCGCCGATGGCACGCGCACTCATGAAGGCGCGCGAAGGCGACACCGTCACGGTGCAGACTCCGGATGGTCGGCGCGAAGTGGAAATCGTTGCAGTGCGCTACCAGGCGATCGACTGAGAAAAACTCAGTACAGCAGACTGGAAAGCTGGCGCCGGTAGCGGCTGACCAGTTCGCCGCCGCCCAGCAGATCGAATACCGACAGCAGGGTCTTGCGACCGATGTCGTCTTCAAAGCCGCGGTCGCGGCGGACGATTTCCAGCAGCTGGTCCATGCCCGCTTCGTATTGCCCGGCGCCGACCAGCAGGTTGGCGAGCTGCAGTCGCGCCGCCAGATCGTTTTCGTTTGCTGCCACCTGTGCGGTCAGTGCGGCCACATCCTCGCCTGCCACGCCCATGAACTGCAGCCGCGCCTTCAACTGCGCGACGCGCGGGTCGGCATCATCCGGCACACTTGCGATCAGCCGCCGCGCTTCGTCGGCTTCACCGAGGTCCAGCATGATTTCCGCCGCATCGAGCCGCACGCCGAGATGGGCCGGATCGACGCGTGACGCTTCGGCGAGCGCCTGCAGCGCGGCCGACAGGTCGCCCGCGGCCCGCAAGCCGGCTGCCTGCGCGCGCAGCTCCTCGGCCGGGCTGGGAATCAGCCGATCGAGAAAGACGCGAACCTCGCCCTCCGGCAGCGCACCGGAAAATTCGTCAACCATCGCGCCATTGACGAAAGCCTTGACACTGGGAATCCCCCGCACGCCATAACGCGCAGCGAGCTCCTGGTTGTCGTCGGAATTGACCTTGGCGAGCAGGAAGCTCCCGCCGTATTCGGCGGCAAGTTTTTCCAGGATCGGCTTGAGTGATTTGCACGGCCCGCACCAGGGCGCCCAGAAATCGACGACGACCGGACGGTGTTTCGATTCATCGAGAACGTGTTGCTGAAAATCGGCGAGACCGACGTCGAGGGCATGTTCGGACATGGGCGCTCCAGTTCAGTGGGGTTCAAGTGGGCCAGTTAAATCTGGCGCGCCAGATCGGCCGCCACGCCAGTATAGGTACCGGGCGTCAGCGTTTTCAGGCGCGCCCTCTCGGCATCGGGAATCGCCAGCCCGTCGATGAAGGCGTGCAGCGTCTCGCGCGTCATGCCAGCCTTGCCGCGCGTCAGCTCCTTCAGCTGCTCGTAGGGGTTGGCCACGCCGTAGCGGCGCATCACGGTCTGGATCGGCTCGGCCAGCACTTCCCAGTTGGCGTCGAGGTCGGCGGCCAGTACGGCCGGGTTGGCTTCGAGCTTGGACAACCCGCGCAGGCAGGATTCGTAGGCCAGGAGGCTGTAGCCGAAGCCGACACCCATGTTGCGCAGCACGGTGGAGTCGGTGAGGTCGCGCTGCCAGCGCGAAACCGGCAGTTTTTCGGCCAGGTGGCGCAGCAGCGCGTTGGCCAAGCCCAGGTTGCCTTCGCTGTTCTCGAAGTCGATCGGGTTGACCTTGTGCGGCATGGTGGACGAGCCCACCTCGCCCGCCTTCACCTTCTGCTTGAAGTAGCCGACCGAGATGTAACCCCAGACGTCGCGGTTGAAGTCGATGAGAATGGTGTTGGTGCGCGCGATCGCATCGTACAGTTCGGCCATGGCGTCGTGCGGCTCGATCTGGATCGTATAGGGATTGAAGGTGAGGCCCAGTTCCATCACGAAGCTGCGCGCGAAATATTCCCAGTCCAGATCCGGGTAGGCCGACAGGTGAGCATTGTAGTTACCGACCGCGCCATTGATCTTGCCCATCAGTTCGACCGCGCCGATCGCATCCCAGGCGCGGCGCAGGCGATAGACCACGTTGGCGATCTCCTTGCCGACCGTGGTCGGCGACGCCGGCTGGCCATGGGTGCGCGACAGCATCGGCAGGTCGGCCAGTTCGTGCGCCAGATCGGTCAGGCGCGCGATGACTTTTTCCAATGCGGGCAGCAGCACGGCGTCGCGCGCGCCCTTCAGCATCAGCGCGTGCGACAGGTTGTTGATGTCTTCCGAGGTGCAGGCGAAGTGGATGAACTCGGACACCGCCGCGATTTCCGCGCTGGATTGCGTCTTTTCCTTGAGAAAATACTCGACCGCCTTGACGTCGTGATTCGTGGTCGCCTCGATCGCCTTGACGCGCTCGGCGTCGGCCACCGAAAAGTGGTCGGCGATGCCGTCGAGCAGCGCGATCGCCTCGGCGGAAAACGCCGGCACCTCGGCGATTGCCGGTTCGGCTGCCAGCGCCTTCAGCCATTCGATCTCGACGATGACACGGTATTTGATCAGCGCGTACTCGCTGAAGAAGTCGCGCAGCGGCGCGGTCTTGCTGCCGTAGCGGCCATCGAGCGGGGACAGGGCAGTGAGTGTGGTCAGTTCCATGGTTTCGTCCGGATTCGTTTCAGTTTTTTAGTCAGCTCGCCGATCGCGCCACATTAAACAGTCCGCCGATCGCGGACGGCCTGCGCCAGCGTGCCGCTGTCGACATATTCCAGTTCGCCGCCCACCGGCACGCCGCGTGCCAGCCGGCTCACCTTGAGGCCGCGCGCCTTCAGCAGTTCGCCAATGGTGTGCGCGGTGGCTTCACCCTCGGGGGTGAAGTTGGTCGCCAGGATCACTTCGTCCACCGTCCCGTCGAGCGCGCGGCTGATCAGCCGGTCGAGATGGATTTCGCGCGGGCCGATGCCGTCCAGCGGCGAGAGCCGGCCCATCAGCACGAAATACAGCCCCGTGTAGCTGTGCGTGGCTTCCATCATGTTGAAGTCGGTCGGCATTTCGACCACCGCCAGCTGATGCTTGTCGCGCTTGGGGCTGGTGCAGACCTCGCACACTTCCGCCTCGGAAAAGTTGTTGCACAGGCGACAGTGGTGCAGATGCGTCAGCGCATGCTTGAGCGCGCCGGCCAACTGCTCGGCGCCGTTGCGGTCGCGCTGCAACAGATGGTAGGCCATGCGTGCCGCCGACTTGGGCCCGACGCCAGGCAGTACGCGCAGCGCGCCGATCAGGTTTTCAAGTGCGGCAGGTTGCACAGGGTCAGAACGGCAGCTTCATGCCGGGCGGAATCGGCATGCCGGCGGTCACGCCGGCCATCTTTTCCTGCACCGTGGCTTCAACCTTGCGCACTGCGTCGTTCACCGCCGCGGCCACCAGGTCTTCCAGCATTTCACGGTCATCCGTCATCAGGCTGGGATCGATGACGACGCGGCGTACGTCGTGCTTGCAGGTCATCACCACCTTGACCATGCCGGCGCCGCTGGCGCCCTCGATCTCGATTTCGGCCAGCTTGGCCTGCATCTTGGCCATGTTCTCCTGCATCTGCTGGACCTGCTTCATCATGTTGCCGATGCCGCCCTTCATCATGTTGATTCTCCTAATGGCTGTATGGTTGAGGCGTCCACCCGACCGCCAAACTGTTCGACCAGCTCGCGCACGAATGGATCCGATTCGATCGCGGCCACCGCTTCGGCCTGGCGTGCTTCCTTGATGCGGGTGCGCACCTGCTGCGGCGTCTGTTCGGCGGCCGCGCCGATCTCGAACGTCACCTGCAGGGCCGCGCCGTACTTGTCGCGCAGCGCCGATACCAGCTTGTCCTGATAGGCGCGGTCGAGCAAATGTTTGTCCGCTTCGCCTACGCGCAGTGTCACCGCATTGTCCGTCTGCGCTACCAGTTCGCAGTGGTCGGCGAGCATCTTGGCCATACCGCCCAGGCGCAATGCGGCCACCACCGCGAGCCAGTCCCAGGCTGCGGTGGGCGCAGGCTCGCGCGCCTGCAGCGGGACCGCGGCAGCGGCCGCTATCGCGGGCGGTTCGGCAACGGCTTCGGCACGCGGCGCCGCGGCGGGCGCGGCTGCCGCAGGCACGCTCGTCGTCACTGGCGCCG
>CAZUVC010000038.1:22259-36706 GCA_964623745.1 uncultured Thiobacillus sp. | reverse complement strand
CTAGTTACTTTCTTTTGTCTCGCCAAAAGAAAGTAACCAAAGAAAAGGCGACCCCGACATACCCGAATTCCCGAAGATCAAGCGCGTCGGGTGGGCGGCAAAGAACTCGCCCCGCCTTTGATGTTTTTAATTGGATTTTTGTGTGCGGGGCTCAAACACCTTTGCCGCTGATCCACCCGCCACACTTGATCTTCGGCGGGTCTGTAAGGGGAAGAACGTCAAAATCAGTTTGGCGATTGAGCAACCGTCACAACCAGAGCGATTGCTTCGCAATGAGGATGTTGTCTTGGCGTCTTCACTCAAGCACACAAGCCACCCGTCATCACTGGCCTGGTTTTGACTTGCCGCCCCTCTCAGTCCCGCCGGAAATTGAGTCTGCCGGGCGGATCAGCGGCAAAGGTGTCTGAGCCCCGCTCACCTTCGAATTACAAATAAAGCGGGGCGAGTTCTTTGCCGCCCGTCCGGCAGGCTCAATTTCCGGGGTTTCGGGGCTGAGCGGGGTCGCTTTTTCTTTGGTTACTTTCTTTTGGCGAGACAAAAGAAAGTGACTAGCTGCCGGGCTACCCCCGGCCAACAGGCCTCAACTAAAGCAAAACTTAACTTCAGCCCTCACTTGCACTTCATCCCCGGCGTCAGCTTCATCCACTCCACCAGCCACGCCTTCGCCCGCTCGCGCGCATGCCGCGCGGCAATCTTTTCCTCCGGCCACTGATCGGGACGAAAGTCGAAGGCGCGCCGCGCGATCGGGTAGACCTGGTACTCCGCCGGCACGCCGCGCTCCAGCAGGGCGTAGAACGCCCGTCCGCCGTTGGTGCGGCGCAGTTCATAGTCCTGCTCGCCGATCAGGAACAGGATGGGGGTGGTGATGCGGGCGATTTCGGGGGCGACGCTGAACAGCTGCTCGGGCTCGGGGGCGTTGGGGTTCTGCATGTGGCCGTAGTAGCTGACGATGGCGGCGATGTCGCTGCCGCGCTTGTCGGCGAGCCGGATTGCGTAATACGGTCCGCGTGACAGGCCGACGATGCCGACCTTGCCCTTGCAGGCGTTGGGCAGCGATTTCAGGTAATCGAGCCCGGCTTCCACATCGAGCTCGGTGTCGGGGTTGTGCGCCGAAGGCCAGCGCTCGATGAAACGGCCGCTCTGCCAGTCGGGCGCGACGACGAGAAAGCCCTGTTCGGCGAGTTCGCGCACGTGGGCCTGTTCGTCGCCTTCGTAGCCGCGCTTGGCGTGGATGAACAGCACCGGCGGGAAGGGGCCCTTGCCGGCCGGGGTGGCGATTTCGACCGGCACCGGGGAACCGTCGGCGGCCTTGATCTGGGTGCGGCTGATTTCAACCGCCTGGACGATGGTGGGCGCCAACAGAGCCGATGCTAAGATTGCGCCCGCAATGGCGAGTCGTTTCATGGAGCGTTTCCTGGAATTTGGGCGACCTCCATTTTAGGCCCAGGTGCCTGTTTTCCTGACGGTCATTAAATACCCATCCGCAGCGCGAGGCGGACGGCTTGCAAGCTTGAGGGACCCCCGACGCGTGAACGCGCCCTTCGACGAACCGACGATTCCCCCTGGACTCAGGCGTCCGCTGGCGGCCATCTGGATTTCGTTCGGCCTGCATGCCGCGTTGATTGCGCTGGTGCAGGTGGCGGCGCCGGGAACGCAGGGGGGCGAGGGAACGGTCATCGAGGCGCGGCTGGAGCAGGTGGAGGCCGCGCCGCCTGTTGCGGCGACACCGATACTGGCGCCGGCCGAAACCGACACGGTGGTGCCGGCCACCGAGGTCGCGCCACCCGCCGCGCCGCCTGTCGTCACGGAATCAAAAGTCCAGGCGCCGGCCGGGACGCCGGCGGCATCGCCCGCTGCGATCCACAGCCCGGTCGACCTCACCTACTACAGCACGCGCGAAGTCGATGTGCCGCCGCGCGCCCTGCAGGACATCGTGCCGGGCTATCCGGAAGCGGCGGAGCGCGAGGCACGGACGGGCACGGTGCGTCTGCGCCTGAAGCTGGAAGCGGATGGGCGCGTCAGCGACGTCGAGGTGATCGGCGCCGATCCGCCCGGCCTGTTCGAGGAATCGGCGCGCGCGGCCTTCGCCACGGCGCGTTTTTCGCCGGCCTACCGGGGGGGCAAGCCGGTGCGTGTTGAGATGCTGGTCGAGGTGGCGTATGACCTGGAAAACCATCCCGAGTAGCGCGGTTTCAGGACGCTGACGGTGGCTCGGCCAGCCCCTGCAGGATCGGGCAGTCGGGGCGATGGTCGCCATGGCAGGCCTGCGCCAGCGTCACCAGCGTGGCGCGCATGTCCGTCAGCGCGGCGATGCGCGCGTCGAGGTCGGCGATGTGCGCGGCAGCCAGCCGCTTGACGTCGGCGCTGGCACGCGCGGGATCGTCCCACAGCGACAGCAGCTGACGGATCTGCTCCAGCGAAAAGCCCAGATCGCGCGCGCGGCGGATGAAGCGCAGCAGGTGCGCGTCACGCGCCTGGTACTGGCGGTAGCCCGCCTGCGTGCGGCTGCTTGCGCGAATCAGGCCGATGCTTTCGTAATGCCGGATCATCTTGGCCGACACGCCGCTGCTGCGGGCGACTTCACCGATGTTCATTTTGAATCTCCTCCCGGCCGCCAGCGTTTCAGCAGCAGCGCGTTGCTCACCACGCTGACGCTGGAGAAGGCCATTGCCGCGCCGGCGATCACCGGGTTGAGAAATCCCAGGGCCGCGAGCGGAATCCCCACCACGTTGTAGATGAAGGCCCAGAACAGGTTCTGCCGGATCTTGGCGTAGGTGCGTTTGGAAATGTCGATGGCGTCGGCGACCAGCGCCGGATCGCCGCGCATCAGCGTGATGCCGGCGGTGTGCATCGCGACGTCGCTGCCGCTGCTCATCGCGATGCCGACGTCGGCGGCGGCCAGTGCCGGCGCATCGTTGATGCCGTCGCCGACCATCGCCACCGTGCGGCCCTCCGCTTTGAGCGCGCCGACGTGCGTGGCCTTGTCGGCCGGCAGCACTTCGGCGAACACGCGCTCGATGCCGAGCGTGGCGGCCGCGGCGCCGGCCGCACCGCGGTTGTCGCCCGACAGCATCACCGGCGTGATACCGAGCGCTTTGAGTCCGGCCACCGCGCGCGCGGCGCTCGGCTTGATCGCATCGCCGAAAGCCAGCAGGCCGAGCACGTGCCGGTCCGCCGCGCGCGCCAGCCATGACACGCTGCGGCCGGCGGCTTCCTGTTCGCCGGCTGCGGCGTCGAGCGCGGCGGTGTCGACGCCGTTTTCCTGCAACAGGCGGCGGTTGCCGAGCCACCAGGTCTGGCCGGCGGCCTCGCCGGAAATCCCGCGTCCCGGCAGCGCTTGCTGTGCGTGCGCGGCCTGCGGTGCGATCCCGCCCGCGGCCGCTTCGGCGAGCACGGCGCGCGCCAGCGGGTGCTCGCTGCCGGCCTGCAGGCCGGCGGCCAGCCCCAGCACTTCGGTGCGGTCGTGGCCCTCGGCGGCCACGCAGGCGGCCACATGTGGCGTGCCGTCGGTGAGCGTGCCGGTCTTGTCGAACACCACGGTCTGGATCCGGTGCGCGAGTTCCAGCGCTTCGGCGTCCTTGATCAGAATGCCGTGGCGCGCGGCGACGCCGGTGCCGGCCATGATCGCGGTGGGCGTGGCGAGCCCCAGCGCACAGGGGCAGGCGATCACCAGCACCGCGACCGCGTTGAGGATGGCGGTTTCGACGTTGCCGCCGAACACCCACCAGCCGATGAAGGTGACGAGCGCAATAACCATCACCACCGGCACGAACACCGCGCTCACCTTGTCGACCAGACGCTGGATCGGTGCCTTGGCGGCCTGCGCGTTTTCCACCAGCCGGATGATGCGTGCCAGCGTGGTCTCGGTGCCGATCGCGGTGGTGCGTGCCAGCAGCAGTCCGTGCGCGTAGATCGCGCCGCCGGTCACCGTGTCGCCGGGTGTCTTGTCGACCGGCAGCGATTCGCCGGTGAGCATGGATTCGTCGATCTGGCTGGTGCCTTCGATGATTTCGCCGTCCACCGGCACCCGCTCGCCGGGGCGGATCACCAGCACGTCGCCGACGCGGATCGCCTCGATCGGCAGATCGCGGTCGATGCCGTCGTGGCGCACCCGCGCGGTCGCCGGGCGCAGCGCCTGCAGCGCGCGGATCGCCGTCGTGGTCTGGCGCTTGGCGCGCGTCTCCAGCCATTTGCCAAGCAGCACCAGGCTGATCACCACGGCCGACGCCTCGAAATACAGATGCATGGTGCCGGGATCGGTCAGCAGCAGATACACGCTCAAGCCATAGGCTGCGCTGGTGCCCACCGCCACCAGCAGGTCCATGTTGCCGCTGCCGGCGCGCAACGCTTTCCAGCCGGCGCGGTAGAAGCGCGCGCCCAGCCAGAACTGCACCGGGGTGGCGAGCAGCCATTGCAGCCAGCCCGGCAGCATCCAGTGCGCGCCGAACAGCGTGCCGACCATGGGCAGCACCAGCGGCAGCGACAACCCCATCGCCAGCGCGACCGGCCACCAGTCGGGCAGCGTGCGCACCGGCGCGGCCGCGGCGGCGCCGGACGGCGCCGGCAGCTGGGCGCCGTAGCCGGCGCGCTCCACCGCGGCAATCAGCGCCGCGGCAGAAACACCCTGTGCCAGCTTCACGCTGGCCTGTTCGGTGGCGAGGTTGACGCTCGCCTCGAACACGCCGGGCACGCGAGCGAGCGCTTTTTCCACCCGCGCCGAGCAGGTGGCACAGGTCATGCCGCTGATGTCGAGCTTGACGGTTTCGGTCGGCACGCTGAAGCCGGCTTTCTCGATCGCGCGTTGCACCGACTCGAGGTCGGTGTCGCCGGACACGGTGGCCGTTTCGGTCGCGAGGTTGACCGTGGCGTCGGTGACGCCGGGCAATTGCCGAAGGACTTTTTCCACCCGCGTCGAGCAGCTGGCGCAGGTCATGCCCTGGATGCCGACGGAGAGCGGGGTTGAGGGTGAAGCGTTCATGGCGTGCTCCTGGTTCATGGAGATTGCACCATAAACCTTCCCATCATGGAAAGGTCAAGGGGTTTCGTGCGGCCGTCAGATCAGCGGACGCGGGCGCAG
The DNA here is from genome assembly GCA_964623745.1 of uncultured Thiobacillus sp. GTDB lineage: Bacteria > Pseudomonadota > Gammaproteobacteria > Burkholderiales > Thiobacillaceae > Thiobacillus. The sequence continues at coordinate 31,629 of CAZUVC010000038.1, read as the reverse complement.
CGGCAACGCATAGTAGTCGGCCATGCGCGCCATCGCGGCCGGGTTCACCAGCTTCAGGCAGCCGTCTTTCAGCGTATAGAGTCCAGCTGCCTGCAGGCGCTTCAGCGTCTTGTTGGTGTGCACCAGCGACAGGCCGAGCGCATCAGCGATGTGCTGCTGGTTGAGCGGCAGGCGCAAGCCGTCCGGCTCGACCAGGCCGATGCGTTCGGCGCGCTTGTACAGATGGATCATCAGCATGGCGATGCGTTCACTGGCCGAACGCCTGCCCACCGACACCAGGTTCTCGTCGACGATCAGTTCCTCGTTGGCGCACAGCCAGGTGATGTCGTAGCCGATCGCGGGATGGCTGCGGTAGATATCCCATAAACGCTCGGATGGGAAGACGCACAGCGTGGATTCGGTCAGGGTTTCGACGGTGTGGGGATGACACTGACCAAGCTGATGCTGCAGACCGATGAAATCGCCCGGGAGCAGGAAATTGAGAATCTGGCGCCGGCCATCGGAGAGCGCGCGATACCGGAAGGCCCAGCCCGACAGCAGCGTAAAAAGCTCCTTGCCGTCCTCTCCTTCGCGAAACAGCGTGACGCCGGCGCCGACCCGGGTCTGGCGTTTCCGGATCCGCTGGATGAAGTCGATTTCCGCTTCGGTGTTGGCGGAAAATGCGCCGGTTGCGCGGAGCGGACACTGCGTACAGGGTGTTTGTGCGTGCATGTCGATCGGATGCGGATCAAGCGGGTTGCCGGATTACAGGTCAATTCGGTCGTGGCGTCTATGTCTTTTTACATTGTGGCGCGGTCGGCAAGCGACTATGTTGAGCGGCCCTCTCTTCCAAAGGCCCGCGACCGATGACGGAACGCTGCCAGTTATTTTATCTGAGCCGACTCGCTGCAGGCACGTCCCCCGCCTGCGTCGCCGAGATCGTCCGCGCGGCGCGCCAGCGCAACACGGCGCAGGGCATCAGCAGTCTGCTCGTGTTCGATGGCTGGCGATTTTGCCAGTACATCGAAGGCGGCGACGACGCCGTGTGCGAACTGGCCGACCGTCTCCGCAGCGATGCGCGGCACACCGACGTCAGGGTGCTGCATCACGGCCAACCCGTGACGCCGCTGGCGCTGGGGGGACACAGTCTGCTTTATGCACTGAACTACGACGACAGCCTGGACCGGCTTGAAAAGACGCGCGGCGCACAGGCGATCGCGCTGCTCGCCGGCATGCTGCCGACCTTCGACATGGAACCCGAGTTCTCCTGCCTGTAAGCCCAATCCGACCGTTTTTCGGTTGATTCCTACACGCGTCTGCCGCTGGCTCCGACTGTATCCGGCAGGTCGGACATCCACAATGCTTCTCACAGGCCCGGTCTTCGACTGGAGCGCCCCCGACGGGCGTGCCTGCCTCGCAAGGCATCCGCCTTGCGGCGTCTTAGATGACAGGAGAAAGCCAGATGAAATCAAGCAACGCAAAATCCAAGGTCCAGGGCGAGGGCGATTACGCGTCCGCCCGCAAATACAACGAGCACGCGCAGGCCTATGCCGAGTCCGGCAAGGCCGAGCAGGCCGCGCGCGAAGCGGCACCGCGCAATGCGCAGGAGCAGGCCGCCATGCGCGAAGCCGAAGCCGAAGGGCGCTCGCACGCCAAAGGCGGCCAGGGCGATGGAAGTTCGCCCAGCCGTCCCAAGCCGGAGAAGCGGGCACCGGGCAAGCATCCGCAAGGACGCAACCCCGCCCCGGAAAAACTTCCCGGACGCTAATCAGCGCCCGCAGCAAGACAATTTTTTAACTCTTTGAATCAGGAGCATGTCATGACCACGATTTCTTCCCACCCCATGTTGTCTTCCAGCACGATTGCCGGCGACAAGGTCGTCAACCGCGAAGGCGAGAACCTCGGTGACATCAAGGACTTGATGATCGATGTCGACCAGGGCCGCGTCGCCTATGCGGTGCTGGAATTCGGCGGCTTCCTCGGCCTGGGCAGCAAGCTGTTTGCCGTCCCGCTGTCCGCGATGGAAATCGATCCCGAAAACCATCGCTTCATCTTCGACCAGGACAAGGAAAGCCTGAAGAACGCGCCCGGTTTCGACAAGGACCACTGGCCGAATTTCTCCGACCGCACGTGGGGTTCCCAGGTGCATTCCCACTACGGCGTTCGCCCGTACTGGGAGTAAAGCAGACGGCCCCGCGACCGGGGCCGTTTCCCATTTTTCAGGAGCCGATCATGCACTTCATGCGTATACCCCTGGCGGCTGTCGTGCTGACGGCCATTACGCTGGCGTCCGTGCACGCCATGGGCCCGCGGGGGACCGAGCACGCGCAGCCAGCCCATGCAATGCAAGACGCGCCGCAGCCATCGGGTGGATTTGGCCGAATCGCCCGGTCGAGTGCCCCCGATGTGCTGGACGCGCTGGCAGACGAAAACAACACGCAGGTCTATATGCGGGTCAGCCAGGCGCGCTACGCGGCGTATTACAACGACGCCAGGTCGCGCTGCGCCATGTACCGCGGCAAAGCTCGGAATACCTGCGTTGATGAAGCCCGGATGAAGTACGGCCCGCCGCTGTAATTCGACAAACAGGAAAGGAACAACACATGGGTAACACGTCCAACTGGGGGCTGTGCATCAAATGCAAATGGTGGCAGGTCGAGCCCGCTGCGGCCCTGGCCAGCACCACGCATGGCCTGTGCATCGAGCAAAGCCTGCAGCCTTATCTGCTGCGCGTGTCCGGCGGCAGCGGCTGCGGCCTGTTTGTCGAGGGTGAGCCGGCCCGCGCTGCGGGATCGGGCGACACTCCGCCGACAGCCGCACCGACCCGCTGACCGGTCCGCGGGTTTCAAGGATCGGGTGGCCTTCATGCACCTGCTTTGAGTGGCCTGCCCCGATCAAGCTCAAAAGGAAACCATGATGCCGAGAGGCGACAAGTCGGCCTACACCGATAAGCAGAAACGCCAGGCGCAGCATATCGAGGAAAGCTATGTCGATCGGGGCGTGCCCGAGGACGAAGCCGAGGCGCGCGCGTGGGCCACCGTCAACAAAATGACGGGAGGCGGCAAGAAAAGCGGCTCGGGCCGCGGCAAGGCGGTCAACCCGGCGCCCGCCCGCAAAGGCGGCAGGGCGGGCGGCGCGGCCTCCGCGTCGCGCACCGCGGCTGAGCGCAGTGCGTCAGCCAAAAAGGCGGCACAGACGCGCGCCCGCAACGCGGCAAAAAAGCAAAAAACCAGCGCGTCCGCCTGAGCGGCCGACCAGGAAGCGGCAACTGAGCCGTCCTGCTGTGGACAGCGCAGTCTGGTTCGCGCAACACCGTCTTCCGGAAAACCCCTGACCGGAGTCTCAATCCTGTCGCTCCCAGCCGCTGCCCGAGGGCAGGGCATCCGATCAAACCGCCTGGCTGAACCGCACGTCAGTATCGGCCTACATGTTCACTCCCACACGCCTACATGTTTCTCAGTGGCGGCGGATACCGCCCACGAGGGCGGCTCGCTACATTGCACCCATGCTGAATTCTTCAGCGTAGGCAGTGACCCCACATCAACTCAGGAGCAAGCAAATGAAACTTCGCACCAGCCTGTTTTTAGCCGTACTGAGCATGGCCGCCATGGGCCCGATCCATGCCGCTGACGTCAAGGACACGATGAAAGATCGTGCCGATGCTCGATATGACGCCACCAAGGATGCAGCCAAGCAGAACTACGAAATGGCCAAGGAAAACTGCAAGAACATGGCCGGCAATGCCAAGGATGTGTGCATGAAGGAAGCCGAGGCGGACTACGTCAAGGCCAAGTCGCAGGCCAAGGTTGAAAAGAAAACCGCCAACACCCAGGCCGAGGCCACCGACGATCAGCTGAAGGCCCAGTACAAGGCTGCGAAAGAGAAGTGTGATGCGCTTTCGGGCAACGCCAAGGATGCGTGCATCTCCGAGGCGAAGCTGAAGTATCGCCAGTAATCCGAAAGTCGCATCACTCCCGCGGCCGGAGGGTCGTCGGGCAACCGCCGTTTCAGCACCCATTGCCAACCCTGCCGCCGGGTGCTGCATGAAGGAGAAACACCCATGGCCAAGCAGAAGAACAAACCGGCGCGTCCGGCCGACAAGGCATTCCATGCAGGCAATGCCGGCGAGCTGCACCAGACGACCGGTACGCGTGACAGCACGCTGACGACCAACCAGGGCGTCGCGATCTCGGACAACCAGAATTCGCTGCGCAGCGGTGCGCGCGGCCCCACCCTGCTGGAAGACTTTATCCTGCGGGAAAAGATCACCCATTTCGACCATGAACGGATCCCCGAGCGCATCGTGCATGCGCGCGGATCGGGCGCGCATGGCTATTTCGAAGCGTACGAAGACCTGAGCGATCTCACCCGCGCGGCCTTCCTGCGCCCAGGGGTACAGACACCGGTGTTCGCCCGCTTCTCCACCGTGGCCGGCGGCGCCGGCTCGGTCGACCTGCCGCGCGACGTGCGCGGTTTTGCGGTCAAGTTCTATACCGAGGAAGGCAATTTCGACCTGGTCGGCAACAACATTCCGGTGTTCTTCATTCAGGACGCGATCAAGTTTCCGGATCTGGTGCATGCGGTGAAAATGGAGCCCGATCGCGGCTATCCGCAGGCAGCGAGCGCGCACGATACCTTTTGGGATTTCGTGTCGCTGATGCCCGAGAGCCTGCACATGATCCTGTGGGCCATGTCCGACCGTGCCATCCCGCGATCGCTGCGGATGATGGAAGGATTTGGCGTGCACACTTTCCGCTTCGTCAATGCGGAGGGCAAGTCGACGTTCGTGAAATTCCACTGGCGTCCAAAGATCGGCAGCATGTCGGTGCTGTGGGACGAAGCGGTCAAGATCAGCGGGGCCGACCCGGACTTTCACCGGCGCGACCTGTTCGAGGCCATCGATCGGGGCGACTTCCCGGAATGGGAGTTGTCGGTGCAGGCCTTTGACCAGGCGACCGCCGACAGTTTTCCGTTCGACGTGCTGGATGCGACCAAGCTGATTCCGGAAGAAATGGTGCCACTGAAGTCGATCGGCCGGATGGTGCTGAACCGCAACCCGGACAATTTCTTTGCCGAAACCGAGCAGGTGGCGTTCCACCCCGGTCACGTGGTGCCCGGCATCGATTTCAGCGACGATCCGCTGCTGCAGGGGCGGCTGTTTTCCTACACCGATACGCAGCTGTCGCGCCTGGGGGGACCCAACTTCCACCAGATTCCGGTCAACCGGCCGCGCTGCCCGATGCACAACTTCCAGCGCGATGCGCTGATGCAGATGGAAGTGCCGAAGGGCCGTGTCAATTACGAGCCCAATTCTCTCGCGCCCGACTCTCCGCGCGAAAACCAGGATGCCGGCTTTGTCACCTATCCCGCCACTGACAGCGGCGACAAAGTTCGGATCCGCTCGGAAACCTTCAAGGACCACTACAGCCAGGCACGGCTGTTCTTCCGATCGATGACGGCGCCGGAACAGGACCATATCGTCAATGCCTTCGCCTTCGAGCTCGGCAAGGTGGAAACGCCAGAGGTGCGCTGCCGCGTGCTGGGCCACGTCAAGAATGTCGATGGGGCACTGTGCGACCGGGTTGAGCAGGCGCTGGGCATGCCGGGGCAGGCCTATAACATCCCGCCGGCCAAGGAACCGATCGACATGGCACCTTCGCCCGCGCTGAGCCTGCTGGCCAAGGCGCAGCCGACGCTGGCGGGACGCAAGATCGGCGTGCTGCTCAGCGACGGCTTCGAGATGGCGCTGCTGGAGCAGCTGCAGGCATCGGCCGAGGCCGAAGGCGCCGTGCTGCAAGTGATCGGACCGACCATCGGCAAGGTGAAGTCGAACGGCAAGGAGACGGTCACGCCAGACCACGCGATTGCCGGCGCGCCATCGGTGCTGTTCGACGCCGTGGCGGTGGCGGTATGCGAACCTGACATTGAAACGTTGAAACGGCAGGCGCCGGCGCTGAATTTCCTGCGCGATGCCTACGCCCATCTGAAGTTCATCGGCTTTACCGCAGCGTCGATGCCCTTGCTGGACGAAGCGGGGATCGCCGTCGACGACGCAGTCATCGAAATGGACAGTCGCGCGGATGCGGCCGCCTATGTCGAGGCTGCCAAAGAGGGCCGTTTCTGGCCGCGCGCACAGGTCATCAAGGCATGAACACGCGACGGCATGACGGCTGTCGCGTCCCACTCACCTTGTTCAAACGGAGCACAGCATGAATCCCTTACGCGCCCAGCGACAGTCCGGCTCAATTCCCGAGGATGAATTCGCCGCCGAGCATCAGGGTATCAGCACTGCCATGCTGGAAAGCATGGCCTATCCCTATGATCTGCCGGCGCTGCCGTATTCGATGGACGCATTGAGCCCCTGCATTTCCGAGCGCACGCTGCGCTGCCATCACGGCGCGCATCACAAGACCTATATCGAGGCGCTCAACACGGCGATCGGCGATACGGAATATGAAGTCATGCCACTGAAGGCCTTGATCCTGGCCACTGCCGGAAAACCGGGGCAGTCCGCGATATTCAACAATGCGGCTCAGGCATGGAACCACGCGTTCTACTGGGACAGCCTCACTCCCGAGGGCGGTGGTGAACCACCGCCCGTGCTGAAGCACATGATCGAGGTCTCATTCGGCAGCGTCGACGCCTGCCGGAACGCGCTGACCAAGGCCGCCACGACCCAGTTCGGATCGGGCTGGGCCTGGCTGGCACAGGATGGAAAGAAGATCGTCGTGCTGAAAACCGACAATGCGGACAATCCGCTGACCCGCGGAATGACCCCGTTGCTGGCCATCGACGTGTGGGAGCACGCGTACTACATCGATTACCAGAACCGGCGCAAGGATCATGTCGACGGCGTGATCAACGAGCTGCTCAACTGGAAATTTGCGGCCAGCAACCTCGCCTGAGGCCTGGCCTGTCGCATCACGAAACCTGAAGGGAACCATCATGAACAACACTGAACGTGCAATACAGGCCGAGGGGGAAACCCCGATTTATGAAACGGTCAAGAACCTGACCAAGGCCGAGATCGAGCAGACCGTCCGGCGGAATGCGGAAGCCATGCAGTTCGACCTCAACGACGAGCACCTGAGCGTGATCAATTCGCTGATCGAGCATTACAAGAATGACTGCAAGACGCGCGATTGCCTCGCCGCCCACGAGCATATGCAGTTTCTCGAGGAAGCCTACGAATTCAAGGGCGGCAGCCGCTACCTGTACATGCTGTTTGATGCGGTTCCGGGTACCCGCGGCGTGCTGCAGCCGATCCACGAGCTCGCTGGCCTGCCGCCGCTGCAACTGGAATCGGACGAAGGCTTCGGCACCACATTCTGAAGCCGGCAGCGCAGGCTGCGGCGGAAAAAACGCTGGCTCCGGCCTGCACGGGCGGCCGCGGTTGCCATCCAGCCCATACGGGGCGAACAACACGTTCCGCTTGGCATCGCCAGAACGGAAATGCTGCGCTGAGCGTGTAGGCTGGATTCCCTGAGGTCATTGCCGCCAGCGGATGACCTGCAGTGGGGTATCAATAAGCAGCCAATAAGCAGCCATAGCGGGAGCGCAGCATGGAAATCAGGGACGGGCAGGTTTTCGGCAGCGCAAGTCATGACGTCGGCGCCAGCCATGAGGGCGAACCGGTCAATCCCGGCGAGTTGGCCGTGGCGCGGATTCCAACCGATGCGCACAATTTGCCGCTGATCGTGTTGACCGTGCTCGCGGTGGTTTTCGTGCTCGACTGGGCGCAGACGGTCGTCATCCCCCTGGTGCTTGGACTGGTCGTGAGTTATGCCCTGTCGCCGCTGGTCAAACAACTGCAAAAATGGCATGTCCCGCGCGCGATCGGCGCCGCTCTTCTATTGCTGGGGATCGTGGGTGGCGTGGGTGCGCTGGCCTATTCGCTCAAGGACGAAGCCACCGGCATGATCGAGACCCTGCCCGATGCCGCGCAGAAGCTCCGCGAGGCCGTGCGCAAGGAATGGGGCACGCCCAAGGGCGCCATGGAAAAGGTCCAGAAAGCGGCCGAACAGATCGAGCATGCGGCAAGCGAGACGGCCGCGCCGACAGCGGTCGCGCCTCGCGGCGTCACGCGGGTGCAGATCGAGGAGCCCCGGCTCAAAATCCGCGACTATCTGTGGGATGGAACGATCGGCGTGCTGTCCTTCATGACGCTCGCGGTAATGGTGCTGTTTCTGACCTATTTTCTGATGGTGTCGGGTGACACGTTCCGGCGCAAGCTGGTCAAGCTGTCCGGCCCCACGCTGGCCAGGAAGAAAGTCACCGTGCAGATGCTGAATGAAATCAGCGCGCAGGTGCAGCGCTATCTGCTGGTGCAGGTGATGACCAGTGTATTCGTCGGCGTTGCGATCTGGCTGGCCTTCCTGTGGATCGGGCTGGAGCATGCCGCAGTGTGGGGCGTGGCGGCCGCCATCCTCAACCTGGTTCCCTATCTGGGCCCGATCCTGATCACCGGCGGGACGGCACTGGTCGCGTTTTTGCAGTTCGGCAGCATGAGCATGGCGCTCACGGTTGCCGGCATCTCGGTCATCATAAACGGCCTGGAAGGCTTTCTGCTGACCCCCTGGCTGACCGGTCGTGCCAGCCGCATGAACCCGGTGGTGGTGTTCGTGGGCATCCTGTTCTGGGGATGGCTGTGGGGCGCCTGGGGCCTGCTGCTCGGCATGCCGATCATGATGGCGGTCAAAGCGGTCTGCGATCACGTCGACGAATTCAATTCGGTCGGCGAACTCATGGGCGTCTGACGTCACAGCGTCCGAAGCGGGCCGTCACTGCGGTCATGCAGGCCTCAAGGCTTGCTGATCAATGCACGCCGCGCATCGATCTTCCTCAATTCCTACAGAGAGAAGCGGGTCCTTCTTATACCCGTGCCGCGCGCTGCCGCCTACAGTTTCAACATGGCTGCCGGATGCTGATGACGCGCCTGTTTGCAGTCATACGCGCGGACGGAAATCGAATCGGGTCACCAGCCTGCTGGCACCGCATCGTAGTTAATCAACTGAAAGGAATCCACATGAATACAACTCAATTTCTTGGCGTGAGCCTGCTGACGGCCAGTCTGCTGACCATGGGCGGTTGTACGGTCATGCGTGGTCAGTCCACGGTCGGCCAGGCGGTCGACGACTCGGCCATCACGACCCAGGTCAAGGCGCGTTTTGCGGAAAGCCCGGCGGTCAGCGCGCTGGCAATCAACGTGGAGACGGTCCATGGCGTCGTCCAGCTGTCTGGATTCGCCAAGAACGCCAACGAGCGATCCACGGCGGAATCGATCGCGCGCAATGTGCCGCACGTGAAATCCGTCAAGAACAACATCATCATCCAGCCGTAATTTTTCGCGCGCCGGACACGGGTCCGGCGTGCATGTGTGCAGTGACCATCT
>CAZUVC010000038.1:0-22249 GCA_964623745.1 uncultured Thiobacillus sp. | reverse complement strand
AAACAGGCCAAGGGCAAGCTCAAGGAACAGTGGGGCAAGCTCACGGACGACGATTTCGACATGATCCGGGGCCGCCGTGACCAGCTCAACGGCAAGATCCAGGAGCGTTATGGTCTGTCCAAGGATGAGGCCGAAAAGCAGATCGACACCTGGCAGAAGAATGCCCGGGACGACTGGTTTCATTGAGCTGCCGGCCCGGCGCGGCTGAGGCGGACTCGCACAGTTCGAGCAGTGTGACCGCCTGCCGCGGCATCGACCCGATCGGTGCCGCGGCTTTGCAGTGGATGCCGTATCCGGAAAGGACATAAGCATGCGAATCAAACGATTGATATTCGGCGAACGTTCCCTGACCAAGGTCGCGGGCGTGTTTGCCAGCAAGAGCCTGGCGGAGTCCGTCGCGGCCCGACTGAAGCAGGCTGCGGGCCTGGATGACCCCCAGGTGTATCTGGTGGGGCCACCGGACGGCGCAGCGGTCAGCAGCCCGGCGTTTTCCCGCAAGCTGGAACCCGAGCAGGCCGGCATCTGGCGCACCCTGATCCGCGCGCACGTGGTGTTCGGCATTCTGGGTGTGATCGCCGGCGGACTGCTCTACCTCATCTTCCAGGCCATGGACAATCCAGCGGTCGAGAGCACGCCGGGCATGAGCCTGGCGGTCATGCTGTTTTTTGGCGGCATTGGCGGACTGCTTTTCGGCGGGCTGATGACCGCGCGTCCCGATCACTACCGCGTGATTTCCGCGGTACGCCGGGCGGTGCGGCGGGGACGCTGGGCGGTGGTCATCCATCCGCTCACCCAGCGCCAGATCGACGTGGCGCTGCGTGAACTGCGTGCGCGCAGCGTACGCGTGGTGCGCAGTCTGTAAAAACTCGGCACGGCCCGGATGGGTGGTGACATCGACTGGCACGCGCTTTTCGTGCCGACCCTGTCCTCGGCGAAATGGTGCTTTGCGGCACGCTGGTCTACTTGTTCCTGTTCTTCCTGTTGCGGATACTCCGGCGTGAGGCCGGGCATATCGGCATTTCCGATCTGCTGGTCGTGGTCCTGATCGCCGATGCCGCAGGCAACGCGATGTCCAGCGAATATCGCTCGGTTACCAAGGGCGCGATCCTCGTCACCACGATTGTGGTGTGGGGCCATTTTGTGGGTTGTTCAGCTTCAAGGTGCCTGCACTGCGCAGGCTGCTGCGCCCGGCGCCTCTGCTGCGGCGCGAGAACATTCAGGAAGAGGAACTGCTGGCCAGTTGCGTGAAAAAGGCGTCGATGGCGTGGCAGAGGTCAAGGAGTGCTACCTCGAGGGAAACGGCCGCATCAGCGTGAGCCAATGGAGCGCGAAGTAGCATCTGCGAAGGGGTAGAGGGCAAGGCCTCTTCCCCTCCCGCTCGTCAGGCCGCGGCCTGCTCGTAGCCACCCATCAGTTCTGCCTTGCGGGCCTCCAGCGCGCCCCGCATCTTGACCAGGTCCACCTTGGTCGCACGGGCCTTCGGGAACATCTCGTTGCGCTCTTCCTTGACGTGATGGTCGATGTATTCACCCAGCACTGTCACCGTAGCATCAAGCAAGGGGTCACCGGCGTCCATGCCCTCGATCTGCGCGATCAGGTCCTTGGCGCTCATGTGCTCGACTTCCGCCTCGTTCATCATCAGGTCGTCCTTGATGGCCTTGCGGATCGCCGGATAAAAAATCTCCTCCTCGATCTGCGCATGCACCGTCAGTTCAAGACAGATTCGCTCTGCCAGCCGACGTTTCTTGTCCCGGGTATTGCCGCGCGACTCGGTCAGTTCCTCGAATTCCTTGAACATCTTCTTGACGGCCTTGTGATCGGCGTCAAGCAGGTCGCAGGCGTCTTTCTGTTTTGCTGTGGTCATGGTCTTTCCTTTCGAACGTCAGGTTTACAGGGGCTTTCGGGATCGACAACCCTGGGCCGGGAGCACAGGGGTCGTCCGACTATTTGACTGCGTGCGCTGGGCCATCTCAATGGCGTTTGTCTTAACGTACTGTCAGACAATGCCTAAGTTTGTTGAGTACATCGCGCCATGTTTTGATGGCGCCTTTCCAGGGATTCGGCGATGCGTTGTATTGAGGCCCGCGGAACGGCCGAGCGTCAGGATTTCACTTGCCGTGGATCTGCAGGGCGAGGGTGGCTGTTCATGAATTTCGCGACGTCCCAGGCTTCCTGTTCCGTCAGCGTATTGCCCTGGCCCAGCGGCATGTTGGCCCGGATGAAGGCGGCCGCGTTGTGGACCTGGGTCATGCCGGCGCCGGCATTGAAGGAATCGCCGCCCCACAGCGGCGGAAAGGCATAGCGCCCGTTGCTCAGGCGCGTGCCCTGCCCATCGCTGCCGTGGCAGATCGCGCAGTTAGCGTCGTAGATTTTCTGGCCGCGTGCGGCGTCGGCCGGTTGCGCCGGTGCCGCCAGCTTGGGATAGCCGCGCCCCTTGAGCTCGACACCGATCGGCGCGCCGCGCGACATCCAGTAGCTGTAGCTCATCAGGGCGACCAGTTCCTTGCTGCCGCGCGGCGGCTCCTTGCCGTTCATGCTGAAGCGGAAGCAGCCCGCGAGGCGGTCTTCGTAGGTGTTCACCAGGCTGTTCTTCTCGCGATATGCGGGGAACATGCCATAGGCCGCCCACAAGGGGCCCGAATCGGCCTTGCGGCCGGCATCGAGGTGACAGTTGACGCAATTGAGGCCGTTGCCGACATAGGCGCGCGCATAGGTTTGCGTGTCATTGAAAATGTTGCGCCCCAACCGAACCGCCTCGCCGAAATCGCCGTCCGGCAGGTCATCGATGTCGGGCGGGGTGAACTCGCCGTCGGCCGAGGCAAGGTTCGCATGGGCAGGCGCGCGTCGTTTTTTGGCCGGCGCGGGCTCATCCGTCCCCGGTGCGGCCGGTGAGCTGGCCGGCACCGCCCGGGTTTCCGGCGGGCGGTCCGCTTCCGTCTTCGACACCAGCTCGGCGGGGATCCAGACGATGCCGGCCACCACCAGCGTGGTCAGTACGACCAGCAGAATCCACGACGGATGGAAGCGTCCGGTCTGTTTCAGGCCTTGAATCCATTTACTCAACGCGTTTGGCATCATTCGCTCCTTCCCGTGGCGGCGGGGTTTTCGAGATACCGGCTGACGGCCTCGATCTCCGCGTCGGTCATCCGGTCGGCGACGGACTTCATCAGCCCCTGAGGATCGTTGCTGCGCGTGCCCGCCTGCCAGGCTTTCAATTGCGTGCGGGTGTAGGCGCGCGGCTGGCCGCTGATGGCGGGGAAATGCGGTGCGATGCCTGTCCCGTCCGGCCCATGGCAGGCAAAGCAGGCGGGGATGTCCTTGTCCCAGTTGCCCATCGTGGCGAGCCGCGGGCCGGGTGCCGTGGCCGGGTCCGGCGTGCCGGTTTGGGTGGGTGCGCGCCAGCCCGGCAGGGCGGCATAGTGGTCGGCGAGATCGCGCATCTGCTGCACGCTGAGCGCGCGGGCAATCGGTTCCATCACCGGGTTCTTGCGGGTGCCATCGGCAAACGCCTGCAGCTGCCTCACCAGGTAGGCTGGCGGCTGGCCGGCCAGACGCGGGAAGCCCGTTGCCGCTTGCCCTTCGCCGCGTGCGCCATGACACGACACGCACGCGCTGACGCCGGGCCCGCCTTGCTGAGCGAGTGCGGCGCCGGCGCGACTGTCTGCCTGCACCGGAGGCGCCATCAGGATGACGGAGGCGATCAGTGCGCCTCCCATGGAGAGGTGCAGCGCCCATGAGAAGCGGGCACGTGAGCGGGAGAGTCGGGCGTTTCTCGTGTTCATGGCATCGGATCGACAGGGCTGTGCGGTACTCAGTGAGCGGCTCGCGTGGCTTTGATCAAAGGACCGTGTTTGGGTCACCGGAGCTCAAAGCGTAGACGGGTGAAGCGCGGCGCACAGTCAGCCTGGACTGAAACGGGGTGTAGGACACGTCCGAATAGGCATGTCGTGCGGACGGTCCGGGCGCGCAGACTTCAGCGAATGACGTGTCCGGGGGCCAGCGGATCGAAGTCGGTCCATTCGCCGTTTTGAAGATTGCCTTCCGCTTCCTCCAGCAGGTGGGCACGCTCACCCAGAATCTCGATCGCGTACTTGCGTTCCATCGGGGTCTGCACCGCGACCGCCAGCAGGTAGCCCGATTTGCGGGCCTCGAACTCGGTGTCGGACGTGGCCCGGGTGTGCGGGGTGTCGGCGCGCGGCGTGTCGGCGCGCGTCTCGGGCGGTTCTTCCATGTGGTTCAGTGCGCCGACCAGCGAGCCGGTGTAGGCGCCGACGGCGGCGCCCAGCAAGGGACCGGCCGGGCCCAGAACGGGGATCGTGGCGGCGCCCACCAGGACGCCGGCACCGGCACCGCCGGCCGCCCCGCGCACGGCGCCGGACTGGGCGTCGTGCGTGCCTGGCGATTCGTCCTCATCGCCGCCCACCGGATGCAGCGCGTGCTGTCCCTGCGGGTTGAGGTAGAACAGGCACGTCTCGCGGGCGGAGAAACCCGCACGCAATACGTCGCGTGCCGCGATTTCCGCCTCGTCCTGCAGATCGTAGTGTCCGACTATCAGCGTTTTCATGCTTTCTCCTTTCAGGGGTGAAGGGTCCTTGGGAAAAGTCCGCGTGTGCGCGCACGCTAAAGCCAGTACTCAAAACGTCGTGCCAGCCATTCCTGGATTCGCAACAGCGGTGAGCGGCGTTTCCATGCCTGGGGTTCGATGGCTTTGGCGGCCGCGCGATCGCGGGTGAACATGGCGTCCATCTGGCGCGCAAAATCGGCGCCCAGGATGATGGCGTTGAGCTCGTCGTTGTGCAGAAAGCTGCGCCAGTCCAGATTGGTCGAGCCGACGGTGGACCAGACGCCGTCGATCGATGCGGTCTTGGAATGCAGGATGGTGCCGCCCCGCTCGTAGAGCTTGACGCCGGCATCGAGCAATTCGTCGTAGTGCGAGCGCCCCGCGTGGAACACGGCCCACGAATCGGTTTTGCTGGGCAGCACGATCTGGACGTCGACCCCGCGCTGGGCGGCAGCGGCCAACGCCTTGCGCAGCTGCGGGTCGGGCACGAAATAGGCATTGGTGATGTGGATGTTGCGTTCTGCGTGGTCGATGGCCGACAGCAGCGTCAGGTAAATCGGGCTGTCGTCATCCTCGGCCGTGCTGCCGATGGCGCGGATGATTTCGTCACCGCGCTTGCCAAGCGGAGGGAAATACATCCGGCCGGCCAGTTCGGGGCCGTGTTGCCGCGTCCAGGTATCGATGAAATACTTCTGGAGCTCGGCCACCACCGGCCCTTCGATCTGCAGGTGGGTGTCGCGCCAGCCGGCTTCCGGCGCGGCGCCTTTTTTGCTTTTGCTTGTGCCGGGGCTGGAGAAGGAACCGCTCGAGTAGGACTCGCTGATGTTGATGCCGCCGAGGAATGCGGTCTTGCCGTCGATGACCAGCAATTTGCGATGATCGCGGTTGTTCAGCAGCCATTCCCGGTTCTTGCGCAGCTTGGCCGGATTGACCGGGTTGAACTCAAGCAGCTGGATGCCGCCGGCGCGCAGGCGCTCGAAGAATTCCGCCGGCGTGGTGAGGTTGCCCACGCTGTCGTAGATCAGATTGACCTGAACCCCCTCCGCCTGCTTTTCCAGCAGCAGTGCGGCGAAACGGGAGCCGATCTCGCCGTCCTCGAAGATGTAGGTTTCCAGATTGATGTGGTCGCGTGCCTTGCGGATCGCAGAAAACATCGCTTCGTAAGTGGCGGGTCCGTCCTGCAGCAGCAACGCCCGGTTGCCCAGCACCAGCGGGCTGTCGCGGTTGATCGCTTCTTCCAGTGCCAGATGTTTCTGCAGGATGTCGCGCGAGCCGGATTCGCTTTTGAGGGTCTTCAGGATCGCGGTGCTGGCGCCTTTCGAAACCGGGCCACGCGCCGTTTCGAACTTGACGGGCTCGGCACGCGCAGGCTGATCGATGCGCCCGGGTTCGGGCAGCGTGGCGCACGCCGCAAGCGGGAGGATCCCGCATGCAGCCAGGAGTCTGAGCAGACCGGTGAAGCCCAGCGTGCGGCTCTCCGTGGGGCCGGCGCACAGGGGGAACGCGTTCGCGGTGACGCATGCGCTATACATGGCGACGGTCCCGGTGGGCTACAGCGGGCGATTCGGCGCCGATCCGGCGCGATCGCGTGACAGCAGGTGTTTGAACAGCTGGCTCCCGGAAGAGAGCGAATAGGCAAGCGCCTGGCGCGCCACCAGGCCCGCAAGCACGGAACCGCCCAGTGCGCGCCAGGGTTTGCCGCGCACCAGCAGGACGCCGATCAGCGCTGCCCCCGTCAAGGTGGCGTAGGGATATTGGCGCACCATCTGGCGTGCGATCGGTGCCGCCATGCGTGAGATCACGCCGACCTGCCCGAGCGGATCGTCCTGCTGCTGGGCCAGCCGCAAGCGCATGGCTTCGCGCTTCAGTTGCAGACGGGTCTCGGCATCGGCTGCCGTGTCCGCAGCGATGGGATCCGCTGCAGGCATATTCGTGGGTGAGTCTGATTGTTGTTCTGAATTCATCATTCGGGTCTCCGCAAATCCGATTCCAGTAACTGCATGTCCTGCGTGAGCTGTTCACGCACGCGCAGAAACGAGGCGCGCTCGTGTGGCATGTGCACGAGGAGCCACCATGCGGCGAGCGCACCCGCCACCGGCAGCGCAGGCACCACCCATAACAGCCAGTGTCCGTTCCCGGTGGCCGCGTACAGCATCAGCGCGACCCCGATGAACAGCACCGCCAGCATTGCGCAGCCTGCCACCGCCAGTGAATAGGCAAGCCGTCGTTTTTTCGACGTCCACCAGGACAACCCATCCTCATGGATCAGCTCGCCATAAGCGCTGACATAGGTGTGCAGCAGACCGGGTTCGGTCAGCAGCACACGGAGCAGGGGGGGCAGCATCGCCTGTGGCGCCTCGTCCTGAATGAACGACTCAATGATGACGATGCTTGCCGATCGCGCCGGCCAGCATGGCGATGGCCGCACCTGCTGCCGCGGCCATCATCAGCGACTTCAACGGCTGTTCCTGAACGTAATGGGCCGCCTGATCGGTCGTGTGGGAAATGGCCTCGCGCGCCCGGGCTGCGCCTTGATGGATCGCCTCGCTGCCATGGGCCGCGAGATTTTCGGCGCCTGCGCGCGCTTCCTCGAGCGAGCGACGTGCGTGCTCGGCCGCGGTGTTCTCGCTACCGGTGGAAGAAGGGTATTTTGTGTTGGGCATCGTTTCCATTTGAGATTCTCCAAAAATGACAGGTTTGGTGTCGGCAGCGAGTGCCGCCGACATGGAAACAAGCTTAGTCAGCGCCATCAATCGGCTGTAGGGGACGACGACGCATCACGCTGTCCGCAAAAACGTTAAGCGCATGTAGGCGGCCTCTGACACGACAGACAGTGACAGCTCGGCCTGGACAATATCTTCGACTCATGCAGGTCAGGCCGATACAAATCGCGGCGCTGTCCTACATAACTTCGACTCGGTTTGCGCGAAGATGCCGTTGTGATTGATGCGGAATGCGGGGCGAAGCTGTAGGCAATATCCGACAAAAAACTCGTCGGCGGCTGATGGTGACGGGATGCCCGGTGGTTAACCTGTAAGTAATCGCTGCCATGTCCTGTGTCATGTCGGCATTTGTGTTCCCCCCGTTGTTCAGTATTCACGGGATGACTTTTCAAGGAGATCTGCATGCTGTACTACGCGCTTGTTTTTTTCATCATCGCCATCATTGCCGCCGTTCTCGGATTTTCCGGCCTGGCTGCAGGCGCTGCCGGCATCGCCAAGATCCTGTTTGTGGTGTTTCTGGTGATTGCGATTGCCACGTTCGCCGTGAACCTGCTCAAGGGACGCTAGCGTGCCGGTGCTAGAATCAGACCCCACCGGATTGGATTGAGATGCACATGATTCAGGTCGCTATCGTGGACGATCATCAGATTGTCCGAACCGGTTTTCGAGAGTTGTTGAGCGAAGACGCATCCATCAATATCGGATTCGAGGCGTCCGATGGCGACGAGGCGCTCGATAAATTGCGCACCTCGCCGTGCGACGTCCTCCTGCTCGACATTTCCTTGCCGGGCAAGAGCGGCGTCGATGTCCTGCGCATGGTGCGCCAGCGCCACCCCGACACCCGGGTGCTGGTGCTGAGCGGCTTCCCCGAGGAAAGCTATGCGCTTGCGATGATCAAGAACGGCGCCAATGGCTATCTGTGCAAGGACTGCGAGAAGGACGAGTTGCTGCGGGCGATTCACATGGTCTCGACCGGACGCCGCTATGTATCGGCGCGAACTGCCGAGCTCCTGGCCGATGAAATGAGCGGCGAGCGCAGCGGCGTGCTGCATGAAACCTTGTCGGACCGCGAGCTTCAGGTATTTTTGCGGCTGGCGCGCGGTGAGTCGGTTTCGGATATTGCCGAACAGCTGCACCTCAGCGTGAAGACCATCAGCACCTATCGCTCGCGGGTGACCGAGAAGCTCGGAATTACCAGCAATGCAGAATTGGCGACGTATGCATTACGACACGGACTCATCACGGAATAAGCCTTCCCTTTCATCCAAGAACCACACTGCGGCGAATTTCCAAAAAGGAACGCGCCATGACGCTTCCATGTTGAAAGTATTTTTAATCGAAGACTCTGCACTGTTGCAGGAACTGCTCTCCGGCATGCTGTCCGAGCTGGATGGTGTCGAGTTCTGCGGATGCGCTGACGGCGAGAGCGAGGCGCTCACCCGGATGGCCCAAAATCCGGTCGATCTGGTGATCATCGATATCGAACTCAAGCAGGGCAGCGGTATCGGCGTGCTGGATGCATTGCAGACCGATTCCGATCTCTATGGCCGGCCGCGCAAGGCGGTGCTGACCAACTATGCGCATTCCACCATGCGCAAGCGGTGCGAGCGCGTCGGCATGGATGCCTTCTTCGACAAGTCGTTGCAGATCAACCAGCTGATCGACTACGTGGTCGACGCGGCACGCGAGAAACGCGCGTCCTGAGCGCATTCCGGCAGATGCTTTGCCGGGGTCAGACAGGCAGGGTCACATGGATCTTGACGCCGGCACCCGGGGCGGTGTGGATGTCGAGTTGTCCGCCATGGGTGAAGACCCGATGCTTGATGCCCGCCAGTCCATGACGTGACAGCCGGGGTGAATCCGCGTCGAAGCCGATCCCGTCATCCTGGATGGTCAGCTCGATGGCGTTCGCCGTGGTGCGAAGCGACACGGACACCCGCTGGGCCTGGGCGTACTTGCGGATGTTGGTGAAGGCTTCCTGAACGATGCGGAACAGACTGAGCGAAACCGCTTCGGTGAGCTCGGGTTCGGTCTCGGGCAGGTCCAGGTCCACCTCGACTTTGTCGATATTCCGGAATTCCTCGATCAGCGCCCTGAGCGCCTCGATCAGGCCCAGGTCATACAGCAGCGCGGGCCGCAGGTCGTTGGTGAACCTGCGCTTGAGCGTGATGCCGCCCACCTGGTTCTGGCGCAGGCGCGTCAGGCGTTGCGCAACCAGCGCCTGCGTGTCGGGCGGCAGCGTGCGTTCAATCCAGTCGGCATCCAGTTTGGCGGCTGTCAGCAGCGCGCCGAGCTCATCGTGCATCTCGCGCGCCAGGTGCAGTTTCTCGGTTTCGCGCACATCGGTCAGGTAGGTCGCGAGGCTGGTCAACTCTTCGGTGCGCGCCTGCACTTCGCGTTCCAGCCGTTCGTTCTTGGCGGTCAGCAATTGCTGGATTTTTTCCAGCAGTTCCTGCTGCTTCTGCCGCTGGGCAATCGACAACACCAGCAGCAAAAGCGAGGCGATAGCGAGCAGTACCGTGCTGATCCGCGCGTTCTCGAAACCCTTTACTGATCGCCGGACATCCTCCAGGCTTTGCGTCAGCAGTTGCGTCTTGATCAGGTTGTGCTGGTGCTTGTAGTCATCCATGATCTGATTGGACGTATCGAACCAGGATTTATCCAGCACCGCGCCGCCTTCGATCTGCTGGACCGCGAGGTCGATACGCTGGGCAACCGTGTGGGCCTTGATGATGAACTCGGCCACGAGCGGGGTGTCCTTGTTTTGCTGCTCGATGGTCCGCAGGGTGTCATTGATCCGGGCGGCAAGCTCGCGGTACGCGGCGAGAACGTCGGCGTCGCGGGTCAAGGCGTAGCCGCGTGCGGTTGATTGGGTGTCCAGCAGCAGCACATTGAGGTCGTCCAGCTGATGCGCATGTTCGCTCGATATCCCGAACTGGTTCAGCGCTTCCAGACCGGCCGAGGCCTGCATGTAGCTCGCGACCAGGATGCTGATCAGCAAAGCCATGCCGGCCGACAGGAAAAGATGGGTGCTGATGTTCGAGCCGTCGTGCCAGCGCGATGCGAGGCGACGTGGACGTGAAGGAGTGGGGGACGCTGTCGACATGTTGAGGTTTCGTCTGGATTTCCAGAAGTATGCAAGATTTCCCGCAACTTGAATGCAGGAATCATCCGACAAGCCAATCCGCGTTGTCTGACAGTTCCGTCATGCCCTGCACCCTGCGATATCCTTAGCCTGCAGCGCTGCCAACGGCGGCGGACGGGCAATCCAGAATCTTGAATATCAGGAGAACATCATGAAGACGTTTTTCACTTTATTAATGTCTTCCGCTTTCATCGTGTTGGCAGGCTGCAATACGGTGGCGGGCGCAGGCAAGGATATCGAACGCGGCGGTGAGAAAGTCCAGGACATTGCGAGGGACGTCCAGCGAAAACTGTAATCGCTTTTTGCAATGCCACGGCACAGCGCCCGTTACGCGTGCTGTGCCGTTTGTTTCTGACCGTGCCCGCCCGCGTCAGCGTCGCGCGTTGACGCCGTTTGGCTTCGGCTGCTGTCGGGCGAGCGGGTAATCCTTCGGCAGCAGCACCCACATGCGGCCGGACTGCTTCATGCGGCCGGCGAGCTCGCCGGCTGCTTCGCCAAATCCCCAGAAGAAATCCGCGCGCACGCCGCCGCGGATGGCGCTGCCGGTGTCCTGCGCCATGACCAGCCGGTTCAGTGGTTCCGGCGAGTTGGGCTGGGTGGTGGCAAGAAAGACCGGTGCGCCCAGCGGGATGAAGCGCGGGTCGATGGCGATCGAGCGGCCGCCGGTGAGCGGCACGCCGAGCGCGCCGAGCGGGCCGGTGAGGCCATTGGGCAGCTCGCGGAAAAACACATAGCTCGGGTTGCTGGCCAGCAGTTCGGACAGCTTGTCGGGGTTGCGCGCGCCCCAGTCCTTGATGCCCTGCATCGATGCCTGCTCGAGCAGCAGCTCACCGCGTTCGACCAGCAGCTTGCCGATCGACAGGTAGGGATGGCCGTTCTGTTCCGCATAGCCGACCCGCAGGTGCGTGCCGTCGGGCAACTCGATGCGGCCCGAGCCCTGGATCTGCAGGAAGAACAGGTCGACCGGGTCCTCCGCCCAGGCGATGGGCTTGCCCTTGAAGCCGTTGCCGGACTCGATGTCCTTGCGTGCGGGGTAGGGCACCAGCTTGTTGCCGGACAAGCGTCCGCGCAGCCGCAGGTTCTTCAGTTCGGGATAGACGCCCGCCAGCTCCACGCTGATCAGGTCGTCCGGGGTGGCGTAGAGCGGATGACGCGCGCGATCGGTGCGCACGCGGTCGCCCTTCAGCAGCGGTTCGTAGTAGCCGGTGACCAGGCCTTCCTCGCCGCCGTCTTCGGCGGTGGCCCGATACGGCTGAAAGCGCTGTTCGAAAAATGCACGTGCGGTGGCGTCGTCAGGCGCCGGCATCGCTCTTGCCTCGGTACAGACGGCCTGCCACGCGCTGCGCCTGACCAGCGTGCTGCAGCTTTGCAGAAAAGACGACCAGTTCTCGCCGACTGCGTCGTCCTGCCAGAAGGCGACGTCCGCCCAGGCCACCGGCTTGAGCAGCGGGTAGTTGCCCACCGGTGTGGGCAACGGCGCGGACGGCTGCGCAGGGGCTGGTGTGGGCGCAGGTCGCGGCGCCGGGATGGGTGCGGGCGCACGTTCGGGGCGCGCCGCAGGCGGCAGCGCCGAACAGGCCGACAACAACAGGACGAACAACCACGGACTTGCACGCAACAGCATCACAGGTGAAGATGACCCAAATCAGAATGACGCGTCGAGTATAACAACGGGAGGACAATCGAATGGAAAGCCAGGGACTGGGCTGGTTGCTGCTGGAGGCCGGGATCGCACTGGGGCTGTTCGTGTTCATCGTGTGGTGGACGATGAAAAAGTAGGTCGGTCAGGTCGTGTGTCCTGTCCTTCTCATCGCAGTTGACCCAATCTGCATACCACTATCCACTATGAGGTTCCCCCATGGCCGGACAACCTGAAATCACCAACATGGCGCTGTTCTGCGATTTCGAGAACATCGCGCTCGGCGTGCGCGACGCCAAGTACGCCCAGTTCGACATCAAGAAAGTGCTGGAGCGCCTGCTGCTCAAGGGCAGCATCGTGGTGAAGAAGGCGTACTGCGACTGGGACCGCTACAAGGAATTCAAGGCCACCATGCACGAGGCGGCGTTCGAGCTGATCGAGATCCCGCATGTGCGCCAGTCCGGCAAGAACTCGGCTGACATCCGCATGGTGGTCGATGCGCTGGACCTCTGCTACACCAAGTCGCACGTCGACACCTTCGTCATCATCAGCGGCGATTCGGACTTCTCCCCGCTGGTATCGAAACTGCGCGAGAACAACAAGCATGTGATCGGCATCGGGGTGAAGGACTCGACCTCCGACCTGCTCAGCGCCAACTGTGACGAGTTCATTTTCTACGACGATCTGGTGCGCGCGCAGGAAGCCAAGAAGAAGCGCGTCGAGAAGAAGGGTCCGGCGGCCAGGCCGGCTGCCGGTTCCGCCAAGGGTGCCGCACCCAAAACCGAGGAAGACCGTCGCCAGGGCGCGCTCGATTTCCTGGTCGAAACAGTGGAGGCGCTGATCGCCGAACGCGGGTCCGACGAGAAGATCTGGGGCTCGATGGTGAAAAGCACCATGCAGCGCCGCCGCCCGGGCTTTACCGAATCGACCTATGGTTACCGTTCATTCAGAGAACTGGTGGAGGATGCGCAGAAGCACAAGCTGCTGGCAATGGTGCGGGACGAAAAGGCCGGGCAATACACGATCCGGCTGGCTGGGTCCGAGGAATAAAGCCGCGCTGGCTTTATCGTCGGGCGCCGAATTTAATGCCGGACGCCGGGATTAATGCAGAACCCGGGGCATCGACAGCGTGAACACCGGAATCTCGGCGTCGAACTTGTTGCCGTCTTCGGCCACCATCTGGTAGGTGCCGCGCATGGTGCCGACCGGCGTTGCCATCGCGGTGCCGCTGGTGTATTCGAAACTCTCGCCCGGCCGCAGCAGCGGCTGTTCGCCCACCACGCCGAGGCCCTTGACTTCCTGGGTGACGTTTTCGGCATCGGTGATGATCCAGTGGCGCGAGATCAGCTGCGCCGCCACGGTGCCGGAGTTGGCGATGGTGATGGTGTAGGCGAATACATACCGATCGGCCGAGGGATCGCTCTGCTCGGCCAGATACGTCGTATTGACGGTGATGCTGATTTGATATTTCTTGCCTTCGGCCACGGGTCTGCTCGACGGAATGGAATCCGCGGAGTGTAACGCAAGGGCGTGTCAGACTGTTAAAATGACCGGGTTTTCCCCCAATTCCCGGAGCTTCCCATGACTTACCGCATCGCCCCGTCCATCCTGTCCGCCAACTTTGCCCGGCTGGGCGAGGAAGTCGACAATGTGCTCGCTTCCGGCGCCGACATTGTCCACTTCGATGTGATGGACAACCACTACGTACCCAACCTGACCATCGGCCCGCTGGTGTGCGAGGCCTTGCGCAAGCACGGTGTCACCGCGCCGATCGACGTCCATCTGATGGTGAAGCCGGTCGACCGCATCATTCCCGATTTTGCCAAGGCGGGCGCGACCTACATCACCTTCCACCCGGAAGCCTCCGAGCACATCGACCGGACGATTGGTTTGATCAAGGAAAACGGCTGCAAGGCCGGCCTGGTGTTCAACCCGGCCACCCCGCTCGATGTGCTGGAATACACGCTGGACAAGATCGACATGGTGCTCCTGATGAGCGTGAACCCCGGCTTCGGCGGCCAGAAGTTCATCCCCTACGTGCTCGACAAGGCGCGCGCCGTGCGCAAGATGATCGATGACCGCGGCCTCAAGGTGAACATCGAGATCGACGGCGGCGTCGGTCCCGCCAACATCGCCGACGTCGCGCGCGCCGGCGTCGACACCTTCGTTGCCGGCTCCGCCGTGTTTGGCGCCGCCAAGGACAGCGATCCGCAGCGCTACAACAGCATCATCGCCGCGATGCGTGCGGAATTGGCGAAGGTCTGATTGTGAAGGGTGAAGGGAACGCGCCTGAGGCGCTCAAGGGGGAAGGGTGTGGGAGGGAGGGATTGCCCCTTCACCCCTCACCCTTCCCCCTTCATATCAAGGCCGTCGTCATCGATCTCGACGGCACGCTTATTCACACAGCCCCCGATCTCGCCCACGCCGCCGAGCTGATGATGGCCGACCTCGGCCGTCCCTGTCCGTCGCTGGAAACGATTTCCACCTACATCGGCAACGGCGTGTCGCGGCTGGTCAAGCGCGTGCTCACTGGCGACATGGATGCCGATCCCGATGCGGCGCTGTTCGCGCAGGCGATTGCCGCCTATCAGAAGCACTACGGCGAACACGTGTCGCTGCATTCGCGCCCCTTTCCCGGCGTGGTCGAGGGCCTTGATGCCTTCAAGGTGATGGGCGTGCATATCGCCTGCATCACCAACAAGGCCGCGCAGTTCACCCACCCGCTGCTGAAGGACACCGGCCTGTTCGATTACTTCGAGCTGATTCTGTCCGGCGACACGCTGCCGAAGCGCAAGCCCGACCCGTTGCCGCTGCTGCACGCCTGCGAGGTGTTCAAGGTGAAGCCCGCCGAACTGCTGCTGATCGGCGATTCGCTCAACGACACCCAGGCCGCGCGTGCCGCCGGCAGCCCGGTTTTCTGCGTGCCCTACGGCTACAACCGCGGCCGTCCGGTCGCCGAGCTCGACCTCGATGCCGTGGTGCCGACGCTGGCTGAAGCGGCGAAGATGGTGGTGAAGGCGTAATGGCGAGGGGTCAGGATTCAGGGATCAGGATTCAGGGGGCGTGCCGCCGATGGCGGCGCTCGTCTTAAAAGGCGCGCAGCACATTCCCTGACCCCTGAATCCCGAATCCTGACCCCTGAAAAATGACTGAACAAGACTTCTTCGACCGCGTCCGCCAGGGCTACAACCGCATCCCGCTGGTGCGCGAGTTGCCCGGCGACCTGGAAACACCGCTGTCGGTGTATCTCAAACTGGCTAACGCGCCGTATACCTACCTGCTCGAATCGGTGGTGGGCGGCGAGCGCTTCGGCCGCTATTCCTTCATCGGACTGCCGGCCCGGACCGTGATCCGCGTGCGCAACCACGTGCTGACGCTGGAGACCGACGGGCAGGTCGTCGAGGAACACAACCTGCCCGATCCGCTGGCCTTCATCGCCGACTATCAGGCGCGTTTCAAGGCCGCGCCGGTGGCGGGATTGCCGCGCTTCACCGGCGGGCTGGCGGGCTATTTCGGCTACGACACCATCCGCTACATCGAGAAGCGGCTGTCGGCCACGCGCAAGGACGACGTGCTGCACACGCCGGACATCCTCTTGATGCTGACCGAAGAACTGGCGGTGTTCGACAACCTGGCCGGCAAGCTCTATCTGATCACTCACGCCGACCCGATGCAGCCCGATGCCTATGCGCAGGGCCATCTGCGCCTGCGGGCGCTGGCCGACCAGCTGAATGCGCCGGTACAGCTGCCGCCCGAGCCGGCGGTGAGCGAGGCCGAACCTGCGTCCGAGTTCGGCGAAGCCGCATTCAAGTCGGCGGTGCAGAAGGCCAAGGACTACATCGCCGCCGGCGACGTCATGCAGGTGGTGCTGTCCCAGCGCATGGCGCGGCCGTTCGCCGCCTCGCCGTTGTCGCTGTACCGCGCGCTGCGCAGCCTCAACCCGTCGCCCTATATGTTCTATTACGATTTCGGCGGCTTCCACGTGGTCGGCTCGTCGCCCGAAATCCTGGTGCGGCTGGAGGGTGACACCGTCACCCTGCGGCCGATTGCCGGCACCCGGCCGCGCGGCCTCACGCGCGAGGACGACGAGCGCCTGGCCGAAGAACTGATGGCCGATCCCAAGGAGTGCGCCGAGCATCTGCAGCTGCTGGACCTGGGCCGCAACGACACCGGACGCGTCGCGGTTACCGGCTCGGTCCGCGTCACCGAGAACATGCAGATCGAGCGTTACTCGCACGTGATGCACATCGTCTCCAACGTCGAGGGCAAGCTGAAGCCGGGCCTGTCCGCGCTCGATGTGCTGCGCGCCAGCTTCCCGGCGGGCACCGTGTCCGGCGCCCCCAAGGTGCGGGCGATGGAAATCATCGACGAGCTCGAGCCCAGCAAGCGCGGCATCTATGCCGGCGCGGTCGGCTACCTTGGCTTCAACGGCGACATGGATCTGGCGATCGCGATCCGCACTGCGGTGGTCAAGGACGGCATGCTGTATGCGCAGGCGGGTGCCGGCATCGTCGCCGATTCGGTACCCGCCAACGAATGGATGGAAACGCTGAACAAGGCGCGCGCTGTTGTTCGTGCGGCCGAGCTGGCGCAGGCGCGTTTCGGCGGGGAGGTGGCGTAACCATGCTGCTGATGATCGACAACTACGACAGCTTCACCTACAACCTGGTGCAGTATTTCGGCGAGCTGGGCGAGGACGTCCGCGTCGTGCGCAACGACGAGATCGACCTCGCCGGCATTGCCGCGCTCAAGCCCGACCACATCGTCGTCTCGCCCGGCCCGTGCACGCCGAACGAGGCGGGGGTATCGGTGCCGCTGATCCGCGAATTCGCAGGCAAGGTGCCCATCCTCGGTGTCTGTCTGGGCCACCAGAGCATCGGCCAGGCTTTCGGCGGAAAAATCATCCGCGCGAAGGAATTGATGCACGGCAAGACTTCGATGATCCATCACACCGACACCGGCGTGTTCAAGGGCCTGCCGAATCCTTTTCGCGCCACCCGCTACCACTCGCTGGTGATCGAGCGCGCAACGCTGCCGGACTGCCTGGAGATCACCGCGTGGACCGACGACGACGAAATCATGGGCGTGCGCCACAAGACACTCGCGGTCGAGGGTGTGCAGTTCCACCCCGAATCCATCCTCACTGAACACGGCCACGCCATGCTGGCGAATTTTCTGAAAGGCACCCGATGATCACGCCGCAGCAGGCGCTCGCCCGGCTGGTCGAGCAGCGCGAAATTTTCCACGACGAGATGCTGTCGCTGATGCGCCAGATCATGAGCGGCGAGCTCACCGAGGTGCAGATTGCCGGCATCATCACCGGCCTCAGGGTGAAGAAGGAGACCATCGGCGAGATCGCTGCGGCGGCGCAGGTGATGCGCGAGTTCGCCGCCAAGGTGCCGGCGCAGAGCAATGCCAACCTGGTCGATACCTGCGGTACCGGCGGCGACGCCGCGCACACCTTCAACATCTCGACGACCGCCGCCTTCGTCGCCGCCGCCGCCGGCGCGCGCGTCGCCAAGCACGGCGGGCGCTCGGTGTCGTCGACCAGTGGCAGCGCTGACGTGCTCGAGGCGCTGGGCGTCAACCTCGACCGGACCCCGGAGCAGGTGGCGGCGAGCATCGACGCAATCGGCATCGGCTTCATGTTCGCGCCCAAGTTCCACGGCGCGATGAAGTATGCTGCGCCGGTGCGCAAGGAGCTCGGCGTGCGCACGATCTTCAACATCCTCGGCCCGCTGACCAACCCGGCGGGCGCGCCGCACCAGCTGCTCGGCGTGTTCCATCCCGACCTCGTCGGCATCCTGGTGCGCGTGCTGCAGCGTCTGGGCAGCCGCCACGTCATGGTGGTGCACGGTTCCGATGGCATGGACGAGATCACGCTTTCCGGCGAGACGCTGATCGGCGAGCTGAAGGACGGCGAAGTCACCGAATACCGCATCCATCCGCGCGAATTCGGGCTCGAGACCTGCGACAGCAATGTGCTCAAGGTATGGGACGCGACGCAGGCGAAGGACATGCTGCTCGCCGTGCTCGACGGCCTGCCGGGGCCGGCGCGCGACATCGTGCTGTTCAACGCCGGTGCCGCGATCTATGTGGCAGATCGCGCCGACACGCTCGGCGAGGGCATCGCAACGGCACGCGCCGTCATCGACAGTGGCGCGGCGCGCGACAAGCTCACGCAGCTGGTCGAGTTCTCCAACCGCGGCGCTGGGGCCTGAGCAATGTCCGACATTCTTGAGAAGATCCTCGCGACCAAGCGCAGCGAGATCGACGAAGGCATGGATACGGTGCCTCTGGGCGAGATGCGGGCGCGCGCCGAAGCCGCGCCGAAGCCGCGCGATTTTGTCGGCGCGTTGCGCGCCAGACTCGCTGCCGGGAAACCTGCGGTGATTGCCGAAATCAAGAAGGCCAGTCCGTCGAAAGGCGTGATCCGTGCCGACTTCCGGCCCGCCGAGATCGCCGCCAGCTACGAAGCGGGCGGCGCGGCCTGCCTGTCGGTGCTGACCGACCGCGACTATTTTCAGGGCAGCGCCAAGTACCTGATGCAGGCGCGTGCCGCATGCTCATTGCCGGTGCTGCGCAAGGACTTCATCGTCGATCCCTATCAGGTCTATGAAGCGCGGGCGATGGGGGCGGACTGCATCCTGCTGATCGTCGCTGCACTCGAGTTGCCGGCGATGCAGGCGCTGGAAGCGCTGGCGCATGAGCTCGGCATGGCGGTTCTGGTGGAATCGCACAACGCCGAAGAGCTCGACGCCGCGCTGCAACTGACGACGCCGCTAATGGGCATCAACAACCGCAACCTGCGTACCTTCGAGGTGAGCCTCGACACCACGCTGGTCTTGCTGCCGCGCATCGGACCCGAACGCATCGTCATCACCGAATCCGGCATCCTGTCGCCGGCCGATGTCGCGCAGATGCGCAGTTATCAGGTCAACAGCTTCCTGGTCGGCGAAGCCTTTATGCGCGCCGACGATCCGGGCGCCGAACTGGCGCGGCTCTTCGCCTGATCCAACGCGCGCTGCTGTCTTGAAGCAGCGCGTCCGTGTTAGCGCTTGCCGCCGAACAGGCTCCCCAGCACGCCGCGCATGATGGCGCGGCCGACCTGGCTGCCCATCGAGCGCGCGGCCGATTTCGCCAGCGCCTCGACCGCGCCCTCGCGACGTCCGCCGCCCCCGCCCAGAATGTCGCCCAGCACGCCGCCTCCGCCCGCCGTGGGTTTCGCAGCAGCCTTGGCCTGTTGCCTCGCCTCGGCTTCCAGCGCCGCGGCCTGCGTCGCCTGCTCGGCGCGCGCTTTCAGCACTTCATGGGCAGATTCGCGGTCGATCGTTTTGTCGTAGACCCCGGCCACCAGCGAAGTCTGCACCAGCCGCCGGCGCTGCGCGTCGGTGATCGGGCCGATCTGTCCCTGCGGCGGCACGATGTACGCGCGCTCGACCATGCCCGGACGCCCCTTGGCATCGAGAAAGGACACCAGCGCCTCGCCGACACCGAGTTCGGTGATGACGGTCGCTTCGTCCAGATCCGGGTTGTCGCGCATGGTTTCGGCGGCGGCGCGAACCGCCTTCTGGTCGCGCGGCGAAAACGCGCGCAATGCGTGCTGCACCCGGTTGCCGAGCTGCGACAGCACCTTGTCCGGCACGTCGGCCGGGTTCTGGGTGACGAAATACACGCCCACCCCTTTGGAGCGGATCAGCCGCACCACCTGCTCGATCTTTTCCACCAGCGCAGCGGGTGCGTCGGAAAACAGCAGGTGCGCTTCGTCGAAGAAGAAGACGAGTTTTGGCTTGTCGAGGTCGCCTGCCTCGGGCAGGTTCTCGAACAGTTCGGCCAGCAGCCACAGCAGCAGCGTGGCGTACATCTTCGGTGACTGCATCAGCCGGTCAGCCACCAGGATGTTGATGACGCCGAGTCCGCGGTCGGTCTGGATCAGGTCGTCGATATTGAGCATGGGCTCGCCGAAGATCTGCTCGCCACCCTGGGATTCCAGGGACAGCAGACCGCGCTGAATGGCGCCGATCGATGCGGACGAGACATTGCCGTACTCGGTGGTGAACTGCTTCGCGTTGTCGCCGACAAACGCGAGCATGGTGCGCAGGTCTTTCAGGTCGAGCAGCAAGAGGCCGTTGTCGTCGGCCACCTTGAATACCAGGTTCAACACGCCGCTCTGGGTGTCGTTGAGGTTGAGCATGCGCGAGAGCAGCAAGGGACCCATGTCGGAGACGGTGGCGCGCACCGGATGGCCGGCCTCGCCGAACGGATCCCACAGCGTGACCGGGTAGCCCTGATGTTCAAAGCCTTCGAGCTTCAGCATCTCGACCCGCTCGGCCACCTTGGCGTTGCCGCCGCCCGGCTGCGAAATGCCGGACAGGTCGCCCTTCACGTCCGACATGAAACAGGGCACACCGATGCGCGAGAAATGCTCGGCCAGCGTCTGCAGCGTGACGGTTTTTCCGGTGCCAGTGGCGCCGGTGATGAGGCCGTGGCGGTTGGCCATCTGCGGCAGCAGATGCAGGTCCACGCTGGCATTGCGGGCGATGAGCAAGGGGTCAGTCATGTCGGCTCCTGATGGGGGTTGGACGGATTCTAGCGAGTTTGGCGGCGGCGATCGCGCAATGAATAGAAGCAAGTACTAATGTTCAAGCTATCATCGCGGCAGAACATCAGGGAAATACCATGGCAACAGAACAACAGATCCATGAAATCGTGATCGTCGGCGGCGGCGCCGGCGGGCTGGAACTTGCCACCCGTCTGGGCGACAAGCTGGGCAAAAAGAAGCGCGCGCGCATCACGCTGATCGACGCATCGCCTTCGCACATCTGGAAACCGCTGCTGTACGAAGTGGCAGCGGGCAGTCTCGACTCCTACGCCGAGCGGCTGGAATACCTGGCGCAGGGGCACTGGCACGGCTTCACCTTTCGTCTTGGCCGCATGGACGGTCTCGACCGCGCGCGCCAGGAGATCAGCGTCGCGCCGACGCTGGACGACGACGGCCTGGAAATCATTCCGCGTCGTCGCTTTCACTACGACACGCTGATTCTCGCGATCGGCTCGGTCGGCAACGACTTCGGCGTGCCCGGCGTGAAGGAACATTGCATCATGCTCGACACCCCAGAGCAGGCGCGTGAATTTCATCGCCAGCACATCAATGCCTGCCTGCGCGCCAACACCCAGGCCGCGGCGGTCACGCCCGGCCAGCTCACCGTCGGCATCGTCGGCGCCGGCGCCACCGGCGTCGAACTCGCCGCCGAACTGCACGACACCACGCGCGAACTGTCGGCTTACGGCATGGATAACATCGAACCCGACAAGAACCTGAAACTGCTGATCGTCGAAGCCTCCGACCGCATCCTGCCGGGCCTGCCACCTCGCCTGTCAGCCGCTGCTGCGGAGCGCCTGGCCGAGCTGGGCGTGGAAATGCACACCAACGAGCGGATCGTCGAGGTGCGTGCCGACGGCATGCTGACCGCCGACGGCACATTCATCCCTGCCAGCATGATGGTGTGGTCGGCCGGCATCAAGGCGCCGGATTTCCTGAGAGAGATCGACGGCCTGGAAACCAACCGCATCAATCAACTGGTCGTGCGCCCGACGCTGCAGACGACGCGCGACGACAACATCTTCGCGTTCGGCGATTGCGCCGCCTGCGCGATGCCGGATGGCAAGGGCTTCGTGCCGCCGCGTGCGCAGGCTGCGCACCAGCAGGCCAGCATGCTGGTGAAATCGATCTGCCGCCGCTTTCGCGGGCAGTCCCTGCCCGAATATGTCTATCGTGATTACGGCTCGCTGGTTGCGCTCGGTCGCTTCTCCACCGTCGGCAACCTGATGGGCGGGCTGTCCGGCGGCAGCATCATGATCGAGGGCGTGATGGCTCGGCTGGTGTACTGGTCGCTGCACAAGATGCACGAGATCGCGCTGCATGGCTGGTTCAAGACTTCGCTGACGACGTACGCGCACTTCATCAGCACGCCGACGCGGGCGCGGATCAAGTTGCACTGACTTGGCCATTGTTTGCTCGGAGCCTGTCGAAGGGCGCTCTACGTTGTAAAGAGGTGTTTGCAGGACTGCTGACCGTTGGCCGGGGGTAGCCCGGCGGCTAGTCACTTTCTTTTGCTTCGCCAAAAGAAAGTAACCAAAGAAAAGGCGACCCCGACATACCCGAATTCCCGAAGATCAAG
>CAZUVC010000037.1:0-36830 GCA_964623745.1 uncultured Thiobacillus sp. | reverse complement strand
CCCGGGGGGGCCGGTTCGGGGGGTTGGGGGGGGGGGTGGGGGCCGCTCCAGGGGCCCCCCCCCCCGCCGCCTGCTTGCCTGAACGAACCGATGGGACGCCGCAACCACTATCACGTCTATGTGATCGAACTGTCGAAAGACGTGCTCTACGAAAAGCGGTTCATGAAGGCCAACCCCGGCTACGTCGCCGGCAAGCCGTGCCTGTATGTCGGCATGACAGGACTGGATCCCGACGTGCGCTTCGACAAGCACAAGGCCGGCATCCAGTCCAACCTCTATGTCCAGGCCTTCGGCCTGCGCCTGCTGCCCGAGCTCTACGAACTGTACAACCCGACCTCGTATGACGACGCCTGCGCGCTCGAAGTGGAGCTGGCGATCGATTTCCGCGAAGCGGGCTACGGGGTCTGGCAGGCGTAAGCCAGGCGCATTTGCCCGGCCTTCAGCGCGCCCGGGCCCGGGCCAGCCGGGCCTTCAGCTCCGGCATGATGGCAGCGGCAGCTTTTTCGCCTTCCAGGATCGCCAGGTGGCGGCCTTCGAAATCGGTGCGGCTGACCGCGGCCGTCTGCGGGCGCACGACGACGTCGGCCTCCTTCAGTTCGTGGCTGCTCAGGGTATGGCCCATGATGGCAAAGGTCTGCAGCAGCACGTCGAGCGTGCCGCTGAGCCGCTCGCGGCGGCTGACGTTGGAAATGTCCACCGCGATGACGAAATCCGCCCCCATGCCGCGCGCAGCCTGCGCCGGGACCGGCGACGTGAGACCGCCGTCCACAAAATCGCGGCCGTTGATCTCGACCGGCTGGAACACGCCCGGCACCGCGCTCGACGCGCGCACTGCCATGCCGGCGTTGCCGCTGCGAAACAGCACGCGCTCGCCGCTTTGCAGATCGGTGGCCACCACGCCCAGCGGCTTGGGAAACTTCTGGATCAGCTGGTTCTTCACGTGCTGGTTGATGAAGTCCTGCAGCGCCGCGCCTTTCAGCACGCCCCGGTTGGGCAGGGTCCAGTCCGCCAGCAGGTCTTCCTTCATCTGCAGCGCCAGATTCTGCAGCTCGAAGCCGTTCATGCCCGAGGCATAGAGCGCTCCGACCACCGCGCCCGCGCTGGTGCCCACGACGATGTCGGGCACGATGCCCTGCGCCTCCAGTGACTTGATCACGCCGATATGCGCAAACCCGCGCGCGGCGCCGCCGCCCAGCACCAGCGCGATCTTGAGCGGCGGTTTTTGCACCGCGACAGGCGCCGGCACGGGCGGCTTGGGCGCGGGAGCGGGCGCCGCGCAGGCAGTCAACAGCGCGGCGATCAGGAGCAGGGGCAGGTGACGCATGAAATAAACCGGTAGAAATTCGAATACCGGATTATGCGGGGAGGACGCTCGAAGCGGTGCGTCCTCTGCGGTCGCCTAGCAGCGCATGCTCAGCCAGCGTTTCGATTTCTCGTCCACGTAGCTGAGCGTCGCCTTCTTGAAGTTGAGGTCGACGAACAGCTCGCAGCGCAGTTCGCCGTGGCGCCAGCACATGGCGACGCTGCTTTCGTTCGAATACATCAGGTGGAACACGCCGTCGAACGCGGGGTAGCTGCTGCGGAACTCCATCAGCTTGAGCAGGCGCCGCACCACCGGGCTTTTCACGGCCTCGGCGACTTCGTCCGCGCTGTAGGCGTGGCGGTTGATGTCGCGCAGTTCGCCGGTGGCTTCCATCAGTTCCAGGTCGTTGCTGCCGGCGAGCAGGCCGACGTAATAGACCTGCGGAATGCCGGGTGCGAAGAACTGGATGGCGCGAGCGGCGATGTAGGCGTCGTCGTTGCGCTTCAAGGCATCGTAGTAGGTGCAGGTGAGCTGGTAGATCGCGCCGACGCTGTGCACGTTGGCGGCGGAACGGCGCAGGATGGGGTCGGCCGAGCGCTGACTGACGTTGTCGATCACCGCCTGGATCTTGTCCTTGGGCAGCACGCCTTCGACGTCGGGGATGCAGATGCCGTCGTGGGTGTCGAGCACGGTGAGCTGGTTGCGCGGACACATGCGCAGCCACTGCTTGAGGTAGGTGCTGTTGGCGTCGAGCAGCGAAAACAGCAGCAGCGGCGCCAGCGCAAAGCCGTAGGGGTGCATGCCGTGCAGCGCGATGGCGTACTGGAAGCTGGCGTGGTCGTGCACCTCGGGCAGCGTGTCGGCGCCGTTCTCACGCGCGACACCGTCGATCCACTTGAGGATGTCGTAGACGTCCGGCTCAACCAGGAAGCAGCTGGTGCCGATTTTCTTGGTGGTGTAGCCGAACGCATCGAGGCGAAACAGCTTGACCCCGCGCGCGGTGAGGAACTTGATGTAGTCCTCCATCAGCGCATAGGTCTTGGGCGAGCTGAAGTTGAGGTCGATCTGGTGTTCGGTGAAGGTACACCAGACGCGGCCGCGACTGCCGTCGGCGAAGACCACTTCGCGGAAGGGTTCCTTTTCCTTGCGGATGTGGATGCGCGCCAGATCGTCCGCCGAAATCGGGCCGAGCTGGTCGACGTGCACGAAGAGGTCGGCATATTCGGAATCGTAGCCACGGGCGACGAAGTCCTTGAACTCCTCGGACTCGTCAGAGATGTGGTTGAGCGTCAGGTCGAGGCAGAGATCGAAGCGCGCCGAGATTTTCTCGACGTCGGCCCAGGTGCCGTATTTCGGGTCGATTTCCTTGTGGGTCAGCGGCGAAAAGCCGCCGTCGGCATTCGACGGGTACGGCGGCAGGATGTGAACGCCGCCGATGGCCTTGGAAAAATGCTGGTCAATGATGTCGTACAGCTCGGCCAGGTTGGTGCCCATCCGGTCGGGATAGACGATCAGCTGGACCTGGTTGCGCAGGGTCATAAAGGGAACCTCGGGGTCATGCCGGTGCCGGCCCGCCGGTCATCCGGCGGGCGTGGGCTGGGCGGTGGATCAAAAAGAGAAAGGGGCGCGCGGCGGAGACGTCAGGCCGCCTGCCGGTTTTCGACGGGCTGCGCACGCAGCCGGGCGAAGATCTCCAGTACGTGGCGGGTCCAGTGGCCGATGTCGTAGCGGTCGATCAGCGCATCCATGCGCTGCATGCGTGCACGCTGTTCGTCGCGCGGCATGTCGAGCGCGCGGTCGATCGCCGCGTCCATCTGCACCAGGCTGTAGGGATTGACCAGCACCGCGTCCTGCAGCTCGACTGCGGCGCCGGCAAATTCCGACAGCACCAGCACACCGCTTTCGTTGACGTGGGCGGCGATGAATTCCTTGGCGACCAGATTCAGGCCGTCGCGCAGTGGCGTAATCCAGCAGATGTCGGCGGCGCGGAAGTAGCACAGCGTGTCGGCGAACGGCATCGGCGTGGTCGACAGCAGGATGGGCTGCCACGACAGGGTGCCGATATGGCCGTTGATGCGGCCCACCAGCTGCTCGATGTACTGCTGCGCCTTCTTGTAGGCGCGCATGCCGTCGGCCGCTGCCACCGCGGTGACCAGCAGCTTGACCTTGCCGTGCAGCTCGGGACGGCGCTGCAGCAGGCGCTCGTAGGCCAGCAGCATTTCGCGCGTGCCCTTGGCGTAGTCGACGCGGCCGACCGAGACGATGATTTTTTCCTGTGGGATGTCGCGCCGGATCTGCGCGACCTGCGCCGCCTTGTCGGGCTGCTGCACGGTGCTGCGGATCATGCCGGCGTGGGTGCCGATGGGGAAGGCATCGATCTGGATCGTGCGCCCCTTGCAGGTCATCGACACCGGCGTCAGCGGTTCGGACAATGCGCTGCCGGTGGCACGCAATTCGTCGGGCACCTCGCGCTCGACAACGTCGTCGACCGGACGCAGCGACTGCACGGTGGCGACGAAATTGCGCGCATAGCGCGGGATGTGGAAGCCGACCACATCGCAGTCCAGCAGGCTGTCGATGATTTCGTCGCGCCACGGAAAGATGTTGAAGACATCCGCCGGCGGGAACGGCGTGTGGTGGAAGAAGGCGATGCGCACGTCGGGCCGCATTTCGCGCACGAAGCGCGGCACCAGCCACAGGTTGTAATCGTGCACCCACACCACGGCGCCGGGTGCGGCTTCTTCGCAGGCCGCTTCGGCGAACAGGCGGTTGACCTCGCGGAAGGTGGCCCAGTCGCAATTCTCGGTGGAATACAGCGACGGAAAGCTGTTGATGATCGGCCACAGCGCCTCTTTCGAGGTCACATGGTAGAACTGCCCGATCTGCTCGCTGGTGAGCGGCAGCCGCACCACGTCGTAGCTGCCGTAGCTGTCTTCCACGGTGATGCGGCGTTCGAATTTGAGCGGCTTGCCGGCGGCGGCCTTTTTCCAGGCGACCCAGCTGGCGCGCTCGGTCTGCCCGATGAAGCCCTTCAGCGCGGGGACGATGCCGTTGGGGCTGGCGTTTTCCCTGAAGACGGTCTTGCCGTCCACGACATGCTCCTCATAGGGCTGCCGGTGATAAACGATGACCAGTGATGAAGCCATGGGAGTCCTCCGTTCGGTGAAAGCGTTGCAGCGCGTCGAGCACGCCGGCCGCGCCCGGATGCGGGCTGCGGTACACGTTGTCGTGTTGCTGGATCGCCGCGTCGAGCGCGGCTTCGCGGTTGCCCACGGCGACGCCGGCGAGCCCGGTGTCGAACATCGACAGGTCGTTGAGCGTGTCGCCGGCGACCAGCGTGCGCTGCGCCGGCAGGTTCAGCGCCTGCAGCGTGCGCAGCAGGGTGGGGCCTTTCTGCACGCCGCGCGGCAGCACGTCGAAGTAGAGGTTGTCGGAGATCAGGGCGTCGAAGCCCAGCTGCTGCACCTCGCGCTGTGCCGCATCGGCGTGCATGGGGTCCTCGTAGTAATACGAGCGGCGCCGCCCGCCGACACCCGGCTGTTCGCGCAACCCCGGATGCTGCTGCATCATCTGGTCGATGCGTGCGTGCGCATCGGCCGGCCAGCAGGCGTCCAGCCACTGTTCCAGATGCGGCAGCGGCGCATACCACGGACCGCAGGCAACACTGGTGCCGACGTCGCCGACCAGATGATCGGGTTGCACCGGCAGTTCCTTGGCCAGCCCGCGCATGAAATCAAGGCCGCGCCCGCTGACGAAGATCAGCACGATCTCGTCGCGGCGCTGTGCGATCCAGTCGTACAGCGTGGCGCGTTCTTCACTGCTGCCGCCGAGAAAGGTGCCGTCGAGGTCGGTGGCGAGGATGGTCTGCGGCGTACTGTCGTCGGCCTTACGCATAACTCAAGCCCCAGGGCTGCACGGCCGGACGCGTTTCGCTGTCGCGTCCGATGCGCGGCCGCACCGTGGCGGGACGCGGTGTCCGTGTCGCCGGCGGCAGCACCGCCGGGGCGGTGTCGTGCAGCAATTGCTGCAGGGCCTGGCCGGCAGGCAGGCGCTGTGCCAGCACGTCGCGCACGGCGGCGGCCACGTTCAGGCGCAGGCCGTATTTGCGTTCCAGAATCTGCACTGACATCACGCTGACGGCGCCTTCGCTCAACGCGCCGTCATCGGGTGCGGCCGCGCCGCCCGGTTGTCCGAGCCGCATGCCGAGCCGCGTATTGCGCGACTGTTCGGAGGCAGCGGTCAGGAACAGATCGCCGATGCCGCTGCTGCCGAACAGGGTTTCGATGCGGCCGCCCATGGCCAGGGTGAGGCGGCGCATGTCGTCAAGGCCACGCGTGATGATGCCGGCGCGCGCGTTTTCGCCCAGGCCTTGCGCCGTGGCCATGCCGCAGGCGATGGCGATCATGTTCTTCAGCGCGCCACCCACCTGGGCGCCGACGACATCGCGGGTGAGTTCCAGCGAAATGCCGGCCAGCGCGAGCTGCTGCACCAGGCCGTCGGCAACCCTGCGCGCGTCCTTGTAACGCGGGTGGAAGCGTTCCAGCGCCGGCAGCGCTAGTGTCAGCAGGGTGGACTTGCCGCCCGCCACTTCGTCGGCGAAGCAGGGGCCGCCAATCGAGCCGGTCAACAGGGTCTTGCCCAGTTCCTCGTCCAGCACCTGGGTCATCAACGCGCCGCTGCCCTGCTCGATGCCCTTGCTGGCGGTGAGCACCACCGTGCCCGGCGTCAACAGCGGCGCGACCTGGCGGGCGATGTCCCGGGTGGCGGCCGAGGGCACGGCGAGGATGACCAGTTGCGCACCATGCACGGCGTGCGCCATGTCGGTGGTGGCGCCGAGACCCGATGGCAACGCGATCCCCGGCAGGCAGTGCGGATGATGGTTACGGCTGTGGATCGCTTCCGCGACCGCCTGGCGGCGGGCCCACAACCAGGTGGGTACGCCGCCGCGTTGCAGGGCGGAAGCCAGGGCCGTGCCCCAGGCGCCGGCGCCCAGCACCGCGGCACAGGCCAGCGGTGTATGCCCGTGCGGCGCAGGGGCGGGCGGGTTCGGATCGAAACCTTCGGTCAGGTCAAACATGTCATCTCCAATATCGGGGCATGCCATCGGCATGCGCGTTGGATGGACGCTCGGACGCTGCGCGCAGCATCCGGGCGGGGCGGGGCATCGGCGGGATGCCCGGGCGTAGGGGCGCGCCTTCTGCGGGAAGGCGTCAGCCCGGTGTTGCGGACGGAAAATCAATCACAGACGCGCAGTCGGCCGGCAATTGCTTGTTTTTATGCAGGTTTGCCTGCGGGCAAACACAGTATCAGCACTGCGCAATAATGTTTTGCGCAAAAGCATTCTAGCTCAAATCGGTCCCCGAGTAAATTCGCGGACGCGAGAAGCACGGTGGATTGGCGTTTGCTGGGGCCCGGCGCGGCTATTTGGTCAGCGCCATGAACAGCTGAGGGAGCCGCTCGGGCAGCCGTTCGATGTGGTCGATGACGGTGAACTGGCGGCCGAAGATGTCGCCGACGTATTCGTCGGCTTTCGGATCGAGGCTGATGCAATAGGAGAAGACGCCCTGCTGATTGAGTTCCTTGACCGCCTGACGCGCGTCCTCGATCAGCAGGCGCTCGTCGTGGGTGTCGACGTCGGATGGGCGGCCGTCGGTCAGGATCAGCATCAGCTTCTTGTCGGCCGGACGCGCGCCGAGGTAGTGCGCGGCGTGACGCATCGCCGCGCCCATGCGGGTGGAGTAGCCCGCCTCCATCGCCGCCAGGCGCGCTTTCACGTCGTCGTTGAAGTGTTCGCCGTAACCCTTGATATGCAGGTAGCGCACGTCGTGGCGGGTGTTGGAGTGGAAGCCTGCAATCGCAAAAGGATCGCCCAGCTTTTCGATCGACCAGGCCAGCAGCGACACGGCTTCCTGGGACAGTTCAAGAATGGTCTGGTCGGAACCGCCCGCCTTTTCGTTGAGCGATTCCGACAGGTCGAGCAGCAGCATCACCGCGATGTCGCGGCCGTCGGTGCGGTGGCTCATGTTGATGCGCGGATCGGGGGTGGCACCGCCCTTGAAGTCGATCAGCGAACGGATGGCGACGTCGAGGTCGAGTTCGCTGCCCTCTTCCTGGTAGCGGATGCGCACCTTGTCCTGCGGCTTCAACAGGTCGAGCATCTTCTTCAGCCGCTTGGCGAGCGCGGCGTGCTTTGCAAGCAGGCGGTCGATGTCGGCCGGGTTGCCGCTCGCGTGCAGCGCTTCATACACACTCGCCCAGTCGGGGCGGTAGGTCTGGCTCGCGTAGTCCCACTCTGGATAGTGGCGCGGCGGCAGGCCGCGGATTTCCTCGCCCGGCTCGATCTTGCGATTCTCGTCGAAGCTTTCTTCCTCGTCGCCCGCTTCGATGAATTTCCACAGCTGGCGGTTGTCGTCGCGGTAGTCGACCACGGTGTCGTCGAAGTGGACCCTGGCAAACTGGTCGCTCTGGAGCCGGGTCCTGGCGACGTAGGCGAGCGCCAGCGCGGCGATATCGCGGGTAGAGGATACGCCCTGCTGCATCACGGCGTGGAAGCGGCCGACGAAGTCGTTCAGGGCCGCATCGGTGTAGCCATGGTCGGGATCGAGCAGCGCGCGCGACAGCATCGCCATGCGATGGCGCAGGCAGGAGGTGGTTTCCGGATCGCAGGCGTTTTCCACTGGCTTGGGATGCAGCGCAAGGAATAATGTGCGCAGGCCGGGGTAGTCGCGGATCAACAGCGTCTCGATGCGGCAGTCCTCGAAGAACTCCACCGCCATGCGCTGGAACGGACTCCAGTTGTCGGCAATCTGCGCCTCGGACCAGCGGCGGTGGCCGACGATGTGGGCAAGCGCTGCGCGGTAGCGGTCGAGTCCGCTGATGACCGCGCCTTCTTCAATCCGCGCATCATCGTAGACGTCGGGCAGTCGGATGCCGAGCTTGTCGTAGTAGGGAATGGGTTTCCGCAGTTCGTCGAACGCGGTGGAGTACGGCACCAGGTGATCGCCGTCCTGCCACAGACCGCGCAGATACAGATCGAGCTTGTGCTCCACGTCCACCAGTAATGTGCCATGGCGTTCGCGCTGCAGCACCGCACGGGCGTCGGCCGATTGCAGGCTGAAGTAGTCCTGCTGCCGCTCGGGATGGGTGCGGTAGTTGCGGATGCCGTATTCGACCCAGTTCTTCAGGCCGGCCAGTGTCAGCTGGCTGAGCAGGTGGGGCGCCTGGGCGAAGAATGCCGGCAGACCCGGGCTCGGGAAGGTGGTGTGGTGGCCGTGGATGGAACCGGTGGTGCGGGCCTTCAGGTCCAGGGTGATGTCGAGGTAACGCTGCAGCTGCTGCTGCGACTGCAGGCGCCGCGCCACCGGCGCCAGCGTCTGCAGGAAGGGCGTGATCGCGCGGCCGTTGGGCGATTTCTGCAAGCGCTGGATCAGCGCCATCACCGCCGGCAACGCGGCCTCGCCGACGGATTGGGCAACCGATGGCCACACTTCCATGAACGCCAGCATCGGCTCGACGCCGCGCCCCAGCTTGCCGATGACGCGGCCCGCTTCGAGATAGGCGTCGATGCCTGCGCGCGTCAGCACCGCCAGCGCTTCCGCCATCAGATCGTCGAACACCGCCTCCACCTGCGGAAAGCGGGTGTCGAGCTGCTTCCAGTAGGCAGCCATCAGCGGATGCTGGTATTCAGTCGTGTGGGGCACGTTCAGGGCTTACGCAAAGGTCGTGTCGATGGCGTGATCCAGCGTGTCGCGGATGTCGGCGTCATCGGTGATCGGGCGCACCATGGCCATGCGGCAGGCGTCGCGCGGGTCAACGCCGTCCTTGATCAGCGTTGCGGCATATACCAGGAGCCGCGTCGAGATGCCTTCGTCGAGGCCGTGCCCTTTCAGGTTGCGCGCCACACCACCGATCTTCACCAGCTGCGCGGCGACCGTTTCGTCCATGCCGGTTTCCTTGGCCACGATCTGCGCTTCCAGCGCGGCATCGGGGTAGTCGAAGTCGAAGGCGGTGAAGCGCTGCTTGGTCGACTGCTTCAGATCCTTCATCAGCGTCTGGTAGCCGGGATTGTAGGAAATCACCAGCTGGAAATCGGGATGCGCGTGGATCAGCTCGCCCTTCTTGTCCAGCGGCAGGGTGCGGCGGTGGTCGGTGAGCGGGTGGATCACCACGGTGGTGTCCTGCCGTGCTTCGACGATCTCGTCCAGATAGCAGATCGCGCCGATGCGGGCGGCGGTGGTCAACGGGCCATCGAGCCAGCGGGTGCCGTTGGCTTCGAGCAGATAACGCCCGACCAGATCGCTCGCAGTCATGTCCTCGTTGCAGGCGACGGTGATCAGGGGCTTGCCGAGCTTCCACGCCATGTATTCGACGAAGCGCGACTTGCCGCAGCCGGTCGGGCCCTTGACCATCACCGGCAAACTGTTGCGGTAGGCCGCCTCGTACAGCGCGACTTCATTCTTCTGCTGCTGGTAGAAGGGTTCCTGCTCAAGCTTGTACTGGTCTTTGTTCGTCATGTTGATTCCTCACGGCGGAAGAAAAAACGCCCCCAGCAAGCCGGGGGCGCGTAACACTGGGGCGGCTTGCGGCGGCTAGGCCCGCCTCAACTGCCCCACGAGGGGACGATATGCTTCGTCCTCCGCGTACTTACTTGTGCACGCCCAGCTTTTCACGCCAGCCGGGGAAGATCTTGTCGGCGTCGCCGGGGAAGGACTCGAACGCACGGGCGAATTCCTTGTGCTC
Organism: uncultured Thiobacillus sp.; assembly: GCA_964623745.1. Lineage (GTDB taxonomy): Bacteria > Pseudomonadota > Gammaproteobacteria > Burkholderiales > Thiobacillaceae > Thiobacillus. The sequence continues at coordinate 26,788 of CAZUVC010000037.1, read as the reverse complement.
TTTCGCGTATTCGATCGGGTCAGCGCCCGACTTCCAGCACTCGTACGACTGACGCAGCGAGATCGCACCGGCAGCGGGGCTGTCGATGTGGCCGTAGGAGCCGCCGCCGGATGTGTTGATGACGTTGCCGTGACCCAGGTTCTCGAAGAAGCCGGGCAGACGCAGTGCGTTCATGCCGCCGGAAATGATCGGGGTGGTGGGCTTCATGCCGTACCACTTCTGGAAGTAGACCGGACCCTGGCACTCGTCGCGCTCGATCATGTAGGCGATGTTCTTGTCGCTGTTCTCGCCTTCCATCTTGCCGTAGCCCATGGTGCCGACGTGGATGCCCGACGCTCCCTGCAGACGCGAGATCTTCGACAGCACGAACGCGGTGTAGCCGCGCTTGGCGGACGGCGAGGTGATCATGCCGTGGCCGGCGCGGTGGTAGTGCAGGTACTGGTTGGGGTACTGACGGCGGGCGGTGGTGATCATGCCGGGGCCGCCGACGAAACCGTCGACCAGGAACGCCACCTTGTCGGCGTCGGGGCCGAAGGCTTCCAGGATGAAATCGGCGCGGGCGCACATTTCATAGTGGTCGTCGGCCGTGATGTTGGCGGAGAACAGCTTGGCCTGGCCGGTTTCGTCCTGCGCCCGCTTCATCGCGTCGTACACCAGCGGGTAGACCTTCTTGGCCGGGCAGAACACCTGGTTGCCCTGGGGTTCGTCGTTCTTGATGAAGTCGCCGCCCAGCCAGAACTGGTAGGCCGCAGCCGCGAACGGCTCGGGGCGCAGGCCCAGCTTCGGCTTGATGATGGTGCCGGCAATGTAGCCGCCGTTGACGACCGGGCGACCGAGGATGCGCCACAGGTCGGAGATGTCCTTCGACGGGCCGTCGAACAGCTGGATCGCGCGCTCGGGCACGTAGAAGTCGTGGATCTTGGCGTGCTCGATGTCGCCCATGCCCTGGTTGTTGCCGATCACCAGCGTCAGGAAGGAGACGATCATCATGCGGCCGTCGGTGATGTTGCGGTCGAACAGCTCGATCGGGTAGGCGATCCGCATGTCTTCGGTCGCTTCGTCGATGTAATAGACCAGCGCGTCGACGCCCTTGGTGAAGTCGTCGGTGGTCGACACTTCCACGTTGGTGCCGGTCGACGACTCGGCGGCGAAGTGAGCGGCCGCTTCCAGATAACCGTAGCCGGCCTTGGGCTTCATCTTGTAGGCGACGAGGATGTGCTTGCCGCCCTTGATCAGGTCTTCTTCCTTGAGGGAAAGGTCGGCGTAACGTGCGGATTGATCCATTGCATTGACTCCTGCGGTAGATAAACAAGCCCCAGGAGCCTTCCCCCTGGCGCGACAGGAGCGGACTATACGTAGCGCTTCATATAATTAATATTAAATTGTTATGATAGAAACCATATCGTTAGACTTATACATGAGCTGAACCCACCATGCGCCGACTGACGCTGCGCCAATTCCGGGTTTTTGAAGCCGTGGCCCGCCACCTGTCGTTTTCACGGGCAGCCGAGGAGCTGCATTTGTCGCAGCCGGCCGTGTCGATGCAGGTCAAGGGCATTGAAGCTATCCTCGGCTTGCCGCTCACCGAACAACTCGGCAAGAAGATCTTCCTCACCGAGGCGGGGCGCGAAGTGCTGCATGCCAGCCGCGCCATCACCGCGCGGCTCGACGACCTGCAAGCCAACCTCGCCCAGTTGCAGGGCATCGACAGTGGCCGCCTCAATCTCGCCGTGACCTCGACCGTGAACGCCGTTGCCACCCGTATCCTGGTCCGCTTTCGCGGCCGGCATCCGGGGGTTTCGATTCACCTGGCTGTGGCCAACCGCGACTCGGTGCTCGAGCAGCTCGCCGCCAACCGCATCGATCTCGCCATCATGGGCCAGGTACCGGACGGGCTGGAACTGGAAGCCTCCCGCATCCTCGACAACCCGCTGGTGGCGATTGCACCGCCCGACCATCCCTTCGTGAAGGCGAAAAAACTGTCGCTGCGCGAGCTCGCTGCCGAGCCCTTTCTCGTGCGGGAAGCCGGTTCCGGCACGCGTGCCGCCATGACACGCTGTTTTGCGGAAAGCGGGCTGGAGCTGCGATCGAGCATGGAAATGAGCAGCAACGAGGCGATCAAGCTGGCGGTGCAAGCCGGGCTGGGGCTGGGCATCCTGTCGCTGCAGACGCTGGAAATGGAACTGGCGCAAAAGCGGCTGGCCGTGCTCAAGGTCGAGGGCTTCCCCATCATGCGCCACTGGTATGTCGTCCATCGCGCCGACAAACGTCTCTCGCCGGCGGCGCAGGCGTTCAAGGATTTCGTGCTGGATTCGACGGCAGTCGCAGCGCCCGGCTGATCCCGTTAGCGGACTGCGGCTTGGCGGATCGCATCCGCTGCTCTAGAATCGCGGCAGTCGGGGCACCAGCCCCCGGCGTCTGGATGTCTCATCCGCAAGACGGTGTCCCGTCCAAGTCTGGTTTTCATCCTTTCACTTGGAGCATCATTCTTGGACACCGTACCCACCACTGCACCCGCTCGCCCCACCCTGGGCGAAGCCTTCAAATACTGGCTCAAGCTCGGCTTCATCAGCTTCGGCGGCCCCGCCGGGCAAATTTCGATGATGCACCAGGAGCTGGTCGAAAAACGCCGCTGGATTTCCGAACACCGCTACCTGCATGCGCTCAACTACTGCATGCTGCTGCCCGGCCCGGAAGCCACCCAGCTGGCGATCTACATCAGCTGGCTGATGCACGGGATTCGCGGCGGCATCATCGCCGGCGTGCTGTTTTTCCTGCCGTCCTTTCTGCTGCTGTCGCTGCTGGCGGGTCTCTATCTCGCCTACGGCAACCTGCCGTGGGTACAGGGCCTGTTCTATGGCATCAAGCCGGCGGTGGTGGCGATCGTGCTGTTCGCGGCGTGGCGCATCGGCAGCCGGGCGCTGAAGAATGAAGTGCTATGGTCGATAGCGGCGTTGGCTTTCATCGGCATTTTCTTTTTCGACATCGCGTTTCCGTGGATCGTGCTGGCCGCCGGCCTGATCGGCGCGATTGGCGGCAAGCTCGCGCCACACAAGTTCAAGGCGGGCGGCGGCCACGGCGCCAGCGCGAAGGAATACGGCCCGGCGATCATCGATGACGACACGCCGCCGCCGGCTCACGCGCGCTTCGACTGGCGCAAGCTGGCGTGGAAGCTCGTTGCCTTCGTGCTGATCTGGCTGGGGGCGATGGCGGCAATCTATGGCGCGCCGGACCTCTTCCATATGGGCGATTTCTTCACCAAGGCGGCCTTCCTCACCATCGGCGGCGCCTATGCGGTGCTGCCCTACGTCTACCAGGGCGGCGTCGAGCACTACCAGTGGCTGACCGGCCCGCAAATGATGGACGGGCTGGCGCTCGGCGAAGCCACACCGGGACCGCTGATCATGATCGTCACCTGGGTCGGCTACCTCGGCGGCGTCGCCAAAGGCGTGTTCGACAATCCGGTTCTGGCAGGACTCGCGGGCGCGACGGTGGCGACCTTCTTCACCTTCCTGCCGTCCTTCCTGTTCGTTCTGGTCGGCGGCCCGCTGATCGAGGCCACGCGCGGCGAAATCCGCTTCACCGCGCCGCTGACCGGCATCACCGCAGCGGTGGTCGGCGTGATCCTCAACCTGGCGGCCTTCTTCGCCTGGCATACGTTCTGGCCGCAAGGCACCGCCGACGCACCGTTCGCGGGGGTGTTCGACGCGTTCCCCGTCGTCGTGGCGATCGCCGCCTTTATTGCGCTGTGGAAATACAAGGCCGACATCATGCAGGTGATCGGCGTGTGTGCCCTCATCGGGCTGGTTTATTCATTCTTCATCTAAGGACCCATCATGGAATCCGCTACCCAACCCCTGAAGCGCTGCGGCTGCGGCGCGCCCACCGAAAAATGTCCGGACCTGCCGCGCACGATCGTGCCCGCGGCGGTAAATCCCGACGCCACGCTGGTGTTCGACGTGCGGCGCGAAGCCGATTACGCCGCGTCCGATGAAATCATTCCCGGCGCGATGTGGAAAAACCCGGACAAGATCGACGTCTGGATCGGCGCGCTGCCGCTCACGCTCGACGTGGTGGTCTACTGCGTGCGCGGCGGTTCGGTCTCGAACAGCGTGGTCGACCGCCTGCAGGCCGCGGGCGTGAAGGCGCGCTACATCGAGGGCGGGCTCGAAGCCTACAAGGCGGCGGGCGGCAAGGTTGCAAAAAAATGAAATGGGTCACGCGTGCCCGGCCGAAAATCGACCGCATCGCCTGCCCCTGGCTGGTCGCGCGCTTCATCGATCCAGACGCCGAATTTCTCTACGTGCTCGCCGACCAGGTGCTGAAGGTGGCCGCAGAAACCGGCGCGACGCCCTACGACATCCCGGACGTGGAATACGGCCACGTCGGCGAGCTGTGCAGCTTTGATGCCTTTTTGCGCCTGCACCGGCTGGACGACCCGGCCTTGCAGCAACTCGCGGTCATCGTGCGCGGCGCCGACACCGGCCGGCTCGATCTGGCGCCGCAATGTCCCGGCCTGCTGGCGCAATCGCTGGGCCTGTCGGCCTTGTTTCCGGACGATCACGTGATGCTGCAGCACGGCATGGTGATGTATGACGCCTACTATGCCTGGCTCAAACAGGCCCAGGGCGAGCCCCATGCCTGGAAACCGGCCGCCGCCTGAGACCCCACCTACCCATCGGGAGTGGTTGACTAAATTACTTGGTTATTCTATGGTTCGGCATTGCAATTTTTTACTGAACACAAGGACGGCATCATGGAACGCGAAATAAACGGCAAAATGGTCGAGACCGACCCCGAAGGCTATCTGGTCAACCTGGAAGACTGGTCTGAGGAACTGGCTGTCGAACTGGCCAAGGAAGACAACCTGGAACTCGGCGAAGACCACTGGAAGATCATCCACTTCATGCGCGACCAGTTCGCCGCGAACGGCACCGCGCCCAACCTGCGTTTCCTGCAGAAGGGGCTGAAAGAAGAGTTCGGCGCCGAATGGGGCGAGAAGAAATTCCTGTTCGACCTGTTCCCGTTTGGTCCCGCCAAGCAGGCGGGCCGCTACGCCGGCACCCCGAAGCCGACCGGTTGCGTGTGACGCTGCCTGCTTCGAAAAAAGCCCCGCCGATGCGGGGCTTTTTTTCGGGTGGTGGCGGGCTGTTCACTAGTTCGTCGGTGGCTCGCCGGCCACTGCATCCACCGGCGACTCGAACGCGATGAAGAGCACACAAGGGCCGGAATTTCCACAGTTTGCCTTGTGCGGCAGCCGGGCCGGGCCGTAGGCATAGGTGCCCGGCTTCATCACCGCGGTTGGGTGTCCGTCATAGGTCACATGGAGTTCGCCGGCCACCAGCACCATGCGCTCGGCCGAAGTGTGCCAGTGGCGCGGAATCTCCGCATTCGCGGGCACCTTGAAGAAAACGTCGGCATTGTGCTTGGCGGGGTCGCCGTGCAGCACCGCAATCTCGCAGCCCTGGGGCATGAAGGCAGGGCAGCCGCCCCACTGGAGCGCAGCGTCGCCCGCCGTGCGTGTCAGCGGCACATCCTGCGCCCATGCCGCGGCAAACGGGCCGGCCAGCAGCACTAAGGCTGCGTTGATCGCTACGTGACGTATTCTGCCGGGCTTGCTCATTAGGTTTTCTCCCCTGGGTTGGAAACGAACTGTCGGATGGCCGTTGGGCAGCTACCACCTTAGACGAGATTCGCCCGCGTAACAGGGTTTACTGCGACCCACGGAACATGAAGTACACCGCGCCCACCAGGCACAGTGCGGCCCACAGGAAATCCCATTTCAGTTCGGCCCGCATATAGAAGATCGCGAAGGGCACGAATACCGACAGCGTGATCACCTCCTGCAGGATTTTCAGCTGCGGCAGACTCAGCACGGTATAGCCGATCCGGTTGGCCGGCACCTGAAACAGGTATTCGAACAGTGCGATGCCCCAGCTCACCAGCGCGGCGATGATCCACGGCTTGTCGGCCAGATTTTTCAGATGCGCATACCAGGCAAACGTCATGAAGACGTTGGATGCAGTAAGCAGCAGCACGGTTTGCAGGGTGACGGGCATGGCATCGATCCGGAATGGCACGCGCGAATTGTAGGGGCCTCTCGCGGTAAAATGCCGCTTTTCTTCGACGGGTCAGACCTATGAATGCGGCGCCTCTGGTCGGTGTGGTTATGGGCTCTTCCAGCGACTGGGAGGTGATGAAGCACGCGGCGATGCTGCTGAAGCAGCTGGGTATCCACTTCGAAACCAAGGTGGTGTCGGCGCACCGTACGCCGGACCTGCTGTACGAATACGCCTCGACTGCCGAAGCGCGCGGGCTCAAGGCCATCATCGCCGGCGCCGGCGGTGCCGCCCATCTGCCGGGCATGCTCGCATCGAAGACCATCGTGCCGGTGCTCGGCGTGCCGGTGCCGTCGAAATACCTCAAGGGCATGGATTCGCTGCTCTCGATCGTGCAGATGCCGAAGGGCATCCCGGTCGCCACATTCGCGATCGGCGAGGCCGGCGCGGCCAACGCGGCGCTGTTTGCGGCAGCGCTGATTGCGCGGTACGACGCCGGTCTGGCCCAGCAGCTCAACGACTTCCGCCGCGGCCAGTCGGATTCTGTGATGGCGATGGACCTGCCCGATGCCGAGTAAGTCGCTGCCCATTCTGCCGGGTGCCACACTGGGGATTCTCGGCGGCGGTCAGCTCGGCCGCATGTTCACCCTCGCCGCGCGCACCATGGGCTACAAGGTGATGGTGCTCGATCCCGATTTTTCCAGTCCTGCCGGCCAGATGGCCGACGTCCACCTGCAGGCCGACTACACCGACCCCGACGCCTTGCGACAACTCGGCGAACGCTGCGACGCCGTCACCACCGAATTCGAGAACGTGCCGGCCGCCAGCCTGATCGCGCTGGCCGGCTGGTGCCGCGTCGCGCCCAGTGCCGACGCCGTCGCCATCATGCAGGACCGCAGTCACGAAAAATCCTGGCTCGCCGACAACGGTTTCGCCACCGCGCCGTTTGCGCTGGTCAACAACGAGGCCGAGCTCGACACCGCACTGGCGAAGACCGGCACGCCGGCATTGCTGAAGGTGTCGCGCTTCGGCTACGACGGCAAGGGCCAGGCGCGTGTCGCCACCCTCGATGAAGCGCGCGCCGCCTTCCGCGAATTCGACAGTCAGCCCTGCGTGCTGGAAGGCTTTGTCACGCTGGAGCGCGAGGTGTCGGTGGTGCTGGCACGCAGCGACGACGGCGCATGCGCGCTGTTTCCGGTGGCCGAGAACCGTCACGAAAGTGGCATCCTCGATGTCTCCATCGTCCCCGCCCGCGTGTCCGACAGCCTCGCGCAGAAGGCGCGCGAGATGACGCGCGACATCGCCAACAAGCTCGGCTATGTGGGGGTGATGGCGGTCGAATTCTTCATCGCGGACGGCCGGCTGATGGTCAACGAAATCGCGCCGCGCCCGCACAATTCCGGCCACTACACGCTCGACGCCTGCGTCACCGACCAGTTCGAACAGCAGGTGCGCGTGCTTGCCGGCCTGCCGCTGGGCGACACCCGCCTGCTGTCACCGGTGGCGATGGTCAACATCCTCGGCGACCGCTGGCACGACGGCGGGCCGCACTGGGACACGCTGCTCGCGCACCCCAACATCAAGCTGCATCTTTACGGCAAGGAAGCCGCGCGGCCGGGCCGCAAGATGGGCCATTTCAACGTGCTCGACGCCGATCTGAACGCCGCGCTGCAGCTGGCCGAGCAGATGCGTCATGCACTTTAGCGCATCTAATAGAGTGCAGCGCTTTGGCGCGGTGTTCCGCGCCAGCCACGTTTTCACCTGGGCCTTGCTCCTGCTGTGCGGCACGGCCAGTGCCGCCGGCACTGCGCCTCTGCTCCCGCTGCGCATTGGTCCGCATGCTTTCCAGGTCGAACTGGCCACTACACCTCAACAACGACAGCGCGGCCTGATGGGCCGCACCCACCTTGCCGCCGATGGCGGCATGCTGTTCATGTTCGAGCAGCCCGACCGTCATTGCTTCTGGATGAAAGACACGCCGCTGCCGCTGTCGATTGCCTTCATCGATTCGGCGGGCCGCATCGTCAGCCTCGCCGACATGCAGCCGCGCAGCGAGGCCCTGCACTGCCCTCCCACCGACATTCGCTATGCGCTGGAAGTGAAACAGGGCACCTTCCGTCAGCGCGGCATTGCGCCAGGCGCACGCGTGGGCGGCCTGCCGCGCTAGGGCTTGCGCCCCGTGTCCGTTTACTCGCCGCGCCTTTTCTGATTCGTGGCGCTAGGGCGCAATCGACTGCACCCTGAGTTCCACCTCGTTGCCCTTGTCGTCGCTGCGCAGCACCCGCACCGGCAGGTAATACCGATCGATTGCCAGCCAGATTTCAAAGCGGCCGTCGCCGTCGAGCTGGCGCACCAGATGCAGCGTGCGCAGCGCACCCAGTTCGGTGTCGAGCATCTCCTCGCCGCGCACGGTGTAGACGTAATCGCGCAGCTTGCGGCCATTGAACACGGTGTAGGTCAGTTCGGTCTCGGTCGGCGGCGCGGTCAGTGCAAACTGGAAAAACAGGCTGAGCGCATCCTGTGGATCGTCCCCGCTCGTGTCGAAATGACGCGCGGGTCCGCTGTCCGGCGTCAGCGTGTAGCGGCTGTGGGCTGCATCGAAACGGGCGCTGCTGCGGCGGTCGCCGCGCTGGTCCCAGAATTCTTCGGGCTGCAGGCCGTGCGGGGTGATGCGACCGCGGCTGGTCTGCACAAAACGGCCGCTGTAGAACACACCGACCAGGCCGGTGGCTGCCGCCACGCTGGTTACGGTGTAATGCGTGCCGTCACTGACCCACAGCAACGTTTGCTCGCCCGACGCGAAGCCGTAGCGCACCTGGAAGCGCATGTCGATGCGCGCGGGCAACGCATTCAGCGCCGGCAGCGCAGCCTCGGGCACCGTGTCCACAACCGGTTCGGCGACGGGTTCTGGCACTTCGATGAAGAGATCCGCCGTTTGCTGTGCGGCAAGGCCAGGCAGCGGCTGTGCGACCAGTTCGTCCGGCACAGTTGCTTCGGGGATGGGTTCGCGCGCCAATTCGGGTGTTGGCTTGGGGCGGGATGCGCGCACCGGCGGCTTGGCAGGCGGCGTGATGACGGCGGGCGCCGCGACCAACCTCGCCTCGATCAACGGCGGCGCGGGTGCAGGCATCCACGGCGCCCGGCTCCAGTTCAGCGCCCCCAGCAGGAGGCCGACATGCAGCAACAGCGAAATCGCCAGCGCCAGCCCCCACAGGTGTCGGTCGTGCACGCGCTGCCCGGCCCTTCTAGCCCTTGATGCTGGCGCTCACCAGGCGCTGTTCCAGCGTGACGCCGTCTTCGCTCACCCGGATCTGCACCGGCAGATTGCCGCGCGCCGGCGCCACCCAGACGGTGACGGCCTTGTCGTCGGACTGCTGCGTGAGGCGCTGGAATTGCTGCGTGGCCAATGCGCCGAGCGGCGTCGTCAGCGTGCCGCCATCGGTGCGGGCATACCGGTAATCCTTGAGGTCGCGCCCGCTCACCACCTGCAGGCCGAAGTCGGTGGGCAGGCGAGGCGCGAACATGAACTGATAAAGCTGCGACAACTGGTCCTGCGCCCCCGCTTCCAGCCCGTTCACCTGCCAGGATTCGCGTTTGTACTGGTAGGCGATGGTGCGCGCTTTCCAGTCGAGACTCGCGGTTGCCAGCTTGTGCGGCGCATCGCTGCGCGCGTGTTTGAATTGCATGGGCCGCAGGCCCTGCGGCGTCACCACGCCGGCGCTTTCAAGGCGGATGCTGCCTGGCCACAGCGCCTTCAATGGGCCGGCTGCGCGGGTTTCGCTGGTGATGGTGTAGCGGTTGCCCTCGCGGGTCAGGGTGTCGGTCACCTGGCCGAGCTTGTGGCCGTTGCGGTAGAGGTCGTAGACGACGCTCACGTGTTGCGGAGGGGCGGCCTGGGCAGTGGCGGCGAACAGGCTCAAGGCCAGCAGCAGGGGTTTTGACATGATCACGCTCCAGTGGATAACACTGACTGTGACGTCGGATCGTCCTTCAAGTTTACGCGGCCACGGTTTATTTCCAGCCGGCCTTCGGCAAACCAGCGAACCGCCTGGGGATAGATGCAGTGTTCCTGCGCCAGCACGCGGGCGGCCAGCGTCGCCGGGGTGTCGTCGGTTCGCACCGGCACCGCCGCCTGGATGACGATGGGACCGTGATCGAGCTGGGCGGTGACGAAGTGCACCGTGCAGCCATGGATCTTGATGCCTTCCTCGAGCGCGCGCTCATGGGTCTTCAGGCCCGGGAACATGGGCAGCAGGGAAGGGTGGATGTTCAACAGGCGGCCCTCGAAGCGCGTGATGAACGCGGCGCTGAGGATGCGCATGTAGCCCGCCAGCACCACGAGATCGGGTTGATGGCGTTCGATTTCGTCGGCCAGCAGGGTGTCGAAGGCTTCGCGGTCGGGGTGATCGGTGTGATCGAGCGCGACGGTGTGAAGACCGCGCGCACGTGCATAGTCGAGTCCCGCCGCCTGCGGCCGGTTGCTGACGACGGCGACGATGTCGATCGGCAGCTGCGCCTCGACAATCGCCTGAAAATTGCTGCCGCGCCCGGATAAAAGAATGACAACGCGAATAGTCATATAAGCGTTCAAGCCGTCATCACAAGACACGGAGCGCGGCGATCCAGAAAGCTTGGCAGCATGCCTTCTGGATTGCTTCGCTGCACTCGCAATGACGGCATTCGTGGATAGGACCTGCTAGGCGTAAATCACCTGCTCCGCCCCGTCTGGGCGCGCGACGATTTCGCCGATCTTCCAGACGGTCTCACCGCTGGCCTGCAGATGCGCGATGGCGGCAGCGGCGTCACTGGCCGCCACCACCACGCACATGCCGATGCCGCAGTTGAAGGTGCGCAGCATTTCGGCGGGGTCGACGTTGCCGACCTGCTGCAGCCAGTCGAACAGCGGCGGACGTGTCCAGCTGGCTGGATCGACGCGTGCGGCGACGCCTTCCGGCAAACAGCGCGGCAGGTTGCCGGTGATGCCGCCGCCGGTGATGTGCGCCATGCCCTTGACGTCGAGTTTTTCCATCAGCGCCAGCAGCGGCTTGACGTAGATCCGCGTCGGCGCCATCACGGCGTCGGCGAACGGCCGGCCGTGGAAATCGGATTTGAATCCGATATGGCTGAGGTCGATCAGCTTGCGGATCAGCGAATAGCCGTTGGAATGCGCGCCGGAAGACGCCAGCCCCAGCACCACGTCGCCCGCCGCGATGGTCTGGCCGCCGATGACTTTGGACTTCTCGACCACGCCGACGGCAAAGCCGGCCAGATCGTATTCGCCGTCGGGATACATGCCGGGCATCTCGGCGGTTTCACCGCCGATCAGCGCGCAGCCCGCTTGTTCGCAACCGGTGGCGATGCCGGCGATCACCGCTTCGGCGGTGTCGATTGAGAGCTTGCCGGTGGCGAAGTAGTCGAGGAAGAACAGGGGTTCCGCGCCCTGCACCAGGATGTCGTTGACGCTCATCGCAACGAGGTCGATACCGACGGTGTCGTGGCGATTCAGCTCGAACGCCAGCTTGAGCTTGGTACCGACACCGTCGGTGCCGGACACCAGCACCGGCTCCTTGAATTTCTTGGAAATTTCGACCAGTGCGCCGAAGCCGCCGATGCCGGTCAGCACTTCGGGGCGCATGGTGCGTTTGGCCAGCGGCTTGATGCGCTCGACCAGGGCATCGCCCGCGTCGATATCGACCCCGGCATCTTTATAGGAAATGGATGACACGCCCGGCTCCAGAATCAAAAAGTGCGGTATTTTACCGCCTATGACGACTCCCCGCCCGTTCAACCTGCCCTGGCTCGCGCTCTCCCTGCTGCTCGTCGCGGGCGGGCTGATTTATCTGCTGGGGCCCATCCTCACGCCCTTCCTCGCCGGCGCCCTGCTCGCCTACATGTTCGATCCGCTGGTCGATCGACTGGAAAGGCACGGGTGGTCACGCGTTTCCGGAACCGTTGCGGTGATCGTGCTGGCGGGCCTCACGGTGTTTGGCCTGATTCTGATTGCCCTGCCCCTGTTTCAAGGCCAGTTCGCCGAGCTGAGCCAGCGCCTTCCCGCCTTCCTCGATCTATTGCAAACCCGCTTCCTGCCCTGGCTGGAGCAGACGCTCGGCATCACCATCGCCCCCAACCTCGATGCGCTCAAAAGCTGGATGACCGAACAGGCCACTGAAAACAGCGACAGCTGGCTGCCCTCCTTGCAAACCGGTGCGCTGGCCGTCCTGGGTGTGGTGGTCAACCTGCTGCTGATTCCGGTGGTGATGTTTTATCTGCTGAAGGACTGGGACGTGATCGTTGCGCGCGTCGCCGCGCTGGTGCCGCGCCCCTGGATGGGGACCGCCACCCGCGTCGCACGTTCGATGGACGCGGTGGTGGGCGAATTCATGCGCGGGCAGCTGGCGGTCATGACGATACTCGCGCTATACCATGCCATTGCGCTGTGGGTGCTGGGGCTCGACTACGCCCTGCCGATCGGCATTCTCACTGGACTGCTGTCCTTCGTCCCCTTTCTCGGCATCGGCTTGGGCCTGACCCTGGCCTTGCTGGTGGCGCTGCTGCAGTTTGGCGACTGGAGCGGGGTGGCCTGGGTGGCGGGGATTTTCATGGTCGGCCAGCTCCTCGAAGGCTACGTGATCACGCCGCGCATCGTCGGGGATCGGGTCGGCCTGCATCCGGTGGCGGTCATCTTCGCGCTCGCCGCATTCGGCCAGTTGTTCGGTTTTGTCGGCGTGCTGCTGGCGGTGCCGCTGGCGGCGGTGCTGCTGGTGGCGCTGCGTGAGTTGCGCGGCGTATACGAGCAGAGCGGCCTTTATCGCGGCGGCTATAATGCCGCCTCTTTTCAGCCTACCGATCCCGCCATGTCTGCGTCCCGTTCCGCCCCCCCCCTTCTCGAATCGCGCATCGCGTCGCTGCCGCGGGTTCACACGGGCAAGGTACGCGACATCTATGCGGTCGGCGACGACAAGCTCTTGATCGTCACCACCGACCGGTTGTCGGCCTTTGACGTCGTGATGCCGACCCCGATTCCCGGCAAGGGCGAGGTGCTGACGCAGGTGTCGGCCTTCTGGTTCGACAAGCTGAAATCCATCGTGCCGAGCCAGGCGCTCGACATCGCGCCGGAAACCGTCGTGTCCGACTCCGAGCGCGACCAGGTAGCCGGCCGCGCCATCGTCGTGAAAAAGCTGCGCGCGTTGCCGGTCGAGGCGATCGTGCGCGGCTATCTGGTCGGTTCGGGCTGGAAGGAATACCAGTCCAGCCAGTCGGTGTGCGGCATCGCGCTGCCCGCCGGACTGAAACAGGCCGACCGCCTGCCCGAGCCGATCTTCACGCCGTCGACCAAGGCCGCGGTCGGCGCGCACGACGAAAACATCGCGTTCGAACAGATGGCCGCACTGATCGGAACGGATCTGGCGCAGCAGGTGCGCGACGTCAGCCTCGCCCTGTACAAGACTGCGGCAGAGTATGCGCTCACACGCGGCATCATCATCGCCGACACCAAGTTCGAATTCGGGGTCGACGAAGCTGGCAGGCTGGTATGGATCGACGAAGCGCTGACCCCCGATTCGTCGCGCTTCTGGCCGGCCGACCAGTACCGCCCGGGCAGCAACCCGCCCAGCTTCGACAAACAGTTCGTGCGCGACTGGCTCGAAGCCAGCGGCTGGAACAAACAGGCGCCGGGACCGGAACTGCCCGCCGAAATCGTTGCCAAAACCAGCGAGAAATACCGCGAAGCGATGACGCGCCTGCTGGGTTGAACCGGCGTCCGCCCCCCCGGCTAAACACAAACCGGCGCATGCGTAAACAGCATGAATGAACCGGTCTCCATCGCACGCATGCCATTGTTATTCAAGGGAAAAGCGCTATAATGCCGCGCTTCCTCCGGACGCGCGCCTGGCGCCGCCTCCCCATCCCAGACGAGAGAGTACAGTCATGATTTTCGAAGATTTTGCCAGCGCCCAGTCGTTTTTCCTGTGGTCGACCTTTGTGGTCGCCCTGATTCTGGGTGCCGTGGCCAACAAAACCAATTTCTGCACCATGGGCGCGGTGTCCGACTGGGTCAACATGGGCGATACCGGCCGCATGCGCGCCTGGGTGCTGGCCATTGCCGTCGGTGTGCTGGGCGTGATGGGCCTCGAAGCAGCCGGCATGGTGAACGTTACCAGCACCTTCCCGCCCTACCGCCAGAGCAATCTCGTCTGGCTGGAAAACGTGCTCGGCGGCCTGCTGTTCGGCATCGGCATGGTGCTCGCCTCGGGCTGCGGCAACAAGACCCTGATCCGCGTCGGCGGCGGCAACCTCAAGTCGGTCATGGTGCTGCTGGTCATCGCGGTGATTGCCTACTTCATGATCAACCCCTTCCCGGGCAGCGACAAGACGCTGTATTCGACGCTGTTCTATTCGTGGACCAATCCGACCTCGGTGATGCTATCCACCAACCAGGATCTCGGCGCGATGCTGTTCGGCGACAATGCCGCCACCGGCCGCATGGTGATGGGCGCCATCATCGGCGGCCTGATGCTGATCTGGGCGTTCAAGTCGGCCGAATTCCGCGGAAGCTTCGACAACATCCTCGGCGGCCTGGTCGTCGGCCTCGCGGTGCTCGCGGCCTGGTACATCACCAGCAACGTCAAGGTGGACATCGATGGTGAAATGATGTCGTTGCAGGGCTTCGTGCAGAGCTGGGATTTCTATGCGCCCGCCGATGCCGTCAAGCCCGCTTCCACCGCTGCGCTGGCCTCGCAGTCCTTTACCTTCATCAATCCGATGGGGCAGACGCTGGGCTACGCTGCCAACGGCTTCGACCCCACCCTGCTCACTTTTGGCATTATGGCGCTGGCGGGCGTGATCCTCGGCTCGCTGCTGTGGGCGCTGATTTCGCGCAGCTTCCGCATCGAGTGGTTCGCTTCCGGCCGCGACTTCGGCAACCATTTCATCGGCGCCGTCCTGATGGGCTTCGGCGGCGTGCTGGCGATGGGCTGCACCATCGGCCAGGCGGTCACCGGCTTCTCGACGCTGGCGCTGGGTTCCATTCTCACCTTCCTGGCCATCGTGCTCGGCAGCGCCCTCACCATGAAAATCCAGTACTACAAGCTGGTGTACGAAGCCGACGCGACCTTCTTCAAGGCGCTCGTCACCGCGCTGGTCGACCTCAAGCTGCTGCCCGCCGGCATGCGCAAGCTGGAAGCGGTATAAGCGAGCCGGGCTCCCGCCCAGCAAAAAGCCCCGCTTCGGCGGGGCTTTTTGCTGGCTGCGGCAAACGGTCGGCTATTTCAGCGTCGCATCCAGAAAGTCGGCCACCGCCGTCACCATTTCACCCTCGCGCCCGGTGAAAAAGTGGTCGGCGCGCGCCACCACCACCTGCCTTGAACCCGCGGCGGTCAGACTTTGCTTGCGCGTGCCCGCATTGGCCAGCACTGGCGGCAGGTCGTTGTCGCCGTACAAGTCCAACACCGGCAGCTTCAGGGCCTTGTAGTTGCCGACCGAAATGCCCAGGCTGGCCCAGGCCTTGACCGCAGGATCCGACTTGCCCGACAGGTATACCAAACTCATGCGCGAGCCCATGCTGTGGGAGACGATGGCAATCTGCGAGTAGCCCTTGCCCTTCAAAAACGCGACGGCTTCGCCAATGCGCTCGGCCGCCTCGGGGAAAGTCGGCGGGTAGTCCTCGCCCTTGGCGTCGGCCGCCAGGATCGGCATCTGGATCGACAGCGTGGTGAAGCCGCGGTCGGCCAGGTCGGTGCGCAGGGTGCCGACCATGCCCCAGTCGGGATGGATGCCAAGACCGTGGACGACAATAACGGCCTTGTCGGTGCCTTCCACCGGGGTGAACAGGGTCAGGAATTTATGGTGCCCGCGCGGTGTCTGAAGATAGACCGGATCGCCCACCACCAACCCCGGCAGCACTTCATCCGCCCATTTCTTTTCGCGCGCGTAATCGGACGCGACGGCGGGCACGCTCAAACCCAGCACCGCAACCAGACCGGCGACCCAACCCAACAACATGTTTTTCTTCATGTTTTGCCTCCCGCGCATTAAAGTAAACGATCCACCACCCGATACAT
Organism: uncultured Thiobacillus sp.; assembly: GCA_964623745.1. Classification (GTDB taxonomy): domain Bacteria; phylum Pseudomonadota; class Gammaproteobacteria; order Burkholderiales; family Thiobacillaceae; genus Thiobacillus. The sequence continues at coordinate 10,671 of CAZUVC010000037.1, read as the reverse complement.
TAATCAAAACGGCACAATAACCCACCGTTCACGGCAGAGAATACATCATGGCCTCCACACCCTTGCGCATCGTGCCTCCCGACTTGCCCAGCACCCCGACAGGGGATGCGCGGCCGCGCGGCGGCGCGCGGGTGGTCATTGTCGACGACCGCAGCACCGCGCGCAGCCTGCTCGAAGGCCTGGCTCGCACGCTGGAGCCCGGGGTGGTGGTCAGCAGCTTTGCCGACCCGCTGGAAGCGCTGGCGCACATGCAGGTCGAGACGCCGGACCTGATCATCACCGATTACCGCATGCCCGGCATGGACGGCATCGAATTCACCCGTCGTGTCCGCGCCGAACGGCGCCTGTCCGACGTGCCGCTGATCATCGTCACCGTGGTGGAAGACCGCCAGGTGCGCTACCAGGCGCTGGAAAACGGCGCCACCGACTTTCTCACCCGCCCGATCGACCCGCTGGAATGCCGCGCGCGCTGCCTCAACCTGCTGACGCTGCGACGCAGCCAGAAAGTGGTGGCCGACCGCGCGCAGTGGCTGGAAGAGCAGGTCATGCAGGCCACCCGCGCGGTGCGCCTGCGCGAACGCGAAACCCTGATGAAGCTGGCCAAGGCAGGCGAATACCGCGACGAGGAAACCGGCAACCACATCATTCGGATGTCCCGTTATGCCCGCCTGATCGCCGAGGAGCTCAAGCTCACCGCGATGGAATGCGACGAGATCGAGGCCGCCTCGCCGATGCACGACATCGGCAAGATCGGCATCCCCGACCACATCCTGCTCAAGCCCGGCCGCCACACCCCGGAGGAACAGGTCGTCATGCGGCGCCATCCGCAGATTGGCCATGAAATCCTGTCCGACAGCCCTTCACGCTATCTGCAGATGGGCGCGGTGATTGCGCTCGGCCATCACGAGAAATTCGACGGCAGCGGCTATCCGCAGGGCCTCGCCGGAGAAGACATCCCGCTGCCCGCGCGCATCGTGGCCGTGGCCGACGTGTTCGACGCGCTCACTTCCAACCGGCCCTACAAGGGTGCGTGGTCGTTCCAGGACGCGCTCGCCTACCTGCAGTCCGAAAGTGGCCGACACTTTGATCCCGCCTGCGTGCGCGCATTCGAACTGCGCATCGATGCCGTCGCCGCCATCATGCGGGAACTGGGCGACACGCCCCGCTGACGCCGTAAGCGCATGATGGCGAGGCTGCCACTACCCGCTTTCGTTCAGCGCCTGAGGGCGCATATACGTGCGCGGCCAGACACCGAGTTTCAGCAGGCGCTGATCCGTTTTGTCATCGGCGTCGTTTCCTACGTTTATTTCAGCTCCAGCTGGGTGGAACACCCCGAGTACATCTACTCCAGCATTCACTTCGTCGCGCTGTTTTTCCTGTCGACTGCCACGCTCATCCTGGCCGGCACCCTGTTCAGCCTGCGGGCATCGCCGCCCCGGCGAATCTTTGGTGCCGTGGTTGATTTTTCGACCGCATCCTTCCTGCTGCTGATTGGCGGAGAAACCTCTGCACCGCTGGTGGGCGTCTACCTCTGGGTCACGCTCGGTAACGGCTTCCGATACGGTGTGCCGTATCTGTATTTTTCCACTGCGCTCACCGCTGTGGGATTTGGTGCCGTGCTGGTCTTCAATCCCTTCTGGCAAGCGCAGCTGGCACTGGGCGCGGGCATCATGTTCACCATGATCATCGTCCCGCTGTATGCCGCCGCCTTGATGCGCCAGCTGCATTCTGCGATCAGACGCGCCAACGAAGCCAGTCAGGCCAAGTCGAATTTTCTCGCCAACATGAGCCACGAGCTACGCACGCCGCTGAACGGCGTCATCGGCGTATCCGACCTGCTGTCGGAAACCCGACTGGACAAGGAGCAGAAAGAACTCACCCGGATCATCCGCGCATCGGCCAATACCCTGCTGGACCTGATCGAAAGCGTGCTCGACATTTCACGCATCGAGGCCGGGCGCATCCTCACCGAAAGTGAGAATTTCGACCTCCACCGGCTGGTCAACGGCACCGTCTCGATGATGGAACATCAGGCGCGCGGCAAGGGGCTGGGGCTGTCGCCGCATATCGCGCCACAGACGCCTTTCAATCTGCATGGCGACGCGCGGCATTTGCGCCAGATCCTGATCAACCTGATCGGCAATGCCATCAAGTTCACCGAAAGCGGCCGGGTCGACGTCTATGTGCGCCCCATCGGGCAGAGCCATCAGCCGCAACGCCTGCGCTTTGAGATCGTCGACACTGGCATCGGCATTCCGGAAGCCGCGCAGGCCCGGATTTTCGACAGTTTCACCCAGGCCGATCCCTCCATCACCCGCCGGTTCGGTGGTAGCGGCCTGGGCACCACCATCGCCCGCCAGCTGGTGGAAACCATGGGCGGACAAATCGGCCTGCACAGCCGCGAAGGCGAAGGCACGACGTTCTGGTTCGAACTGCCGTTCGCGTTACAGACTGCCGACGAGCTTGCGCCGCCCGAAGCGCAATTCGAAGCGCCCATGCGGGTCGCCATTCTTGCCTCGGGTGAATTGTCGATCCGTTTGCAAACCATGATCCACGGCTGGGGCGCCGAATCCATGCGGGTGGGCAACACCGTCCGTCTGGCAGCCGAGCTGTCGACCGACCTCTCGGGCGGCACGCCGCTGGGCGCGGTCGTGGTGGAACGCAGCGCGCTGTCGGACGATCCGGTCGCGTTGTTGCATCGGCTGCGTGACGACCCCGGCCTTTCTACGCTGCCCCTCATCCTGATCGAATCCGACGCCAGCACACCGTTGCGTGACCAGGCGCTGGAACGCGAAGGCTATGCTGCGGTGCTGCGCACGCCCGTCAACGCCACGCTGCTGTTCAACGCCATTCATGCTGCAGTCAGCCACGAGATGCCGCCCAATGTGGTGTCGATGGCCCAGCACCTGCAGGCGCAGGGCGGATTCGGGCTGCGCATCCTGGTGGCCGAAGACAACCCGGTCAACCAGCGCGTCATACGTGGCTTGCTCGAACACAGCGGGCATACCGTCCATCTCGCGCGTGACGGCGAAGAGGCCCTGGCCATGCTCGAAGCCGGCGAGCCCGCCTACCAGCTCGCCATCGTCGACATGCATATGCCGCAGTTGTCGGGACCGGAAGTGGTCAAGCGCTGGCGCTTCATGGAAAAAGGGCATCTGCCCGTCATCATGCTCACAGCCGACGCACGCGTCGAAGCCCAGGCGGCATGCGAGGCGGCTGGCGTCGACGCCTTCCTCACCAAGCCCGTCAACGGCCGTGAACTTGCAGAGCTGATCGGACGCCTCGCGGGGCAACAAACCCAGACGGGCGTCGCCGCCGCGCGCGAGGTCCGTCATGCCGACGGGCTGGACGAGTCGGTTCTCGACGAATTGGCGCTGATGGGCGGGAACACACTCGTAGAAGACCTGCTGACGAGTTTCGAGGAAGACAGCCAGCGTGCCGTGCAGGACATCGAGCGCGCACTGGCCACGCAGGATTACGGTCTGTGGAACGACCAGCTCCACATGCTGAAAGGCGGTGCCCGCGACATCGGCGCCCACCAGCTGGCGCAGCAATGCGCCGACGCCGAGCGCGTCAAGCCCTTCGAGTTCACCAGCCAGCTGGCCCATGACCGTCTGCACGCGGTGCAGACGGCCCTGACGGCCACGCAGGCCGCCCTGATGGCCTATCAGGCCCGCAAGCTAAGCGCTGAACTTCTGTGATGCGGTCGTGGCTGCGGGTGTTGCCGGCACGGCTTCCGCCTTGCCCGTCTGGCGGCTCACCAGACGCTCCATCATGCGGATGTCCTTGGCTTCCAGACGCAGGGCGGCATCGACCCAGATATCGGTAATGCGCATCAGCTCGCTGTACGAAATGGGCTGGATTTCGTCGCGCGCACTGCGCAGGGCCAATGCGCCATTGCGCGAACGGGTTTCACGCCGAATGTAATCGTGTACCGCCCACTCGCCTTCCCCCGGCTCGGCCAGCACATCGACCACACCCATTTCGTGCAACTCCTCGGCCAGATACAAACGACCGCTGAGAATGATCTGTTCTGCCTTCTGATAGCCCACCCGGCGTCCCAGCAGGCTCAATGCGCCCATGCCCGGGAACAGGTTGAACAGGATTTCAGGGAATCCAAGCTTGCAGCCCCGCTCGGCGATCAGCACATTGCCGGACAGCGCACATTCAAATCCACCACCCAGCGCGTCGCCCTGCACCAGCGAAATGGACTTCAGACCGGGCCGGTTCAGATGCACCGCATACAGGTAAAGCGGCTCGATGCACGCCTGGGCGTACTGCGCGAGACGGTCGCGCTCGCCCGACACGATCAGCTCGGCAAAACGGTTCAGATCGCCGCCGTAATTGAACACCCCCGGATGGGACGACGCCGTCACCATGTAACGCACATCAGACTGATCAGGGTCGTCGATCTGTCCGGCAATTTCATGGCACCACGCCAGCAACTCCTGCAGCAAGGTCGGCGTAAAACACGGGCGTGGCTCCGCATGCATGTAGCCCCAGGAAATCTGGTTATGCGCATCGAAATACGTGGTCAATTGGGTGAATGTGTTTTGCTGCGGCTGCAGCGAAGTCCGAACTGCCTGTAAGTGCGCCATGTGATTCTCCACGGAGTTGTTGATCAGCCATGCGACGAATTTTCAGCATGTGTCGAAAGACTAACGCGCGCCGCGTGGCGGCTCAAGCACGCAATCATTACTGTCACATATCCCCCACATTTAGTGGAGTGCATGCCTCACCCTCTCCATATATAGGTTATTTCGCTCAGCGCTGGAACGTCCATACCATGCGCAGCGCCAGCGTCACCAGCAGCAGCGCAAATATCCGCTTCAGCGGCCGCACCGGCAGGCGGTGCGCAGTGCGCGCGCCGAGCGGCGCGGTGAACACGCTGCCGATCACGATGCCGGCGAGCGCCGGCAGGTAGACGAAGCCAGCACTGCCGGGCGGCAGACCCGTTGCATTCCATCCGCCCAGGACATAGCCGACCGCACCGGCGATCGCGATCGGAAAACCGATTGCAGCGGAGGTGGCGATCGCGCGATGCAGCGTCACGTTGTGCCACAACATGAACGGCACCGACAGCGTGCCGCCACCGATGCCGACCCAGCTCGACACCGCACCAATCACGCTGCCTGCCAGCGTGGTGCCGATGCGCCCCGGTAGCGCACGGTGCGGGGCCGGCCTGAAGTCGAGCCACATCTGGGCAGCGGCATAAAACAGGAAGGCGATAAAAAAAAGTTTCAGCACCAGCGCCGGCATCTGTGCTGCAAACAAGGCGCCCGCCAGCGTGCCGAGCAGGATGCCGGGCGTGATGTGCCACACCAGCGGCCATTCGACGGCGCCATGACGGTGGTGCGCACGCACGCTGGACAGCGAAGTGAAAAGAATCGACGCAAACGAAGTACCGAGCGCCAGCTGCGGCTCCATGCCGGCCGCCAGGCCCTGTGCGTGCAGCAGCATGATCAGCACCGGCACGATGATGAGGCCGCCGCCGACCCCGAGCAGGCCGGCGACGAAGCCGACCACCAGGCCCAGGCCGATGTAGGCTGCCAGCAGCGCCGGGGCAAGCTCGGGCATTTAGAGATGCTTGACGATGAATTGATACTCGGCCGGGTCGACCGGGGTGATCGACAGGCGGTTGCCCTTCTGCAGGATGCGCATGTTGGCGAGTTCGGGGTAGCCGCGGATTTCGGACAGCGGCATCAGTCGCGTCTTCTTCACCAGCTTGACGTCGACGTTGAACCAGCGCGGCGTTTCCGCAGTCGCCTTGGGGTCGAAGTATTTGTTCTTGGGATCGAACTGGGTGGCGTCGGGATACGCCGCCACGCTGACCTCGGCCAGTCCGGCGATGCCGGGCTCTGCACACGACGAATGGTAGAACAGCACCTTGTCGCCGGGCTTCATCTGGTCGCGCATGAAGTTGCGCGCCTGATAGTTGCGCACGCCATACCAGGCGACGCTTTGCTTGGGCATGGCGGCGAGGTCGTCGATCGAGACGTCGGAGGGCTCGGATTTCATCAGCCAGTAACGCATGATTTGTCTTTCTGTATTCGGGCAGGTTTGAACACGCCCATTTTAAATGCTGAGCGCTTCGGTTCGGATGTCATGCCGGCCAACGGACCCCGTTGCGTACAAGCTTTTCGAACAGATCGGCCGTAACCGGACGACTGAACAGATAGCCTTGTGCCGCATCGCAATCGGAGGCGCGCAGGAACGCGAGTTCGGCGTCGGTTTCCACGCCCTCGGCGATCACCTCCAGCTGCAGCGTGTGCCCCAGCTGGATGATGGCCTTGACGATCGAGGCGCTGTCTCCGTCGGCCAGGATATCCCTGACGAACGACTGGTCGATCTTGAGTTTGTCGACATCCAGCTGCTTGAGATAGGAAAGGCTGGAATAGCCCGTTCCGAAATCGTCGATGGAAAGCTTGGCGCCCAGCGCCTTCAGCCCGCGCAGCGTTTCCATCGTCGATGCGCTGTCCTGCAGCAGGATGGACTCGGTCAGCTCGAGCTCCAGACAGTTCGCTGGCAGACCCGTACTGGCGAGCGCCGAGGACACCATGTCCAGCACATTGCCGCGCTTGAACTGCACTGCGGAGAGATTGACGGCGACCACCAGCGGAGGCAGCCCATGATCCATCCAGGCCCGGGCTTGCCGGCACGCCTCGTTGAGCACCCACTGGCCGATCTGCACGATGTGTCCGCTGCGTTCTGCAAGCGGAATGAAACGGGCAGGCGGGATCATGCCATCGACGGGATGCTGCCAGCGGACCAGGGCCTCGACGCCGGTAATCCAGCCGGTCCGAAGGTCGACCTGCGGATGAAAGTGCAGCAGGAATTCGCCTTGCCGCACTGCCCGATTCAATTCGCCGCTGAGCCGCATCTGCTCCTGCAGATCAGCATTCATTTCCTGGGTAAAAAAGCGGTAAGTGTTGCGCCCGGCGATCTTGGCGCTTTCGACCGCGGCATCGGCGCATTTGAGCAGGGTATCGAAGTCCCGCCCGTCCGCCGGGAACACGCTGATACCGATTGAGAACGACAGGTTCAGCGCATTGCCGTCGACGACGACCGGTTCGATGAAGACATCGTGAATGGCATTGGCCGCGGCGACAATACCGGACGCGCTCTGTGGCTCGGTTAGCAGGATGACGAACTCATCGCCGTTCAGCCGGCTCAGCGTGTCGGTCGCCAGGAGGCATTGCTGTAGCCGTTCGACCGCGGAGACGAGCACCTTGTCGCCGGTTTGGTGGCCGTAGCTTTCATTGATCTGCTTGAAATTGTCGAGGTCGAGATACAGCATCGCCATCGTGGCATGTCCGCTTAGCGTGCCCTGCGCCGCATGCTCGAAGCGGTCGCGTAGCAACAGGCGGTTGGGCAGATGCGTCAGCGGATCGAACTGGGCCAGGAAAGCCAGCTGCTCCTTCGCGGCCTCGTGTTCCGCACGCGTCCGCAGGGTCACGACGCCGTAGGCAAGGTCGCTGGCGAGTTCTTCCAGCAGCCGGATTTCTTCAGGGTCGAAGGCATGGGCTTCGCGCGCATACATGGTGAGGGCGCCCAGCACTTTGGCGTCGCCGATCAGCGGAAGCGCAATGCTGGAGCGGTAGCCGCGCTGGATGGCCGCCTCCCGCCACGGCGCCATCCCGGGATGCGTCACCACATTCTGGTTGACGCTGGGCAGGCCGGTCCTGATCGCCGTCCCGGTCGGTCCCTGTCCAAGCTCGGTATCCGCCCACGTGATACTGACGCTGTCGAGATAGCCGTTTTCATAGCCGGATTGCGCGATCGGCCGGACAGTTTTGGCTTCATCCTTATCCGCGTAGCCCACCCAGGCCATCAGATAGCCTCCCCGCTCGACGCACAGGCGGCAGATTTCATTCAGCAGCGCGTGCTCGTCCGCGGCATGCACCAGCGCCATGTTGCAGTCGCTGAGCAGGCGCAGGGCGCGATTGAGCTTCTTCTGTCGCGCTTCGCTCTGGCGCAGGTCGGCGGTCATGACTTCCGCCATCTCCACGGCGCGCGCCCGTCCCGTCACCAGCAGCCACACGACCAGCGCCAGCATCATGCTGCCCAGCGTTCCGGCAAGGGCGATGATGTTCGCCTCGTCGCTTTTCAGCCGGGCATCGAAAGAAGGCAGCGAACGGATGACCAGCGTCCACTGGTGGCCGAGCAGCGGCATGGTTTTGACAACGTGGAACGCGGGATGCTGCTGGCGGATCCGGTCGTTCGAATCGAACATCAGCCCGGGCTCGGCGGACGAGCCGCCGTCGTATATTTCAAGGTCCAGCACTGCATTGATCTCGCCGAAATATTCCCCCAGGACGCCCCGCATCAGGTCGTTCATGCGGAAGGGCGCATAGACCCAGCCGACCAGGTTCGCGCGGCGCTCGTCCGCGGTGTGATGCGGCGCATCGGCGCGAAAAACCGGCAGGAACATCAGCAGTCCCGCCTGGACGTCCTCCTCAGTTTCCTGCTTCAGCCGAACCTTGCCGGAAATCACGGCGCGGTCTTCATCCCGGGCTTTTGCCATGGCCGCCTGGCGAACCGGTTCGGAATACATGTCATAGCCAAAGGCGCGCTGATTGCGCCAACTGAAAGGCTCAAGGTACAGGATCGAGGTGTAGACCTCCCGCACGCCGGCGGGGCGGAGATCGTATTCAGGAAAGCCTTCGGCGCGGATTTGCGCAATGTGACGGTCTTTTTCCGGCGGCGGCACCATGATGGAAAACCCCACACCCTGAATGCCGGGATATTTGTCGTCGAGTTTCAGGGTGCGCACGTATTCCGCAAACTCGGCGCGCTCCACCGAACTCGATGCCGCGAACAGGCCGGCACCGCCTTCCAGGATCTGCTCGTACTTGGCCATCCGCGAGTTGATGTTCGCGACGATTTCGTTGACGCGAAAGTCGAATTCGTCATGCAGCGCCAGCTGCATGGATTCACGGGCCGATTTCTGAAGCGCATAGGTCAGCGCCAGCCCCACGACGAGAATGATCGCGGGAACGAGCAGCAGCCGAACTGGCGCCTTTTTACTCAATATGATGCAATTCCAGCAAAGGGGGCGTCACCATGCTGCACCTGTCCTCGGTCGCTATCGCGATGCTAGCCTACCTGATTATGCGGGCAGCCGGACTAGGCTCTCTTGACCAGCGTACCCACCCCTTCCGGCGTCAGAATTTCCAGCAGCAGCGCATGCTCGACCCGGCCGTCGATGATGTGCGCGGTCTTGACGCCGCTATGCACCGCGTCGACCGCGTAGCCCACCTTGGGAATCATGCCGCCGGAGATGGTGCCGTCGGCGATCAGCTCGTCGACCTCGCGCGGGGTGATCCCGGTCAGCAGCTGCATCTGCTTGTCGAGCACACCGGGCGTGTTGGTCATGAAAATGACTTTCTCCGCTTTCAGCACGCCCGCCAGCTTGCCAGCGGCGACGTCGGCATTGATGTTGTAGGCGTTGCCTTCCTTGTCGGTGCCGAGCGGCGCCACCACCGGAATGAAGTCGCCCGAGTCCAGCAGCTCGATGATCTTCGGGTCGATGCTGGTGATTTCGCCCACCTGGCCGATGTCAACAAACTTGCCGAGTTCTTCCTTGCTCGCGACCAGCATTTTTTTGGCATGGATGAAATTGCCGTCCTTGCCTGTCAGTCCCACCGCTTTGCCGCCGTGCTTGTTGATCAGCGTCACGATGTCCTGGTTGACCAGGCCGCCAAGCACCATCTCGACGACGTCGAGCGTTTCCTCGTCGGTCACGCGCATGCCCTGGATGAACTCGCTCTGCTTGCCGATGCGCTGCAGCAGGCCGGCGATCTGCGGGCCGCCCCCATGCACCACCACCGGGTTCATCCCCACCAGCTTAAGCAACACCACGTCCTTGGCAAAGGCCTCCATCAGGTGGCGCTCGGTCATGGCGTTGCCGCCGTACTTGATGACGATGGTCTTGTCGTAGAAACGCTGGATGTAAGGCAGCGCCTCGGACAGGATGTGGGCTTTTTCGGCGGCGGTATGGGGTGAAGGCATGGCGGCTCCGGACACGATTGCGCGAATTTTACGCCAATAAAAAAGGCGGCGCGTGGCCGCCTTTCCCTGCCTGCCGGATCGCGCTTACTGCACGGCCAGCCGCTTGGCCGCGGCGGCGGCCTTCTTTGGCAGCACCAGTTCCAGCACGCCGTCCCGATAGCGGGCGCTGGCGGACGCCTCGTCCACCTCGTGCTCCAGCGCGAAACTGCGGCTGACACGGCCGAAAGTACGTTCGCGCCGCAGCACTTTCTCGCCGTCCTTCTGTTCGGCGCTTTGCTTCACTTCGGCGCTGATCGCCACCGTGTTGCCGTCGATCGAGACGTGGATGTCATCCTTGGCAACGCCCGGGATATCGGCGTGGACGGCATAGCCGCCCTCGTTTTCCTTCACGTCCATGCGGATCTGCGGCAGCTCGGCATCCATGCGGACCGGACGGAAAAACCCCCGGAACAGCGAATCCAGCGGGTCCGTCATTGCAAGCGGGTCGTAGGTGATATGGGCCATCATGTCCTCCTTCAGGTTGACGAATGTCGATGCAACCGATTTGGGGGGTGCGCGGCGCATTTCAAGAGCCGGAGTTGTCGGTTTTGCGGACTGCCCCTAAAGTGCCCGCAAGCCGAAAAAAAGGACCCCCGATGAACACGCTCGACGCGCACACCT